>LSNW01000032.1 GCA_001566965.1 Methylothermaceae bacteria B42 | reverse complement strand
GCGCCACCGGCCCTGGCTGGCAAACGAGGATGGACGAAGCGCTCAAGGAGTGGATCAGCTCACGCGGCTGAGTCACCTTTTTCCTCCGGGGTGGCCTCCTCCTCCGATTCGATTACGCAATCCGCATCAATCGCATCCGATTGTTTACTCCGCTCGGCGGCCTCGTCCAAACCGACCGCCCTGGCCATTTCAACGGAGACGGGCAAGTATTTGAACAAACGGCGAATGACGGTTTTTTGGGCCATCTCCTCAAAATGCGTCACCCACGGCCCGCTTTTGGCGACGGGGGATTGGGCGCGGATTTTTTCCACCTCCGCGGCTCATCACCTCGAATTTGACACTCGAAATTGATCTCATCCCAAGCAGCGTGACGCAATTCCCCGGGCCGCACGAACACCAGCGGCAGCAGCCTGAGCGCCTGCCTGATTACGAAATCCCCGCTGTAATCATCCATGGCGCGGAGCAGGGCGCCGATTTTCTTTGGATCATGGATGCTGGCAAAGTTTTTTGTTTTTGCCGGAGCCAGGGCGCCGCGTATATCGTTGGCCGGATTCCTGGCGCAGCGCCCGGTGGCGATGCCATAACTGAAAATCCTCCCGGCCACCTGATGGGCAGTATGGGCGGTCTCATGGTGGCCGCGCTCCTCGATGCGGCGAAGGGTGGCCAATAATTCCGGCGGTTCGATATCGGCAATTGGGCGGTTGCCCAGGAAGGGACCAAGGTATTTATCAATGTGCCGGGCCATTTTTTCCCGGTAGGAAGGGCGCCAAACCTTCTCCTGTTTCCCATACCATTCCTTTGCCACCGCCAGGAGTGTGTTTTTCCCGGCCGCCTTGGCTGCTTTCCTGGCGGCGGATGGGTCGATCCCCTCCGCGAGCTGGCGCTTATATTCATCCCGTTTTTCCCTGGCAGCCTTCAAAGTGACGGTGGGATAGGCACCCAGCGACAGCAATTTCCGCCTGCCTTCATAGCGATATTGCAACCGCCACAACTTGCTGCCATTTGGACGGATTTCGATATAGAGGCCGCCACCATCAAACTTTTTATACGGTTTCTTACGTGGCTTGGCATTCTTGATGGCGGTAACAGTGAGGGGCATTTGGCGGTAACTTTGCTGGCGGGTTTGAATGTACCGCCAAAGTTACCGTCATTTGGCGGTAACTGTCAACGGATTTCGTCGGATTGTATCGGACAAGCCAGTCATGAAAAAGCCCGCTATCATGCGGGCTAGAGGGGTATTAACGGATTTCTTCGAACTCTCAAATGGAGCTGGCGAAGGGATTCGAACCCCCGACCGGCGGATTACAAATCCGCTGCTCTACCAACTGAGCTACGCCAGCTTCAACTTATATATTGTAGCTGGAAGCAATTTTCTCTGGCAAATAAATTTGGGTTGCGGCATGATTTGAAGATTCTCTGTTTTTTCAGAGATTTTGGGGCAGGGATGTGCTGACAAAATCCATCGCTTGATGCGATAGATTCTGTGTGCGGGGAATTCACGAATGAATGATTCAGCATTTCCTATAGAATTCCACCTAAATTCTGCAAGTGATTCGAGCACCGAGGGTGTCAAGCAAGGCTTTAGGCAAGGCGGCAAGCCAATTTTCGCGCAGGCGTGGCAGCGCTACTTCGAGCATAAAATGGGTGCGGCCAACGCAGCATAAAGGCTTGATTTGGCAGCCGAATGCCGAAACATTTGCAGAATTTAGGTTCCAATAATAAAACAGCGGATTGAATCCTGATGAGAAGTAAATTTTCCCAACAGTTGGAGTTCGGCCTGGAGAAAGGCTTGTGGGGAAGCCGCTTGGTGGTGTTGGTGGCGGTCTTGGCAAGTCTGGCAGTGGCGTTTGGGGTGTTTTATGTGGCTACTGTAGATGCCTGGTATTTGATTATGGATTTGAGAAATTATGCATCGCCTGATCTTACCGATTTGGCGCGTAAGACAATGCGGTCCCAGGTAATTGCCCATGTGGTGGAAGTGATTGATGGCTATTTGCTAGCCACTGTGCTGCTTATATTTTCTTTGGGGCTTTATGAGCTTTTTATTAGCGCATTGGATGAGGCGCGGAAAAGCGAAGCTTTTGCCAAGGTGTTGATCATTAATAATCTGGATGATCTCAAAAGCCGTTTGGGGAAGGTCATTTTAATGATTTTGATTGTTAAATTTTTTGAGCACGGAATTGAAATGCCATTTGAAAATCCACTGGATTTGTTGGCTTTTGCCGGTGGCATAGCTTTGGTAGGATTGGCTTTGTTTCTTTCCCATTCCGCCATTTATCATTTTGGTCATGGCGGAGAGGGCGGCAACTGATCATCCTCGCTCAGATAGACCTTCGTACCATGATCAACGGCGTCAAAAACCCAGGCGATATCCTCGTTACGCATACGAATGCAACCATGGGATTCGGGTGCGCCTCGAATGACTTCATCAGGGCTGCCGTGAAGGTATATGTAGCGCCGGAAGGTATCTACCTTTCCTAATCGGTTGCGGCCGACCTCCAGCCCGCTTAACCAGAGGATGCGAGTTAAAATCCAGTCCCGATCCGGATGTTGTCTGCCGAGCTTTGGCGTATAAATTTCCCCGGTCGGACGGCGGCCGACAAATACGGTTCCCAGTGGCGCACCCGTGCCGATTTTGGCGCGGATCACGTGCCATCCCCGAGGCGTACAGCCACTGTTTTCCCATTCCCCAGGTCCATTTTTCGCGGTGGACACCGGAAATTCACGCAAAATTATACCGTTATCTATTTGGCGAAGATATAAACGCTGGCGATCTATCCGAATCCACAAAAAATAGTTCATGGTTCCAGCAAGGCAATGGATTCCACATGGGCGGTATGGGGGAACATATCCATGATGCCGGCCTTGATTAACCGGTACCCCCGTTGATGTACCAAGTGTCCCACATCTCTGGCAAGAGTAGCCGGGTTGCAGGAAACATAAACGATTCGCTGGGGTTGCCAGCGGGGAATCCAGTCCATGACCTCGAAAGCACCGGCGCGGGAAGGATCCAGTAGAATTTTATTGTAGGTGGCCTGGCTCCAGGGGTTTTCACTGAAGTCTTGGGTCAAATCGCTGCAATAAAATTGCGTGTTTTTCAGTTGATTGATTTGGGCATTGTGGCGGGCTTGTTCCACGGCGCTTTCATTGCCTTCAATCCCTGTGACTTGGCCGGCGTGGCGGGCCAGGGGGAGGGTGAAATTACCGAGGCCGCAAAATAAATCCAGGATATTGTCAGTTGGGCTGGGCTTAAGGGTTTCCAAGACCCGATGAATCATTTTGATGTTGATGGCCGCATTCACCTGGGTGAAGTCCAAGGGGCCAAACTGCAATTCAATATCTTCCGGCAGACGATAATGCAATGGCTGTGGGTTTTCAGGCAATAAAGGGGTTACCGAATCCGGGCCTTTGGGTTGCAGGTAGATATCGAATTGGAACCGCTTGCCAAATTGCTTGAGTTTTCCAAGATCTTCTTCGCTTGGCGGCTGAAGCACACGGAAGACCAGCGCGGAGCGATTATCTCCCACGGCCGCTTCAATCTGGGGGATGCGTTCTTTGATGGTCAGACTGTCTATCAATGTGGCCAGGTCTTTCAGCCGGTCACCGACTTTGGGATCCAACACAAGGCAAGCATCAATATCGGCAATCAATCCGCTGCCTTTTTCCCTGAATCCTACCAGCACCCGGCCTTTGTTGCGGACAAACTTGACCCCCAGCCTGGCTTTGCGGCGGTAACCCCATAATGGTCCGGTTAGCGGGGGCCAGAGTTCGAATTGGGGGATTTTTCCTATTCGGGCGAACTGCTGGATCAAAAGATCCTGTTTGAGCCGGATTTGCGCCGCGGGATCCAGGTGTTGCAGGCTGCATCCGCCGCAGCGATCAAAAAAAGCGCACTTGGGGGTAACTCTGTCCTTGTTGGGTTCGGTCACTTCCAAAACCGTGCCCCGGGCAAAATCCCGCCGGATTTCCCGGTAGCGGAAGACTACTTTTTCTCCGGGCAGGGCGCCTTCAATAAATACCGCTTTGCCGTCCACATAGGCAATCCCCTGTCCATCGTGGGTGACGTTTTCGATTAGGGCCTGGACCGGTTCCTGGGGTAGGGGTTTTCTCCGACGCCGGCCCATGGTTACTTACGCCGCCAGCGGCCATCGCTGGCCTGGATCATCCAGCCCGGACGGGCATTGGCAATCCAGCGTTTGGCAAAGGTAGCCTGGATTTCATCGGCCCATTCCGGGTGGCCGTTGGCCCGGGCGATGGCTTGATAAAGCGCGATGCGGTCTTTGTTTTCATTTTGCACCAGGCGCATTACCTTGGCCCGCAGTTGTGGCGGGATGGCGATGGGATTGACGACGGCAACCAGGCCGTTGTTGGCATAGCCAATCCAGCCTTTATCCAGAGATTCCTTGAGCTTGGGAAAGCGCTGTTTCATAGAAGCGCGGATAGCGCGGATTTCGGGACTGTCCACGTTCAAATCCGCCGCCGCGTGGGCGGTGGAAACACCAAGGCTCATTATTTCCAGCAGAGTGACTTTGGTGCGATACAAAAGGAGACTGGATTGCGGGGCATCGGTGGGCGTTTCTGTTTCCGCGCCTTCCTGAATATCTTTGATAATTTTATCGGCGGCTTTTTCCGCCGCCGCCGCTGGGAAGTAGATATTGATTGTGACGCAAGAAACGATACTCAACAGCGCGAGCAGGGGTAGGGTTGAAATGGTCTTTTTCATTGAGATATCACCGGTGATTCTAAGGTTTTTATTTGGGTAATCCTGGCCAGCCTAGCCAAGAGCGTTGGCCAGTCGATGCGGCGATTATAGCCGATCACATCAATTCGTGGCAGGTCGCCGCCTTTGACAATGTAATAGCCATTTTTCGCCGGGGCTGCACCGCGAAGATAACAGACATTATGCTGCAAACGGCAACCAATGCCGATTTTGTGGTAGGAAAACTCCTTGAATAGTTTCATAAATCCCCGCGATAGAAGCCCGGCCGCGCCACCACCGCCCAAATCGGTCAAATTCTCCACTGCTTTCTGGCTGATCCGGTGTTTGGAAGGATCATTTTCCGGGGTTCCCAGCCAGGCATCAAAAGCGACTGGGCGCCAATTTTCCAGAACCAAGCCTTTGACATAACCATCCAAGCGGCCGGTGATGAGTCCAAAATCAAAGTGACGGGTGACCAGTTCCAAATCCAGGTGTTTGATTTCAATATCCGCTTCGAGCCGGGGCAGGGGACCAAACAAATGGGTGATTTTCAGATTTTTAATGATTATCTTCCCGTCAAAGACTTCAAAAAGCAATTTCCCATCCAGCTTGAGTTCGCCGGGATGATAGCTGATTTTGGGAATTACCCCGGATAGGGTTCCCGCCAGAGGCGTAAATCCTAGCACGCGGGTTAATTTTTCCAGGGGGATATTATCGATTCTGCCCGCAAACTGGATGTTAGGATTGGCGCTTGTCAGATTGAGCGCCGCCAGTTGCTGGATTTGAAAGAAACCGTCGAGTATGGGAAGGGTTGCCGGACGAATCAGCCGCAGGTCGTCATCGGTAGTGCGGAAGAAAAAGTCCGTTTTCCCCAAGGGGATTTTATACAGGTGCCCGGATTGCCAGCCAATCCAGGTGACGGGAAAAAGCAGGCCTTGAGCGGGCAGTGTCCTGCGCCAGTGAATATCGCCTTGCAATTGGCGCAGTCCCAGGCGTCTTTGTTTATCGGCAATAATGATATTGATAAGTTTGAGTTGGCCGGTTTCAGGCAGATCATTTCGAACGGTGACTTTGCCGACGCCTTTGCCGGATGGCACCGACAGGCCCTCCCAATTCCCGCCTTCCAGATAGGGGGATACATAGCGTTTGAATGCGTTGGCCAGATTGGCTTCAAAATTAGCTGTCAGCAAGGAAATTATACCGTTATCTTTTTTTGAATTAATCAAAACATCCACAATATCCTTTTGTTTCAAGGCAAGAATCGAAGTGGATTTCTTTTCTTTGTCATCCCAATTCAAGCGCCATCGCAATCGCGTTGGGTGTTGGTCAAAGGGAAGATAAAAGGGCAAATACCACCTGCCTTTATCTATTGTTGCTTCGAGTGTTGCTTGCCAAAGCTGGCCTTTACGTTTGGCCTGGGATTGAATGTCAATGTTCAAGTTTTCCGCCCCTAACGTAAAGCCGCTGTCATTAAAGCTGAGGGGATTAATGTTAAGTTTCAGCTGGATGGCGTCTGGTTGCGGTTGTCCGGTGGTCCGCAGTGACAAATTTACCATTCCCTGTAGGGTTTCCAGCCAGGGCAAAGGCATGGGGGACAGGGATTTTATTAGCTTATCCTGTAAAAGAACTTGTTTGGCTTTGAGTTGAGAACGCCATTTCTTTTTCTGGTAAGTCAGCGCTCCGAACCAGTCGCCGCCAAGAAAATGGAGGGGCGAGAGTTTGAGAATGCCGGTTTCGGGGTGTAAGCGGGCGGTAAATTCCCCCCTTAGGGTTTCATTGATTTTGGGGAGAAAAATATGGATTTTACCTTGGTCGCATTCAAGGGCTTTCTGTCCCCAATTTCCTTGAAGGCATGTCAGCCTTGTTCGGGTGATTAGATAAGGTGGCATGGGAAGTTGAAGTTTGTTCAGGGAGAGAGAAAACTTTCTTTGTTCAGGCAGTAGCCTGCCGTTGACTTGTTTTAGAATGAGTGGTCCATATTGGAGTGATTTAATCTGAATTTCCAGCGATGTGGCAATTGAAGTCTCGGATACAATCCAAAACAGAAACAACCAGGAAAACCGCCAGATTTTTAAAATATCTGGAAGGGCACGGGATGCGTCCGTAGTTGAGAATGGAACTGTTTTTCTGATCCAAGTGGATAAATAGCTTTTTCCATTCATCCACTTAAAACCTAAATTCTACAAATGTTTCGGCATTCTGCTGCCAAGTCAAGCCTTTATGCTGCGTTGGCCGCACCAATTTTATGCTCGAAGCAGCGCTGCTACGCCTGCGCGAAAATTGGTTTGCCGCCTTGCCTAAAGCCTTGCTTGACACCCTCGGTGCTCGAATCACTTGCAGAATTTAGGTAAAAACTGGCTTTATGCAGGGAACACGCCGGTGGAGAGATAACGGTCGCCGCGGTCGCAGATGATGGTGACAATGACCGCGTTTTCCAGGGTTTGGGACAAGGTAAGCGCCGCCGCCACCGCGCCTCCCGATGAGATCCCGGCAAAAATACCTTCTTTTGACGCCAGCAAGCGGGTGGTCTCTTCCGCTTCTTCCTGGCTGACATCGAGAATCCGATCCACCCGGGCGGGATCGTAGATTTTAGGCAGGTACGCCTCAGGCCAGCGGCGGATGCCGGGGATTTTCGCCCCTTCCTTGGGTTGTACGCCGACAATTTGAATGCCGGGATTTTTTTCCTTGAGGAACATGGAAGTACCCATGATGGTGCCCGTGGTGCCCATGGAACTGACGAAATGGGTGATGGTGCCTTGGGTGTCTCGCCAGATTTCAGGTCCGGTGCCTTCGTAATGGGCTCTGGGGTTGTCGGGATTGGAAAATTGATTGAGAACCTTGCCTTTGCCCTGAGCTTCCATCTCGTCCGCCAAATCCCGGGCTTCCTCCATGCCGCCTTCGGCGGAAACCAGAATGATTTCCGCGCCGAAAGCTTTCATCACTGCCCGCCTTTCCACGCTCATGCTTTCCGGCATAATCAGGATCATCCGGTAGCCTTTGATGGCTGCCACCATGGCCAGGGCGATGCCGGTATTGCCGCTGGTGGCCTCGATCAGGCAGTCGCCGGGGCGGATTTCCCCGCGGGCCTCGGCGTGCTTGATCATGCTCAAGGCGGGGCGGTCTTTGACAGAGCCCGCCGGGTTATTGCCCTCCAGCTTGGCCAAAATGATATTAGTGGTCTCACCAGGCAACCGTTGCAGGCGCACCAGCGGCGTGTTGCCGACAAAAGCTTCGATGGTGGGAAAAGGGGGGAGGTGAGTTTTTTGCATCATAGTGACTTCTTTGTATCCGATTCTTGCCCTTGCTGTAAAATAACAATTCCTTATAAAACCATTCAAGAATTTTTATGGCTGTCATGGAATTGCTTTCCCCGGCCGGAACTCTGAAACACATGCGTTACGCCTTCGCCTACGGCGCGGACGCGGTTTATGCCGGTTTGCCCCGGTATAGCTTGCGGGTGAGGAACAACGATTTTCTCAAGGACAATCTGGCGATTGGCATTGAGGAAGCCCATCGTAACGGCAAAAAATTCTATCTGGCCGCCAACGTTTTGCCCCATAACAGTAAGGTGAAAACCTTCATTAAGGATTTTACACCCATCATCGAAATGGGGCCGGACGCCTTGATTATGGCCGATCCCGGCTTGATTTTGCTGGTGCGGGAGACCTGGCCCCAGATGCCGATTCATTTATCGGTGCAGGCCAATACCATGAATTATGCGGCTGTCAGATTCTGGCGGCAAATCGGCATCGAGCGGATTATTTTGTCGCGGGAGTTGTCCCTGGAAGAAATCGAGGAAATCCGCCAGCAGTGCCCGGATATAGAGCTGGAAGTATTTGTCCACGGCGCCTTGTGTATCGCCTATTCCGGCCGCTGTCTGTTGTCGGGCTATTTCAATCATCGCGATCCCAACCAGGGGACTTGCACCAATGCCTGCCGCTGGGAGTACAAAGTCAAGCCGGCCGAGGCTGGCGGTGTTGAGCGGCATCCGGCCGCGGAACAGGAATTCGTGCTCGAAGATCCGGGTCGTCCCGGCGAGGTCATGCCCATTGTCGAGGATGAACACGGCACTTACATCATGAATTCCAAGGATTTGCGCGCCGTCGAGCACGTTCACAAGCTCAGGGAAATCGGCGTCGATTGCCTGAAGATCGAAGGCCGCACCAAATCCCACTACTACGTGGCCCGCACCGCCCAGGTTTACCGTCAGGCCATTGACGATGCCGAGGCGGGCCGGTCTTTTGATCCAAAATTATTGGGTGTCCTGGAAAATCTGGCCAACCGCGGATATACCGACGGTTTTTACCAGCGCCACCACAGCCACGAATATCAAAACTATATCCAGGGTGCTTCCAAAGCGCACCGCCAACAATTTGTGGGGGAAGTGGAAGATTACGACAGCGGGCGAAGCATGGCCCAGGTATTAATCAAAAACAAATTAAGGGTGGGAGACCGGATTGAATGGATTTCCCCCGAGGGCAATCGCGATGAGATGGTGGAATACCTGGAAGACTTGGACGGCAATCCCCTGGAGGAAGCTCCGGGTGGTGGCTGGCGGGTACGGATTCCGGTGCCTAAGGTTGCCGGAGGATATGATTTAGTTGCCCGGTATTTTTAGAAGACCGGGCTTATGAAGCGCCAAACAATTCCACCACCCGGCTTAAAATCACAATCAAGCCAATAGCGCCAATCATTTGCCAGGTTTGGCGGTTGATGGCGGTGTAGATTTGTTTCAGTTCCTGGTGGATGGATTTGAGTTCGTTTTCCAGGTTGTTCATACGTTCGCCAATTTGTTCAATTTTCTCGTCGCTTTGATCGAAGCGCTTGTCTACATGCGCCAGCCTTTGATCGAGATGATCGAAGCGGCGGTCCACTTCCTCAAAACGACGTTCACCTTCATCAAAGCGCTGCGCCATATATTTAAACCGTTCCTCGGTGATGTCAAATTGTTTCGACATCAATTCCCGCTGGTGTTTTAGTTCTTCCTCCAGCCGGATCAGACGTTCGCGCATCTCCATATCCATGGGCGGTAATGTGCCCGCAATACTGGGATGGCGGGTGAGTGCCGCATCAATCATTGCCTGGATGTGTTGGATATCGTCTTCCGCTAGTGACATGCCGGTTATCCTTAGGAGTTAGTGGGGATTATAGCATCAGTTTGGTTCTGGATTGCCGTAGCCCCTAGAGCTCCATTATTTATTCATGCCGGGGGGGCGGGTGGTCTGCTTCGAAAACCTCGCCGGCAGGGAGGCCGGCGTGGAGCCTACAGGGAAGTATTCACGGCGTTTTTCGAAGCAGACCACCCGCCCCTTCATTCAATCTTTTACGTGTTTTGATGACGTGGTCTTGCGGTAGCCCCCGCCGCCCGGCGTCTCGATCACAAATAGGTCACCTGCATGAACTTGGATTTGCGCGCAGCTACCAAGTTCCACGGATTCTCCGTTGGCGCGGATCAGGGTATTTTTTCCCAAGGCGCCGGGTTGCCCGCCGGCCAGTCCAAAGGGAGGATAACGGCGGCGGTTGGATAAAATGGCGGCGGTCATGGGCTGGAGAAAGCGGATTTTACGAATCACGCCGTCGCCACCGTGGTATTTACCCGCACCACCGCTGCCCCGACGGATACAAAACGCTTCGACACGGACGGGAAAGCGCATCTCCAAAACTTCCAGATCTGTGATGCGGGAGTTGGTCATGTGGGTATGGACCGCATCCGCGCCATCGAAGCCCGGACCCGCGCCAGCACCGCCGCAGATGGTTTCGTAGTATTGATGATCTTTATCCCCAAAGGTGAGGTTGTTCATGGTGCCCTGGGAAGCCGCCAGAACGCCTAGGGCACCATAAATGGCATCGACGATGGTTTGGGAGGTTTCCACATTGCCGGCCACCACCGCGGCGGGGTAGGCGGGATTGAGCAATGACGCTTCCGGGAGGAGGATTTCCAGAGGTTCGAGACAGCCCGCATTCAGGGGAATATCATCCTCAACCAAGGTGCGGAAAACGTACAATACCGCCGCTTTACATACCGCTGCCGGGGCATTGAAGTTATCCGGTTGTTGGGCAGAGGTCCCACTGAAGTCAATTCTGGCTTTGCCGTGGGTGGCATCGACTTTGATCGTGACGGCGATTTCCGCATCATTGTCCAGCCGGTAGCGGAAATGGCCGCTGCGGAGCTTGGATATGGCCCCTTGGACTGCCTGCTTGGCGTTGTCCTGGATATATTTCATGTAAGCCTGGACGGTTTCCAGTCCCCAGTGGCTGATCATTGTTTGCAGTTCCCGCAGGCCTTTTTCATTGGCGGCGATCTGAGCCCTGAGATCGGCGAGGTTTTGCTCGGGGTTGCGGGCCGGCCAGCGGTGATTTGTCAGCCATTGATGGATTTCGGTTTCCAGAAACTGTCCTCTGGAAACAATTTTCAACCCCGCGCTCCACACCCCTTCTTCATCAATGTGGCGGCTGTCCGGGGGCATGGAGCCTGGCGTTTTGCCGCCGATATCGGCGTGATGGCCGCGGGAAGCCAGCAAGAACAGAATCTGGTTGCCATCCTTGTTAAAGACCGGGGTAACGACAGTGATATCCGGCAGATGGGTGCCACCGTGGTAGGGAGAGTTGGTGAGCCAGACTTCACCGGGCTTGAATTGAACCTTTTCCAGCAAGGCTTTGACGCTTTCTCCCATGGAACCAAGATGGACGGGAATATGAGGAGCATTGGCCACCAGATTGCCGTGGCTGTCGAACAGGGCGCAGGAATAGTCGAGGCGTTCTTTGATGTTGACCGAAAATGCCGTGTTTTGCAGGCTATAACCCATTTGTTCAGCAACGGCCATGAATTGCTTGTTGAAAATTTCCAACCGTACCGGGTCGGGTCCTGGACGGGTTATTGTGGCATCAGACCCGCTTACAATATGTTCGGTGAGAGGCCTTTTAGGAAACGCCGTGTATCCATCCGTGGAGGCTTGATGGCGGCCATCCAGGCCGCCAACATTCCTAAAAGGCCTCTCACCGAACCTCTTAGCCATAGCCAGATCAGAGGGGACTTGTTCAAGGATCAGTTGATTCAAAGGATTGAGGACGCCTTGCCAACCCGGTTCAATCACCGTGGTGGAGGTCGGTTCGATAATCAGCGCCGGTCCGTTGATGCGATGGCCGGATGTCAGGTTTTCCCGGAGGAAAAGCGGGGCGGATTGCCATCGGCCGCGGCCGTAAAATTTGACTGCTTGGGCTGGGATAGGCGGGATTTGAGCTTCTGGCGATGGCGCCTCGGCGACTTCTTCGCTCTTGCCAATCGCTTCCAGGGACAGGGTATCGATAATGAGCGGTTTGTCAGGATTGATAAAGCCAAATTGTTGTTGGTGTTTTGCCTCAAAGGCCCGTCGCATTTGCGGCTTACTGGCAAACGGTACCTCGAGGGTGGTATCGGTGCCTTGATAACGCAAATGGAGTCGTCTTTGGCAGGTGATTTTCTCTGATGCTATGCCTTGATCGATGAGGTGATTGCGGCCTTGGGTTTCTAGTGTGGCAAAAATGGATTTCAGTTGGCTTTCCGATGTATCGGAGAAAAGTAATTGTAAAGATCGCTCCAAGACCTGACGAAAATCGGCCAATCCCATGCCATAGGCTGACAGCACTCCAGCAAAAGGGTGAAGAAAAATCCGGCGGATGCCCAGCCTTTCCGCCACTAGGCAAGCGTGTTGGCCCGCCGCCGCGCCATAGCAGCACAAAGTGTAATGGGTCAGGTCATGGCCCTGCTGTATGGAAATTTTCTTGATGGCATCGGCCATATTTTCCACTGCGACCGCCAGGAAGCCTTCGGCAACAGCTTCCGGGGTGCGCTGGTCTCCAGTGGTGGTGTGAATTTCTTCGGCCAAGCGGGAAAATGCCCGCTGTACGCCTTCGAGGTCGAGGGATTGGTCGGCGCTTTGGCCAAACACTTTGGGGAAAAATGCCGGCTGAATCTTTCCGAGCATCACATTGGCGTCGGTCACCGCCAGGGGGCCGCCCTTGCGGTAACTCAATGGACCCGGATCGGCGCCGGCGGAATCCGGCCCCACCAGGTAACGTCCGCCTTTGAATTTCAGCAAGGAACCACCGCCGGCGGCTACGGTATGAATTTTTAGCATGGGGGTTTGCAGGCGCACCCCGGCGATTTCTGTTTCCAGGCTGCGTTCCAATTCTCCGGCATAGTGGGCGACGTCAGTGGAGGTGCCACCCATGTCAAAGGTGACGATATGGTCTAAGCCTGCCTGTTGGCACACCGCCACCGCCGCCACCATGCCCCCCGCCGGGCCGGAAAGGATACTGTCCTTGCCGTGAAAGCATTCCGCCCGGGTCAGGCCGCCGTGGGACTGCATAAACCAGATCGGAATATTGCCGTCGGTGCCTGCCATCAGTTGCCGGGAATATCGGTGCAAGCAGGGAGAAAGATAAGCGTCCACGACGGTGGTATCTCCCCGGGCGACCAATTTAATCAAAGGGCTGATTTGGTGGGAGACGGAAATTTGCGTAAAGCCGATGGATTCAGCCAGAGCAGCGAGGGCTTGTTCGTGTCGGGGATAACGGTAACCGTGGATCAAAACAATAGCCAGGGCGCGGATGCCTTCGTCAAAAACGGCTTGTAGTCTTTTTTGGGCTTGTTCCATATCCGATGGCGTGACGGTATTGCCACTGGCATCGATTCGCTCGGGCACTTCAATGACCGCTTGATACAAAGGTTCAGGCTTGCGAATTTGCCGGGCAAAGATTTCCGGCCGGTTCTGGTAACCGATTTCCAGGGCATCGCCAAAGCCTTGGGTAATGACTAGCGCTGTGGGTTCCCCTTTGTGTTCCAACAGAGCATTGGTGCCGACGGTGGTGCCGAGTTTGATGGACTCGACCAATGCGGCAGGGACTATTTCCTGGGCTTTTAAACCCAGAATGTTACGGATACCCTGTAAAACCGCGTCCTGGTATTGCTTGGGATTTTCCGATAGCAATTTGTGAGTGAGTAAAGTGCCATCGGGGCGTCTGGCGACAATGTCGGTAAACGTCCCGCCCCGGTCGATCCAAAATTGCCAGCGATTATGTTTCAGTAATGTCACTATTCGGGGTTCCAAGGGAGGTCTGTTCCGGAAGACGCCGGTAAATACGTCCCTGTAGGCTTGGCTTTGGCATCCCTGCCAAAGACACTTCCTCCACAGACCACCCTTGGGCCTTCTTCTGGTATGGGTGCGTAGTTACCATTAATCCTTGCAATCCGGTTCCATAAAGCACCATTTGACCTGGGGAACCGTGCGCTTTATTTCCACCTCCAGCAGATTGATTTTATGCACCGCTTGTTGCAAGGTTAATTCCGGTTTCATCCGCAGTTTAGCAGCGACCATGACGTCAGGGCCCAGCTGCAGAGTAATAAGATTGAAAAGATGGGCAATGGCGTCATCCTGTTCAATGACTTGGTTGATGGCTTGCTCCAATTCCGGTTCCGCAGACCGGCCGATAATCAAGGCCTTGATATGCAAGGCTACAAACAGGGAGATCAAAATCAGAACCACGCCGATGGCGATTGAACCCATGGCGTCATAGACGGGATTGCCTGTTATGGTGGCCATGCCTAAACCAGCTAAGGCCAGTGATAGACCAATCAAGGCGGCGGTGTCTTCTCCCAAGACCACGACAAGTTCCGCGTTTCGGGTGTTGAATAGCCATTGCCACAAGGTTTTATCGCCTTTGATGCGGTTTACTTCCACTAGGCAGCCGCGCAGACTCCAGCCTTCCAGCGCGATGGATAACAGCAAAATCAATATACCGATGATGGGTTGGCGCAGCCCCTCATGAGAATCCAATTTGTGCCAGCCTTCATAGATGGAGAAAACGCCCCCCATGGTGAACAAAAGAATGGCAACGACAAAGCTCCAGAAATAACTGATTTTT
Source organism: Methylothermaceae bacteria B42 (assembly GCA_001566965.1). Classification (NCBI taxonomy): domain Bacteria; kingdom Pseudomonadati; phylum Pseudomonadota; class Gammaproteobacteria; order Methylococcales; family Methylothermaceae; species Methylothermaceae bacteria B42. The sequence goes on along the minus strand of LSNW01000032.1, from coordinate 647,453 downwards.
CCGTAGCCCAGCGGATGATTTTGATCAGGTGGCCGTTGCGCCTGTTTCAAACCCAGATAAAGCAAGACTTGATTGCCACTGTCGGCAAACGAATGAATGGCTTCCGCCAGCATACTGCCAGAGCCTGTGAAAAAAGCGGCCCAGGTTTTGGCAATGGCAATCCCGAGATTAGCGGAAAAGGCATAAAAGATAGCTTTCAAGCTGTGATTCGATGAGTCCATGGGTGATCCTGTGAATTTTTTGGGTTTTTGTCAGTCCATTAATTGGTAAACTATTCATGTTATTTTTTGCTTTTCTAGTCATTTTATGCCATAAAATCCCCTTGATTCCATAGACGGCCCCTTGTTACAAGGGTGGCCAGGCAAAGGCATTTCAATGCACGAATCGCAAAACCATAACAGACTGGCAATGTGAGCACGCTGAGTGTAGATAGCTATTCTTCCACCGTACAGGTAGTGGAATAGTACATTTTCACAAGGATACCGATTAATCAATTTAGGAATGATCCTCTACTATGCAGGCAAGCGAAATCTACGTACAGAATTTGGAAAAGCACCTCGCCGAAGAAAACCCATTATTAGTGGATGTGGCGAAGAATTTCCAGGAGATTGACAATGTCGGCCACGAATTGGGCTTGATTCATCCAGATCAATCCACTGCCCGCCAAATTCCCTGGTGGCCGCTGATTTCCATTCTAGGATTGTTTTCAGCGGGTAAATCCAGCTTTATCAATCATTTCTTGGGGCAAAAAATTCAGCGCACCGGCGTTCAGGCGGTGGACGACAAGTTCACGGTGCTTTGCTACAGCCCGGATCCAGAAGTGAAAACCCTGCCTGGGGTAGCCTTGGATGTGGATCCAAGATTTCCCTTCTATCAGATCAGTCGCGAGATTGATGAGGAGATGGAAGGCGAGGGCAAAAGGATCAATGCCTATTTGCAATTGAAAACCTGTAACAGTGAAAATCTCAAGGGAAAGATTTTCATCGATTCGCCGGGATTCGATGCCGATGCCCAGCGTAGCGCCACCTTGCGGATTACTAAACACATCATCGAAATCTCCGATCTGGTATTGATTTTCTTCGATGCCCGGCGCCCGGAACCCGGCGCCATGCGCGATACCCTGGAATATTTGGTGAAGACGACAATCGACCGTTACGATTCGGAAAAATTCATTTATGTGTTGAATCAAATCGATGTCACCGCCCGGGAAGACAGTCTGGAAGAAGTGGTCGCGGCTTGGCGCAGCGCCTTGGCGGAAAGGGGGCTGAATGTCACCCATTTCTACACTATTTTTTCACCTGACGTGGAATTAAATGCCGAAGACGATTACATCAAGAAACGCTTGGAGGCCAGGCGCGACCGCGACTTGAAGGAAATCCACCAGCGCATGCGGCATGTGGAAGTCAAGCGTGCTTACCGCATTTTGAATACGTTGGAATTAACCACCAAGGAATTGATGGATCGTTCCATACCCGTACTGGAAAAGGCGCTGCGGGGCTGGCGGAATTGGACCTTGCGCTTTGATACGCTTCTGTTTGCGGCTCTCGTGGGTGCTGGCGCTTTTGTGGGACTGACGACAGGTATGTGGTTGAATCCCATGATTGATGCCATGGCGGTTGCTGCCCTGTTTATCGTCATGTTTATTTTTCATCTTATCTTTTCCTCCATTTTCAAGGTGATCTATCGCCGGAGTTTGGCCAAAAAACAGCGGCAAATGAAGCTCCGCTTCAATCTAGTCAAAGCGTTTGATAAATGCGCCAATTGGCATATGTTTGCCACCGGCAGGATCAAAGGATGGAATGAGAAGGTACGGCAGCAATTGGAGAATATTCTCAACCGCGCCGATATTCTGATTCAGCGTCTCAATGACGAGATGACCAACCCTTCCGGCGAAGTGCCCAAAAAGCCGGAAGAAGTGAAAAAGGTCATGGCGGAAGTATCATAACCAACGTTCGAGGATTAAAATCAGCATCGCAATCCGCCGTTGCCACCAAGGTCTCGGTGGGTAAAACGCCAGGGAAATTTCCCTGGCGTTTTGTATGTCCGCCAAAAACTGGCTTGCAAGATTTTGCTTGCTTGAGCTTTGTTGCAGCACGACATCTACTTCCAGATCATGAAGCAGGCTTCGATAATTCAGATTACTGGAACCGACCGTCATCCAGTCATCAATAATGATGGTTTTGGCATGGAGAATTGCCGGCTGATATTCGTAGATTCTGACGCCAGTTAAGAGTAATTGCCGGTAAAAAACAGAAGAGGTCCAAGGCATGAAGAATACATCGGAACGTTCGGGCAATAAAATGCGTACATCAATACCCCGATGGGCCGCTTGCGCCAATTTTCTTAGGAGCAGGCGATCCGGGACGAAATAAGCATTGGTGATCCAAAGCCGTTTCTGGGTGCGCTCAATCCGGCGAATCAAGTCCCTTAACAGTCGCCGGCGGCGGTAACGGGTATAGTTGAGCCGGAAAGGGAAATCCCGCCATGGCGGAAATGGCGGCATGAGCCGGTGGGCGTGCCAAGCTTTTTCAAAGGCCCGACTCAATGGATAGATATCCACTCCTAACAGTTTTACGGCACTATCGCGCCAGCCTTCTCCTCCCAGCGCCACTGGCAGGTGGCAGTCACAGATATTGAAACTGCCCACCCAGGCAATCTTGTTGTCAATGACACATGTTTTCCGGTGGTTGCGGTGATTGAGGTTAATCAACCAATCAATGAGTTTCCTTAACAGAGGCCGGTCCTGACTGGTGTATTTCCAATGCCAGAAAAACCAGGGGATGGGGTGATAGATTCTAATCTGGACCGCGCTTCCATCAAACATTTGTGGCAGGTTTTGTGAGGTAAAAGGGAGTCCCACCCCGTCTACCATCAATCTCACCCTAACGCCACGCTCTGCTGCGCGGATCAAGGCGCGGACAAAACGCCTGCCCACGCGATCGATACGAAAAATATAGGTTTCCAGATCTATGCGGGAAGTTGCCGCTTCAATATCTTCAAGCAACCCATCAAAATAAATATCCCCTTGATGATAAAGGGACTCATTGGGCATTGCCATTTGTCCCTTCATCAAAAGCAGGGGCGGATTTAACTTCCAAGTGCAGTTGTAAAAATTTCTTTACAGTTGAAAGGGGGTGTTTAGTATTTTGGGCACGGGATGGTTTTTCAGCCGGATGTAATTAGGCATGCCGCGGGAATAAGGGGGGTAATCCTCCCCTTCAATCAAGGGCACCAAATAACGCCGGCATTCCTCAGTAATGCCATAGCCGTCTGGGCTGATGAATTCTTTGGGCATCCATTTTTCCACGTTGGCCACGTGATCGAGCGGCGCTTGGCCAATCTCCCATTGGTAGGGATCGTCCGAGGTGCGGACAATGGTGGGCATCACTGCATTGGCGCCCGCCAAAGCCATTTCCACCGCAGCTTTTCCCACGGCGTAGGCTTGCTCGGCATCGGTTCGCGCTGCGATATGCCGGGCTGAGCGTTGCAGATAATCCGCTACCGCCCAATGGCACCGAAAACCTAGTTCAGCGTGGATCATGCGAGCCAACACCGGCGCGACGCCACCAAGCTGAGTATGCCCAAAAGCATCTTGATAACCCGCATCCGCCAGAAATTTACCGTCAGGATTTTTTACGCCCTCTGACACAACCACGGAGCAATGGCCTTCTTTCTCTACTACCGATTTTACCTTGGCAAGGAACTCCTCCTGATTGAAGGGAATTTCCGGAAACAAAATGACAACCGGGATAGGGCAATCCTTGGTAGATGCCAATCCCCCAGCTGCTGCAATCCATCCAGCATGACGGCCCATGACTTCAAAGACGAAGACCTTGGTGGACGTAGCCGCCATCGAGGCTACATCCAACGTGCCTTCCAGTGTGGAAATGGCAATATATTTAGCCGCAGAACCAAATCCTGGGCAATTGTCGGTAATGGGCAGGTCATTATCCACGGTTTTGGGAATATGAATTGCTTGGATGGGAAACCCCACGGTTTCCGAGAGCTGGGAGATCTTGTGACAAGTATCGGCGGAATCGCCGCCGCCGTTGTAGAAGAAATAGCCGATGTTATGGGCCCTAAATACCTCAATCAGCCGCTCATACTGGGCTTTGTTTTCCTCTAACCCTTTCAATTTGTAACGGCAAGAACCAAACGCCCCGCCAGGGGTGTGGCGCAACGCGGCAATCGACTCGTCGCTATCCTGGCTGGTGTCTATCAAATCCTCAAGCAGCGCGCCGACAATGCCATTCCTACCGGCGTAAACTTTGCCGATTTGATCGGGATACTGGCGGGCAGTTTCAATGACGCCGCAAGCAGTGGCATTAATGACGGCGGTCACGCCGCCAGATTGAGCGTAGAAGGCATTTTTCATTTAGTGTCGATTCCGTTATGTAGCGTGTCAATAAATTTTACACAATTTGATGTGAGGAAATAGTATGTATATAAGAATTTGCATACAACATTGATTTAAAAGGTAAATAAATGCTTAATCCTGTCATTGGCATGGATCCTGAATATCAGATAAATGAATCAAATGATTCATATATTAATGTTGAGGATGGGAGAAGAATTATGAACAGAAAATATATGGGACTCAAGGGTTTATTGCTTGGGTTGGCTTATTTTTTTGCATCACAGGCCAATGCAGTGCCTGTGGGGTTGGAATTGGCTTTACTTGTTGATGTGTCTGGAAGTGTGAATAACAGCGAATATAATTTGCAAAAAACAGGTTATGTAAACGCTTTCAAGGATCCTGCATTGGCCAGCATTTTACCAACGAATGGCATTGCCGTGACCTATATCGAATGGTCCGGTAGTTCACAACAAGCCCAATTGGTGGATTGGACCCATATTACCGATGCCACAAGTGCCAGTAATTTTGGCGACGACATCGCAGCCACCTCTAGGGCATTCGGTGGTAGTACAGCACCCGGAAGCGCAATTAATTTCGCTGTTCCGAAATTTAACAACAATGGATTTGAAGGTGTTCGCTTGGTGATTGATGTTTCCGGTGATGGCCGGCAAAATAGCGGCGCAAATACAGCCAATGCCCGGGACGCGGCTTTGGCGGCTGGAATTGATGCCATCAACGGCCTGCCGATTCTTACCGACGACCCAAGCTTAGATACTTGGTATCAAAACAATGTTGTGGGGGGAACGGGAGCGTTTTTGCTGACTGCAAATAACTTTTCCGACTTTGCTCAAGCAATCCAACAGAAGATTAAACGTGAAGTTGGTGGCGGAGGTGGTGGCACCGTTCCAGAACCAGCAACTATGTTTCTTTTCGCTATAGGCCTTGTGGGTTTTGGAATTCAAAGAAAGAAATCCTGATTGATCAATCAATCATTTAAAAGCCGATGGAGGAAGTTAACCCTCCATCGGCTTTTTTAGTGTCCAAGCTTCGGTGTTTGGCAGCTCATTGCATAGGATATTCAATTTCTCTACGAATCTCTTTCTTGGAATCGTTTCTGCCCCAAATGCCGTTAAATGCTGAGTATGAACTTGGCAGTCAATCAAGGCATAATCCCAACGTTTCAATGATTCCACCAGGGTGACGAAAGCGACTTTGGAGGCGTTGCTTCGGTGATAGAACATGGATTCGCCAAAAAAAACCCGGCCAATGGCTACGCCATAAAGGCCGCCCACCAGTTCATTAGCCTGCCAGGCTTCGACTGAATGGGCATGGCCCAATTGGTGCAACCGAATGTAGGCTAATTTCATCTCTGGCGTGATCCATGTGCCGTCTCCAACATATCCGATGCGTGGCCGGGCGCAAGCTTCAATCACGCCTGTAAAATCTTGATCGAAGGTGACGCTGAATTTCTTTTGTTTGAGAATTTTCCGTAAACTGCGGGAGACTTTAAGTTTTTCAGGAAACAATACCAATCTCGGGTCTGGAGACCACCATAAAATAGGTTCTCCCTCGTTATACCAAGGGAAAATCCCTTGACGGTAAGCGTTTAATAAACGGTTGGGAGATAAATTTCCACCCACAGCTAATAATCCGTTGGGATCGGACAATGCTTCGTCAATGGGGGGGAAATCTTGATGGGAGTCTGAAGGATCGAGCAAGGTTAGCATAATGTTACTTTTTTACATTTGCTATCGGTGAAATATTACAAATGAATTTCCTCTACTACAAAGGAAATTTATCATTCGGTATTTCTTAAAGTAAGAAGCAGCTAAACCATACTGGACTATTGTCAACAAGGCAAAGTGCTGTGCGGCGGTTGAGTGTATTGATAGAGATTGGCACAGTTCTCCTGCAATGCTTGCATATCTGCGCTGCGGTGCGCAATTTAGTTATCACGGTCAAGGTAAAACTATAGTCCTAGCGATGAGTTGAGTAAAGCATTTGCGATTTCCCAGAGCAGGGAGATTTTGCTCACTGATCCTGCACTTTTATGGTTTTTAAATTGGTTTGACTGAGATACAACCCCAGCTGTGCAGATTCTACCGCCATTTTATAATTACCAGGGGAAGGGAAAACGACGCTGAAATGGTAATGTCTGGGGCCGGTGGATTTGGCAAAAGTGCGTAACTGCCAGTTACTGCCGGGGCGGAAAAGCAATACGCTGATATCCCGGACTTTGCCTGGCGGGAGTAGGGGAGTAGCGATGGTAAATTCCAGTTGAACAAGCCGTCCGGCAATGAAAGGCGGCGAGAGAATGGTTATGGTAGGCTGGTCGGTATTCTTTTTGCGCACGGAATGGGGCAATGAATTGCCTTTGACCTTTAAAGTGAAACAACGTGTCAAAGGGGGGTTGGGGAGGAAAAAAACCGCTTCGTAGATACCTGGTTGGGGAATCATGGTGACCGTCTCATAGAAACCCGGGCGGGCTTCCCGCAAACTTCGATCATGAATCATCACTGACAATGGTGCGGCCGTCCAGGTCTTAAATGCATTCATGGGTGCCTGCATTCCGCTTTCCATATACAGATACAGAGTACGGTCCGCTGGATTGGCAATCACGGCGCCACCGCCTTCCGGCAAAGGCGCAATTGCCGGCAATGGCGGTAACCTTCCCACAGCCTTGGGTGGTTTGGTGCCTATTGGCACTTCGATTACTCCGGGTTCCGCACCTGGTGCTAATGAAGCAGTATAAATCAAACTGATATTGGCCGTGTCGGTGTGGCGTATGTAGGCGTAACGCTTGGAAAAAACGATTTGATCGAATGGGTGCTTGAACCGCAGTACATGGGTCATGTTACCGGTTTTTGTCTCTACCAAACTGATCTGCCCCTGATCGCCATCGGAAGCCATTAACCAACGGCCATCCGGGGAAACATTCACCCTTTTGCTGACCCCGGAAATCATCAGCTTTTCAACTTGTGGACGGTTTACAGGATAAAGAGAAAGCACGTAACCTTTACGAGGATGCGCCAGATAGATTTTATCCGTGAGCGCTGAATAATCCATGTCCGCAAGATGGGGTTCAAGCTGGAGCCGTCGCACCACTTTGCGCCGTTTCGCATCCAGTACAATCAGCTGACCACTTCCCGAAGCGTAGGCGAAAAGCTGGGCGCGGACGTTGTCTTGTGCGAAGTAAATTTTCCCCCGGCCCACTTTGATTTTCCGGAATATTTGATGACTGCGTGTATCCACTCCCTGAATTTCACCATTGGAGCCGCTCCCGACCCATACCGAAGATAGCCCTTCAAAAACCGCCATAGTAGTGGGGTTCACTATGACATTCACCCGGGCATCAATTTGCCCTGTCAAGGGATTAAATACCAGCAGTCGGTTCTTGCCAGGCAAGGTGATATAAATAGCTTTCCGATTGGGACTCATACGCCAATCGCCGGGCGTGGCCCGCAACTGAGCTAGAAACAATAAATTGGAAGTAGCCAGATTCAAGCGGGGATCGATAACCGCGATGGAGTTGTCGCGATTGAGCGTCACAAAAGTATAGCCATTGAGACTGATATCCTGGCTGGCATTTGGTCCGAGAGCCAGATAATTGCGAACCGCATTTTCACAGCTTTTGCGCCCTGGCGTTTTGGGTCGTATCCAAGCCGCCGGATGCAGGCCGGAAACCGGTTTCCTCCGTATTTTATCGAAAATGCTAAAGCCAATCTTTAGCATCTCGCCGGCACGAATTTCCTTATTCTTGCTGGCTGTCAACAGTTCAATCTGCACCTCCTGCTTTTCAATGGCAGAAACCGAACCGGCCCAGGCCAATACTCCTGCCCCAATTAAGGCCCCGCCTAGCGCCGACAACCAAGAATGTCGATTCAAATACCATGCCCTGTGCCATAAAGGACAGGGTCCTGGATTATTCACTGGATCTGACATCAAAAACCCCCCATGCTCCACCAGCCCAAATTTGCGCCGGTCCATCCCGATACAGCCAATGCCCTGGTTTTGCCGAATCGATTGTTGCGGTAATCGCTTTGCCGACAGAAATCAGTGGCGCGTGAGCGGAACCAAAGTAGGGAAGCAAATCGGGGTAATCGTGGCCATAGACCAGAAAACTCCGTTGGCGCGCGCGTCCTGAGGGTTGCAATACCCGGAAACGCACCTCATCCCCGCTATTTGCGGTGAATTCAGGTGTCGGGATTGCTTGATTCAACGCCTCGGTAAAGAAATGCCTTGGGAAGTAAGCGCCGTTCAAATCGGGTAGAAACCATGGATCCCCCGGGCCAGCGCCAGGCTTTTGCCGGGGCGCTTGCCCCAAACGCAGCCAAAAAGACGCGCTGCTATAGTTGATCCCCTTTTCGCCCAGATCGTAGGAATCATCGCAGATTCGGCAGTCAGGCACCGGAATCCCGACTCCTTGCTCCCCGTAATATAAATTGAGACCATCCCGATAGAAGACTACGAACTCCTTGAAATGCCGGCCTCCTCGGTAACGGATTTCGGCCCTGATACCCGCGCCGTTGGGCAATACCTTCCCAGTTGCCGGATCATGATAAGAGGCTCCTTTGGGTTCGATAATCAACGCGCCAATCAGGCCATGGGCGGGATGGTTGATGATATCTCCGTAAGACACCAGATTGACCGGCCCCAATTCGGTGGGTTTGGGCACCAGCCTGTTACCTTCCACAGTAACGGTACCGGCATACCAGAAATATTCCACGAACGGTGATTTGCCGGGCGAAGCCGGCGGACCGGCGAGCTGCTTGCCAATTTGATAACCCACCAGAGCGCCACCGGATAGCGCCGTATTATGCTCTAAAAGTTGAGGATGCAACGACACGAAGGACGAAGGTCTAACGTCGCCACCGGGACCCTGATCCACCTTGTTTTCCACATTCAGTGGCACGATTTTGGGCATCAGGGCATCGCCGGGCGCATCCGCCATGCTCGCGTTTTTTTGAGGTACCAGATGGTTATAAAGCACCACCTTGATGCAATCGCCGGCATTGGCCCGGAGCACCAACGGCTCGATACGCCCTTGTTGCAGGTACGCCTGTTTGAGCCGTTCCTTGAGTTTGTCCAGGTCTTCTAGCCTAGGATTTGGGAAAACCGCTTCCGGACCGCTTGATATATGCCTTTTCAATAAAACGAAAGCCAGGGAATCTGGGTCATATAATCGCTTGTCGTAGCGAGCTTCCCGGCCCAACCACTGACCGACATCCACGGCATCGATATAAAAGGTCACTTTGCGTCCGCCCTTTAGATCAACGGGGCAGGTCACATCACCGCCAAACATGAAGTCCTCTAAATTTTCCAGGACAAGACGCCCACCTTTGTCACGGGGCGCGCCAGGCAAGGGCTTCAAGCAATCTTTTAACTTGCCGCTGTCGCATGCCATTTTGCTCAAGGCGGCCTTGCATTTTTGCCGGTCTGGGGCATCTGCCAAGGCATCGCATTCGAGAAAACTTTCGAAGCTGCGAATAATCCCCCAGGCGCCGTTCCACAAGTCGTCCACGGAACCGAAGTGATACAGATAATCGGTAAATGGATCCCGGCGGGTCACATTGCCTAACTTAAGCTGCATTTCAAAATGCTCGGAGATTCCAATTTCCTGAGCCGCCACTAAGGGTGAATCAGGATTGCCTATTTCCCTGGGCCAGTGTTGGCCATGGATATTGATCACATGCTGCACTTCCTGGGCGCCTTGTATCACCCGCAATTGCACCTTTTCACCTTCGTACCCGGCAAAGATCTCGGTCGCAGGATCCCCGTGTTCCCACGAGCTGAATACATGGGCCATATCGCCCTGGATGCCTTCACGTTGTTGTTTGATGCTGTTTGTGCCGCAACGCTTCGGATCAACAGAGTCATCCCCGGGTGGGCCATAATGCTTGCAACCAATGCGGAGCGGCAATGGTTCGTGTTTGTAGTTCACCAGATAAGGGTTGTGGTGATCTTTGGAAATCGCTTCCGGCATTTTGGGGGGATCCACCGGATGACCATGACGCCGTTGGACCTGCGTGAGCTGCCGGTGCAGGGGGCCCAGGGTCCGTTGCTTGGCTTCCGGCAACAATGCAAAATTCTTTAATCCTAAGGGGGGAGAACGGTGATTTCCGTCATAGAGCAAGGCAAAATCGGCTACCGCTAAGGCGAATTCACGATAGTTTTCGCCGTCTTTCTCGGTCCCGTCATCGCCGATGATTATCATTGCTTGAGTTCCCACGGCACACGATTTGAAAATACCTGCTAGTTCGCCCGGTTTACACCCGTTATCTTGGGGCTGATCCATATCACTACCATCGGATTTCAAGAATTTAGCCCCGCGGGGCTCTACTAACAAGGCGGCGTAGAAACCGTGTTGTTGTATCGAAGACGGCGCGAAATGGTCGTGGGTAAATACGGTTCGAATAGTCCGGTCTTTACAGGCGGGGTCATCCCGCCAACCGGGTTTCCCTTCCGCCGCTAACTGGTTACATTGCTGGGTGTGGGCTAACAGAGGATCGGCATACCAACGTTGTACGGTTGTCTGAAATTCGCCTTCACGGGGTATTGACAGCTTGACCGGGTTTCCTTGGATATCAATCCCCAAATGACCGGTGGCCTTGATCCTTTCAATAATCGCGCCCCGGGCGAAAGTGCCGTCTTCATAATTGAAACCATTGCCGGAACCGTCCGACGCCATCACATCGAATTTGACCAGATGAATATGCTGGCCAATGGTATCAGTGGGGGTTTTGACTTGAAAATCATCCACCGCCAAAAATTCGTGGGTCCGGTTGGTATGATGAAACTCAATGCAATCGCCGGAATTGGCGCGGAAGAAAAACGGCACTGCTTTGGCTGTCGATTGCCCCTCGAAAATATCAACATCTTCGTCCAGGACGTTGATACGCGCCTGGGGATCATGCCAGCCGGCGCGGTTGACAATCATATCGGTTTGTATCGCCGACACTTCATAGCGGCGGGTGCGGTTGCCGAAAGTTTTTGAATCAAAAATCCATCCCCGGCAGGGGTCGGCAAAGGGTGCGCCAGGCTTGGGCTTGCCGTCATTGACCATTAATTGACCAGACGCCCCCTCAGGTGTTTGGGTCGCAATTTGACCTTGGCTATGAAAGGCCATGGCGATTTTTTCCAAAGGCGTTCCGTCATTGGGAAGAATCAACAGCCGGGCCCGCTCCATGTGCATGGAAAAATCCGAGGTCAACAGGGCGTGTTGAAGGATCTCATTGCCATTTAGAGTCCTGGCTTTCTCCGCTGGAATCCCCGAAACCATTCGCTGACACAGAGAAACGCCTTGTTTGTCTCTGGGGCATTGCACTACATGACGCCCCAAGCCCGCCGGCTTATGAATATCCAGCGGTGCTTGCGGCGCGCGGTGGCCTGCAGCGCCAGCCACATAAAACGGATATCCTGGGAAGCCATCAACCTCGGCCGGAATGTCATCCTTCAGATACGTCGGTGCAGGGGGCATGGCCTGCCCTGGCAAAGGGATAACCGCAGGGATCGGCGTGCCGGAGAGCTTGTTTGGAAAGCCGTCTAGGGGCGGAATCTCGCCAGTCAAAGGATCGGTGCCGCTGCGGCCATCGGCTGCTTTCAGTTCACCATCCGGCAAACGCCGGCTGCCGTCCTCGAGGACGTCGTGCACACGCCACAACTCCCACATGCCCTGGGCAAAATGGGGATAAAGATGACAATGGAAAATTGAGTCACCCGGGGTCAGATTGCGGTTTCCACTGCCGCCGTAATAGATTTCATAGCTGAAGCCCTGCTGCGGGGCAATGGTTTGTGAGTCCAGGTATGTCCCGGTATCGCTGTCTTGGGCCAGCCACTGATGGGCATGGAGATGGAATACATGGGTTTCTTTGGGGCCGGCGTGGAGATTGCGGAAAATGATCCGGTCATTTAAATAAGAATGATGGACGTTGGAAGGATCATCTTCGTAATCGGGCAAAAGCGCGGGATCGCCATTGGCCCAAGATTCCAAAAAAAATTCCTCATAGGCGCATTCGACACAATCCTTGGTCGGCCCAATGCCTTTGCGATTGGCCAATAATATTGTTCCCAGGCCGCTGGCGCCGTAATTGACCGCGAATCCATCCTTAACCCCGGCCAAGGAAAATTCACGGCCCAGCTCAGCAAACTCGTCCGCATAAAAAGTTTTCAATTCATCGTGAAACACCACGGTAAATTCCCGGTACGAGGATAACTTTCTGGGATTCGAATCACCTGGATCAAAAGCCCCGTCAGCCTCCTTAATTACCGCATTCAAGTCCCCATACACCAAAGTGTAGCGCTGCTTGCCCAAGGGCTTTAGCATATTGAGGGCGGGGGTCCCATCCTCTAGGATGGTTTCGTAATTGAGGATTTTTTTGCCGTTTTTTTGTTGCCAAACCTGGCGCCAAATGCTGGCAGTGACCTGACTGCGATACCAACGGCTTCCTGCGGGTTCCACATTGACCACGCCAAAAAGGCCATGGACCAAACTGCCGCCATCGCCTTCTCCGCCTGAGGGCGCGCCGTGGCTAAAAAAAAGATGCACGCCTTTCCGCTTGGATCGGGTATTATCTTTAGTTTTATCGAATTGCCAGCGGTAAATAATGGTTTCCCCGGGGGCTATGGGCTGTAGGCCGGTTTCCAGATCGGCTTTTCCTGGGTCGCCGCTGGTCAAAGCCGCCACGCCGGAGATGGTGATGGATGCGCAACGGCTGCGGGGCCAGTTATTTTGCTTGGCCAGCGAATCCACCGCTAAATTCGCATGCCAGCCGCAATATTTTTTCTTGGCGCCTGGTCCTGCCAAGCTTGGATTACCCGCCTCACCCGTAATTTCTGGGGCAAATGCCTCTTCTTCGGCAGGTAAGGTGACAGGTTCCATTGCTTTTCCCTGAATATTGTCGTAGTGCAGCCCCAGCTGATTAATCGACGTCAATTGCTTGTTGGGCAGCCGGGCGGTGGTTTCTTTACTGCTGGTATCAGGCTGGCGCGGCATCAGCATGTTATAGAATTTTACTACCAGCCGGTCCCCTTCATTGACCCGCAGCACCAACGGCCTGGGCCTTTTCCCCTCCCGCAAGCGCACGTGGCCTGGCCTGGTATCTTCATTCATCAAGCGGCAATTTTTGCCATGTGGATCGCAATGTTCCGTATCCACCACATCCCGCTTTAGCGCGTAAATCATCCCATAGGGATTGAACGACCCAAACCGGTTGTAGGTCAGCGCTTGGTCCAAGGCGACGACTTCAGCGAAAATTACCCTGCCTTGGAAGTTATGTTTGACCACATCAGTATTTGGACACGCGGACAAAAGCGACAAGGTTAGAAAAACGAGAGGATACGAAATGAAAGGGTGCATTTACCTGCTCCTGTTTGATTCACGCGGAGACTATTTTGATGATGTCTATCAACAGTGCCGAAGGCCGCGCCCGAGTGGTATTACTAATCACAGGTGGGTTTTGGGTCGTGCCATTGGAAACCACCCAGCGCAATACACCATTGAAGTCAGAGGCAGGCGCCCAAGTGTGCTTCTCCCACTTCCCATGGCCGTTAGCGGCAAACCCATCATTGGCTTGACCTAGTATTTCGCGATGTTGAAGCGTATCGGGCGTCGCTTGATTGCCCTCGTAAGTATCGAAAAGAGCAAAATCGTTCATTCCCGCGGCACTCGAATCAAAAGGCAAAAACCGGCTGCGGAAAAATAATTTTTTTCCTCTGGGAATGGAAACGTCGGTGACTTCCAGGATCGCACCGTCGATGCCAAAGGTGGTTTGCCCGGAAAAATCATCGTCAAATTGATAGGCGGAAGTATCGGCAGGTACTGGAATGATGCCGGAGGAGGGCAACCGCGCGCCGTCATCGTCAACCAGGGTAGGGTCATCTAGTAATGCAAAACATTTACCCCTGCCAAAGGGACGAATGATTTCTGTTTGGCCTGTCTCAGGGTTTGTGAAGCTAAAATTTTCCACCACCATGCAGCGGCCCATGGGATGGAAGCCAGTGAAATCTCCTTGCCGGAAAGATTGGTTAGTTGAGGGGATAGCCATAGCAAGCGCCTCTATCAATGCTTTAGGCCTTTATACGCTTGCCGAACTAATAAATCTGTGAAATATTCACACTCTGAGGAAACTCTGATTTATTCAGAGTTTCCTGCGGTACAGGGACGTGTCGCCAAAATTAATCACGGAAAGCGATTGAAAAAAACGAAATCGTACTTTTAGTTATTTGCGCTCTGAGAATTCAAGGATGAATTGTTCAGAGCTTCCCTAAAGAATAGAGTCCAGGTGGAATTTGCTTTATGCGCTTCAATTAGATATTATTATTCGTTTAAAAATAGTCCCCACAAGCGAATAATTTAAGGAGTGCAATGAAAACCTTTAGCGCCAAACCCCAAGAAGTCAAACGCGACTGGTATATCATCGACGCCGAAGGGAAAACGTTGGGGCGCCTTGCGGCAGAAATTGCCCGGCGGCTGCGGGGCAAGCACAAGCCCGAATATACTCCCCATGTTGACACTGGCGATTACATTGTGGTCATCAATGCTGAAAAGGTGCATGTGACCGGCCGCAAGGAACAAGACAAACAATACTACCGCCATAGCGGTTATCCCGGTGGCATCAAATCCATCAGTTTAGGCAAGCTGCGCGCCACCCATCCTGAAAGGATTATTGAAAATGCGGTCAAAGGCATGTTGCCCAAAAATCCCTTGGGCCGCGCTATGTACCGCAAGCTCAAGGTCTATGCCGGACCCGAACACAATCATCACGCCCAACAACCAAAAACATTGGAACTGTAATTCACCATGGCACAAACGCAATACAATTATGGCACTGGCCGGCGCAAGAACGCAGTTGCTCGCGTTTTCCTGAAATCCGGTTCGGGACAAATCCTCATCAACCGCAAACCCTTGGAAGAATATTTCGGCCGCAAGACTGATTGCATGCTGGTTCGTCAACCTCTGGAATGCGTGGAAATGACGGATAAATTCGATCTGATGATCACTGTCAAGGGAGGCGGTCCCACAGGGCAAGCAGGCGCGGTTCGCCACGGCATCAGCCGGGCATTGATCGATTACGACGAAACTCTCCGCTCACCACTGCGCAAAGCAGGCTATGTGACCCGCGACGCCCGTAAAGTGGAACGGAAAAAAGTCGGCTTGCATAAAGCCCGTAAGCGCCCGCAATTCTCTAAACGCTAATTCACTACTCCGGTATTTGGGGGATCGTCTAGCGGTAGGACTGCGGACTCTGACTCCGCCAACCCAGGTTCGAATCCTGGTCCCCCAGCCAATAAAAAGCCACTCATACGGGTGGTTTTTTATTGGGCGCAATTCAGCAGTTACCCCCATTACCCCCAGATTGGCCGAAAAAATGATTTTTACCCACTTTTTTCGCTTCTCTTCATGCAAATCCCTTGAAATAGATAACTCATTGCTGCCGTTAGATGATCAAAGATCAGTTGTTTCTCAAAACAAAATAAAAAGCCATTTGTTAAGCTTTTGTTAACTTTCTATTCAGTCGCTATTCAGCGACATAGTCTACAATGCATGCGTCGCTGAAATGCGACACAAGATTGTATTTACAATTTAAATAGGGAGGGGGCTTCCAAATGAATCAATTCTACAAGTATTTTTTTTCCATCATATTAGCTGGAATATTCACCAATACTTTTGCTGCGGTAGTAGTGCCACCACCCGTGCAAAAATGGAAGTTTCATGTGGAATCTGGCTTTACTGTCACCGCTTCAACTGCTGGAGGACCAGCTTTTTGGATCAATCCAAAGACAGGTGCCATCCCGAAAAAATTAGCGACAGGTATCATAGGATCAAATCCAAGTGTCGAACCCAGTTTTGCCGGCGCGCCCTCTACCCTGTCCTGGGGTAATGGTAGTTCAATTTCAGTAGGGGGAGCCACTGGCGGACATCACGAAGGAGAAATGATTACCAATGGAGGCATGGTAAACACCGTAGCAATAGAATTTAAAAACGGACTCAACGACGGCAGCCAGCCCTCTTTGACCTATGCAGGTTTAATGGATGGTGCATGGTCAGATGCGGTCGCGCCCAATTTTTATGAGCAAGGGATCCCCGGGACAGGAGAAAATCATCAACCTTTGTTTTGGCATATTTATTACATGGATACCCCCGATTCAGCAGCTTGCTTAAGTACCGGCTGTGTGGATATTGCTGTAGTTGAACCGATGGGTATGATCTATTCCCAAGAACAGGGTGTATTTGCCGCGAATTTTGATTACTTTGGCCATACTTATACCAGTCTATTAAAAATTGAAGGCGTCAACCCACTGGATGATAGTATTTGCCAAAAGTTGGGGAAATCGGGCTGTGTGGGGATTTTTCTTCCCGAAGGCCGAGATGCCACATTACAAGTTAGTGTGGGTGTCAATGCAGTTCCACTGCCCCCATCTGTCTGGATGCTGGGCAGCGCCTTCGGCTTTTTGACCCTCTTCTTTCGCAACAAGAATTCCGTTGCCACCTGAGGCTCGGGGGAACCGACTTCCGGTGGGTCGCCATGATCCACCGGAGTTTTTTTGAAATTACTTTTCTTCCGGCACATACGCCAGATTAGGCGCCAACCATTTTTCCACCTTTTCCACCGGCCAGCCCTTGCGGCGGGCGTAATCCTCCACTTGGTCGCGGCCGATTTTTCCTACATTGAAATAGGTCGCTTGCGGGTGGGAGAAATACCATCCACTGACGGCTGCCGTCGGTACCATGGCAAAACTCTCGGTCAAAACCAATCCTGCATTATCTTCGGCTTTGAGTAAATCAAACAAAGTACGTTTTTCGGTATGATCGGGACAGGCGGGATAGCCTGGCGCCGGACGGATACCTTGATATCTTTCCTTGATAAGGTCTTCATTGCTCAAGGATTCTTCCGGCGCATAGCCCCAAAACGCTTTGCGCACCCGTTGATGCAGATGTTCGGCAAAAGCTTCGGCCAACCGGTCCGCCAATGCTTTGAGCATGATGGCGTGGTAGTCATCGTGGTCACGTTCAAAACGGTGCAAATGCTCCTCGATGCCAATGCCGGCGTTGACCGCAAACGCGCCTATCCAGTCTGGAATCGCTGCTTCTTCCGGCGCGATAAAATCCGCCAGGCAATAATTCGGCTGCCCTTGCGGTTTTTGATGTTGCTGGCGCAGATGGTGAAGGGTAGTTTGAACCTCCCGGCGGCTTTCATCTATATAGACCAGAATATCATCGCCACGGGAAGCGGCGGGAAACAGGCCAAAAACCGCCCGCGCCTTGAGCCAACCTTTGTTGACAATCTTTTCCAGCATTTGCCGGGCGTCGGCCAAGAGTTTGCGTGCCTCCTTGCCGACAATCTTGTCATCGAGAATCTTTGGATAACTCCCCGCCAATTCCCAGGCTTGAAAGAAAGGAGACCAGTCGATAGTATCCACCAGCCGTTCCAACGGATAATCCTCGAATACTTGAAGTCCAGCCTGTTTGGGGGCAGGGGGTTGATAGTGGGCCCAATCATCGCGAAAACGATTTCGCCGCGCTTCAATGATGGGGAATAGTTGGGTACGGTCTTGCTTTTTGGCGTGACGTTGGCGCACTTGTTCGTATTCTTCCATCAATTGCTGAACAAAAGGCTCGCGCAGATCCTCGCTCAAAAGGCTCCCGGCAACGCCAACGCTGCGGGAGGCATCGGACACATACACCACCGGCGCGTGATAATGGGGATCGATTTTCACCGCCGTGTGTACTCGTGAGGTGGTGGCGCCGCCAATCATCAAGGGCAGATCCATGCCCTGGCGCTCCATTTCCTTGGCCACGTGCACCATTTCATCCAGCGAAGGGGTAATGAGCCCCGACAGGCCGATAATATCCACTTTTTCTTCTTGCGCGGTGTGGAGAATTTTATCGGCGGGCACCATGACGCCCAGATCCACCACTTCAAAACCGTTGCATTGCAGCACCACGCCGACAATGTTTTTGCCGATATCGTGGACATCCCCCTTTACCGTGGCCATGAGGATTTTTCCGGCGGTTTCTCCCTCCTGCCGTTCGGCGTCCATGTAGGGCATCAAATAGGCCACTGCTTTTTTCATAACCCGGGCCGACTTAACCACCTGAGGTAGGAACATCTTGCCGGAGCCAAACAGATCGCCTACCACATTCATGCCCGCCATCAACGGCCCTTCAATCACATGCAGTGGACGCTCGAATTTGAGCCGGGCTTCTTCGGTGTCTTCTTCGATATAATCGGTAATCCCTTTGACCAAGGCGTGCTCGAGCCGCTTTTCCACCGGCCAGCTGCGCCATTCTTCGTCCTCCTTGGCCTGGCTGGCGCCTTCGCCACGGAATTTCTCCGCCACTTCGAGCAAACGCTCGTCAGCATCTTCCCGCCGGCATAAAATGACATCCTCGATGGCGTCGCGCAGTTCTTGAGGGACCTCTTCGTAGATGCCAAGTTGCCCCGCATTGACGATACCCATATCGAGCCCCGCCTGGATGGCGTGATAGAGGAAAACCGCATGGATTGCCTCGCGGACCAGATCGTTGCCGCGGAAAGAAAAAGAAACGTTGGAAATACCCCCCGAAGTCAAGGCATAGGGGAGGGTTTGCTTTATTTTCGCCACCGCTTCGATGAAATCCAGTCCATAGCGGCGGTGCTCGGCAATCCCCGTGGCCACGGCGAATACATTGGGGTCGAAAATGATATCCTGGGGCGGGAAATCGAGTTTTTCCCGCAGTAACCGGTAAGCCCGGGTACAAATTTCCACCTTGCGGTCACGGGTATCTGCCTGGCCTTCTTCATCAAAGGCCATGACCACTACCGCCGCGCCATAACGGCGCGCCAGCCGGGCGTGTTCCAGAAATTTATCTTCTCCTTCCTTGAGGGAAATGGAATTGATAATGCCCTTGCCTTGGATGCATTGCAGCCCTGCTTCGATCACCTCCCACTTGGACGAATCAATCATCACCGGCACCCGGGCGATATCGGGCTCTGCCCCCACCAGATTCAAGAACCGGATCATCGCCGCCTTGGAATCGAGCATGCCTTCGTCCATGTTCACGTCGATGATTTGAGCACCGTTTTCCACCTGTTGCTGGGCTACCTCCAAAGCTGAATCGTAATCCTCTTCCCGGATCAAGCGGCGGAACCGGGCGGAGCCGGTCACATTGGTACGCTCGCCAATATTCACAAACAGAGAGTCTTCCTCGATGTTAAGCGGCTCCAGTCCGGACAGCCGGCAAGCCACGGGAACTTCAGGGATCTGGCGGGGTGGAATGTGGCTGACCGCTTCCGCAATCGCATGGATATGGTCAGGTGTGGTCCCACAGCAGCCGCCGATGATATTGAGAAAACCGCTTCTGGCCCATTCTGAGATTTCCTGGACCATTTCTTCCGGAGACTGGTCATACTCGCCAAATTCGTTGGGCAGACCCGCATTGGGGTGGGCGGAAATGTGCGTGTTTACATAGCCGGAGATTTCCTCGATATATTGGCGCAACTCCTGAGGTCCCAACGCGCAGTTAAAGCCGAACGAGATAGGCTCTGCATGCTGCAAGGCGTTCCAAAAGGCCTCGGCGGTCTGCCCCGACAAAGTCCGGCCGGAAGCGTCGGTGATGGTGCCGGAGATCATAATCGGCAGTTCAAGACCGTGGTCGTCGAAATATTGCTTAATGGCGAATACGGCCGCCTTGGCGTTGAGGGTATCGAAAATGGTCTCCACCAATAAAATATCAGCGCCGCCCGCCACCAGGCCATCGATGGCTTCGGTATAGGCTTCCACCAATTGCTGGAAGTTGATGTTGCGAAACCCTGGATCATTCACATCGGGTGAAATGGAAGCGGTGCGGTTGGTGGGCCCTAAAACGCCTGCCACAAAACGGGGTTTGTCCGGATTTTGCGCGGTAAAATCCTCCGCAACCCGGCGGGCAATTCGGGCGGATTCCAGGTTGATTTCCCGCGCCAGCGCTTCCATGCCATAATCGGCCATCGCCACCTGGGTGGCATTGAAGGTGTTAGTCTCGATAATATCGGCTCCAGCCTGGAGATATTTGCGGTGGATTTCTTCAATGATTTGAGGTTGGGTCAGGGACAACAAATCGTTGTTCCCTTTCAAGTCAGAAGGCCAATCCTGAAACCGCTGTCCTCGATAATCCTCCTCTTGCAAGCGGTAGCCCTGAATCATGGTGCCCATGGCGCCGTCCAGGACCAAAATGCGTTGATTCAGTAGGGTTTTGAGTTCTTTGGTTCGGTTTATTGTTGGGCTCATTGGGTGATTTCTGTTTTTTCAAGAGTATGGATTTTATAACTTTTAACCAAGAAAGGCTTGCCAGCGAAAAACACCTGATTTTTTCCGCTTAGTTTTGCGATAATGGGATATCTGTCTTATGGCGCGTACATAAGAAGAGAATAATTAAAAACTTGAGGAGGATTCCCATGAATAAATTTTTCCTTACACTGATCGCTGCCTGCCTATTCGCAGTTGCTGGGGCAAGTCAAGCGATGAAGGTCAAAAAGCCATCCGCAGCCAAGGCTGAAGAGGTTGGCAATCGCAATCCTGTTAAGCTTAAAGACGCCAGTCCCATCGTGGGCACTTGGATTTTGGTTGAAGTGGCGCCCCGTTATACCGGCGAACGTATCCCGGAAAATCGCACTTGGGAATTTCGCCCTGACGGAACCCTGAAAACTTCTGGCTACAATAGGCACTTCAAACGCAATGATGAACAAGAATTTCACTATGAAATCAAAAATGGCAATATCGTCACCGATGTGCCTGGTCGTCCTGGTAAGACCTTGATTTATCGTATCTATGACCTGGGAGACGGCACGATGGTTCTCCAAGGTGGCGTTGAAGGTTTCTATTTTTTCAAACGTAAATAAATAGTAAGGAGAGTGTGTTATGAATGTGAATATCAATAGCAAGTATAAAGACGACATTATGCTGTGGGGCGGCATTCTGGTTGTCAGCGCCGTGTTCATCGGTATTTTTATGGTGTTTACCACCACCCCGCCGCTGGATCTAATCAAAAAAATTCTAAGCGCTATTCTGATTATGTTTCTGCCTGGCTATATCATCATGAAACTCTACCTGGATGATGTAAAGCTCAGTAACAATCCAGCCGTGGACAAATTCATCCTGTCTTTTGGTTTATCCATGGTGACGGTTCAGTCCTTGGCTTTCATCGTCAATTACTTTGCGGTATATGGCGAAAACCTGGATCAGGAATTCCGCATCCGCATGGAAGCCTACATGCCCTTGATCATTGCTTTCCTGGTGGTTGCCACTGCGTTTGTGCTCAAGTTTTTCTGGGGCACCATTTCCAGTATCTGGGGCAAGTTGATGGATTGGTTTGCCGCCAAATTGGGCGGGGCAGGTCATACCACATTGTTGGTTTTAGCCACTTTCATTATCTTGGCTTTATTCTATCTGGTAATCAAAGTAATCTTGCTCGTTATGGTAAGTATGGCAACTTAATTTATTTCTTAAAACGTAAGCGATCTATCTTTTTAAAAAACGGGCCAAATGGCCCGTTTTTTTATGCTTGGAGGTTTACAGAAAATAAAAAACCTTTGGTGCAAAAGCGTAAAAATTACCAGAATGCTTGAATTTCCGCGCCTTCAGGCGCACACTTAATAACAACACTTCCTGAAAAAGGTTCTGGCGATGCCCGAGTCTGATACGGTACTGGCTAAATTCCGGCAGTTGCCGTATGACCAATACAACATCGATACTGATGTTTATGATCGTCTGGTCAAGCTTTTCCGCTTCATCAAGCGTTTTCTGCATATTAATTTCAAGCTTCACGATCCAGACGACTGGGTGCGCAAGGGGCAAATCTTTGTCTTCAATCACTTCGCCCGCTTTGAAACCTTAATTCCCCAATATTTAATCTATGAATCCACCGGCGCCTATTGCTGCGCCATCGCCCACCGGGAATTGTTCGAAGCAGACGAGAGTCTCGCCCAGCTTTTGTTATCCATTGGCGCCATTCCCCACGATACGCCCGATTTAATGCCGCTGTTGGCCACTCAAATCCTGCGCGGCCATAAAGTCATCATTTTTCCGGAAGGGGGCATGGTTAAGGACCGGCGTGTCATCGATACCAAAGGACGCTACAGCATTTTTTCTCGCACCGCTGCCGGGCAACGCAAACACCATACCGGCGCCGCGGTATTGGGGCTGGGATTGGACATTTTCAAACAGGCCATTCTGGAAGCCAAGCGGTTAAACCAACAAGACAAACTCCAGCGCTGGCTGCAACAATGCCAATTATCCGATCAAGCGCTTTTGCTGGAACGCGCCGCTCAGCCCACCATTATCATTCCAGCCAATATCACTTTCTATCCACTGCGGATTGATGACAACGTCATCCGGGAAGCGGTGGATATCATCCGTCCCGGTTTGAGCAAACGGCATTTGGAAGAGCTGTTGATTGAGGGCAATTTGCTTATAAAAGATACGGATATGGATATCCATTTAGGTGAGCCTGTCCCCGTGGCTGAATGTTGGAATTCATGGGAACGGTGGATTTTGAAATCGGTTTTTCACGAAGTCCAAAGCCTGGGTGAGATTTTCTCTTGGCGTCACAGCAGTGAATGGAAAACCAAACTGCTGGCCCAAAGAATACGCCAAAACGCCCAATGCATCCGTGATCACTATATGGATGCCATGTATAAAGCGGTCACCATCAATTTAAGTCACCTTGCAGCCACCTTGATTTACCATTGCCTCGAAAAAAGGCACGGGAAGATCACCCGGGCGGATTTCCGTATGGTGCTTTATTTAACGATTAAGCAAATTCAGCAAAAAAAAGAATTTTTCTTGCATCGCAGTCTTCGCAATCCTGAACTTTATGCCCAACTGCCGGATAAAGAGCCCCCTGCACTCCATCAATTCATTGGTACCGCTGAAGATGCTGAGCTGATTGAATCCGTAGAAGACGCATACTATTTTTTGCCCAAGCTTTGCGAGGAATTTGAATTCGATACCATCCGCCTGGAAAATCCCGTTGCCGTGTATGCCAATGAAGTGGCGCCGCTACCTGATCTCAAGGGGGTCATTGCCAATGCCTATGAGCGGGCCAGAGAAATAAGCCGCCGGGAATTGGCCTTGCTTCGTTTTGACGATGAATTGCAAGCCTGGCGTTGGGACAAAGCATTTTATTCCGCCCCCTGTTTCGAACCCATCAATGAAAACGAAACCGTCACTATCAGCGGTGAGCCCTATTTGCTTGAGCCGTCGACACCTTCCAACCGGGGCGTGTTATTGATCCACGGCCTGTTGGCTTCCCCCGCGGTCATGCGGCCATTGGCCGAACATCTAGTCCAACAAGGGTACATGGTATTGGCAGTCCGGCTGAAGGGCCATGGCACATCCCCTTGTGATCTGCGTGAACGTAGCTGGCAGGATTGGCTCGATTCGGCATGGCGGGGCTACCGCATTCTCGAAGATTTGACAGAGAAGATAACCGTTGTCGGTTTCTCCACTGGTGCCGTCCTGGCACTGAGAATGGCAGCCGATCAACCCGACTGTTTGATGGGGGTTGTCGCCGTGGCGCCGCCGGTGAAGTTTCGCGACCCCGTCATGTCCTTGGTGCCTTTAGTCCATCAAGCCAATGTGCTAACCCAATGGGTGGCGGCAGGCGGACTCAAGGAGTTTACGGTCCACGAATCCGAGCACCCGGAAACCAATTACCGCCACATTCCCATCCGCGCGTTAAACGAGCTAAAGCGGTTGATTTCGGAAACGGAAAAACATCTCGGCAATGTCCATTGCCGGGTACTTTTGATTCAAAGTGACCGCGATCCGGTCGTCGAGCCCGACAGCGCCGAGATCATTTTTGACAAATTGGGTACCCAGCAAAAGACCCTGACGCTCATCACTTCTTCGAAGCACGATATCGTTTTTAACGATCCCGGTGGCGTCCATGACATGATTTTGTTCTTTCTCAATCAATGCACCCGGCCCCATAATCAGCCACAAATGGTTGCAGCATCATGACGATTAAACCTTGGCTACAACAATATCCTCCCTGTCTTCCAGAGACCATCACCCCTCCCGGGCAAGCGTCCCTGGTCGAACTATTCGAACAATGCAGCAAACAATTTGCCGATTTGCCCGCCCTGGAAAATTTGGGAACCACATTTACTTATCATCAGTGGAATTTGTTGTCACTCAGGTTTGCCGATTATCTCCACCGGCACTTGCAGCTCAAGCCCGGCACCAGAATAGCCATCATGTTGCCCAATCTGCTGCAATATCCGGTTGTGCTTCTGGGGGCGTTGCGCGCCGGGCTGACGGTGGTCAATGTCAACCCTTTGTTCACCCCCCGGGAATTGGCTTATGAGCTTCAAGACTCGGAGGCCGAAGCTATCGTTATTTTGGAGAATTTTGCCTATGTTCTGGAAAAGGTGCTGGATGAAGTCCCCACCCATCATATCATTCTCACCAGCGCCGGGGATCTATGCGGCTTCCCCAAACGCCAGCTTATCAACACAGTTTTAAAATACGTGCGCCGTAAAGTGCCGCCTTACCACCTCCCAACCGCCATTCCCTTGCGCCAGGCTCTGGAACAAGGCCAACCAGTGCGCCCTGAAGTGACGCTCAACCAAGAAGATTTGGCATTTCTGCAATATAC
The DNA here is from genome assembly GCA_001566965.1 of Methylothermaceae bacteria B42. NCBI lineage: Bacteria > Pseudomonadati > Pseudomonadota > Gammaproteobacteria > Methylococcales > Methylothermaceae > Methylothermaceae bacteria B42. The sequence goes on along the minus strand of LSNW01000032.1, from coordinate 622,479 downwards.
CGGCGGCACCACCGGCACCCCCAAGGGCGCTATGCTCACCCACGGCAACCTTCTCGCCAATATCGAACAGGTTCGGCTTTGGCTTACCTGTGAGGACTGGCACCGGCGGATGTTGATTGGCGAGGAAGATGTGGTGACCGCCTTGCCGCTTTACCATATCTTTGCCCTGACCGCGAACCTGTGGGTTGGTTTGACATTGGGAGTGAACAACCACCTGATTACCAATCCCCGGGACTTGAAGCTGTTTGTCAAAAAGCTGTCCAAAATCCGTTTTACCGTGCTCACCGGCGTCAACACCTTGTTTATTCATTTAATGCATACGCCGGGTTTCAAGCAGCTGCATTTTTCCGACCTCAAGCTCACCATGGCCGGCGGCATGTCCATGCAAAAAGCGGTGGCGGAAGACTGGCAGCAAATTACCGGCAGTCCGGTGATTGAAGGCTATGGCTTGACCGAAACCTCGCCGGTGGTCACCCTCAATCCATTGGATATTGAAGCCTTTACCGGCAGCATCGGCCTGCCACTGCCTTCCACCGACTGTTGTATCCTTGATGGCGGCGAACCGCAACCCATCGGCAAAGAGGGGGAATTATGCGTCCGGGGGCCTCAAGTCATGCGGGGCTACTGGAAGCAGCCAGAGGAAAGTAAAGCCGTATTCACCGAAGACGGTTGGCTGAGAACCGGCGATATCGCCAAAATGGACGACAAAGGCTTCTTCTATATTGTCGATCGCAAAAAAGACATGATTCTGGTATCCGGTTTCAACGTTTATCCTAACGAAATCGAACAGGTCATTGTCAGTCACCCCAAGGTGAAAGAATGCGCCGCCATTGGCGTTCCCGATGAAAAAACCGGCGAAGCCATCAAAGTTTTCGTGGTCGCCGACGATCCCGATCTTACCGTAAAAGAACTAAAAATCTTCTGCCGCGCCAACTTGACTGGCTATAAGATCCCCAAATATATTGAATTCAGAGACGAACTGCCCAAAACCACCGTGGGCAAAATCTTGCGCCGTCAGCTAAAAGAGGAGCTTAAAGATGAATGATGTGGTCATCGCCAGCTATTGCCGTTCCCCCTTCACCCCGGCCCACAAGGGCGCCCTTATCCGCACCCGGCCCGACGATCTGACCGCCCAGGTCATCCAGGGCTTGCTGAAACGCAGCAAAGTACCCCCCGAGGAGATCGAAGAAATCATGCTGGGCTGTGCTTTCCAGGAAGCCGAGCAAGGCTTTAATTTAGGCCGGATGGTGGTATTCCTGGCGGGACTGCCACAACCTATCGCCGGTCAAACCATCAACCGCTGGTGCGGCTCCTCCATGCAATCCATCCACAGCGCCGCCGGCGCCATCCGCTGGGGCAGCGGTGAGGCCTTTATCTGCGCCGGCGTGGAAAGCATGACCCGTATCCCCATGGGCGGTTATAACCCCATGCCCCATCCCGGACTCTACGAAAAATTCCCCCAAGCCTATATGAGCATGGGAGAGACTGCGGAAAACCTGGCCAAGAAATACGCCATCCCCCGGGAAGAGCAGGAAAAATTCGCCTTGAGCAGCCATCAAAAGGCAGCCGCCGCCCAGGCCGAGGGGCGTTTCCGGGAAGAAATCGTCCCCATTCGAACTCCTGACGGAAATGAAGTTACCGAAGATGGCTGCATCCGCAGCGATACCAGCCTGGAAAAACTGGCGCAACTCAAGCCCGCTTTTCTTGCCGATGGCACCATTACCGCCGGCACTTCTTCCCCGCTTACCGATGGTGCCAGCGCAGTTTTGGTCTGCAGCATGGAATTTGCCAGCCGCCATAATCTGGAGCCGTTGGCTAAGATCAAAAGCATGGCGGTCACCGGATGCGCGCCGGAAATTATGGGTATCGGCCCTGTGGGGGCCACCCAAAAGGCGCTCCAGAGGGCGGGTTTGACCCTCGACGACATTGACCTGATTGAAATCAACGAAGCGTTCGCCGCCCAAGTGCTTTCGGTGGTCAAAGAGCTCAACCTGGACCTCAGTAAAATTAACCTGGACGGGGGCGCCATTGCTTTGGGCCATCCCCTCGGCGCCAGTGGCGCCAGAATCACCGGCAAAGCGGCGCAACTGCTCAAGCGTACGGGCAAACGTTATGCCCTAGCAACCCTTTGCGTAGGCGGCGGACAAGGCATGGCGACGGTTCTGGAGGCAGTGTGATGAGCGTGCAAAAAGTAGCCATCCTGGGTGCTGGGGTGATGGGGGCGCAGATTGCCGCCCAGGCGGCCAACGCTGGGCTGGAAGTGATGTTGTTGGATATTGTGCCGGAAGGTGCTCCTGACCGGGATATGCTCGCCAAAGGCGCTATCGACCGTCTGCTGAAAATGCAGCCTGCGCCTTTGATGTTGCCGAAATTCGCCCGCAGGATCCGGCCCGGCAATCTGGAAGATCATCTGGAATGGCTCACAGAAGCCGATTGGGTCTGTGAAGCGGTGATCGAGGATCTTGCCATCAAGCAATCCCTTTACCAGAAAATTGAACCGTTCCTGAAACCTTCTGCCGTGCTGTCTTCCAATACCTCTACCTTGCCCTTGGCCCAGTTAACCTCGGGTCTTTCGGAAGACCTGGCCAATCGTTTTTGTATTACCCATTTCTTTAACCCGCCCCGTTACATGCGGTTGCTGGAAGTGGTGCCTGGACAGTGCGAAAGCACCCGCTTGGAAGCACTCATCACCTGTCTGGATCACCACCTGGGAAAAACCGTTATCCAGTGCAAGGACACGCCGGGCTTCATTGCCAACCGGATTGGCAGCTACTGGTTGCAATGGGGATTATTGAGCGCTCTGGAGCTGGGTTTGACGGTCGAGGAAGCCGACGCTGCCCTACGCCCCTTAGGCATTCCCAAAACCGGCATTTTCGGCCTGCTCGATTTGGTAGGGCTGGATTTAATGCCCAAGATCCTCGCCAACCTTCAGCAGCGTCTGCCCGCCGCCGATTCTTTGCAACAGATCGCCCGGATCCCGGACTTTCTGGAAAAAATGATCGCCTCGGGATTTACCGGGCGCAAAGGCAAGGGCGGTTTTTACCGCCTCGATACCTCCGGGGGCAAGCGCGTTAAACAAGCGTTGGATTTGGCCACAGGGGAATACCGGCCCGCCCAAAAACCAAATTTGGCCGGCTTGTCCGCTGCCCGCCGGGAAGGATTGCAAGGTTTTTTAACCTTCCCCGACAAGGCTGGCCGCTACGCTTGGCGGGTCTTTTCCCAAACCCTGCTGTATGCCGTGCAAGTGGCGCCTGAAATCGCCCACGATATCCATTCGATAGACCAAGCCATGAAGATGGGTTACAACTGGAAATACGGGCCTTTTGAACTGATCGATAAACTGGGCGTGAACTGGTTCCGCCAGAAACTGGAAGCAGAAAACCAGCCTGTGCCCGACTTGCTTCAAAAGGCGGAGCGTTTTTACCAAATCCGTGACCAACAAAAGTGGCAGCTTGGATTCGACGGCCAATATCAACCGATTCGGCGTCCTACAGGCGTGCTGCTTTTGGAAGATATCAAAATCGCCAGCAAGCCAGTGGCAAAAAATGCTTCCGCCAGCCTCTGGGATATCGGTGACGGCGTGGCCTGTTTGGAGTTCCACAGCAAGATGAACACCCTGGATCCTTTGGTGATGGAGATGATTGAAAAGACCATCACCATCGTCGCCCGGGATTTCAAAGCCCTGGTCATTTATAACGAAGCCCAGCACTTTTCCGCCGGCGCCAATCTGGGAGTCTTGATGTTTGCCATCAATACCGCCCTGTGGGATGAAATCGAACGCTTGGTCGCCCAGGGGCAAAGCACCTTCAAGGCACTGAAATACGCCCCTTTTCCTGTGGTTGGCGCGCCATCTGGCATGGCGCTGGGCGGCGGCTGCGAAATCCTGCTCCACTGCGATGCCCGCCAAAGCCATGCCGAACTTTATTCTGGACTGGTGGAAGTAGGGGTCGGGTTGATTCCCGCGTGGGGCGGCTGCAAAGAAATGCTGTGCCGCCATAGCCAGGCGCCCGACCGACCCGGCGGCCCTATTCCGCCAGTAAGTCAATCCTTCGAGCAAATCGGCCTGGCCAAGGTGTCAGGCTCCGCCTTCGAGGCCCAAAAGCAAAGGATTTTGGATGCCCAAGACGGCATTACCATGAACAGGGATCGGGTACTGCACGACGCCAAGCAGTTGGCTCTCAAGCTTTGTGAAAATTACGCCATTACCGCACCCCCGGCTTACCATCTGCCCGGTCCGACTGGCCAAGCCGCATTGGACATGGGCGTCCATCAACTGCGCCTCAAAGGCCAAGCCAGTGAATACGATGCGGAAATTGCCAAGCACTTGGCTCGGGTTCTCAGCGGGGGTGATACCGATCTGGTGGATGAAATTGGCGAAAACGACATTTTGGGACTGGAGCGGCAGGCCTTTATGCATTTAATCCGCCAACCCAAAACCCTGGCCCGGCTGGAACACATGCTGGACACCGGTAAACCGTTGCGCAACTGAATGAGGTAACCATCATGTTGACCTACTCCGCCCCTCTGCGCGATATGCGCTTTGTTTACGAAGAACTGCTCCAAGGCGGTGATTTGCAGTCGCTGCCGGGTATGGAGGACGTTTCCCCGGACCTGTTGGGCGCTGTTTTGGAAGAAGCCGCGCGGTTTTGCGAAAAAGTGCTGCTGCCCCTGAACCAAAGCGGTGATCAGGAAGGTTGCCGGTTTGAAAACGGCCAGGTCTTTACCCCCAAGGGGTACAAGGAAGCCTACCGGCAATATATCGAAGGCGGCTGGCCTTCCCTCAGTTGCGATCCCGAATTTGGCGGCCAAGGCCTGCCCCACATGCTTCATTGCATGGTGGGGGAGATGATTTGCTCCACCAACCTTTCGTTCGCTATATATTCCGAATTAACCCACGGGGTCTATGAACTCCTCCACCAATACGGCACCGATGAACTGAAATCCCTTTACCTCCCGCCTTTGGTGGAAGGGCGCTGGAGCGGCACCATGTGCCTGACCGAACCCCAGTGTGGTACCGATCTGGGCCTCATCCGTACCCGCGCGGTCCCCCAGGCAGACGGCAGCTATCAATTGAACGGCGGCAAAATCTTCATTTCCGCCGGCGAACACGATCTTACGGAAAACATCATCCATATGGTGTTGGCCCGTACCCCTGACGCACCGCCCGGAACCAAAGGCATCAGTTTGTTTTTAGTGCCCAAATTTGTCCCGCAGGTAGACGGCGCCCTTGGCCCTGCCAATGGCGTCGAATGCGTCTCCATCGAGCACAAAATGGGAATCCGCGCCTCCAGCACCTGCACCTTGAGCTTCAATAACGCCAAGGGCTGGCTGATTGGCAAGGAGAATCAAGGTCTTCGAGCCATGTTTTTGATGATGAATCGGGCCCGCCTGTGGGTAGGGTTGCAAGGTCTGGGGCTGGCGGAAATCGGCTATCAAAATGCCGTTCATTACGCCCGCGAGCGCCTTCAGGGCCGGGCTTTGAAAGGGCCGGTGAATCCTGACAAACCCGCCGATCCCATCATTGTCCATGCCGATGTGCGGCGGATGCTTCTGACCATGCGGGCCTATAACGAAGGCATGCGGGCCATGAGCGTGTGGGCCGCCGCCCGACTGGATCATTCCGAAAGACAAACCAACGAAAAGGCAAGACAGGAAGCCGAAGATTTCATCGCCCTGATCACCCCGGTGATGAAAGCCTTCTTTACCGATTTAGGCTTCGAAGCCACCAACCTGGCAGTACAAGTCTATGGTGGACACGGCTATATCACCGAAAATGGTGTCGAACAATTAGTGCGTGATGCGCGTATCGGCCAGCTCTATGAAGGAACCAACGGGATCCAGGCCCTGGATTTAATCGGCCGGAAATTGCCCGCTCATGCAGGCAGGCATCTTAGAACGTTTTTCCAGCCTTTGGAGGCCTATCTCAGCGAGCGGCGCAACCATCCTCATCTCGCCCCCATGGTGGGTGCCGTAGCCAAGGCCTTTGGCCGCCTGCAACGGGCCAGCGTGCAAATCGCTCTCAAGGGCATGCAAGATCCTGACGAAGGGGCGGCAGTCGCTTACGATTATCTACAATTGTTCGGACTGGTAGCGCTGGGATGGATGTGGCTGCGGATGTCAGAAACCGCGTTGGCCAAGTTGGAGAACGATCCTCAAGGATTCTACCAAGCCAAAATCGCCACCGCGCGTTTCTATATGGAAAAAATCCTACCCCGCAGCGGATCGCTTTTTTCCAGCATCATGGCGGGCGCGCCAGCCATTATGGAGTTTGAGACGGACCGGTTCTGACCGGTCCATGCTTTTAGTGAAACCATCCAAAATTTGACTTGTGTCAAAATACCCACAAATTATACATGGTAATTTAGCCAGCGACTGTTCATCAGTCACTATTGTTTAAAACAAGAGGAGTTCTTTATGGCGACTCAAGATAAAGAAAAAGATTACTTTTGGCATATTATTGCAGCGGTTGTCATCGCGGTGGCAGTTACTATGTGGATGGTCAAAAAATCAGAACACGGTAAATATAAAACCAGCGCGGAAGCGATTGCTAAAGATCCGGCAATGTCTTCCTACCGCTGAGCGTATCGACGCCTCCACTCTTTACCGGCGGCGGGCTTTGCTTGCCGCCGGTCTCCTTTTGTTCCTCTGGACTTACAAAGGATTGCCTTCTTTATCCACCAAAGGCACTTTATATTCACGAAGCAGGGCAAGGATGTCATCGTGCTTTTGATTCAAAAGATTCTGTAATTGCTGCTGTCTTTCCTTGTCCCCCCGGCGAACCGCCATGGATATGGCATAGTTGAAGCGGATGCCTTTTTCTGACTTGAGGGGAATCAATTTAAAATCATCAGGATGCTTCCAGGGAAGATAGGCACCGATGGGCCCCCACACGATGGCCATATTGATATCGCCCTTGGCGAATGCTTTTTCCAAGCGCATCGCTGTATTCTCATTGAGATCCCCGGTCATGGCCTGGTAGGTTTTTCCCTGTTTGAGCAGGTGATGACGAAGCAACCAGGTCACCCCGGGCGTGCGGTCAAACATGGCGATCTTCAGATCCTTTTTGCGTTCAGGCGGTAGTTGCTCCAGTTGTTCCGGGCTGTGGATATCATCAAAGCCCTTGCCTTTGGCAACAATCAATACATAGGTGGAACGGTAATAAGGCTTGGTGGTGGCCGCCAATTCATAGCCTGCTGGAACACCCATCACCACATCGCATTTATATTCCTTGGTTTCCGGATCCTTGGCTTTTAAGGTATTGCGCAAAAAACCGATCCGCTGGGGAAACCAAGTGTAAGTTATTTCTTGACCCAATTCCTTGGCAAACAACTGGGCAATTTTATTCTCGAACCCTTGCTGTTTCTTGTCAGACAGCGGGGGATTGACAGGATCGGCGCATACCCGGAAGGATTCCTTGGCCATGGTTGGCTGTGCCATGAAAATAGCAAAAACACAGACTGTAATACCTAAAAACCGGATCATAGAATTACTCCATTCACTAAGTTCTAATCTTGAAACTCTGATTATTAGACGCAATAAATTCAAAAGGATCAATATAACCTTAATTCTGCAAGTGTTTCGGCATTCGGCTGCCAAATCAAGCCTTTATGCTGCGTTGGCCGCACCAATTTTATGCTCGAAGTAGCGCTGTTACGCCTGCGCGAAATTGGCTTGCCGCCTTGCCCAAGGCCTTGCTTGACATCCTTGCCACCTATCAGTTCCGCAGAGGAGGCGGAGGAAGGGGCTGTGGGCGGCCATGGATGGCCGCTCCGGGCCTAAATTCATGGACGTATTTCGGTCCGGCAGCCCCTTCCCCGCCTCCGAAAAAGCAAATTGATAGGTGGTGAGCTTGACACCCTCGGTGCTCGAATCACTTGCAAAATTTAGGTATATAAAAAAGCCCCGGCCAGAAACCCGGCCAGGGCCATTCCTATTAAAGCGCTAAAGCTAACTTACTTTTTCGGCAAAGCGAAAGTCGTCAGCACGCCGCCCAACTGGGTGAATTTATCCAAAGAGCGGTATGCGCCCACAGCGCCCAGACCTTCAGTATCTTCTTCCAGGCCAGCGGCCATGCCGATACCAGCCCAACCACCCAGGCCAGACAAGACACCAATGTATTGCTTGCCGTTGAACTTCCAGGTGTTGGGATTACCGATGATGCCGGATGGGGTCTTGAACTTGTAGAGTTCCTTACCGGTTTTGGCATCACGGACTTTCAGATAGCCTTCCAGGGTACCGTGAACTACGATGTCACCTTTGGTGGCCAACACACCGCTCCAAACCGAGAAAGGTTCATCGTAAGACCAGACAATTTTACCGGTCTTGGCATCCCATGCGGTGAACACACCCAGATTGCTGGAACCGTTCTTTTTGCCGGTCTTAACGTCGCGTCCCGCTGGGAACATGGTTAAGGTGGCGCCCACATAAGGCTGACCCGGTGTGTATTCAACCTCGAAAGGTTCGTAGTTCATGCACACATGGTTGCCTGGCACATAGAAATAACCGGTGCGTGGTGAATAAGCCACGGGACCTTGGTTCTTGGAACCCAAGGCTGCGGGACAAACGTCTTCGGTATTGACGTCCTCGCCGTTTTCCTCGGTGCTGTACTTGGGATCGACCACGGGACGGCCAGTTTTCTTGTTGACTTCCTTGGCCCAGTTAACCGCTTTGTCGTACTTTTCCGCGACCAGCAATTCACCAGTTTCACGGTCCAGGGTGTAGGCAAAACCGTTACGGTCGAAATGCACCAGGGTTTTGCGCATTTTGCCGTTGATTTTTTGATCCGCCAGCACCATTTCGTTGATGCCGTCGTAGTCCCATTCGTCGTGTGGCGTCATTTGATAGACCCACTTGGCAACGCCGGTGTCAGCATCGCGTGCCCAAATGGTCATAGACCACTTGTTGTCGCCAGGACGTTGTACAGGATTCCAGGTGCCGGGGTTCCCAGAGCCGTAGTAGATCAAATTCAATTTCGGATCATAGCTGTACCAACCCCAGGTAGTACCGCCACCGATTTTCCATTGATCCCCTTCCCAGGTTTTCAGGCTAGAATCCTTGCCGACCGGCTGCAAGCCTTTTTCGCTTCCCATCCAGGTCATGGTTTTCTTGGGGTCCAGGCCCACTTCTTTATCTGGACCGGTGCTGTACATCTTCCATGCCAGCTTGCCGTCCTTGAGGTTATAGGCCGCAATAAAACCGCGAACCCCGAACTCACCACCAGAGATACCAGTCAGCACCTTGTCCTTGACTACCAAGGGTGAGTTGGTATTGGTCATCCCGACTTTGGGGTCGCCGTTTTTCACTTGCCAAACCACTTTACCGGTTTTGGCGTCCAGGGCGGTCAAAGTCGTGTCGGCTTGTTGGAGAATGATTTTGCCATCCCCGTAGGCCAGACCACGGTTGACCACGTCACAACACATGACCGGGATGGTTTCATCAGCATCCTGGGTTGGTTCATACGCCCAGATAATGTGCTGATCCTTCGGATCAATCGCGAAAACTTTATTGGGGAATGGTGTATGAACGTAAAGCACACCGTTGATAAATAACGGTCCGCCTTCGTGGCCTTTCAATTTGCCAGTAGAAAATGTCCATGCCGGCGCTAAATTCCCAGCATTTTTATTGTTGATTTGATCCAGTTCGCTGTAGCGGGTACCCCAATAATTACCGCCCCAAATCGCCCAGTTGGATGCGTTTTTGCTCAGTCTGATGACTTCTTGGTTCGCTTGCACCCCAGGCACAGCTAACACCGACATGACAGCCGCTGCGATCAGGCCATTCTTCAAGGGTTTCTTCATGTGATCCTCCTCATTGTTTTTGCTGATGGTAAGTCACTGACACGGAATCGGTCTTTGTGAATAGGAAATTTTCCTAAACACTGCCATGACTTTTCCCGGTCAATCCTTAGGGCAGTAAATTGAAGGATTTTGCCCTAAAAGTCAAGAAAGGACTGTCTTCATCAACCCTTTCGTTGCTATTTCCATGCGCAAGGTTAGGTTTGCGTGATAACACAATCATACCCGGCACTCAAAAATTAATGGATTCGTTTCCCCGGTTGCCCCCCTGGATGCACTTTGATGGCGCAAAACTTGAACTCAGGGATTTTGGCATCAGGATCCAGCGCCTCATTAGTGAGCAGGTTGGCAGCCGCCTCATTGTAACAAAACGCCATAAACACTGTCCCCCGCTGCATGCCGATATCTGGTCGGGCATAGGCGGAAACTCTGCCGCGGCGCGATTCTAACGTAATAAGCCCACCGGGCTCCACGCTAATTGCCGCCAAATCTTCAGGATGGATGACCGCGATCGGGTCAGGCTCGATGGCATCAAGTACAGCCGCGTGGCGGGTCATGCTGCCTGTATGCCAATGTTCCAGTTGCCGTCCGGTGATAAAGACAAAAGGATATTCCTCATCTGGCATTTCCGCGGCGTGAATAAATTTGGCCGGCACCATTTTGCCCCGGCCCGATGGCGTTGGAAAGCCTTGGGTGAAAATCACAGGTTCCCCTGGATCGCCTTCTTTCTCACAGGGGTAGATAACCGAATCTTCTTGCTCTAGACGTTCCCAGGTGATCCCTGCAATACTCGGCATGGCCTGGCGCATTTCGTTAAATACTTCGGTGGGACCGGAATAATTCCAGTCCAATCCGATACGCCGGGCGATTTCCTGGATAATCCACCAATCCTGGCGTGCCTCTCCAGGGGGATTAATTGCCTGACGGCCCAGCTGTACCCTACGGTCGGTATTGGTAAAGGTGCCGGTTTTTTCCGGGAAAGCCGAGGCTGGCAATATGACATCGGCAAAACCGGCGGTTTCGGTTAGAAAAATGTCTTGAACCACCAAGTGATCCAGCTTGGCCAACGCTGCCCGGGCATGGGAAACATTGGGGTCTGACATAGCCGGATTTTCTCCTTCGATGTACATTCCGCGCACTTGCTGCGCATCAATCGCGTGCAGAACTTCCACCACGGTCAAACCGGGTTGAGGGTCCAACGGGCTATTCCAAAGCTGTTCGAATTTTTGCCGGATCTGAGGATCATCCACCTTTTGGTAATCGGGGAACACCATGGGTATCAATCCCGCGTCAGACGCCCCCTGGACGTTATTTTGCCCCCGCAGCGGGTGAAGACCCGTCCCGGGGCGACCGATCTGTCCCGTCATCAATGCCATGGAAATCAGGCAGCGGGCATTGTCGGTGCCATGGATGTGTTGGGAGATACCCATGCCCCACAAAATCATTGAACCCTTGGATGTGGCATACAGCCTGGCGACTTCACGGATGGTCTCGGCGGGTATGCCGCAAATAGGCGAAACCCTTTCCGGGGGATATTCTTTCAAATGTTGACTTAGCCGCTCAAAGCCCTCGGTCCATTGGTCAATGTAATTCTGGTCAGTCAGCCCTTCCTCGACAATGGTATGCATGATGCCATTGAGCAGGGCAACATCGGTATCCGGCCTGAATTGCAATGAATATTCGGCAAAACGGCAAATTTCGGTGCGGATGGGGTCCATCACAATCAACTTGGCGCCGTCTCTGACCGCATTCTTGATCCAAGTCGCCGCGACCGGGTGATTGACAGTGGGGTTGGAGCCAATGATGACAATTACTTCCGCTTTCATCACATCCGCCACGGGATTGGACACCGCCCCGGAACCGATGCATTCGAGCAAAGCCACCACCGAGGAAGCGTGGCACAAGCGGGTACAGTGATCGACATTGTTACTGCCAAAGCCGGTACGCACCAGCTTTTGAAACAGGTAGGCCTCTTCATTGCTTCCCTTGGCCGACCCAAAGCCAGCCAAGGCTTTGGGGCCATGCCGATCGCGGATTTGTTTCAATCCGCCAGCGGCAAAATCCAGTGCTTCTTCCCAGGTTGCTTCACGGAAGACATCATAAAGATTATCGGGATCCAATAGTTCGGTGGTTTTAGCAGCGTCTTCCTTGCGAATCAAGGGCTTGGTAAGACGATAGGGATTATGGACATAATCAAAGCCAAAACGGCCTTTGACGCACAGGCGACTGTGATTGGTTTCTCCATTGCGCCCTTCCACATAGAGAATACGGTTGTCACGGATGTTATAGGTCAACAGGCAACCAACCCCGCAATAAGGACAAGTGGAATCCACTTTTTTGTCTACCGGCAGATGCCCCACATCGCCCGCCGGCATCAAGGCACCCGTTGGGCAGGCTTGAACACACTCACCGCAAGCCACGCAAGTGCTATCCCCCATGGGATCATCCAGGTCGAAAACAATCTTGGCCGCCGCGCCCCGGAAAGCATAACCAATCACGTCATTGGCTTGCTCCTCGCGGCAGGCGCGCACACAGCGAGTGCACTGGATACAGGCGTCCAAGTTGACCGCCATGGCGGGATGGGATAAATCAGGGGCGGGCTGGCTGCGGGAAGGATAGCGAGGCGTACCCACGTCCAATTTCTGTACCCAATAGTCCAATTCGGAATCATCGCGGTAAGGGGATTTCCCCTGATCGGGCATGTCCGCCAAGAGCAGTTCCAGCACCATTTTTTGGGATTTTTCCGCGCGCTCGCTCCGTGCCTTGACAGTCATGCCTTCTTTTGGCGCCCGGCAGCAGGAAGGCGCCAACACTCTCTCGCCTTCAATTTCCACCACGCAGGCACGGCAGTTGCCATCCGCGCGCATTCCTTCTTTGTAACAAAGATGGGGAATCTCGATACCGTGCCGTTTGGCGGCTTCGAGTATGGTTTCCCCTTCGACTGCAGTAATTTCCTGACCGTCCAGAGTAAATTTGAGGGTTTTCAATTCTTTCACAAAATCGGGATTGGCAGCCATAATTCAGCGCTCCAACTCTTGAGGGAAATATTTAAAAACACAACGGATGGGATTTGGCGCCGCTTGGCCAAGGCCGCAAATGGACGCATCGGCCATCACTTGGCACAAATCCTCCAATCGCTCCTGGTCCCATTCACCCCGTTCCATCAAAAGCGCCGCCTTGGCGGTACCCACGCGGCATGGGGTACATTGACCGCAGGACTCATCTTCAAAGAAGCGGGTCGCATTCAATGCCAATGCCTTGGCACTGTCGTGGTGGGAGAAAATGATGACCGCCGCCGAGCCGATAAAGCAGCCGTAAGGGTTGAGGGTATCGAAATCCAGGGGAATGTCCCCTAAAGACGCTGGCAAGATACCGCCAGACGCGCCCCCGGGGAAATAGCCGTAAAATTCGTGCCCAGGCAGCATGCCGCCGCAGTATTCCTCAATCAGTTCCTTGACGGTAATCCCCGCCGGCGCCAAGTGTACGCCAGGTTTTTGCACCCGCCCGGATACCGAGAAGGAGCGCAGGCCCTTGCGTCCATGACGGCCGTGGGAGGTGAACCAATCAGGGCCTCTTTCTACAATATCGCGTACCCAATACAGGGTTTCCATGTTGTGTTCCAGGGTTGGGCGGCCAAATAACCCCACTTCCGCTAGATAGGGTGGCCGCAAGCGGGGCATGCCGCGCTTGCCTTCGATGGATTCCACCATGGCCGACTCTTCTCCGCAAATATAAGCCCCGGCGCCGCGGCGCAAATGAATGGGCGGCAATTGGGCTTGCACAGGCGGATCGGCCTGGAGCTTGGCCAATTCTGTTTGCAAGATCTTGCGGCAGGCAGGATATTCGTCCCGCAGATAAATATAGATTTCCTGAATACCCACGGCCCATGCGGCAATCAGCATACCTTCGAGAAAACGGTGGGGATCGGATTCCAGATAATGGCGGTCCTTGAAAGTGCCGGGTTCCCCTTCGTCGATATTCACCGCCATTAATCGAGGCTCAGGCTGTTTCTTGACGATTTCCCATTTGACGCCTGCCGGGAATCCGGCGCCACCCAGCCCCCGAAGACCGGAATCTTTCATCGCGGCAATCACTGTCTCCGGGTCTTTGCCTTGATCTAGACATGACTTGAGCAGCGTATATCCGCCCTTGGAACGATACGCCTGGTAATCGATATACGCAGGTAGTTGCGCTTCAACTGCACCGTTTTCCACTGCCGCCTTCACTTTTTCCGCGTTGGCCTGATCGACGGGATTTTGGCCCACGATGGCGACAGGGGCATGCTGACAACGTCCCACGCAAGGCGCGGTGATCACCCGGCTTTCCCCCAAGCCTTGTTGCAATGCTTCCAGCAAAGCCTTGGCGCCGTGCATTTCGCAGGTCACCGAATCACAAACCCGGATAGTCAAAGGCGGCGGTGGAGTTTCGCCTTCCTTAACCACATCGAAGTGATGATAGAAACTGGCAACCTCGTAGACTTCCGCTGGTGACAATTTCATTTCATGAGCCAGGGCCACAACATGTTTGGCGTGGATATGCTTAAAAGCATCCTGAATCTTGTGAAGATGCTCTATCAACAAATCCCGTCGCCGCGGCGCATCTCCCAGTAGGGATCGCACTTGCTCCAACGCTTGGAGATCTACAGGCCTGCCCCGCGCTACCCGTCTTTTTTTCTTGCCGCCTTTTACCCGTTCCACAGCCATATAACCTACCTGCACAGTAGTGATTTATCCTTGCAAGGATATACAGAGAGCCATTAGGAATTCAAACGCTTATTGTTTGCATGTTAATTTCATTTTAGGAAACAATGAGCTTCGGCGGCTTCTTCTACCTGTTTCAGCTTGTTTCGCAAGGTCTTCGATTGGGGGGGGTCGCGGAAAAGTCCGCCGCGCTCGCCGGGCATGGACTTAAGGTTCTTGAAGACAATGGCTTCTGAATATTCCTGATAATCCATCTGTTTGGCCAGTTCATCCATTTTACAGCTGCAGTGGTACAGGTTGTCATAATTTTGCCCGCCATGATCGCGCATACATTGGAACACGTATTCCACCCGCGCCTGGGTGGGGAAGTTATTCACCAGGGGTTTCGCCTGGGCTTGCTGAGACGCCTGTGTCACTTGTTTCTCGCCCTGGCTGGCGCACCCGGCAATACTCAACATCACTAATCCTGCGATTATCCCGTGCTTTAGTGCAAACATTTCTACTCCTAATCAAAAGTACTTAGATCTATTAAATTCTACCACTTAGCAGTTAGACTTCGATTTGACTAAAATCACGCACCTGCCGAAAAGGCGCGTTGGGATCCAGTTCACCTTCCCGTACCAGCCAATAAACTTCCATGCCTGCTTGCGCGGCGGCTTCCAGTTCTTCTTTGATATCGGAAAGAAACAAAATTTCACGGGCGGGGAAGCCAATAGTGTGGGCAATTTTTGTATACGAGCTTGAATCTTTCTTGGATCCGGTCCGGGTGTCGAAAAAACCGGAGAATATCGGCGTCAAATCACCCCATTCGGTATGGGAAAACAACAGTTTCTGGGCCGCTACAGAGCCTGATGAATACACATAAAGCTGAATGCCCTGTTCCCGCCAAAGACCAAGCTGTTCCACGGCATCGGGATAAACGTGGCCCTCGAAGTCGCCCTTTTGATAACCTTCTTCCCAAATCATGCCTTGAATGGCTTTTAAGGGCGCTATCTTTTTATCGGCGTCGCTCCAATGCAGCAATTGGGTAATGACCTGCGGCACGGTCATTTCTCTGCCAACCAGCTGACGCACCTCTTCCAGCAGTGGCTTGACCTTGGGATCATCTTGGTTTTTAGCGACAAAGCCGGAAAGTCTTTCCCGGGCATAGGGGAACAAGACATCCTTGACAAAACTCAAGGAAGAAGTCGTCCCTTCGATATCGGTGACTATCGCTCTGGTCATCCGCAGCGCTGCATATATTCTTCAAATTTTGGAAAACGGTCTGCAATATCGCTGCCAGTATATTGAGCTTCCCAACCTTCAGGGGTGGTGAAAAGGCGGATTACCTTCAAATCCGGTAGGGCGCCCATGTCAAACCAGTGCCGCGTTCCAGCCGGCACGCTGATCAAATCGCCGGCTTCGCATAGCACGATGTACACTTTGTCATCAGGATGGAGGTAAAACAGACCCCGGCCACCGACAAAAAACCGCACTTCAAAATCGCTATGGGTATGCTCGGAAAGGAATTTTTGTCTGAGCGCTTCTCTGTCTGTATGGTCTGGCGAAACTCGGATCACATCCGCCGACTGGAAGCCGTATTGCTGCTTCAAACGCTCGATGGAATCACTATGGGCCGCCAAAATCGCCTCGGAATCATCCTTTTCATTCAAGGGGCGGTCCGTTTTCCAGCGCTCAAACAAGATTCCGATCCGGTCCAGGCGGGTAGCGATCTCTGAATGATCGGTATAACGCTCAAACGGTTCAAAAGCGGTTTCTGAATGCACCGTCAAAATGCTCATAAAGGTTTCACTCCGTAATATCTAGTCTCGCAATCGAACATGAATTCTAACGCCTCCACGCTCCTCATTGCATCTTCTACGCTCCGGCCCCAGGTATAAAAACCGTGGCCAGCGATGATATAGGCCAGAATGTCGCCATGCCGGTCAATATAATCATTGATTTTGTTGGCCAACCTGGGGATGTCCTGATCGTTGGCGAAGATGGGCACAATCAACCGGTGCTCGTGGGTATCGATGCCTTCCAAGGCTTTCAGCAATTCATGATCTTCCAAGATCACCTTATTCTTAAACAGGCGGGAGGCTAAAATCGCCGCTGGCGAATGGGGATGCAGCACCGATTGAATGGCTGGAAAGCGGGCGTAGAGGGCCAGGTGCAGTGCGGCTTCCGCTGAAGGCCTGCGCCCATCAAGGGATTGCCCTTGGGTATCTACCCGCATTAAATCTTCTATGGTCAAGCGCCCCTTATGCCGTCCGGAAACAGTGATTGCAATGCTGCCATCAGATAAACGGGCAGAGAAATTGCCGCTGGTGGCGGGCACCCATCCTTGGTGATGCAAAACTTTGCCCACGTCGATGAGTTCTTTGGCGCGCTGTTGAAATTCCGTTTCTATCGTCACGAGACCACCAAATTATCAATCAGACGGGTCTGGCCCAATTTTGCTGCCGTCAGAATGACCAAAGGGGAATCCCCTGGTGAAGGTTCGCCCAAATCATGGGCGCGCAGAATTGAGAAATAATCCGGGTCGAAACCCAGTTGGCGCAATTTGGCTGTTTGCGCCTTGGCAAGCCGGTAGTAATCCTGTTCCCCCGCTTTGATGGCAGATCTTGTTTCGCATAATACCTGATACAGGCTTGGCGCCACTTTCCTTTCCTGTGACGAAAGGTATTGATTGCGCGAACTCATGGCCAAACCATCGGCTTCCCGGACAATGGGCGCACCAATAATCTCTACCGGAAAATTCAAGTCCGCCACCATTTTCCGAATGACCAACAGTTGTTGAAAGTCCTTTTCACCAAAGACGGCAAGATGGGGCTGCACCAGATTGAATAGCTTGGCAACTACCGTCGCCACACCTCTAAAGTGGCCTGGACGCGATGCGCCACAAAGGATATCAGACAGCCCCGGCACTTCGATATAAGTAGTCTTTTTTGATCCTTGGGGATAAATCTCTTCCACCGGTGGAGAAAACAACAAATCCACGCCACAATTTGCTAATTTTTCTCGATCTGCCTCCAGAGTCCTGGGATAACGGGCGTAATCCTCGTTGGGTCCGAACTGCAAGGGATTCACGAAAATACTGACCACCACCCGGTTTGCTCTTGCTTTTGCGGTTTCCACCAAACTCAGATGGCCGGGATGCAGATTACCCATGGTCGGCACCAGGGCGATAGTGTCGCCTGAGCAGCGCCAGGCATCAAGCTGTCTGCGTAAATTGGTTTCGGTGCTAACCCAGTGCATCAGGCTGTCAGTTGCGCTAATAACTGTGTTGCGGAGAAGGAAATTGCCCGGACTTAACCGCGGCCACGTATGCAGACACGGCAGAGTTGATATCTCCAGCGCCGGCAAGAAAATCCTTCACGAAGCGTGGGGGTTTGCCGATGGTCAATCCCAGCATGTCGTATAGCACTAGCACCTGGCCGTCACAATCGGGTCCCGCGCCAATGCCGATGGTAGGAATGGTTATTTCCATGGTAATTGCCCGGGCCAAAGTGGCGGGAATACATTCGAGCACCAGCAGCTCTGCGCCTGCCTCTTCCAGCAAGCAAGCTTCTTCCAGCAATTTCTCGGCATCGTGAGGTGCGACTCCCTGAACTTTATAGCCTCCCAAACGGTGAATGGATTGCGGCAGCAAGCCTAGATGGCCGCATACCGGAATCCCTTCCTGAACCAGCAAGCGGATGGCATCCCTACGGTGACGGCCACCTTCGAGTTTGACCATCTCCGCGCCACCTTGCTGGATCAGCCGGGCGGCGCTTTGCAGCGCGGCTTCCGGGGACCAGCAGGTCATAAACGGCAAATCGGCAATCAACAGTGCCCGCTCACGTCCGCGATTGACGCAGGCGGTGTGATAGACCATGTAATCCAGGGTCACCGGTAAGGTTGTCGATTGCCCCTGTATAACCATGCCCAGCGAATCACCTACCAACAGGATATCAACCCCGGCAGCGTCTAATGTCTTGGCAAAAGTCGCATCATAGGCTGTCAGGCAAGCGATTTTCTCGCCCGTTTGTTTTAATTGTTTCAGATCTGCGACGGTCAAAAACTTAGACATCGTCATTTTCTCCCAGGCGCTGAATCCCCTCCGGGGGACAACGGCGCAGAAGGTCACTCAATAGGCTTTTGCCGGGAATAAGTAGATCAGGAGGGGCGATTTCCGCCAAAGGGTAGAGGACAAAAGCCCGCTCGGCAATACCATAATGGGGGATGGTAAGCCGCTCGGTGCGGATGCAGTAGCGGCCAAACAAGAGTATATCAAGGTCCAGGGATCTTGGCCCCCATCTGTCGCCACGGCGCACCCGGCCTTGATCCCGCTCTATGTTTTGCAAACGGGTCAATAATGCCTCGGGAGACAGGCAGGTTTCCACAGCCATCACGGCATTAATATAATCCGGCTGATCGGGGCCCATGGGGTCGGTCCGGTACAGGCTGGAAAAGCGCTTTTCCTGGGTGCTTTCCAAGTTGGCAATGGCTGCCCGCGCCTGTTTAATTTGCTCAACCGGATGATTAAGATTGCTGCCCAGACCAATATAGGCAATAGTGGTTTCCATTATTCCTGAGGAGAGGATTGCTTGGTAGCGGATTTTCGCCTTGAACGGCGTCGGCGGGTTTTGCGGCGCGGCCCTTCCAGCATTTTTTTGCGTTCACCTTCCGGTGCGGTTTGAAAACGGGTCCACCAGTCTACCAGTTCAGGCTCCGCCTCTCCTGATTGCCCCCTCAGAACCAGGAAATCATAGGCAGCACGAAATCGCGGATGGCTCAACAAGCGAAAGGGGCGGGCGCCCCGGCGCTGTTCAAATCGGGGTTGTAGATTCCAAACCTCGCGCATGGGCAAACTGATACGGCGGGGGATTGCCACGTGTTTCACCTGCTCAGAAAGTACCTCCCCCGCAGCTTCCTGCATGGCGACCACTGGCGGTGTACCCAGCATTTCCCGTTGCTTGGCGGTCAGGCGTACCGGTTCCCACAACAAAGCCGCATACAGGAAATAAGGCGTGACAATTTTACCTTCGGCCAAGCGTTTGTCGGTATTTTCCAGGGCGTGGGCCAAAAACACCAGGGGGAAGCCTTGCTCTTCCAGGCTTAACGCTTGTTCTGTTGCCGGAAACAGTGGGGAAAACAGCTCATAATGGCGCAGTAGTTCAAAGGTTTGCACGGCATAACCGCCCATGAACATTTTCAGAACTTCATCATAAAGGCGGGCTGGGGGAATATCTTGCAATAGGGGCGCGAATGGCTTGAGATGGACTTCAAGGGAAGGATCCAGCTTAAAGCCCAACTTGATCATAAAACGAATTGCCCGAAGCATCCGGACAGGATCTTCACGAAACCGCACCTGAGGATCGCCAATCAAACGGAGCACTCCGCTGTGAAGATCTTCCATACCGCCCACATAGTCCACGACGGAAAAGTCTTTTATATCGTAGTAGAGGGCGTTAACGGTAAAATCCCGCCGCCAGGCGTCTTCTTCTATGGTGCCGTAGACATTATCCCGCAGCAAACGGCCGGTTGCTTCTTCCTGCGCCCAATCGTCCCCTTGGCCTCTCGGCAGGCCCGCTCTGAATGTCGCCACTTCAATGATTTCCCGGCCAAAGCGCACGTGGGCCAGACGGAAACGGCGTCCTATCAAGCGGCAATTGCGAAACAGGGCTTTGACTTCCTCGGGCCGGGCATCTGTCGCCACGTCAAAGTCTTTAGGCTCCCGCCCGAGCAAAAGATCCCGCACACAGCCTCCCACCAGACAAGCTCTATAGCCTCCTTTTTTCAGGCGATAGAGTACCTTTAAGGCATTGGGGCTAATCTGCGATCTGGAAATCGTGTGTTCCGGCCGGGCATAAATCCTGGGATGAGACACGATTTTTTCCGATGATTGGCCGGAACTGTCCTGTTTGAAAAGTTTTTTGACTAAATTCAGAATCGGCAAAGTTAATCGTCTGGTGTGTAAATGTTGGATAATATCACGGGCGTTTCGTTCAAATCCCCATGTTGCTCAATGTAACCATTAGATCGTTGATAATCGCTGTCAGCCGGGGATGCGCCACTTCAAACCGCATGATTTCTTCTTCAAGCTCCTGGATTAGGTTGTGATGTTCGTTTTTTTCGCCAGTTTTCGCCAGCTGTTTTTCCACGCGTTCGGCCAAGTCTTCCAATCTTTGCTTGCTTGCTGCGTCCGTGCCTTGTAGATTTTTAATTTCGCTTCTTAATGCTTCTAGGCCTTCGCGCAGTTTCTCTCGTTCAGTCATCACAGTGCTCCATCCGGTTGAATTAGAAAAATCCTATCACATTACCAAGGGCCCGGAAAAATCGTATGGGGGCCGATTCTTATGTCTAACCAAAAACGTCTGTGATGCAATCGGAAACATCCCTTATAATTAATATGCTTACTGCTTTATTCCCATTTCGTAAAACCATATGTGAGAGGAGGTATTTATGTTTAAGATCAAGTTCAAACCTGAAGAGTTCCTGGCCCACCCGGCAATGACCGCCATCTTTGTGATCGATTTTTTTATCCTGGCGTTTGGCCGTCTTCCCGGTTTAGTGAACGTTATCCTGCTTGGGGTGCTTGTTTATATTTCCATGTTTTTCGGATCCCGCCTGGCTGTCCCCGAAGACAACCAACCCACTGCTCCGGAAGAGACTGCTCAAGCCAATAATTGATACCCCATAAGGAAATACCCCATGAATTTTGCCACCCATACTGGCGCCATAGAGAAAAAACGCGTCCCATGCTTGATTGCCGGCGTTTACGAAAAAAACAAATTGACGGAAAGCGCCGAACATATCGATGCTCTCAGTGACGGCCTGGTCAGGAAAATTATCAAGCAAGAGGATTTTAAGGGTCAGCCCGGGGATCTTCTCTTATTACACCAGCTGCCCGGTTGCAAAGCCGACCGCCTGCTTCTGGTTGGTTTGGGCAAGAAGACGGATCTGAACGCAAAAAAATACTGCAAAGCGTTGTCAGCGGCGGCAAAAAAGATTGCGGATTCTCCGGTCAAACAGGGTTTATCCACCTTGTTGGAAGTGCCGGTTGACAACCATGATTGCGGTTGGAAAGCCCGCCAGACAGCTTTATTATTCCAGGATGCTTGTTACCGTTTTACCGAGCTCAAATCCGAACCCGGCGATCTGCCGAAGCTCGATCAGCTTCTTTTGCATTGTAAGGATAAGGAAGAATCCCGATTAGCTGACAAAGGCATGGAAGAAGGTCATGCCATTGCCGAAGGGATGCGGCTATGTAAAGACTTGGCCAATCTTCCGGGTAATGTTTGTACCCCCACATACCTGGCCGAAACGGCATTGAAATTAGCGGATCAGTACAGCAAACTCAAGGTCCAGGTTCTGGAAGAATCCGACATGGAAAAGCTGGGCATGGGGGCTTTATTGGCGGTTTCCAAAGGCAGCCGCCAGCCGGCCAAACTGATTGTGCTCGAATACAAGGGCGGCAAGGCCAAGGACCAGCCGATTGCGTTGGTGGGGAAGGGGCTGACCTTCGATGCTGGCGGGATTTCTCTCAAGCCCTCCCAAACCATGGATGAAATGAAATACGATATGTGTGGGGGCGCCAGCGTGCTGGGTACTTTGAAGACCATCGCCCAGTTGGATTTATCGCTGAATGTGGTAGGAGTCGTTCCTTCCTCGGAAAATCTGCCCGACGGCCAGGCCGTCAAACCTGGAGATATCGTGAAAACCATGGCCGGCAAAACCGTGGAAATCCTCAATACCGACGCGGAAGGCCGGCTTATCCTTTGTGATGCCTTGACCTATACCGGGCGTTTCAATCCCCAAAAAGTCATCGACATCGCCACCCTCACCGGCGCTTGCGTGATCGCTTTGGGCAAACATGCGACGGGGTTGTTCTCCAATAACGACGATCTGGCCAAAGCCTTGCTCGAAGCGGGCGAAAATGCTTTGGACCGGGCCTGGCGGATGCCGTTGTGGGAGGAATACCAGGAGCAACTCAAATCCAACTTTGCCGATATGCCCAATATTGGCGACAGAAATGCGGGCGCTATCACCGCTGCCTGTTTTCTGGCCCGGTTTACCGAGAATTTTACCTGGGCTCATTTGGATATTGCCGGCACTGCCTGGAACTCCGGCGCCAACAAGGGCGCAACGGGCCGTCCCGTGCCGTTATTGAGCGAGTTTCTACTTTCCCAAGTAGAAACATGACCCGGGTGGACTTTTATCTGCTCCCGGGCCAAGATCCGCATACCCGGCGTGCTTATGCCTGCCGGATTGCCGAAAAAGCCTACCGAACCGGTCACAAGGTTTTCATCCTGGCTGCCGATGATACCGAGGCAAAGATTCTCGACGATTTGCTATGGACCTTCCGCCAGGGAAGTTTCATTCCCCATATTTTAGCCGAGAATTATCCCAATGACCCTATGGTCCCAATCGTCATCGGTACCAGTGAGGCGCCGGAGTCATTCGATGAGCTGCTGATCAATTTGAATCCCAATCCGCCTGAAAACTGGCAACAAATCCACCGGATTGCCGAAGTCATCAATGAGGTGCCGGAAATACGCCAAGCCGGGCGCAAAAAATATCGGATTTACCAGGAACAAGAGGCGGAACTTCATACCCACAAGATTGAGTCCTGACAGAACGCGGGATAACGAGTACAATTTTTGTGCATTCTATACAGCCTCGATTAACCAACGGATAAAGGATCATCCATGGCGCAACAACGATTAAATATTCAGGCCCCGGTTCACCCTCTCATTGCTCAACGCTGGAGCCCGAGAGCTTTTGATCCTGAGCGGCCGGTACCGATCGAGCTGCTGACTTCCTGCCTGGAAGCGGCCCGTTGGTCGGCCTCCACCTACAATGCCCAACCATGGCGGTTTATTGTGGCCGATCGTTTTCAAAATCCCCAGTCCTGGCAAATCGTTTTCGATCATTTGGTGCCTGTCAATCAGCGCTGGAACCGTCACGTTCCGCTCTTCGTAGTCGCTATCACGTATCCTTATCTTGAAGATAAGAGGCCCAATGGCTATGCCGAACATGACCTGGGCCAAGCCAATGCCAGTTTCTGCCTGCAAGCGACGGCGTCAGGCTTGGCAACCCACCAAATGGCTGGATTCAAAAAAGAAGAATTGGGTCTGGCTTTAGGGGTTCCGGAAGGATACATCGTAAAAACCGTGATTGCCGTTGGCTGGCCTGGTAACCCAGATCAGCTGGAAGAGGATCTCAAGGAAAGGGAATTAACCCCAAGGGAACGCAAGACATTGGAAGAGCTGGTGCATTTTGGAACGTGGGGCCAACCTTTTCACCCGCCCAAATCCTGATCAAGAAAAACCTCCCAAAGCCCTATTTTAGCTTGCCAAAAGGAAATGTTAATGAAAAAACAACCCTATCCGGCTTTTAAACTATTCTCCATTCTTTTTCTTTTTATCCTAACCGCCCTTACCCAGGCCTGTGCGGACAAGGCCAATTCGTCAAAGACGCCGGCCACAGCATCACAATCAAAAGGAGCCACCATGACGCAACACCCTAAAGTAACGCTTGAAACGACAAAAGGCCGAGTTGTCGTGGAACTGTATCCCGAAAAAGCCCCCAAAACGGTGGAGAATTTTTTGACTTACGTGAAAGAAGGTTTCTATGACGGCACCATCTTTCACCGGGTTATTCCCAATTTCATGATTCAAGGTGGTGGCATGACAGCGGATCTGCAACAAAAAGCGACTCATCCTCCGATCCCAAACGAAGCGGACAATGGTCTGGAAAACGACCACGGTACAATCGCCATGGCCCGCACCTCCGATCCTGATTCAGCCACGGCGCAATTTTTTATCAATCTGGTGGATAACGACTTTCTCAACTACCAAAACAAGACCCCACAGGGATGGGGCTATGCCGTCTTTGGCAAAGTCGTGGAGGGCATGGATGTGGTGGATGAAATCGCCAAGGTTCAAACCGGCCGCAAAGGTCCTTACAGCGATGTACCAGTTGAACCCGTCATCATTGAGCATGCAAAAATCCTGGAAGAATAACCTTCAATGCCAACGCTCATTCAGCAGGTGCCCACCAATCTTATTTTAGGTTTTTTGGGCGTTGGCAAAACTACCGCAATATTGAACCTGCTTCGCCAGAAGCCCCGGCGACAAAAGTGGGCGGTATTGGTCAATGAATTTGGAGAAATTGGCATAGACGGCGCGATCTATGCCAAATCGGGCGCCGTCATCAAGGAAATTCCAGGCGGATGCCTTTGCTGCGCAGTCGGCCTGCCTTTCCAGACCGCCATCAACAGGCTGTTGAGGGAAACCCGTCCCGACCGATTGCTGATAGAACCGACAGGGCTCGGACATCCCCAAAAAGTATTGGACATGCTCAATACCGGTTTTTTCAGGCAGACTCTGGATGTCAGGGCAAGCATCTGCCTGGTTGATCCAAGAAAACTATCGGATAAACGTTACCTCAGCAACGAAAACTTCGTTGATCAAATGCAGTTGGCGGACATTCTGATTGCCAATAAAACTGACTTGGCCAACGAAGAAGATGTGAACCGGTTTAATGCCTATGCCCAAGCCTGCCGGCCACCGAAAACCGTGATTTCTGAAACCATCAACGCGCAACTGGAACTTGCATGGTTGGATTTAGCCAGCCGCGCTGACAGAACCGCCAAGTTTCCCCATGCGCACAACCGCGCAACCACTCAACAACCGTTTCAAACCCGCGGATTTACATTCGACAGAAGGCATCAGTTTAATTTTGCTTGTTTAGAAACACTTTTGATGTCCATCCAGCCAGAGCGAATCAAAGGCATATTTTTCACCGAAAAAGGCTGGTATCTATTCAATATCGCCGATGGTTCCTTTGAAAGCCATCCTTGCCAAGCCTCTACTGATAGTCGAGTTGAAATCATTTCCACATCAAGAATACCGCAAGACTTCCGGCAACAATTGCTAAACTGTGTGTATGTGAATAAATGCCATCGAATGGGTTCTTCCTGATTTCCAATCCATTGTGTATCGGGTACATATGTCTTGATAGCGGCACTAATCTTCGTACTTTGTATTGCCGTCAGAAAAAACCAAAATCTCACCTTTATTCAATTCAATCGAATCCCCGCTCCAACGCTGATAAGAACCGTTAAGATAGTCATCTTCAATCGTGAAGCCTTGTTTGCGCAGATACAGGAGGATGGTTCTGATAATGGGAGGACGGTAGGTAGTGTCATAGTTGAAGGTGGGGAGTAGGGTGACGGGTTGGGTGGTGATGATGGTGCCGCGGACCATGCCGGCGCCGGGACGTTGGCCCATTTCTCCCAGGACCACGATGGTGCCAGCCTTCATGTTGACGCCGGTGAAATCGCCACTGCCGGCGCCAATGGCGATAAGCCCCCGGCGCATGCCGTTGCCCACTTCGTTTCTGGCGCTGCCGTGGATGATGATTTCGCCGCCCAGCATGCCGACCGCGGTGCCGCGCACCGCGCTGCCGACCATATGGCCGGCGTTGCCCTTGATGGTGATGCGGCCGCCGGACATTTCCCGGCCCACCCAGTCGCCGGCGTTGCCGGTCACGGTGATTTCGCCGCCGGACATTTCCGCGCCCAGATGGGCGCCGACATTGCCTTCGATGCGTAAACGGCCTTGAGACATGCCACTGCCAATCAACTTGACCTTGCCCAGGTCGCCCTCGACGGTGATGGTGTCGTCTTGGACTTTCCCATGTACGGAGAAAAAATCCCCCAGGGTTGCTTTGTCGTTGCCATGAAAGACCGCCAATTTGGCGACTTCTTCCGGACTTTTGCCCAGCAACTGGTCGGGACAGATTACCTCGGCTTCCAAGGGTACATCGGGTGCGGTATGCAGTGTTAATCTCATGATCCACCTTGCAAGATTTCGTGGAGATGTAAGTGGAACTGGCCCAGATTGCCGCCGTAGTTGCCGGCGGTGATTTGAACGATGCCTTCACCTGCCGCGGCTTGGATGCCTCGGCGCATGGATTCAGCCACGGCTTTTTCATCCAGACCGTCAATCACGATTTCCAGGACGCAGGAAACCGAATCCGGCAAACAGGTTTCGGGAACCTGTCCTCGCAGGGAGGGGCAATAAGCATCGTTGGTGGAAGCGGGCAGGGCCTTGTACCGGGAGCCCGGTTTGCTGCCGCTGCGGACCACGCCGTCGGGAAAAGGCAGAATCGCCCCCGGCACTTGCATGGCCTCGACGGCCGCTTCCACCGCATTGAGGGTGGCGGTCAAATTTTGTCCCAGCACCAGGAAATTACCGCCACCGACGGCGGGCTGGACGCCAAAGGATTCTTCTATGACAAATTCGCCCTCCATCACCGGAATGCGCCACAAGCGGGTGTTGCCCAGCACCTTGCTGGCCTGGTAGCCATCCCCGAAGTAACGCAGCTTTCCCCCAACATTGACGGTTTCGTCAGCTTCCAGGCCGTTGTAACAAGCGGTGGTGGGACAGGTCATCACACATTGGCCGATACGCTCCACCAACCGGTTGCCCACCCCCTTGGGACTGCCGGCAAAGAGCAGCACGCTGACGCCGGGGCGGCCGTCCGGGGTTTCCTCCGCGGGGATTTTACGTTCGATGCCGGCTTCGCATTTACAGCCGATGACCGAGGTGGCAAAGCCGGTCATGGAGCGGGCCGCCGCCATGGCCCATTTCTCGGTTTCCCCGGTGATGACGACGCGGCTGCCCCACATGGCGAAGGCTTCGGCAAAGGTATCTATGATTTCTGTCGATTCAATGAACATAGTGTGATTGTGTATTATTGAGTCGTTGGTACGGTGACACCGTGGGCGATGTAACGGTCATCCACCGGGTAGTTTTCGAATTGCACCGAATAATAATCCTCGAAGAAGGGTTTGAGCACGGTTTCGATTTCCCGGTTATATTCCGGCGCCACGTGATAGACGCTGCCTTCATAATCGAAGCAGAATTCGTGGTTGTTGATGAAAAACTGGCCGCCTTTCAATACATAACGGGCGGCATTGAACATGGCCTCTTTATCCTCCATTTCGTCGTAGATGGTGACATCGGCGTCGGCGCCTATACCGAGGTGGCCTTTGTTCTTCAGCCCCAATAATCTGGCGGGGCCGGCGCGGGTGACGATGGCGATTTCCTGCAGGGTGAATTCCCGGTCGATATCGAGCAGGCTGGTGTTGGCGATGGCCTTGGGGTTGGCTTTTTTGGCTTCCTCGTCGCGGAAGGATTTGTCCATCAACAGTTTGATGAGCTTGGGGTAATTTTCGAACGAGCCGCCGTTGGGGTGGTCGGTGGATAGCACCATGCGCCATGGGTCCTTGGACAGCAGGAATAGCTCCAGACCGATGGCCCATTGCAGGGCGTGAGTGTAAACATGTTCCTGATAGGAAAACGGAATGATGCCGCAACCGCTTTCGCATTCGGTGTCGGCATTGATCCATTTGTCCTTCTTCATGTTGCGCAGCAGCCAGGTCAAGGGCGCGTCGGCGGTCATGATGGTGGCCTTGCCGAACATCACCTGGCCCACGTCGGCGCTGATGTTGGGGTGCTCGTTGATGTAATCGACGATTTCCCTCGCGGCCGAGGTGGGGTTTTTGCCCAGTTCGCCGCCATAGCTGTGGAATTGGATGTGAGTGATGTGAACGCGGCGGCCGTCGGCGGTTTTCATGGTTTCCAGAGTGGTTTTGTAGTTGCCACTGTGGCCCAGGTTGTTGCAGTGGATATGGGCGGGGTGGGGCAGTCCCAAATCGTTGCTGACATCAATCAGGGCCTTGATAATCTTGCGGGGTGTCAAATCAAACCCGCTGATGGGTTGATCGAGGTCGTGAACGTTGGAATTCTTGCGTCCTTTCCAGGGTTCGTCGCCGCCCGGGTTGACCAGCTTGATGGCATAGGCCTTGGAATGGGTCAACCACCACGCCACCGCATCGCGGAATTCGTCCATCCGCCCTTGTTCCAATAATTGGTTCAGACAGACGTTATTGGCCAAGAGCAAATAAAAACCCTTGTCGATGACCGGGGTATCGTGCAGTTCTTCCAGGGCATGGCGCGCGCCCAAGGGGGGGATGGCCGCTTCCATGGCCGTGGTGTAGCCCAAGGTCGCGTAGCGGTAGCCGGTGGCGAAGGTGGAGGGCACCGTGCCGCCGGAACCGGAACGCAGTCCGCCCACCCTTGGTTGCACATCGTGGCGATGGTCCTCGGGCTGGAACTTCCGGGCCAGGTTGACCTTGTGGCCGGCGATGTGACAGTGCATGTCCACGCCGCCCGGCATGACGACCATGCCGCTGGCATCCAGTTCGGTCGCATCGTCTGAGACGCTATCGACGATTTTGCCGTCACGGATGCAGATGTCCCGGATTTCCCCGTTGATGCCGTTGATGGGATCGTAAACTTTACCGTTCTTGATTTTGAGCTCGGATGCCATGGATTACCTTTTCGTAGTAGTCAAGCCACATTCTTGCGCTGGATGCCTTTCAATTCGCATATCTTCTCCTTGATCGCCCGCAGGATTTCTTCGTCGGTCGGGTAGGGGGATTCGAACGCGGGCCGCAAGGGAAGGGGGACATTGTCCATGCGGTACACCGTACCCGGCACGTTGACGCCGTAAGTGGCTACCGTAAAGGCGACTTTGGCTTCCTGGCTGGTGCGGGTGGGTTTGGGGTCGAGGGTGATGACCGGAATGGATTTCAAGTGCTCGATGGCCTTGCGGGGAAAATTGGCCGCCGGATCGCTGGCAATCACTATCAGCGCGTCGGCGTCGCCCCGGGCCAGGACATCCACGGTAGTGAACTCGCCGGGATTGAAGCGGGGATAGCCGCGGTTGAAATTGACGCCGAAAGGATAGCCGGTCTGCCAGGAAACCACGTTATCGGCGCCGGTCACGTTACCGTGCCCCCGCACCGGGTTGGCAACAAAATGGGTGTAAGCATTCAAATCGGTCGCCAACGCCAGCAGCGCCGCGACATTGAAATGGCGTCCCCGGGTCATGCTCAGACCCATGCCGAAGAAGATCACGCCGAAGTTACAGTTCTTCATCCGCTCCACCAGATCCTGCAAGGTTTCCAGCGGGATGCCGGTGCGCTCTTCGATGGTTTCATCCACATACTTGCCGCGCACCAATGCCCGCAACGCCCACAACACTTCAAAGTCGGTGCCCGGCTTGACTTGAAGAAAAATATCGGCTTCCGACGCGCTGCGGGTCTTGCGGATATCCACCATCACAATGGTGCGGTCGGCGCGGCCGTTGGGCAGGTAAATCCCCTTGGCCTTGGCGGAATAGCGCTCGAAATGGCGGGGATGGGCTTCCACCGGGTTGCCGCCCCAATACATAATGAAATCGGCACGGTTTTTGATTTCGCCCAGGCTGGCGGTGCTCTCGCCGGTTCCTTGGAATGCCATGCCGCTGGGGCCATGACAGACGGATGTCGTGGTATCGATATTGCCATTGACATAATCGGCGATGGCAACCGCTTCCTTCTGTGCCTCGCAAGTGGTATCGCTCAGACCGTAAATGGCCGGAAATTTGGCTTCCACTAAAATACGGGCGGCGGCATCGACGGCTTCCTCGACCGTGGCTTCCTGACCGTCCACCAGTGCCATGGGGTAATCCTCGATTTTGTGTTCCAAAAACCAGGCCCGCCCCAGTTCACAGGCATTGCCCGCCCTTTTGATGCTTTTGCCATCGGGGGCGACTTCCAACTCAATATCGTCACAAACACAACCGCAAAAGGTGCATACGGCATTTTCA
This sequence comes from Methylothermaceae bacteria B42, assembly GCA_001566965.1. Lineage (NCBI taxonomy): Bacteria > Pseudomonadati > Pseudomonadota > Gammaproteobacteria > Methylococcales > Methylothermaceae > Methylothermaceae bacteria B42. The sequence goes on along the minus strand of LSNW01000032.1, from coordinate 592,292 downwards.
ATGGTTTTTGCTTCGCTCATCGTTTTCTCCCCTGGGAGTGGGCAAGTGGATTCGGAAATTTATTTCTCACCCTGTCTTTGTAACCAATGTAAGGGCATTTTTCAACAATTAGTTTATCAAGAAGTAACAATAAGCTTGTCCCCAGCGAGGATATTTTTTATGCTTGATTGAAATTTCAATTTCGCCTGGAGAAAACGTATGGCCGAACGCATAACCCTGGTTCCCGTCCGCACCAGCCGGCAGGGCACATCCCTCAATGCCGGTAAATTGAAGAAGGATTACGTCAACGAGACATCCACGGTGGAACTGCACCGTGAGGACATGGCGAAGTTGGGATTGAAAAAAGGGGACCGTATCCGCCTCAAATCCGGCAACGGCATCGAAGCGATCGTCACTTGCAAGGAGCGTAAAGGGGACGACGCTACCCCGGGATTGGCTTTCATGGCCTATGGGCCGGTCTCCAGTCTGTTCATGGATGGCGATACCGCCGGTACCGGCATGCCTTCTTCCAAGCATCTGGAAGTGGAAATTGAAGGCCCCATCGGCGAGGACGGTACCCTTCTTGCTCGAGCGCCCGCCACCACAGTGCCCGGTGAGATTCCGGCCGGTCAACCCTCGGCGCCGTTGACCCCGCAACAGGTGGAATATCTCAACGCTCTGCTCAAGGAACCCCTGGCGCCCACCCAGGCCGCCTGGCTCAGTGGATATTTCGCGGCTTTAAGCGGCATGCCCGCCGGAGTGCCGGCAGCCGCGGGACCTTCTCCAGCCGATCTGCCGCTGATGACCATCCTCTACGGTTCCCATACCGGCAACGGGGAAGGACTGGCGGAAACCCTGATGGAAATGGCTTCTTCCCGGGGATTCAACGCCCGCCTGATGGACATGGAAGATTTCGATCCCGAGGAGCTGGACAAAGAGCAGCTTCTGTTTGTTATTGTCAGCACCCACGGTGAGGGAGATCCACCCATCGCGGCGGAAAAACTCCACGCCTACCTGAAGAACTATTCCGGCCCTCCTTTGGATAAGGTGAAATATGCGGTATTTGCCTTGGGCGACAGCAGTTATCAATTTTTTTGCAAAACCGGCAAGGATTTCGACGAATATCTGGAGAAGGCCGGCGCACAACGGATCATGGATCGGGTGGATGCCGATGTGGATTTCGAGGAACCGGCCGAGGAATGGATGCAGCAAGTGCTGGAAACCTATCAATCCTTGGCCGGAGAGACTGCTTCATCTGCAACGTCGGCGCCAGCCGCCAAAAAGAAAAGCGGGGTCAGCAAGACCAATCCCTATCCCGCGCCGGTGATGGTCAACATCAACCTCAATGGCGAAGGTTCAGCCAAAGAGACCCGGCATATCGAGATAGACTTGAAGGAATCGGGTGTCACTTATGAGCCTGGGGATGCGCTAGGGGTGTATCCCGCTAATAACCCAGCCTATGTGGAAGATCTGCTGAAAGCATTGGGGATGACGGGTGATGAAGAGGTCACCGTCAGCAAGGAAACAATGCCTTTGCGCCAAGCGTTGTTGGATCGCCTGGATGTGACCGCTCTAAGCCGGCCGGTGATGGAAAAATACGCTGAGCTGGTGGGCAGCCGGGAGTTAAAATCCTTCCTTGAAACCTGCGATGCCCAGGCCTTCAGCGACTATACCTGGGGCCGGCAGATTCTCGATATGGTCATGGAATATCCTCCGGGAGATATCTCGGCGCAGGACTTTGCCAATCTACTGCGCAAAATCCCGGCGCGGCTTTATTCCATCGCTTCCAGCCTCAAGGCTTTTCCAGACCAGGTGCATTTGTTGGTGGGGGTGGTCCGCTACCACAGTTTCGATCGCGACCGGGAAGGGGTGTGCTCCAATTTTCTTGCCCGGGCAGAGGTAGGGCAAAAACTCCCCGTTTATGTCCAGCCCAACAAAAATTTCCGACTACCCGAAAGCGGCGACACGCCCATTATCATGGTGGGTCCCGGCACCGGCTTGGCGCCGTTTCGGGCTTTTCTCCAGGAGCGCCGCGCCACCGGCGCCGGCGGCAAAAACTGGCTGTTCTTCGGCGACCAGCACCGGGCTACTGATTATCTTTACGGCGAGGAGCTGGACAAAATGCACGAGGAGGGCTTTCTGACCCGCCTGGATCTGGCTTTCTCCCGCGATCAGGAGCGAAAAATCTACGTCCAAAACCGAATGCTAGAAAACGCCAAGGAGCTCTATGGCTGGCTGGAAGAAGGCGCTTGCTTTTATGTCTGTGGCGATGCGGAAAGGATGGCCAAGGATGTACACCAAGCCTTGATTGACATTATTGCCGAGCAGGGGGGCAAATCCACCGAACAGGCGGAGGAATATGTGGATGGGCTGGTGAGCGCCAAGCGCTATCTGCGGGATGTTTATTAAATTCCTTCCAATCGAAGGTGTCGCATTAGGCGACAGCCTCTGCATCGCCATTTTCGATGGCCATAAGTCATTGAAAATGGAGGAATCGGAAAATCGCGCTTTTCCGATTCCGAGTCGCAAAAGTCCAAGGATGGGCTTTCGCGACACCCTCCAATCGGGAAGGGGCCTGGCGCTTAGATAGCTAAGACCAGGCCATCAATATGGCTTTTCAGCGCTCTGGATTGTTGGGGGTTGGCCGAATTGGCTTTGCCGCGGGTTTGAGTTTGTTCTTAGCCTGAAAATGCTCGGCCGCTTTCAGAAGCGGTGTCGGGTCGCCGCCTTGTTTTTGTACTCTTTTTGCCATCTCTTTATAGTATTGGGCAAGCCTGATATTTTGGCGACGGAATTTGTCGTAATCTTCCGTCGCAATCCGCTCTTCTTCTTTCTTGCGGATTTCAATTTTCTTTTCCTTTTTTACGTGCTTTGTTGGGTTTTTTCCGGGTGCCGCCTGGGCTGTTGAAGAAAAAATTGCGCCACAAGAGAAAACGGCTCCCATGACCATGGCCAGTGTCACGGAAATGGGCTTGAAAGCATTAGATTTGCGCATTTATTCCCCCTCCTATAAATTAATGGAATTACTGATTCAATGCTCTATTGACGTTAATTGACTGTGGCGTAGTCGTAATATCCAATTCCCGAATATATTGACCGCCATACAGATCACCTCCTTCGAGACCGGTTACTAATAAATTGGGCACAAAACGGTCAGCGGAAAGGGTTACTTCGTTGGTATCGCGATTCCAGATTGCCTGGATGGTTGCCGATTTGGCGATTAATCTTTCCTTGGTCATATCGCCAAGACGGAAGTAAGGATAATTTTTAACAGGCAATTTGAATAATTGTTCGTACTCTGTAAATACGGCGTTGAGCCAATCAAAAATAAGGGTATTGCCACTACCATAATCCACCGCGTTGGATTGATGAAAATAGTGCGCCCATTTTTTGAAGCTCATCATATGCCGCAGGGTGGTTTCTGCTTCGGCCGCGAGAATTTCTTCATAGGTGCGCGGAGTGCAAATCGCGCCTGGAATTGTACAGGGATCTTGCCCGTTGTTCACAAAGCGTTCATAGAAAATGTAATTGTACTCATCCGTCAACTGATCGGGGGCGGTTACATTGTAGAAAATATTGGTGGGATACCGGGGTAGCATAATCCGGTCAGTATTGCTGCCATCGTCCACCTGGGTGATGTAATGCTCTACATCCTGATTCAGTTGTGACGAGTCAGATGCAATGTAATCCACACCGACGCTGGCCATGGCCTCGAAAAACATCGGATTGGCGCCTTGTGGATAGGGTATGTCATCGTCTTGTACATTAGACATCTCTGGATGAAGCTCCGGGATGTCGGTGCAGTTACGATCCTTCAGGCCTGAGTGATTGCCGCTGATGAGTATCCGCTTGTTTTGTCTCTTTTGGGGCAAGTCCAGCAATTTCCACACCCGGCGGTTCTTGGTGATTTGCTGTTTGATTGCCGTTACCGAGGGCAGAGTCTCATAATCGCAGGGATCGCCCGGGGAGGCGGGTGGATTATCCATATCCGCATGGCTGAAGGTATGATTGATATACCTAAATGAATTTTTATTGGCTCGAATCGCTGAGACTAAGTCATCAGCATAATTGATGGCCAGCTTTTTCTTTTTTGCCGTTGGATCGACCACGGCACCGGCGCCGTTGAACGGAAATTCAATCTTAAATTGCGCGGGCACGGTGGCGAATGCGCTACGAAATGCATTTTGTGCGGCCACGGCATTGGCAATATCGTGGCCAGTCAAGCGAGCTTGAATGGCGGGGTCGGTGACGTTGTTAACCGGGTCCCACTGGTCGTTGGAAAGGAAAAGATCATCCAAGTGTACATTCATATAGATGTATCTCCCCCCCACAAATACACCTTGTGTCGCGAAATTCACAAACTCGTAGCCCAACGCCTGAGAATGGATGAGATAGCTGGCATTGGTGATGCTAGAAAGCAGCACTTCACGGACGGGAACGGAAGGGTCTGATTGCGAATAATAACGAACGATGGAAATTAATGTTTCACCATTGGCGGTGGTGAGCAGCGGTTCCACGCTGGCCACGGTGCCATCCCGAAGTACAAGATTATCGTTTCTGGGAACCGCGGCGAAGGCGAAATCAGTGATTGGCAGCGAATTATTGGTTTGCAAATATTCGTAGACCGTTGTTCCATTGGTTGCAGAGCCTGACCATTGGGTATTGGGATAGGTACCGCTACTGGTTAGAGTCTGCCCGTAATCCAAATAAACACCCCAAGGGGGATTGGGATCCCAATAAGTGCCGGGAAAGCCGCTGATAACCGATTCACGGACGTGAAAATCCTTCTCATAAGCGTGGAGGATATCCCACTCTGCCGGCGCCATGGCTAAACCGGCATCGGTCAAAGTCAAGATTATGCCATTATAGTTACCGATACAACCTGCCGTGGCAGCGCTACAACCATTGGGGGATAAGGTCTCTGCCGTTAGACTGGCGCTACTGGCATCCAGAGTATCGTAAGGCACCCCCATCTCGTCCAGGATTGGTTTGATATAGTCGTACCCCAAATCATTCGGCCCCGAAGTAATAACGAGAACCTTCAGTTGCACGGCATTGTCAGCAAACGCTGTAGTAGGCAGACCCAGCAAAGCCAACAGTATTGCCGCAAATACATGGGGTATCTTGGCCAATCGACAGCATAGGAATTCACGCAAACGTTTTGTTTGGATTTTCGGATTCATCAACCCCATACTGGTATCCTCCGGCTACTTTCTGTAGCAAATACATAGTGCAGAAACGAAATCAAATATCGCAAAGTGTTGTGATATTAAATCATACAATAGAGTAATACTAATCGTACAAAGTATCAAAATCCTGTTGACAAGTCCATTAAATGGGATGGCGAAAATAATTTTTTGGAAACAGCCATGGAAGGGTGAATTGAAAAGCAGCAAAAAAGAAGGATTCCAAATCGAGCAATTGGAATCCCTCTTCTCTCTTGAAAGTATGAGTTTTTATGACTTCAAATCTAAAAGCTTATGGTTACGCCGTTAGTTACTGATTATTTCACGCCACGAAAGACGGCCTGTCGAACGGGTTGAGACATTCTCGTTTTTGCCTCTTCCGTATTTCGAACTTGGGCTTACATCCGAAACAGTGGTGACTTCTACAGTGCCATCGGGATAAATATGCTTGATGGTTTTACTGCCATCACCATTGTTGGTCACAATTTTAGTGTAGGTGGTGTTGTCGCTATAAGTCGTTACCGTTGTCGTGTTATTGCCGCTGACCGTGGTGGTGATGTCGATGATGGTGACACCTACACCGAATACGCCGTCTTTCGGATCAGCCGAACCCGGTGCGGGGGTTTCGGTCTTGCCGTCGGATACAAAGTCCTGTTCCGGCGCGGGACCCCAACCGGCTTGTCCATAGCAGTATTTGTTCGGGTGATGCCAAAAGCTGGTATATTCGGCGATCACCCATTGGCTGAATTCCGATTGCTTGACCCGCCAGCCGTATTTTGGATCACCACCATTATGGTTGAGTTCCAGAGCACTGGCTGGAGTATCGGCACGAATGATTTGGATGGCGAGTGCGCCATCAAAGCGTTCGCCGTTAGGTCCAATCAAGCCTTTGGCTTTGGTTTTGCCTTTCTTTGTTTTAATGGTGTTGGCCATTGAGCCGTCGGCATTGACTTTGTTGACACAGCCGGTTTGGGTGGAAATCAATCCTGCCCGGGGTTGCCGCCGTTTCTCACTTGTCCTTGGCCTGAAAGGCGAGATTGCGGCTCCAGAAATTCCCCGCCATTTTTTCTTCCAACATGTTGGATTGCATGGCGGTGACCCCGAGCAACGTCATCACAAGTAGAAGCAGCAGGCTGACAATCAAAACCGCACCCTGTTGGCGGCGTTCGTTGGGAAAAGGCTTTAAAACAGTCATCGCAGTCGGTTACGCAGGCCAATGGTGGTGGTATAGGATTTTTGTAGGGAATTTCCGGAAATGCTTGTATTGTTTTCAGAGGATTGCAGGGTCAGTGTCAACCGGAGACTGACCACTTGCTTCCAATCGCCTACGTTCGCTGCTTTGTCGTAACGATTGGCGGCATTATCGGCATCGGTATCGATACCGTAGAGGAGAGTGAGGTTGGTGACGTTGTCAATCAGGGTTTGGGTGTTATCGCTTTGTTGGGTCGGGGGCGAAGAAGAAAGGTCCAGGACTTCCGCTTTGCATTTCAAGTTGCCGTTCTCGAGAAAAAGGCGTGTATTGACCATGTCGCCCAAATTTGCGCTGCTACCCCCGCAAGTGGTCATATCTCCATCGCTTTGATAGCGAAATCTCACCTCGCTGTCTGTCCCCGACAAAACTTGTCCCGCAGAAAAGCCTAGATCGATAGGATTAGCGGCTGCCACTGCGGGAAAAGCGGTTACGTCATCAATTTGGCCATTACTTTTGTATCCGGCGATCCGCAAGTATCGTCCCAAAGTTTCTAACGCAAAACGGGCGTTTTCCTGGATTCTGGCGGAGGCGTTGTTCACCCGGTAAGTCTGCTTATTGGCGATGAAGATCTGGATGACGCCGGCCGTTAAAATCAAACCCGCCACCAACGAAACCATGATCTCGACCAAGGAAACCCCTTGTTGTCTCGAGTGATTCCTTTGATCAATAGCCAAAGTCATTATGGATTTTATTTTGGCAAAAGCCATCGAACTCAGTCGCTAAGATGAGTGGTTGTTTACAAATTAAAGATTAGCTGAAAAAAGAGCGGGATATGGAAGATTCCGACGAAAGGACTGATTGAGGGGCTAAACGGTTTACATTCATTTGTGCGTCCCGACCACATACATGCTTCCGTGTAATAGCTTGAAGGGAATGTCGTAAGTGCAGGCTTTCGACTTGTATTTCCAGCTATTGCCATTTCATAAAAATCCTGATTGTATGAATATAGATATTGAAAACAATTCTCATTTGTAATAAAATCTGCTTCCTCAGGTTTTTGAGAAGAAAATAAGGAGGCACAATGAAGCTGAAAAAGAGTGCGGCGGCCATGCTGGGAGTGATGTCTCTGATGATCGCTTATATTCCAGCGAACGCTGAGGATATGCCAAGCAACCGGGAGTTATGGGAGATTGTCAAACAACAGCAAAAGGAAATCGAAGCTCTCAAGGCCCAGTTGAAGGGTAAAAAGGGGGTTGCCAAGGAGACAGGCGAGCCGGTGCCGGAGAAGGAGGAAGTTAAGGAACTCAAGCGCAAAACTTCCATTTTGGCCCAGGAGTTGGAGAAAATGCGCACTTTGCTGGTGATTCCCGAAGAGCCGAAATACAAAAGTATGTATGGATTGGGGCCTGCGGCGTCCAAGGTTTATCAGGTAGGCAAGGGTCTTTCCATCGGTGGATACGGGGAAGGCCGTTATCAGATTTTTACCGATGACCAAAACGGCAAAAAAGATAATGCCGATTTTGTCCGATTGGTGCTCTATACCGGTTACAAATTCAACGATTGGATTTTATTTAACAGTGAACTGGAGTTTGAGCACGCTTCAACCGGGAAAAAAGGGTCGGTTTCGGTGGAATTTGCCGCACTGGATTTTTTCCTCGATCCAAGAGTCAATATCCGCGCCGGGGTAGTGCTGATACCCATGGGCTTCCTCAACCCCATTCACGAGCCGCCATTTTACTTTGGCAATAACCGTCCCGAAGTGGAAAGGCGGATTATTCCGTCCACCTGGCGGGAGTTTGGCGTGGGTTTGTTTGGTGAACTGTTCCCAGGGCTGACCTATACCACTTATGTTGTCAATGGCTTGGACGCTAGTGGTTTTTCATCCAGCGGCATTCGTGGCGGACGCCAGGGCGCCAGTAAAGCCAAGGCGGAGAATTTGGCCTGGGTAGGACGGGTGGATTATGCCGTGCCCCAATTGACCGGTTTAACGGTGGGCACCTCTGCCTATCTGGGTAATTCCGGTCAGGATGAGATTGGCAGCGCCGATGTATTCACACAGCTCTACGAAGGGCATGTGCAATGGAAGTATCGTGGTTGGGAGTTCCGTGCTTTAGGTGCGTGGAGCCATATTGATGATGCCGCCAAGGTCAGTGCCGCAGTGGGTGAAACCGTGGGTGAGGAACAATTCGGCTGGTACACGGAACTTGGCTATAATATTCTGCCGTTGTTGATGCCGGAGTCGACCCACTACCTGGCGCCTTTTTTCCGCTATGAACAGTGGGATACGATTGCCCAGGCGCCAAGCGGCTTTGCCGACGATGGCCGGTTCGACCGTCACCTGTGGCAGGTGGGTCTCAACTACAAGCCGATTCCCAATATTGTCATCAAGGCGGATTACCGCAATATCGATGCGGATGAAGGCACGTTGGCCGATGAATTTAATGTTGGGCTAGGCTTTATTTTCTAAAGTAGGATGGGGTTTGAGAAAACAAAGGTTGCTGAATTTCCTGTTGGGTTTGCTAGTGGTGCTTCTTTCCACCGCGAGTTTGGCCCGTGTTTATTACAGTAAGCAGGAAGCCATGGAATTGGCGTTCGGTAAAGAAGCGGAAGTGGCATTGCTTCCGCTTTTTCTTACCGAAGCGCAACGAAAAGCGGCCGAGCGTCTGGCGAGGGTCAAAATAGATTCCAGTCTCTTCACGTTCTATGTGGGAAAAAAGGATGGCAAGGTGATGGGATACGCGGCTATAGAAACCCACACCGTTCGCACCAAGCCGGAGACTTTGCTGATTGTATTGAAACCAGGTGGAAAATTACGACGCATAGAAGTGTTGGCTTTTCATGAACCGCCGGAATATCAACCTCCAGCCCGTTGGTTTGTCCAACTCTTTGATAAGCCTATCGAGGATTTGCGCTTGGGCGGGGGCGTGGAGGGAATCACCGGCGCGACCTTGAGCGCCCGAGCGGCGCTCGACAGCGTGCGCAAGGTGCTGGCTATTTATCAAGTGGCGGTAGCTGGGCAGGATAAAAAATAATGCGTTTTTTCGTTACTGGCGAACACCGGCGTAAGGCGTTGCTTAATGCGGTGATATTGATGTTTCTCGGTTACATCGCCTTGTTCTGGGTAAGTAACGGGCTGATGTATTTCCATAAAATGAACCTGGATCCGGCCTCGGTGGTGGCTTATTACTTGGGGTCGGAAGAAGACTTCCGCCCGCCCCGCAGTTATGAAAGCCTTTTGGAAGTGACCCACTTTCATCTTTTCGCCATGGGTATGTTGGTGATGACTTTGGTCCATTTGATGCTCATGACCGAGCTGCCGGTGGGGGTGAAAATTACCCTCGGTGGGTTGAGTTTTGTTGCGGCGGTGGCCAACGAAGCCGGTGGCTGGTTGGTGCGCTTTGTTCATCCCGGGTTCGCCTGGTTTAAGGTGGGCGCGTTTGTCCTGTTGGAGCTGACCTTGTTGGCCCTGATTCTTTCAGTGGGTTATTCTTTGATTGCTACCCGGATAAAGTCATCCAAGCGTCCCCGTCCCTGGCATGTACACTGAGTGATGGTAGGGTTTACTCCTCTGTCAGCAGGTGCCATTTTTGGTTTAGATAAATTTCCGCCGGCTTATACTGGATTTTATAGGCCATCTTTTGGCACTGGGCAATCCAGTAGCCCAAATAAAGCCAGGGCTGGCCTTTTCTCGCCGTTTCCTGAATTTCCCATAAAACGGCAAATGTTCCCAGACCCCTCTGTTGATATGCCGGGTCAAAAAAGGTGTAAACCGCGGATAACCCCGTATCGAGTTGATCTGCAACCGCTACCGCCAATAACTGCCCCTGAAGCTTAAATTCATAGAAAATCGTCTCGCACCAGTGGCAGGTCAAAAAATTGACGTAATCCTCCGGCGTGGAATCCACCATTGTGCCGCCGGCGTGACGTGAATGGAGATAACGTTTGTATAAATCGAAGTGTTCTTGCCGGAATTCCGCAGGTTGAGGGATTATTTGAAGATCCTGATTTTTACCCCAGCAACGCTTTTGACTGCGGTTGGGTCTAAAACCTTCAACCGGGATTCGGATAGGGACGCAGGCCGAACAATCACTGCAATGGGGCCGGTAAACCAAATTTCCGCTGCGCCTGAATCCCCGGCATACCAAATCCGTATAGGCGGCGGTGGACAGCTCGATATCCGGTGGCAGAAATAACATGCGCGCTGTCTCGTCCGCCAAATAATCGCAACTGTGGGGCGCGGTGATATAAAATTCCTGGAGGTGTTGCAGGTCTGAAAGCATGGGCGTATCGCCGGTCGAGTCAGTCGTGTTTACTATAGTATGTTCTACCGCCAATAGACAACATGTCTAAAGACACTACGCTTGGCCACGTCGTTTAAACACGTAAAGGATTGATTGAAGGGGTAGGTGGTCTGATTTGGCTTGAATAGATGACGGAGCCCTGAGACTTTACGCTGCCACGAAGTGTGGGGTCAGGAGACTGTGTAAAATTGCCTTGCATCCCGTTCCGGTCTGGAATAGTTTCCAAACTAAAAGGGAAGGGTTTGTTAAATTGTTTTTTAAATCGTAATCCAACAGTGTCACACAATGAAACAGCGCAAGCCAAAACATAATTCTTCCGTCAACTGGATTGTAGGATTCATGTTGACAATCAGTTGTGGGCCCGGTGTGGTTGCCGGACCCTGTAGCGGTATCCGGTTAGAAAGTGGCAAAAGCCAGGGCGTGGTGATTCTGGCCGATTTGTGTACAGAAGCGGATGAGCTTTCCTTGGGAGCCGTCTTGCAAATTCCCCCTGGGTCGAGGGTTTGGTTGAAAGCCCCTGCCTCCGGGGAAGAACAAGGCTACTATCAAATGGTATGCCAGAACCGCCACTCTACTACCGCTATTAAAATGCGCTTGCAATATTCCCAATTGCCTTGGATTGATTTGAAGTCCTTGGGCATTTGTCGCCCCTGGGACGGTAAACGATTGATGTGTGACAGTCGGCAGGGAGAAAAAAATGCTTTTGTCTGTGTGGCCTCTTTAATCAGGATTCCTTTGTGGGAAAAAACCCCGGCCCTGGGGACTTCATTGGTGTTGCGCTCGCCACTCGATCAATCAGACACCAGCGAGGAAGGCTATCCAGAAACGAAGGTATTAGCCGCTTTGCAGGCGGAGGCGCGGATGTGCCGGGAAATATATGGCTCGAGTGAGCCCGCGCATTGGCAATGGACCGTCACCCCGGAAGGTAAAGCCCGGGAAATCAGCAGCGCCTCTTCGCATTCGAATTCTTCTGAATTGATGGCTTGTGTTCAAGATGTCATCCAGTTTTTTCCATACCCAAAACCGCAACAACCTGTTTTCTTATCCACCACGTTTTAGCCAGATGACGTGACCGCCCCACGCCTTGCCCTGCTTTTTGTTCTAATGGCTGTTCTGGCGGGATTGGCGGTGGATTGGATTTTTTCCAATGCCCTGGATTATTGGGTGCATGACGCCGCTGTCGTCTATCGGGCGCGGAAACAATGGCGGCACATCGGTATTGTGGTCTTGGATCATCAGGTGCCGGTGCGGGTTGGCCGCAAGCAAACGTTGCCGTTGTTCGCTTTGGCTACGGAGCGTTTGATTCTGGCAGGGGCGAAAGGTGTATTCATGGACGCCCGCTTGAGCAAGGAATTGGAAACCAACATGCCCTACGCCCTGTGTTTGGATCATCAAGGGGAAGGCGTGCGTTGGTCTTCCCCCCATTGCGTGGCGAAAGGGACTTCCCAGTGTCTTCTTGCCAGTAGCGAAGCAGGGACGGCACCCTTGAAATTGTCGCAACAGGCTATCGTAAAATTTAAAGTTGCTCCTTATTTACCGGGTCAAGCGCAACTGCCGGATTTCCTTTTATATGGTTGGGAAGCCTCGATGTTTATTCCTGAACAAGGATTGGTGGTCAGCGATCGTCTGGTGACAAAGCGTTCTTCGATTTTGCGATGGATGGATTTGAGCGACGATCATGCCGTCATCCAATTGGCCAAGTGGGTGGCGCCGGAAAAAGTCAACCAGGCTTTGACGAAGACTCGAGACAACGAGCTTTGTGACGGCCGTTACTCCTGCCGCCGTATACGCTTGAGTCATCCCCTTTATCAGGTCAGTTTGAATAACGGCCGTTTACTGGCGCCGGTGAGTCTCTTGGCTTCTTGTCAGCATAGGGAGGCAATGCGAATTGCCCGGTTGTTTGAAGGTAAAGCGGTGATTTTGCAGTTAACCTCACCTTCTGAATCCACCGATATGGTGGTGACGCCCATGACTACGGCTTGGTGGGGGCCCCATCTATTGACGCCGGGTTCACAATATCTGGCGGATGCGGTGGAGACATTGCTCAGTGAAGATCATCCCCGTGCGCCTCCCTTGATCTTAAAAATTTTGTTGTTCGCCGCAGTGGCGATATTGAGTGTGTTTTTAGGGTTGCGTCAGCGCCAAATTGTCTTGTGGTCGGGGAGCGTACTCGTGCTGATTGGGTTGATAGGAATATGCTTTTGGCAAAAACAGATGCAGCTTTGGCCGGTCGTGGCTTCCATGGCCGTTTATTTGAGCGGGGCTTTTCAGGTTACCGGTTTGAATTTAGTGGTGGGGATGCGGGAAGGGAATTTGATTCGCCAATACATGCCGGACCAAATTCATGATTTGTTGATTTCGTTACGGCAAAATCAAAGATTCCGCAACCAGCGCTACGAAACCATCGTTTTGATGAGCGATTTGACTCACTACACCACAGTTACGGGGTTATTGAAAGACCCGGCTTACGTCCTGGAATTGATGAATGATTATTTGCAAGAAACCTCCCTGGTTCTGCAAAAAAAATACCAAGGATGGTTGGAAAGCTATGTAGGGGACATGGTGTGTTATTACTGGCCGGTGTGGAAAAAAGACCGGGATGAAATCTATCGCAATGCGCTGCTGGGCGCGTTGGAAATGGCGCGGCTGCAAAAAAATTTTTTTTCCACCCTTCCTCAGCGGTACGCCCACCGTTTTCCAGAGCAAGCGTTGAAGCAAGTGGCTGCCATTATTAATGCCGGGATTGGCCTGGCTTCCGGCAAAGTGGTAATGGGTGATATCGGTCCCAGCGGCGGAGTGCGGAAATTCGGCATTCTGGGTGATCCCTTGAATTTGGCCGCCCGTTTGGAAAGTCTCACCCGGTTGTTTACAACCGATATCATCGCCAGCGAAGAATTTATCCCCATGGCGGATTTGTTACAAATAGCACATAGAAGGCTGGGAAAATTTATGGTCAAGGGCAGGGTGGTGCCCGTCACCATTTACGCATTGGGGGAAAGCCGCGATCCCCGTTTTTCCGTGCCTGCCATTAGGGCTTGGGAACGGTGGCTGGAGCAAGTAGAGAACGGAAAACAACCGGTTCACTCCTGTCCTGAAATGTATATGAAAGACTGCGAAACCTTGCGGAAATGGGAAGCAAGAAACCTGTTTAATTCAGAAGGTATCTGGGTATTGGATGAGAAGTGAAATGAGGACGGTATTCCGCGAGTCGCTCATCCCCCCTTACTGAAGATGTCGCAAAAGCCCATCCTTGGATTTTTGCGACTCGGAATCGGAAATACGCGATTTTCCGGTTCCTCCATTTTCAATGGCTTATGGCCATCGAAAATGGCGATGCATCCCTGCATCGTAGAGGCTGTTGCCTTTAGTAACACCCTCACTTGCGGGTGAGGGATGAGTAGTTTATCTCCTATTCAACGACCACCAGCTGAGGCCGCTGGCTGGCATTGGAAATTTCCCGTGAACGGATTTGGAATAGGGGGCGGGAAGTATCGGCGTTGATCAAGGCAAAGCTTGCTTCGCTGATGCCTTGTTGCCGCAATTGGGCGATATATCCGCTTACATCAAAGGTTATTTCGGTGTAATCGGTGTTTTCAATCTGCCGGCTCCCCAGCAAATTCCCTGTTTGGGGCTTGTTGTCCCATACGATGCCGGTTTCAGTCCAGCTATTGTCGGAGACTGCGAAGAGTTGTGTGTTGATCGAGCCGGTGCTGGTCAGCTTGGCGGTGAGGCGCAATGTCGCTTGTTGAGGTGAGGTTGGCAGACTGGAAATATCAAATTTGATATAGCTCTGCCGATTGTAATTGGTTTTGCTTTTTTTGACCCTCAGTTTGTCTAATGTGCCGTAATTTTGGCCGGAATAGATGCCGTCTCGTACATAGGCGTCGGCTATGGCTTCGAGAATCTGGGTTTGGCCGCCATTGGCATTTTTAGTCACTTCAAAATCAATAACCCCAGTCGTTCCCGGCGTATCGCTAAATGTCAAGAAACCGGCGGCGCTAGTCGTAAAAATGCCTAAAATCGTTCCGTTCTTGAATACTTTGTAATCGGTTGAAGGTTGAAGGTCTCCTACTTTATAAGTCACTTTATCAGCCACGTCTGTAGCGATGATTGACCATTGCTTGAGATTTTCACCCCAAAGAATATCAAATACGTCCACAGAGCCGGTTTTTGGCTGAATAAAAAACGCCAGTGCTTGGACGAAAGACTTCGTGCCAATTTGGCCGTAATCGAGATACATTTCCGCGCCGGTGAGCGTGGATACGGTGACGACGCTGTTTTCCTCGGGCAGATAGATTCGATGGGCCGGATTTTGTACCACCGTGGTGGAAAACGAATCTAATTTGATCACCACATCGTTTTGGGTGGTGACAATCGTGTGACTGTTGATCTGATCATTGCCGTAGGTTCGGATGGTGGGAAGTTGAGAATAGATGTTATCGCGTAATTCGTTATCCATCCCTCGATCCAGCTTGAATTTTCCCGGCCCTATAAAAGTATTGTTGACAAACAAGTTTTGGTCGCTGTCCTTCAGGCGAATACCCACCAGGTAGTTTTCAACCAAGTTGTTGCGAAAGATATTATTGCTGGGCCTGCCATTGGTGGTGGCGGGAATATCGGAACCTTGGTAGAGATACAAACCGTATTTGGTGCTGTCGGTGACTGTATTGTTTTCAATCAAATTATCGTGACTGCCGATGGAAAGGCGGATACCGTTACGATTGCGCCTTACTTCGTTGTTTCGGACGATATTGTTGTGGCTTTCGAATAAGACAATTCCGGTGTCCCGGTTATCGGTCACGACGTTGTTTTCCACAAAGGAATCATTGGTATCACGATGGAGCATAATGCCGTGGCGGTTGCGTACGGAAGTGTTGTTGCTGATCACCAGATGATCGCAACGCTGCGAACAAATGATCCCGTGATTGCCATTGTCATGGACGAAATTGCCGGTGATGACCAAGCTGTCGGAATCATCGTGGGGGTCGATGCCGTAGGCTTCATTGAAGGCGACTTCATTGTCGGTGATATTCATCCCAAAAGCGCCGTAGGTGTAGATGCCCATATAGTTGTGATGAATATAGCTGTTTTTGATGTCACCGAAGACATCGGTGGTATCAAATGTTCTTCCCAGTACTTTCCAAACCAGCCCATAGGATTCCCCGGCGGAGTAGCCCAAATAGCGTACCTCGCTATTGATGATATTCATTGTGGATTCATTGGGCTTGCCATCCGGCGACAATCGGGAACGGACATGAATAAAAGCCCGCCCGTCGCTGGTATCGTCGTCAACGGTATTTGTGCTTTCGTTCCATGAGGTAATCAAAGTATCTTGCACATCCACCGTTCCCCACTCAGCGCGAAGATGGATGTTGCCAAAATTACCGGGGCTGGCCAGCCGCAGTTCATCGACATCACCGCCGATGGAAGTGCCGTGGAGATCCAGTCTCGCGCCTTCTTTCAAGTGTAAATTGGCGCGCAATATCCATACGTGGTTAAAAGGGTCGACTTGCTCAAGAACTTCGTGTAATCCGATAGTATTGATGTCGCTCAAGGTGCAAGTGACCGGTCCTGTGACATAAAGAATGCCGGTTTCGCCGGACCATTTGAAATTACTGGTGTCACAGGCAAAGACACTGAATGAGAGCAGCCAAAAGCAAAGTATTCCAATTGTTGCAAAAAACTTCTTGATACAATAAGGCATGATTTCCCCCATCAAACTTTTTTCTAATATGTTTCCTATTTCAATTAGCGGATGCCCATGAATCACCCATGTGCGGGAGTGCTTCTATTGCGTGTGCGAATAATATGATATTAGAGGTAAAATGTATCCTACCTGAAAAGCTCGTGACCTTACAAATAGGTTAGTTGGCAGGCGGAAAAAGGCCCTTATTTATTTGAACCTAAATTCTGCAAGTGTTTCGGCATTCGGCTGCCAAATCAAGCCTTTATGCTGCGTTGGCCGCACCAATTTTATGCTCGAAGTAGCGCTGCCACGCCTGCGCGAAAATTGGCTTGCCGCCTTGCCTAAAGCCTTGCTTGACACCCTCGGTGCTCGAATCACTTGCAACAAAATTTAGGTTGATTTTGAACCGATGAATAAGGGCCGACAGGGAATGAATTAAAGCTTGCTGATACGTTGTTGCTGTTCTTCCAGCCGGGAGAGGGCCGAATGCATTTCTTCCAGTTTTTGCCGTTCCTTGGCAACCACGGCTTCTGGTGCTTTTTCCACGAATTTCGGGTTTTTCAGTTTCCCTTCGACCCGTGGCAGTTCTTTTTTGAGCTTGTCGATTTCCTTGGCCAGTCGTTGTAATTCGGCCTCCTTGTCAATCAGCCCGGCCATGGGGATCAAGACTTTTAGCTCGTCAACCAAGGTGATGGCCGATTCCGGCGGAGTTTGTTGATCTTCAAGCCACCCAAAGGATTCGATCCGGCCGAAGCGTATCAACCACGGACGCCAGTTTTCCACCCGCTGACGATCTAAATCTTGCCCGTGTTGTAACAGGACGGGGAGGGGTTTGCCGGGCGGGATGTTCATTTCACCGCGGATTCTGCGCAAACCTAAAATAAAGGTTTGCAGCCACAGGACTTCTTTTTCAGTGGGTTCGTGAATTAAGGTTTCATCCAGGGCTGGGAAGGGCTGGCGCATGATGGTTTCCCCTTCAATCCCGGCGATGGTTTTTGCCTTCTGCCAGATTTCCTCAGTGATGAAGGGAATGATCGGGTGGGCCAGGCGCAGAAAGGCTTCCAACACTTCAATCAGGGTGCGACGGGTTCCCCGTTGCTGGGCTGGCATCCCTTCCGCCAGGGTGACCTTGGCCAGCTCCAGGTACCAGTCGCAATATTCATCCCAGAGGAATTCATAAATGGCGGTGGCCGCCAAATCGAAGCGATAGTTCTCAATGGATTCGATGGCGGTTTTCAAGGCACGTTGGAAGCGTGAGCGAATCCAGTGGTCAACCTGGGTGTATTCGATTTCGGCGCCTTGGTAGCCGAGATCCTGATTCTCGGTGTTCATGAAGACATAGCGGGAGGCATTCCATAGCTTGTTGCAGAAGTTGCGGTAACCTTCTATGCGCCCCAGGTCAAAGCGGATGTCCCGCCCCGTGGTGGCCAGGGCCGCGAAGGTAAAGCGCAGGGCATCCGCTCCGTAGGAAGGAATGCCGTCCGGGAATTCCTTGCGGGTTTGTGCTTCGATCTTTTTGGCCATTTGTGGCTGCATCAAGCCGGCGGTACGTTTTTTTATCAGCTCTTCGAGGGTGATGCCGTCAATCAAATCCAGGGGATCGAGGACATTGCCTTTGGATTTGGACATCTTCTGACCGTGGGCGTCCCGCACCAGACCGTGGATATAGACATCACGGAAGGGCACGTCGCCCATGAACTTGAGCCCCATCATCACCATGCGGGCGACCCAGAAAAAGATAATGTCAAAACCGGTCACCAGCACGCTGGTGGGATAGAAGGTGGCCAGTTCCGGGGTTTGATCCGGCCAGCCCAGGGTGGAGAAGGGCCAAAGGGCGGAAGAAAACCAGGTATCCAGAACGTCCTCATCCTGTTTTAATGGCCGGTTGCCGAGATTGAATTTTTCCCGGACTTCCGCCTCATTGTGTCCCACATAGATATTGCCTGCCTCATCGTACCAGGCGGGAATCCGGTGGCCCCACCAGATTTGGCGGCTGATGCACCAATCCTCGATGTTCTCCAGCCATTGGAAATAGGTTTTGCTCCAGTTTTCCGGGATAAAGCGGATTTTACCTTCCTTGACCACCAGCATGGCCGGCTCCGCCAAGGGCGCGGCTTTCACAAACCATTGGTCGGTCAGATAAGGCTCGATCACCGCGCCGCTACGGTCGCCGCGCGGTACTTTGAGGACGTGGTCTTCAACCTTTTCCAGCAATCCCTGTTTTTCCAGATCTTTGACAATTTTCTTGCGTGCTTCAAAACGGTCCAGCCCTTGGTACGGAGGTGGGGCGTTGTCATTGATTTTGGCGTCTGGGGTGAAAATGTTGATCTGGGGGAGGTTGTGGCGCTTGCCCACTTCGTAATCATTAAAATCATGGGCTGGCGTAATTTTCAGGCATCCGGTGCCGAACTCGGGATCCACATAGTCATCGCCAATAATGGGGATTTCCCGGTTAGTGAGAGGAAGTTTGACGGTTTTGCCAATCAGATGGCGATAGCGCTCGTCTTCCGGGTGAACCGCGACGGCCACATCCCCCAGCATGGTTTCCGGCCGGGTGGTGGCCACCACCAAGAAACCGGAGCCGTCGGCCAGTGGGTAGCGGATGTGCCACAGGTGACCTTTTTCTTCTTCCGAGATAACTTCCAGATCGGAAACGGCGGTATGCAACACCGGATCCCAGTTGACCAGGCGCTTGCCCCGGTAGATCAAGCCTTCTTCATACAGTTTGACAAACACTTCACGCACCGCGCGGGATAGCCCTTCATCCATGGTGAAGCGTTCCCGGGACCAGTCCACCGAAGCGCCGAGACGCCGCAGTTGGCGGGTAATGGTGCCGCCGGATTGGGCTTTCCATTCCCAAACCCGGTCAATAAATTGTTCCCGCCCCAAATCGTGACGGGTCTTCCCTTCTTGCGCCAATAACCGTTCCACGACCATCTGGGTGGCGATGCCCGCATGATCGGTACCGGGTTGCCAAAGAGTATTGTTTCCCCGCATCCGGTGATAGCGGATCAGGCCATCCATAATGGTGTCCTGGAAGGCGTGACCCATATGCAGACTGCCGGTGACATTGGGCGGCGGAATCATGATGCAGTAAGGCTCACCTTCGCCGGAGGGGGAAAAGTAACCCCGCTCTTCCCAAAGTTTGTACCAACGTTGTTCTATTGCATGGGGGTCGTAGGTGGTTTCCATAGAATCAATAGCGAGATTGGTTGAATAAGGCAGCAAATTTTAACATCGAAAACGGTACCTGTTCGAAAACCTTTGTACTCCGATCAAGACTCGGTCATCTATTCCAGCCGGGACAGGTGGTCTGCTTCGAAAAACGCCGTAAATACTTTCTTGCTGCGCAGTCCTGCTGTGCAAGAAAGTCCTGCCCAAACCTCCCTGTTCGGGCGCTCGCCCGGCTGCGAAAGTCCACTGGACTTTCGGTCCGGCTCGCCCCTGTAGGCTCCACGCCGGCATCCCTGCCGGCGAGGCTTTCGAAGCAGACCACCTGCCCCTTCAATTAATCCTTTACGTGTTTAAATAATGTGGCCTTGGTAATTCGACGGCTGGTTAATTCGAACAAGCGTTTTCCAGGGCCGCGATTCTTTTTTCAGTGGCCGGGTGGCTGGAGAGGTAATCGGGGATTTGCGAATGATGGCTTTGCCCCAGTTTCTTGAGAATATTTTCAAAAGGTTCAGTTCCTAGGCCATGAGAGCAGAGATAGCGGGTGGCGAACTGATCGGCTTCGATTTCAAAAGCTTGCGAATATTGGGCTTCCACCAACAAGGTGGGCAGGGCGGCAATCAGAGAGCTGGAAGAGGAAAGGTCTCCCGTGACCAAAATAATCATCAGCGCCAGAAAAGAATTTTGAATGACGCGGCGCAGGGCGTGACGGTGAATCACGTGCCCGATTTCGTGGGCCATGACCGCCAGTAATTGCTCATCATTGTCAGCCAGTTTGACCAATTCGTCGGTCATGACAATGGTGCCGGAGGGGAGGGCGAAGGCATTCGCCCCGATTTTGGCGCCATGGCGGAAGAGTAATTGGAATGGATAGTCTTCGGATTGCTCGGCAACGAGCGCCTGAAAATGTTTTTGTAGCCGACGCCGGGTGTCCAATTCTAGTTGCGATGGTTCCAGCAGGGCCTTATCCATCAGGTCCAGGGCACCCTTGCCCAGAGCGGCACTGGTGGACGCCGGCAGGGAAAAGGCGGCCATGTTGGCCAGTACCGGCATGCCATAACGAACAAAGCCAAAGGTAATTGCCAGGGTGAGAATGGCAAACAAGATAACGTATCCGAGTTTGCTTTCCATTTTGTGGAGCCAGCGTTGTTTGCCGTGCATTCCAAAATCGGCCAGGGCCTGGTCCACGATATCGTTTTCCACGGTTTCGAACTTGCTTCCCCCGGGAAAGTAAAAGTTCCTGGGCGTTCGGCCCAGGCGCGAGCTGATGCGGACTTTTTTCAGCGGAAAGCGCTGCTGCTCGCCGTTGGCTTGCAACAGCGCGAACCCTTCCCGCTGAATTTCCAGGGTGGCGGGGACGGCGTAGGAGGTTTTGCCGTCATAATAATAGCCATGCAGCGTCGTCATAATCCCAAATCAACATCAAACGCTTCGCTCATTTCCGAGCCCACGCTACTGACTTCCTGATGTTGGCCAGCAACGAAATCATCTAGATTTCCCTGGGCGATCAGCACGGTGTGATCGGCTTTGTATTTCGCCAGCCGGACTTTGGCCCAGGGAGCAAAAAGGCCCGCTGTCAGCGCGATCCCAAGAGCATTGGTTAGATAGATCCAGAATAAACCTTTGGTTTGCAGGCGGCTTTCCAATTGGTGTGGCCCAAACTCGGTGTGATTAAAGACGGTATTGATGATGTGACTGCGGAAATAAGCGTATGCAAGCAGCCCCAGTGGAATGATGGCCACCACAAAAGCCTGAGGAAGAAAGTCTCTGGCAACCAGAAATACAAGCGCGAAGGCCAGCGCCATGGCGAGCACATAGATTCCCACGACTTTATAAAAATCCTTGGGGGTGGCTGAAAATTCAAAGGGTGTCGTGCCATATTGGGTGTTGGCAACGAGCAATCGGTTTTGGCGGTGGAACATCAATGGCGCGGTGAGGCCCAAGGTCAATGGTGTCAACAAGGGCCAGAGAATATAGGCTTTGGCGGCTTCCCCGTAATTGCCATTAAAATTGAAGGAGATATTTTTAAAGGCCGAATTGCGCATCCGGAATTTCAGTCCCTTGACGACTATCCACGGCAGCAGGGCCAAGAAAGCCAGGGAAAATGCCGGTTCAGCCAAGGGGAAAAAACTGGCAACGGCGGATGAGCCGGCCAGCACGGCGAAGGCGATGGCCCGGCCTTTGAGGATAGCCATGGGTTCGGCCAGGTACTCAAAGGTATGTTCAGCCAAGTGTGTGTTGCTATAAAAGTACCG
The DNA here is from genome assembly GCA_001566965.1 of Methylothermaceae bacteria B42. Taxonomy (NCBI): domain Bacteria; kingdom Pseudomonadati; phylum Pseudomonadota; class Gammaproteobacteria; order Methylococcales; family Methylothermaceae; species Methylothermaceae bacteria B42. The sequence goes on along the minus strand of LSNW01000032.1, from coordinate 570,522 downwards.
TTCCCGGCGGACTTTGGCCCAAGCGGAGTAAATACCCAGCGTCAAGATGGTCAAAAGCAAATTGACAATCCATATTTTGAAATATTCGCCGCCAGTGCCGGTGAATTGAAATCGTAGAAATTGCGGGGGATTTGGTATTTGATCGTTCATATCAGCTTCTCAAGTGATTAACAGGGCGTAAAAGTAGACGTCTCTGTAAGTTTAGATCGAAATTCCCGCGGTTTAAGGTAATGATTGGCGTTCGTCTCAAAGGCGTGAACAGGCCGGCAATTACCGGCCTGTGTTGTTTTGATTAGCGGATTTTTTCAATAATGGCGCTGGCCATTTCGCTCGTGGTGCAGGTAGAACCTGGTTTAAGATCAGGGGTGACGTGCTTGCCTTCTTCAATCACGGCGCGAACTGCCTGGTCAATGCGTGCGGCAGCCTCCCGCTCCCCCAAATGATCCAGCATCATCTTTCCGGCCATGATCAAAGCGGTTGGGTTGGCGATGCCTTTGCCGGCAATATCCGGGGCGCTGCCGTGCACTGCCTCGAACATCGCCGCTTCCTTGCCGATATTGGCGCCGGCGGTGAGCCCAAGGCCGCCCACCAGCCCCGCCGCCAAATCGGAAAGAATGTCTCCGAACAAATTGGTGGTGACCATGACATCGAATTGACTGGGTTTCATGACCATCAGCATGGCGCAGGCATCCACAATTCTGTCTTCGAAGTCGATGTCGGGATAATTTTTCGCCACTTCCCGGCCCATTTCCAAAAACAGTCCGGAGGTGCACTTGAGAATATTGGCTTTGTGCACCACCGTGACTTTTTTGCGGCCATGGTTGCGGGCATATTGGAAGGCGTAGTTGATAATATTTCGGCAGCCTTCCCGGGTAACCACGGCAATGCTTTCCGCGGCGATATTTTCCCCGCCCGCCTTGATGAAGTGTTCAATGCCGGCGTAAAGCCCCTCGGTATTTTCCCGCACCGTGACCAGGTCGACATCGGTATAGGGCACCTGGGTGCCTTTAAAGGAAAGGGCGGGGCGGACATTGGCGAAGAGATTGAACTCCTGGCGCAAGGTGACATTGACGCTCCGGTAACCGCCGCCCACGGGTGTCGTCAACGGCGCTTTCAAGGCGACTTTGTTGGCGCGAAAAGAGGCGAGGGTCGGTTCCGGCAAAGGATCGCCGTATTTCTCCACTGCCGCCATGCCCGCCAGTTGCCGGTCCCATTCGATGGGGACGCCTGTCGCTTCGATGACCCGGACGGCGGCTTCGGTGATTTCAGGACCAATCCCGTCACCGGGGATTAAGGTTACTTTATGCATGCTGATCTCCGCTTACCATTTAGACTCGCCGGTGACAGGATCATACATTTCATGATGGATTTTGTTGCGGTTTTCAATCAGTTCCTCGATAGTCGGCTCGTCGTTGATTGCCCGCTTGATGGCCAGTTTGGTGGCTTCATAATTGGTGCGGTAAAGATCCTTTTTGTCTGGATTTTCTTGCTCGGCGCACCAGGGGTCGAGCCACACATTGACAATGATACCTACTTCGTTGGCCCAGTCCTTGGGAATGACGCCGTCGATGACCGAATCAATCACCGCGTCGGCAATGGCGGACTGAACCACGCCAAAGAACAAATTGATATAAGCCGTACTTTTCATGGTGACCTTGGGTACCATCAAGGTGGCGGGTTTAACCTGCTGGTTACAGGCGCGGATGGCAAACAGCCGGGTGTGGCCTTCGGTCTGGCCCATCAGCGTCGCGAAGGCATTACCCACAGGCCCGTTCAGCGCCCCCAGGACCACTTCGGGCATGGCGTCGGTGCCTTGATCGTTGCTGGCGAAAACCGTGGCTTCGCCGGTTTTGAAAACGGGGATATCAGACATGGTTAGCTTCCTCTTTTGGACGTTGGCAAAAAAAGGTGCAATATTATACCAGTACCGGTTTAGTGTGGGTTTGTCTTCGTAAAGCAACCTTGCCACCTGTCAGTTTGCTTGTCCGGGGGCTGGGAAGGGTCTGCCCCCTCTCGTGGAACTGATAGGTTGAGTAAAGCAACATTGAATCAGACTGAAAATTGATGGATGACTAAGATGAAAAAAATCGAGGGCATTCGGGGATTGCTGTTGGATCTTGATGGCGTGTTATATGTGGGCGATACAGTAATAGAAGGCGCGCATAACGCAATTTCCGCAATTCGCCAGCATGGTTACAAGCTGCGTTTTATTACCAATACCAGCACGCGTTCTTTGGCTTCTCTGCAAAAGAAACTCGCCGGGTTAGGGTTCGATATTCCGAAATCAGAAATCATCAGCGCTCCACAGGCGGCATTGTTGTATTTGAAGTCCAAAGGCAGGCCTGTTTGTCACTTGCTGTTGGCCGAGGATGTGAAGCAGGATTTTACCAGGTTTCAGCAATCGGATGAAAAGGCTGATGCGGTGGTGATTGGAGATATCGGCGAGGCTTGGAATTATGCCATTCTCAATCGCGCTTTCCGGTTATTGTTTTCAGGGGCAGAGCTGATCGCCATGCATAAAAACCGGTTTTGGCAGACCGAATCCGGCTTGCAGATGGACATTGGCGGCTTTGTCGTCGCCTTGGAATATGCCAGTGGCAAGCAAGCGAAAATCATGGGCAAGCCGTCAATCGACTTTTTCCAAATGGCGCTTCAGGATATGGGACTGCCTGCTTCCCAGGTGGCGATTGTTGGCGACGATATCGAATCGGATATCGGCGGTGGGCAGCAGGCTGGATTGATGGGTATATTGGTGAAAACGGGCAAGTACCGGGAGTCTTTTGTGAAAGCTTCGAAAATTCAGCCAGATCTGGTGATTGATTCGATTGCCGATTTGCCCAAGGTGCTGGGCCTGTCGGAATGAATCAGCTCCATACTGGGACTATCGCGCATTTGCTTGGTAATCCCTTCAAGCAATCCAATTGTCTGGAAATCATCGAAGACGGGGGGATATGGATCGATGGGGCTGGCCGCATCTTGGCTGTCGGTGATCGGAGAGAATTGCTGCACAAGATTGATTCGGAAACAGCTATTTACTCCCATGATGGCGCTTGGTTGCTGCCGGGGTTGGTGGATGCCCACCTGCACTTTCCTCAATATTACGCCGTGGCGGCGGCCAATAAAGGCTTGCTTTCCTGGCTCAACGAAACCATTTTTCCCGCCGAGATGGAATTTCAAGACGCCGGTTTTGCGCAAAAGGCCGCCAATCAATTGATAAGTCACTTGATCCGGGGCGGGGTTACCACGGCTGCGGTATTCGGCTCCCAATTTCCTGAAGCCACCATGGCCCTTTTCGAGTCCGCTAAACAGCAAGGGCTGCGTTTGATTTCCGGCCTGACATTAATGGATCAGGGCGGGCCAGAAGCATTACGCCTTTCTCCTGAAAAAGCGGAGGAACTCAGTCAACGGTTCATTGACTATTGCCGGGACGAGCCATTGCTGCACTATGCCCTGATGCCTCGGTTTGCCTTGTCTTGTTCACCGGTAATGTTGGCAATGTGTGGAGAAATTTTAAAGGCCAATCCGGATTGTTATTTACAGACCCATATCAACGAAAGCCAGGAAGAAATTGCCGCGGTCAAGCAATTATTTCCCAACGCCAAATATTACCTTGATGTCTATGACCATTATGATTTGCTAGGCTCCAAGACACTGTTGATCCACAATATTCATGCTGGGGATGAGGAATTGCAGCGCATCGCCGAAGCTGGTGGCGCAGTCTGTCATTGCCCCAGCAGTAACCTGTTTCTTGGCAGTGGATTATTTCCACTGGAACGGCATCTTGCCTATGAAATTCCCTTGGCCCTTGGTACCGATATTGGCGCAGGACTGCATTTTACTGTGTGGCAGGAGACACAAGATGCCTACAAGATTCAACAACTGCAACAATGTCGATTGAGCCCGGAGCAATTACTTTATCTGATTACTTTGGGGGGCGCACAGGCACTGAGATTGGCCCACGAGACAGGGAATTTTGAAAAGGGAAAATCGGCGGATTTCTTCGTCCTCCAACCCCAAAAGAACGGCTATTTAACAGAGCGGCTCAAACGCTGCCCGGATTTGCCGTCGCAATTGTTTGTCTTGATGCAACTGACTGGTGAGGCATTGGTTTCCGAGAGATATATAGGTGGTATAAGTACAGTTTAAGAGTCAATCTATCAGGGTGTTTGCGCAAATTTCGAGAGGGTGTTTGTTTACATTCAATCCATCATAGTGCATAATTACTAAGATATTCAGGCGCGTAGCTCAGTTGGTTAGAGCACCACCTTGACATGGTGGGGGTCGTTGGTTCGAATCCAATCGCGCCTACCACTCGATTTATAGAAGGCATCGCTTGGCGGTGCTTTATTTTTTAGTGTTGATGTAAAAGTTTATGCCAATAGTAACACTTCCTGATGGCAAGCAGCTGGCCTTTGATCGCCCGGTGACGGTACGAGAAGTGGCCGAGGCAATCGGTCCCGGACTAGCCAAGGCTGCGGTTGCAGGGCGCGTGAATGGGCAATTGGTGGATTTGAGTGCGGTTATCCACCAAGATGCCCAGGTGGAAATTATTACCCCCAAGGAAGAGGCGGGGTTGGAAGTGGTGCGTCATTCTACCGCCCATTTATTGGCCCAGGCGGTAAAAGAATTATTTCCTGAAGCGCAAGTAACTATCGGGCCGGTAATTGAAGACGGTTTTTACTACGATTTCGCCTTTGAACGCAGCTTTACGCCAGAAGATCTGGAAAAAATTGAGCAAAAAATGCACCAATTGGCCAAGGCCGCTTTGCCAGTGGAGCGCAAAGAAATGCCCCGGGACGAGGCAATCGGTTTTTTCCGCCGCCAGGGGGAAGAGTATAAAGCCCAAATCATTGAAGATATTCCACAAGGGGAAACCATTTCTCTTTATTCGCAAGGCGATTTTACCGATTTATGCCGCGGTCCCCATGTGCCCGATACCGGCAAGCTGAAAGCCTTTAAGCTGACCAAAGTGGCGGGCGCCTACTGGCGCGGCGATTCTAGCAATGAAATGTTGCAAAGGATTTATGGCACGGCGTGGGCGGATAAAAAACAGCTCAAGCAATATTTGCATAGGCTTGAAGAAGCGGAGAAGCGGGACCATCGCAAGCTCGGCAAGCAGTTGGATTTGTTCCATATCCAGGAAGAAGCGCCGGGAATGGTGTTTTGGCATGACAAGGGTTGGCGGATATATCAGATTATCGAGCAATATATTCGGGAAAAATTGCGCCAACACGATTATCAGGAAGTCAAAACCCCGCTGGTAGTGGATCGTTCTTTGTGGGAAAAGTCCGGTCACTGGGATAAGTTCCAGGACATGATTTTTACCACCCACTCGGAAAATCGCGATTACGCAATCAAGCCCATGAATTGCCCTTGTCACGTGCAGATTTACAATCAAGGGCTCAAGAGTTACCGGGATTTGCCGTTGCGGATGGCGGAATTTGGTTCTTGCCATCGCAACGAGCCATCCGGAACGCTACACGGGTTGATGCGGGTGCGCAGCTTCGTCCAGGACGATGCCCATATCTTTTGTGCAGAATCTCAAATTCAAGAAGAAGTTTCCGCCTTTATTGATTTGTTGTTCGAGGTATATCGGGACTTTGGATTTGAAGATGTCCCCGTGAAATTATCCACGCGTCCGGAGAATCGGGTGGGAAGCGATGAAATTTGGGATAAGGCGGAAAAAGCATTGGAAGAAGCGCTAAATCGCAAGGGTCTGGATTGGCAGCTGCAACCAGGCGAGGGGGCTTTTTACGGCCCTAAAATCGAATTTTCCCTCAAGGATTGTTTGAACCGGGTCTGGCAATTGGGGACGATTCAAGTGGACTTTTCCATGCCCGGCCGCCTTGGGGCAACCTACATTGCCGAGGACGGGAGCCGGCAAACCCCAGTGATGCTGCACCGGGCCATATTGGGTTCCTTGGAACGCTTTATTGGCATTTTGCTCGAGCATTATGCCGGGTTATTGCCCTTATGGTTGGCGCCTGTGCAGGCCGTCATTCTAAATATCACCGATCGCCACAAGGACTACGCCTTGCAAATCCAGGAAATTTTGCGTTCTCGTGGCTTTAGGGTGGAAACCGACTTGAGAAACGAGAAGATCGGCTATAAAATCCGCGAGCATTCCATGCAACGTGTGCCTTACTTGCTGATTGTTGGCGACAAGGAAATGGAAGCCCGGCAGGTAACGGTGCGAACCCAGCAAGGAACGGACAAGGGAGCTATGGCGCTGGAAAGCCTGGTATCATGGTTGGATGAACAGGTAAGGGCCAAACAGCCCGTTGTAGAGTTGGAATCGTAAAATTGAGGAGAAGTCAGCATCGCTGCTAAAACAGAAGTACGTCGAAACGACGAAATTAGGGCGCCGAAGGTAAGGTTAATAGACGCTGAAGGCGAGCAATTGGGGGTAGTCCCAATTGCTGAGGCGTTGCGAATTGCCGAAGAAGCGGGGTTGGATTTGGTGGAAATTGCTCCCCAGGCGGATCCGCCGGTTTGCCGGATCATGGATTACGGCAAATTTCGCTTTGAAATCAGCAAGAAACAACAGGCAGCCAAGAAGAAGCAAAAGCAAATTCAGGTCAAGGAAATTAAATTCCGTCCAGGGACTGGGGAAGGTGACTATCAGATTAAGCTTAAAAACTTGATCAGGTTTTTAAGTGATGGTGACAAGGCCAAGGTAACCGTGCGTTTCCGAGGGCGGGAAATGGCTCATAGGGAATTAGGAATGGAATTGTTAAAGCGCGTTGAAAAGGATCTGGAAGAATACGCCGTTGTTGAGCAGCATCCAAAACTGGAAGGCAGGCAAATGGTAATGGTGCTTGCCCCGAAAAAGAGAAAGTAAACTTAGGAGTTTTTTCATGCCAAAGTTAAAAAGCAATCGCGGCGCCGCTAAGCGCTTTAAGCGGACGGGGTCAGGGAAGTTTAAGCGCAACCACGCGAACCGCCGCCACATTTTGACTAAAAAGACCACCAAGCGTAAGCGTCACTTGCGTCATAAGGATTATTTGAGCGCTTCCGATACCCGGGAAGCAAAACAACTGCTTCCTTACGCCTGAGTCGAAATTGATCTAATACCCTTCTTAGTGATTTGGATTGAACGATAGCCTGCTTTGACAGGTGAAAGTAACGAGAGGTTATCATGCCGAGAGTAAAACGTGGAGTGACGGCGCGAAAGCGTCACAAGAAAATTCTGAAACAGGCCAAGGGTTACTATGGCGCCCGCAGCCGCGTATACCGGGTTGCGAAACAGGCGGTCATTAAGGCGGGCCAATACGCTTATCGCGACCGCCGTCAGCGCAAACGCCAGTTCCGGGCATTGTGGATAACCCGCATCAATGCAGCCGCGCGTGAGCATGGTTTGTCTTATAGCCGTTTCATGGCGGGACTCAAAAAAGCATCAATCGACATCGATAGAAAAATATTGGCTGATTTGGCGGTGAACGACAAAGAAGCCTTTGCAGAACTGGCTAAAATTGCCCAAGGCTGATTTGCCTGTGACTGATTCGGTGGAAGCCCTGCTGGCTCAGGCAGAAAATGATCTAGAGTCAGCCAAGGATCTTCAGTCCCTAGACCAGGTTCGGGTTCGTTATCTTGGCAAGAAAGGGTTATTTACCCAGCGAATGAAAGCGCTGGGTAATTTGCCACCGGAACAGCGGCCTCAGGTGGGTAAGGTCGTTAACGAGGCCCGGCAGAAATTCCAGCAGGCACTAGAAACCCGGCAGCTCGCTTTGCAGCAGGCCCAGTTATCGGAAAGGCTGGCCGCCGAGTCGATTGATGTGACGCTACCGGGGCGGGGGCAGCGCGCCGAAGGACTACATCCGGTCACTCTGACGATGCGCAGGATTGAAAAAATTTTTGCCAGCGTGGGGTTTCAAGTGGCAGAGGGTCCGGAAATCGAAGATGATTATCATAACTTCGAGGCGCTAAATATCCCTGCGCATCATCCCGCCCGTGCGATGCACGATACTTTTTACATTGACGAGCATACGTTATTAAGAACCCACACCTCTCCGGTACAGATCCGGGTCATGGAGGCGGGGTCTCCTCCTTTCAAAATTATTGCTCCGGGCCGTGTTTATCGCTGCGATTCCGACTTGACCCACACACCCATGTTCCATCAAGTGGAAGGCTTCTTGGTGGATGAAGGGGTGAGTTTTGCTCACTTGCGCGGTATTCTCGACGAATTTTTGCGCAATTTTTTCGAGCAAGATGTTGAGGTGCGTTTTCGGCCATCTTATTTTCCTTTTACCGAACCTTCCGCTGAAGTGGATATCGCATGTGTCATGTGCCAGGGCAAGGGATGCCGAGTATGTGGTCAAAGTGGTTGGCTGGAGGTGATGGGGTGCGGCATGATCCATCCGAGTGTCTTTGAGTTCGTGAAAATCGACCCGCAGCGGTATAGTGGATTTGCTTTTGGCCTTGGGGTCGAGCGTCTTGCCATGCTTCGGTACGGAATCAACGATCTTCGTCTTTTTTTCGAGAACGATTTACGTTTTCTCGAACAATTTCACTGAAATAAATCATTATGCGCTTTAGCGAAGCTTGGTTGCGAGAACACGTCAACCCGCCGGTAGATACCCAAACTTTGGTTGAACAATTGACCATGGCGGGGCTGGAAGTCGATAGTGTGGAGCCGGCAGCGCCCGACTTTTCTGGTGTGGTTATTGCCCAGGTGGTCTCTGTCCAACCCCATCCCAACGCCGATAAATTGCGTGTGTGTCAAGTATCCATCGCAGCAGAGACATTGTTGCCCATTGTTTGTGGCGCCCCCAATGTTCGTGAGGGGATGAAGGCGCCTTTGGCTACCGTCGGTGCCACATTACCCGGTGGAATGAAGATTAAAAAAGCCAAGCTGCGTGGCGTGGAATCGCTGGGAATGCTTTGTTCTGCCCGCGAGCTGGGTTTGGCAGAGGCGGCATCTGGACTGTGGGAACTTCCAGATGATGCCCCGGTGGGAGAAGACCTGCGCCAATATTTGCAGCTTGAAGACACAATCATTGATGTGGATTTGACCCCAAATCGTGCGGATTGCCTGAGCATTGAAGGGATTGCCCGGGAGGCCGCGTTATTGAATAAAGTCGATTGGCGTCCGCTTTCAGTTTCCCCCGTTCCTGCAAGTGGCTCTACAGTTCTCCCGATCACCATTGCCACAGAAGCAGAAAATGCCTGTCCTCGTTATTTGGGGCGTTTAATCACAAATATTGACCCCTTGGCGCCTACACCTATTTGGATGCAGGAACGATTGCGCCGCAGTGGAATTCGCAGTATCAGCGCGATTGTCGATATTACCAATTACGTCATGTTGGAATTGGGGCAACCTTTGCACGCTTTTGACGCGGATAAATTGCAAGGGGGCATCCAAGTCCGCATGGGCCGGCAAGGTGAAAAGTTGGTATTGCTGGATGAACAGGAGGTCGAGCTTTCTGAGGATGTCCTAGTGATTGCCGATGAAGTCAATCCTTTGGCGCTGGCGGGCATCATGGGCGGCAAAGGTTCTGCAGTGACCGATACCACGCAGACGATATTTTTGGAATGCGCGTTTTTTAGCCCCGAAGCGATTATGGGTAAAGCCCGCCGTTTTGGGCTGCATACCGATTCTTCCCATCGTTTTGAGCGGGGTGTTGACCCTGGTTTGCAGTCTAGGGCGATAGAAAGGGCGAGTGAGCTGATATTGCAAATCGCCGGCGGCAGCGCCGGACCGATTAATGAAAAAGTTGTCGAACAGTATTTGCCAAGGCGCCCCTTGATAGAGCTACGGAGTCAGCGGGTTGATGACTTGCTGGGCCTTCATATCAATGACACTGAAATTGAAGACATTCTTCGGCGTCTGGGGATGCAGTTGGAAGGAGAAGGTGGTGTCTGGAGTGTCAGGCCGCCAAGCTTCCGCTTTGATATCGCTATTGAAGCAGATTTGATTGAAGAAGTGGCCAGGGTTTATGGCTATAACAATCTGCCGGTTCGAACCCTTGCCTTCCCGACCCCGCTTCAGCCGGTTCCGGAAAACCAGTTGCCTTTGGATCGAGTAAAAGATGCATTGGTTGACCGCGGATTTCAGGAGGTGGTTACCTATAGTTTTGTCGATGCTTCGTTGCAAGAAAAACTCACCCCTGATCTCGAAGCCGTCCCTTTGCTGAATCCATTGTCGTCTGAAATTGGTGTGATGCGCACTACGTTGTGGACAGGGCTGCTAACGACTGCTCAGTACAATATAAACCGCCAGCAGCGGCGTATTCGTCTTTTTGAAACCGGGATGCGGTTTTATCGGCAAAATGGCAAGATTGAGCAGGAAAAATATCTGGCAGGCTTGGCCACTGGCACTGTTTTCCCTGAACAATGGGGAGAAATGCCACGAGATGTTGATTTTTTTGATTTGAAGGCGGATGTTGAGGCTGTTTTATCCCTGACGCGGGTAGGGCGGGACTTTGTGTTTCAGGCCGATTCCCATTCAGCATTGCATCCAGGTCAATCGGCGAGAATCATCCATCGAAAAAATGGGCAAGCGTGTGGCTGGATAGGCATGCTACACCCTGAAATTGCCCGGGATTTGGATTTTGATCAAAATATCTTTTTGTTCGAAATTCGGCAAAGTGCGCTGACTCATCAAGCGATCCCAGTATTTCGACCCTTATCCAAATATCCCTACGTGCGCCGGGATATTGCTCTAGTGATTCCTCAGCAGGTAAACACACAAAGCTTAATAGATGCGATTTTTGATTGCCAGGTGGACGTGCTTCAAGACGTCATATTATTTGATGTCTATCAGGGAAAGGGGCTTGAAGCGGGGCAAAAAAGCATTGCTTTGGGACTGATATTGCAACATCCTGAAAAAACCTTGACTGATTCCGATATTGATGTAATCGTAAATAAAATATTACAGAAGTTAGCGGATCAGTTTGGCGCCAAATTAAGAGGATAGCAATGACAGTGACTAAAGCCGATATTGTGGAGAAATTGTACGAAGAAATTGGCTTGAATCGCAAAGACGCCAAGGAATTGGTGGACTTTTTCTTCGAAGAAATTAAAAACGCCCTGGAACGGGGCGAGGCAGTCAAAATCTCTGGATTTGGAAATTTTGACCTGCGCGATAAAAACGAGCGTCCAGGCAGAAATCCCAAAACAGGGGAGGAAATTCCTGTCAGTGCCCGTCGCGTTGTTACCTTTAAAGCCGGGCAAAAGCTAAAAAGCAAGATAGATTCTTTTACCCAAGAAGAATCTTAACTAACGGATTTTCTGTAGTATAATAGTAAAGATATCGGGGCGTAGCGCAGTCTGGTAGCGCACCACAATGGGGTTGTGGGGGTCGAAGGTTCAAATCCTTCCGTCCCGACCATTAAAAATACCGATACAAAGGACACATTTGTATCCTCCGTTCTATCAGCGCCTTCATTCTGGTGTATTCTTTCCCCTTCAATCCTCCAAAACGGCTTTCAAATCTTGTTCGGCTCAAATGATCCGGCAGACCCTGGGTTCTTGGCATAAAAAAGTCAGCTCTTCGCACTGTACGCATAATTTGTTGTAAACGTCTCGCGCTTTGTGGCGATTCTACAGCCAAAGCGCCGAAGCGAGCACCAGCTTTGTCTGCGGCAATATCACTGAAACTGAATCCACTGCCGGTATCAAAGTCCATCATCTCCTTATAAAGACCTAAGCTCTTTGCCAGAAACTGATTGTCGGTGGCGGCAATAGCAGCCGATACTATGAAATGCTGAGCTAAATCGTGGCGTTGAAAAACTAATAATGTCTTTTTCTTTGGAGGGGCAGACGCATTTCGTATCCCAAATAATTGACAGGGATCATATCCATTGACGTAAGCGGCTGCGACTTGAAGCAGTGCCTTATTTTCCCGCACCGCATCTTTCAAAGCGGTGTGGTGGTATGCGCGATTAAATAAAAATTGTAAATAGCTGGATAGTTCCCGATCTTCGCTGGTATGGCTCCAGCGGCTTGTTACCCGGCAATAAGGGATCAGCCGGGGATCATCCAGTGCCTTTAAGAACGATCCAGAACCGGCTTTGGCTAAGGCGTTGTTTCTTTCGGCGCTAATAACTAGGAATCTGTTGTCTAGCTGAATTGGGGTGGTAGATATCGAGGCTATTAGGTTACCTGTGGGTGCTTGGTTTGCTGTCCACAGCATCGCTTCTTCGAGAAGAACGGGTGGTAATGGCAGGGAACCGACAGTTAATGAAGCTAGTTTCAACCGCTTTTTATGGGGTTTTAAGAGTATTTTAACGTTCAAGTATGGACGTAGTGAACTTAGGTTCAAAGTTGTATCGAGTTTAATGTGGTTGGGTGTGATTAGAACGCGGGTTTGGTTGCTGATGCCTTGTTGGTTAAGAAAACTATGAAGCGCTTTTGCCAGGGTTGTTTCATCTATTGTGATAATTCCCGCCGGTTGGTTGCCCAATAATGTGGCAATGCGTGGATGATTTTTTTCTTGAAATGTAAATTTACTTTTGGTGACAATCGGCTTGGATGAGAACAGTAAGAAAAACAGGCTAGTAATAATACTCAATGCTGTGAAGGCAAACCATGCAAAAAATTTAAGAAAACGGGTTATCATGTTTTAAATCGAGCGAACATTCGATCGATTAATGACAAAGGAGGGGATATAAGAATAAAATACACGGAACCGAACCAAAGGAACTATAAAAAAACAAAATGGTAATGGCACAAGCAAAGAAAAAATCAGACAAAAAAGAACCTAATGATGAAATCCTCAAAGCAGCACTGAAGCTTTTTACCCAAAAGGGTTATTTTAATACATCAGTGGCGGACATTCGGCGAGAAGCGGATGTTAGTACTGGGACTATCTATCATTATTTCAAGAATAAAGAAGCGATTGCCGATGCTTTGTACCAGGATATCATCACTTCTTTAAATGAATCGATTAAAGAGATAAAAAACAAAACTAAAAACTCTTTCGAGCGTCTTCGTGCGATTGTCGAACTGTTTTTTACCTTGACCGAAGATGCTGCCGACGTCATGGGTTTTATAATCATGGCCCATCATCAAGAATTTCTTCCCAATGAGAAGCCTCTGAGCATGTCGCCCCCCTTTCTTTTATTAACCGAAATCATGAAAGAAGGTATCAAGGCCGGAGAACTAAGGCGCATGGACCCGGTGGTTGCCAATGCCTGTTTTTATGGCACCACGGCTCGGATGATTCAGTTACGCTTGGAGAATGCCTTGGACAAGCCGCTGGATTGGTATCTGTTGGACACTTGGACAGCGATATGGAAAGCCCTTTCCCCGTAGCTGCGGGTGCATCGCTGATATTGAACTAGGCAATTACTGGACGCACCCGCAAAGATGAAATGGTTTCGTTCAGGCGGGCAGTTCTGAATAACCCATTAAATATTCGTCTACCGCGCGGGCGGCTTGGCGTCCTTCCCGGATTGCCCAGACGACCAATGACTGGCCTCTTCTCATATCGCCTGCGGCAAAGACTTTATCAATGGAGGTGCGATAGCTTTTGGTATCGGTTTTAACGTTGCCCCGGGGATCAAGTTCCACGCCCAGTTCCTTGAGCATCCCTTCCTGTACTGGGTGGACAAATCCCATGGCAAGGAGGACCAGGTCGGCATCCAGCTCAAATTCACTGCCTTCCATTTCCTTCATTTGCCAGCGACCGTTTTCATCTTGTGACCATTCCACTTGAATACCGTGAAGTTTGGTGACATGGCCGTCTTTGCCTTCGAAAGACTTGGTATTGACGCTCCACATGCGCTCGCAGCCTTCTTCATGAGAGGTGGAGGTGCGCAATTTTTGTGGCCAATAGGGCCAAGTCAATAGCTTGTCTTCCTTGTCTGGTGGTTTGGGGAGGAGTTCCAATTGCACAACCGACAACGCGCCTTGGCGAATAGAGGTTCCAACGCAATCGGATCCTGTGTCTCCGCCGCCAATGACAACAACCCTTTTGCCTGTTGCGGTGATGCTTTTTTCAGGTGGAATCCGATCCCCTGCAACCCGGCGATTTTGCTGAGGCAGAAATTCCATGGCGAAATGGATGCCTTTTAAATCTCGGCCAGGAACATTCAAGTCCCTGGGTTTCTCAGATCCACCGGCCAGTACCACAGCATCGTATTTTTCCAGTAGATCGGAAACCGGAACATCCACGCCAATGTGGGTATTTGGCCGGAAAATCACGCCTTCCGCGCGCATTTGCGCCATGCGCCGGTCAATATGGTGCTTTTCAAATTTGAAATCAGGGATGCCGTAACGCATCAGTCCGCCGATACGGTCGTTTTTTTCATAGACCACCACCCGGTGACCTGCCCGGGCCAATTGTTGTGCGCAAGCCATGCCAGAAGGCCCTGAACCTATGATTGCGACCTGTTTTCCGGTACGGGACTCAGGAATTTCTGGCTGGATCCAGCCTTCTTCCCAGGCTTTATCGACAATGCTGCACTCAATGGTTTTGATGGTGACCGGGTTGTCATCCAAATTCAAGGTACATGCCGCTTCACAGGGAGCAGGGCAGACCCGGCCGGTGAATTCTGGGAAATTATTAGTGCGGTGCAGCGCTTCTATGGCTTCTCGCCATTTATTGCGATAGACCAAGTCGTTCCAGTCAGGAATCAAATTATTGACCGGGCAGCCACTGTGGCAATAGGGGATGCCGCAATCCATACAGCGCGCGCCCTGGCTGGCGACTTCTTCCGGTGACAATGGAATGACGAATTCGCGAAAATGCTGGATACGGTCTGCCACTGGGGCATAGCCCCGATCATGACGTTGGATTTCAAGGAAACCGGTAGGTTTTCCCATGCTTGAACCTCTTTATCTCTTTATCTTGGGATTTTTCGGTTAGGCGCTCAAGCGAACACGCGCTTGTTCCTGTTCCATTTGTAGTTGTTGCAATGCACGCCGGTAATCGACAGGCATTACTTTGACGAACTTGTTCCGGTATTGAGACCAGTTTTCAAGTATCCGTCTGGCCTGCTGGCTATCGGTATAGTGCAGGTGAGTCTGAATCAGGGATTTGAGACGGTGCTCGTCATAACGAGTCATGTCGTGGGCTACCTTGACCCAGCCGTGGGTTTCCAGATCCCCCCCTTGATGCTCTAACTCTTCAATCGCCAGATCCTCTTCCAAAATGGGCTCCAATTCCACCATGGCGAGATTACAGCGCTTCTCAAAGTCACCTTCCTCGTCAAGGACGTATGCAATGCCCCCTGACATGCCGGCAGCGAAATTGCGCCCGGTTTGCCCGAGCACGACCACAACGCCACCTGTCATGTATTCACAACCGTGGTCACCCACGCCTTCTACAACGGCGATGGCACCGGAATTGCGGACCGCAAAGCGTTCGCCCGCCACGCCGCGGAAGTAACATTCACCGCTAATGGCGCCATAGAGAACCGTGTTGCCGACAATGATGTTTTCCTCTGGCACAATCGGGGTTTCCTTGGGAGGATAAATAATAATTCTGCCCCCTGATAAGCCCTTGCCAACATAATCGTTGGCTTCGCCATCTAATTCCAGCGTTACCCCTCGAGTGAGCCAAGCGCCGAAACTTTGGCCGGCAATGCCGTTGAGTTTGATATGGATAGTGTCATCGGGAAGCCCTTCATGGCCATACCGTTTGGCGACTTCACCGGACAACATGGCACCGACGGTGCGATGGATGTTGCGAACCGGCGTCTGAATTGTGACCGGTTGCTTGTTTTCCAAGGCCGGTTGGGCTTTGGCGATGAGCTTATGGTCCAAGGCCTTGTCAATTTCATGGGGCTGCTTTTCGCAATTGAAAATTTTGACCCCGGGCGCTGGTTTGGGCTTGGCCAGGATTTTAGTGTAATCCAGGCCCTTGGCTTTCCAGTGATCGATGGCATCAGCCATGTCGAGTCGATCCGATTGGCCAATCATTTCGTCAATTTTACGATAACCCAATTCGGCCATCAGTCGGCGCACTTCCTCGGCTACGAAGAAAAAATAGTTCACGACGTGCTCCGGTTTGCCGACGAATCGCTTGCGCAATTCAGGATCCTGGGTGGCCACGCCAACCGGACAGGTATTAAGGTGGCATTTGCGCATCATGATACAGCCCTCGACAATCAAAGGCGCTGTTGCGAAACCAAATTCATCGGCGCCCAACAGCGCGCCGATGACCACATCCCGACCAGTACGCAGCCCGCCATCCACTTGCACACAGATTCTGCTGCGCAGATTGTTCAGTACCAATGTCTGGTGGGTTTCCGCCAGGCCGACCTCCCAAGGCAAGCCCGCATGTTTGATGGAGGTTAATGGACTGGCGCCAGTGCCGCCATCATAACCCGCAATGGTAACGTGATCGGCGTGGGCTTTGGAAACGCCGGCGGCAATGGTGCCGACACCCACTTCAGAAACCAGCTTGACGCTGATGCGGGCGCCGGGATTGACGCATTTGAGATCGAAGATCAATTGTTTCAAGTCTTCGATAGAGTAAATATCATGATGGGGCGGAGGGGATATCAGCCCAACGCCTGGGGTGGAATGGCGCACCTTGGCAATAATTTTATCCACCTTATGGCCAGGCAACTGCCCGCCCTCACCGGGTTTTGCGCCTTGAGCAATCTTGATTTGAATGTCGTCAGCGTTCACCAGATATTCGGTGGTGACCCCAAAACGGCCCGACGCCACTTGTTTAATGGCCGAACGCATCGAATCGCCGTTAGAGAGGGGTTTGAAGCGCTCCGGCAATTCGCCGCCTTCCCCCGTGTTGGATTTACCGCCAATCCGGTTCATGGCAATCGCCAAGGTAGTATGCGCTTCCCAGGAAATGGAGCCGAACGACATGGCGCCGGTGGCGAAGCGTTTGACGATCTCCTTGGCAGGCTCGACTTCATCCAAAGGTACCGGTTCGCGGTCGAACTTGAAACGCATCAAGCCGCGCAGGGTCAAATGACGTTCGCTTTGTTCGTTGATTAGTTGGGCGAATTCTTCGTAGGTTTCCCAGTTGTTGCTGCGGGTTGCGTGTTGGAGCTTGGCAATGGTATCCGGGGTCCAAATGTGATCTTCCCCCCGCAGCCGGAAGGCGAATTCCCCGCCCACGTCAAGCGCTTCTCTGTAGTCCAGCGCTTCGCTGTAAGCGAGCCGGTGACGCTTAAGGGTTTCCACGGCAATTTCGTCAAGCCCCGCACCTTCGGTGGTACTGACAGTACCGGCGAAGTATTGGTCCAGGAAGCTTTGGTTCAGCCCCAAGGCATTGAAAATCTGCGCCCCGCAATAGGACTGGTAAGTGGAGATCCCCATTTTGGACATCACTTTCAGGATGCCCTTGTCAACCGCTTTGATATAGCGTTTGTGGGCTTCCTCTTCGCTTAATGGCTCGGGAAGTTTGTTGCAAAGATGGGAGAGGGCATCAAAGGCCAGATAGGGATTGATGGCCTCCGCACCGTAGCCGGCAAGGGTGCAGAAATGGTGAACTTCCCGTGCTTCCCCGGTTTCAATGACCAGGCCGACTTCCGTGCGCAAGCCTTTGCGGATCAAATGGTGATGAACCGCGGAGGTTGCAAGCAAGGCTGGAATGGCGGCATGCCTGGCATCCACATCCCGGTCTGAAAGGATCAAAATATTGTTACCGTCGAGAACAGCTTGTTCGGCTCTTTCGCACAAACGATCAAGCGCCTTTTTCATTCCCTCAACGCCTTCGTCAGCGAGGAAGCAGAAGCTCAAGGTGGCCGTGCGGAAAGCGCCGTGGGTTCTCGGTTCAATGTAGCGGATTTTTTCCAGATCGGTGTTCGTGAGAATGGGTTGATGCGCTTCCAGCCGCATATGGAGATCGCCCTGATTGCGGCCGAGCAAATTGGGCCTGGGGCCAATCAAGGTAACCAGCGACATGACCAGTTCTTCGCGAATCGGGTCGATAGCCGGGTTGGTTACCTGGGCAAAACCTTGTTTGAAATAGTCATAAAGCAGCCTTGAGCGCTTTGACAATACCGCCAAAGATGCGTCGTTGCCCATGGACCCCACCGGGTCCTGGCCACTGACAGACATGGGTTGCAGGAAGAATTTAATATCTTCCTGAGTGTAACCGAAGTCTTGCAGGCGATTTATCAGTGTTTCCTCGTCAGGTGCCATCGGCGCGACTTCAGGCGGCAGCGTTTCCAGTTGGATTTGGGTTTTGTCCAGCCATTCTTGGTAAGGGGCTTGTTCCGCCAGATCAGCTTTCAGTTCCGCGTCATCGATGATACGGCCTTTTTCCATATCAATCAGGAACATTTTGCCGGGCTGCAAGCGCCATTTTTTAATGATTTTCTCTTCCGGGACATGCAGTACGCCCATTTCCGAGGCCATCACCACCAAGCCGTCTTCGGTAATCAAATAGCGTGCTGGGCGCAGGCCGTTCCGATCCAAGGTCGCGCCGATTTGGCGGCCGTCGGTAAAAGCTATGGCGGCAGGGCCATCCCAGGGTTCCATCAATGCGGCATGGTATTCGTAGAATGCGCGCCTTTTTTCATCCATTAACGGATTGCCTGCCCAGGCTTCGGGGATCAGAAGCATCATGGCGTGAGCGAGAGAGTATCCGCCGGCTACCAGCAACTCCAGCGCATTGTCGAAACAGGCCGAATCCGATTGGCCTTCGGCAATCAACGGCCAGAGTTTGTTCAAATCCTCTCCGAGTAATTCCGACTTCATCGCATGACGGCGGGCAGCCATCCAGTTGATGTTGCCGCGCAAGGTGTTGATTTCCCCGTTGTGGGCGATCATCCGGAATGGTTGGGCCAGATCCCAGGACGGAAAAGTATTGGTGGAAAAACGCTGATGTACCAGAGCCATTGCCGAGACAATGCGCTCATCGTGCAGTTCAGGGTAATAATCTCCCACCTGAGCGGCCAGAAGCATGCCTTTGTAGGCTAGGGTTCTGGATGAAAAAGAGGGAATGTAGAAATTGGCGCCATCTTCAAGCTGTAATTTTCCGACTTGATTTTCAACCAGCTTGCGGATGACAAAAAGCTTGCGCTCAAAGCTATCTTGATCCGGGCAATTGCTACCGCGGCCAATAAAAATTTGACGAACCACCGGCTCCACATCTTTGACCGATTGGCCGATTCCCTGATTATCGGTGGGTACATCGCGCCAACCCAAAACGGTTTGGCCTTCCTCAATGATAGCCTCTTCTAAAATCTGTTCGCATTTTTCCCGGTTGGAAGCAGAACGGGGTAGAAAGATCATACCGACGCCATAGTGCCCAACCGCTGGAAGTTCGATGGCCGATTTTGCACATTCCTCATGCAAGAAGGTATCTGGGATTTGAATCAAAATACCGGCGCCGTCACCCGCTAATGGATCTGCACCCACAGCGCCCCGGTGGGTTAAGTTAGTGACGATTTCCAACCCGTGTTGGATAATGGAATGGCTTTTGCGCCCTTTAATGTCGGCAACGAAACCGACTCCACAGGCATCGTGCTCGTGGCTGGGATCGTACAAACCTTGTCTGCGTGGTAATCGGTTATGATTCATATTCGACCTCGTTCGGATCATCGTGTAGGGGACCTATTGGAAGCTTTTTCCTTTGAAAGAGTGATTTATTGAGTGATTTTTGGCCACTCTTCCGGCCCCGCCAATTCAAAGAAAAGCACTAAAGAATAAGAGACTTGAATTTAATTTGCAAGATCGCAGTGTTTTTTGTCCCTGCCTCTTCGGCTTTGTTTTGGCCAATTAAAAAGCAAGTGCTGAGGCGCTGGGGTGGGGTGGTTGTATTCTTTTTGTTAGTGTCAGGCTGTGGCGGCTCCTCTTTGTTCAAGCGTGTCGATACGACGCCCATTCATGGACGCCATTATCGGGTCAAAACAGGAGATACGCTTTATTCCGTCGCCCGCCGGGCAGGACTCAATTATAAAACATTGGCGCGCTGGAACCGGATTCGCTCCCCCTATACGATATACAGTGGCCAACGCCTTCATCTCCACCCGCCCGCCAAGTCGCGCAGGCCTTCTGTAAAGTCCACTAAAGCATCCCGTAGACCAAAATCCAAAAAAATTAAAAAAAATTTCAAAAAAAAGCTAAAGGTTGTTTGGCAGTGGCCGTTAAAGGGGGTGATTGTAAGGAATTTTCACCAAACAGGCGGCAAAGGGATTGATATCAAGGCGCCACCGGGGACTCCGGTTCGGGCCATTGGCAATGGAAGCGTCGTCTATAGCGGTAGCGGTTTGGTGGGATATGGAAATCTCGTCATCGTTAAGCACGATGAAATTTACTTATCGGCTTATGGCAATAATCGCCGGCTCCTGGTCAAGGAAGGCCAAAGAGTGAAGAAAGGCCAGATTATTGCGGAAGTCGGCCAGGGCAGAGGGAGGCGCAGTGTGTTGCACTTCGAGATCCGTAAGCGTGGCAAACCGGTCAATCCTTTGCATTATTTACCAAGGCGATAACTCGAGGCAGTTGAAACCACAACGGGGAAATGGGGATGTCTGAACAAGTATTTGAAATGAACACAGCAGAAGCAGAAATAACTGAAACTGATTTGGCTCAAGAATGGCAAGCGGAGGCGAGCCCGGTTGCCGAAGAAGTGCCAGTGGAGACGAGCGCTCAATTTGACGCCACCCGCATCTATTTAAATGAGCTGAGCCGTTCCCAATTATTAACCGCAGATGACGAAAAGCATTACGGCACATTGGCCCGCGAAGGCGATGAAGCAGCGCGGAAAAAAATGATTGAAAGTAATCTCCGCCTAGTAGTTAAGATCGCCCGCCGTTATCTAAACCGCGGTTTGCCTTTGTTGGATTTGATTGAAGAAGGTAATTTGGGCCTGATTCGCGCGGTAGAAAAATTCGAGCCGGCCCGGGGATTTAGATTTTCTACCTACGCCACTTGGTGGATCCGTCAAACCATTGAGCGGGCGTTGATGAACCAGACACGTACGATTCGCTTGCCGATTCATATCGTCAAGGAAATGAATGTTTACCTGAAAGCGCAACGGCAATTGGCGCAAAAGCTTGATCGGGATCCCACCGCAGAAGATATTGCTGAATTTCTGGACAAGCCGGTCAAGGATGTCGAGAAAATGCTGAAACTCAACGAGCGCACCAGCTCGGTGGATGTACCCTATGGCAAGGAATCGGATAAGCCCTTGTTGGAAATTATGACCGATGAAGCCGTCGACGGGCCGGAAGAAACCGTTCAAGAAGACGCCATGCGGGCACGGATGGACCAGTGGCTAAAACAGTTGCCAGAAAAACATCGGGAAGTGTTATTGCGCCGGTATGGCCTTTGGGGTTACGAATTGTCCACCTTGGAACAAGTTGCCCGGGAAATGCAGGTTACCCGTGAGCGTGTTCGCCAAATCCAGATGGAAGCGGTAAAAAAGATGCGAGACATGCTAGAAGCGGAAGGATTTTCCGCTGACACGATTTTCCATTGAAAGACTCCTCCAAATTAAGTCATGTGACTGGACACCCGCCTTTATGGCGGGTTTTTTTTGCCTGTAAGGGTGAAGAGGCCCGGCTACTGTGATAGTCACTCTTTTGTTTCAGTTACTTAAGATATAAAGAGGACAAATAATATTGGTACCAATGAGGCTATATTCATTTGCGTTTTAGTTATAGCGTTTTTTATTATTTTTTTTTATTAGAAGCCGGGGGATAATTATAAGGCTAAGGTAGTGAATTATGCTGCTATGGCTAAACGAGGGTGACCATGTACCAATATGATGAACGGGACCAGCTCTTAGTAGAGCAACGCGCAGAGCAGTTTAGAGATCAAGCGAAGCGCTATTTCGAAGGGCGGCTGACCGAAGAGCAGTTCTTGCCCCTGAGGCTGCAAAATGGCCTATATATTCAGCGTTATGCCCCGATGTTGCGTATCGCTGTGCCTTATGGTCATTTGTCGAGCCGGCAATTGAGGATGATTGCCCACATCGCGCGCACTTACGACAAGGGTTTTGTGCATTTCACTACCCGCCAGAATATTCAGCTTAACTGGCCAAAAGTGGAGGACGTTCCCGCCATACTTTCTGATTTAGCTAAAGTCCAGATGCATGCGATTCAAACCAGTGGCAATTGTATCCGTAATACAACTAGTGATCCATTGGCTGGCGTGTGTGCCGATGAGGTGGAAGATCCCAGACCTTATTGTGAAATTATCCGGCAATGGTCTACCTTGCATCCTGAATTTGCTTTTCTGCCGCGTAAGTTCAAGATAGCGGTCACCGGCGCTTCTCGTGATCGGGCGGCAGTGCGGGTCCATGACATTGGCTTGCGCCTGGTGAAAAACGATGTGGGTGAAGTGGGGTTCGAAGTGATTGTCGGAGGAGGGCTGGGACGTACCCCAATTATCGGCCAGGTGATCCGTCCTTTTCTCGAGAAAAAACATTTGCTTTCCTATTTGGAAGCCATTTTGCGGGTTTATAACCTTCATGGCCGTCGGGATAATAAATTCAAGGCGCGGATTAAAATCCTGGTTAAAGAAATGGGGGTGGAGGAGTTCCGTCGTCAAGTGGAAGATCACTGGCAAACTATCCAGGACAAATTGTTGCTGGAGGACTCGGTTGTCCAGTGGTATCAAAACCGCTTTGTTAGACCCGACTATGATTCATCTGCCGCGCCGGTGAAATGGCAGGAAGAACGTCAGCAAAATAAAGTTTTTTCCGCCTGGTACACCCACAATACGGTAGCACACAAGGTGAAGGGTTACCGGGTTGTGTTTCTATCCCTCAAGCCGCCAGGGGAGGCGCCGGGGGATATGTCGGCTTCACAATTGGATGCGGTTGCGGATTTGGCGGATCGTTACAGCTTTGGCGTGGTGCGGGTGACCCATACGCAGAATTTGGTGTTTTCCGACGTGCGTGAATCCGAGCTGTATGCGTTATGGCAAGCCCTCGCCGATCTCACTCTCGCAACCCCGAATATTGGCAAACTCACCGATATGATTTGCTGTCCTGGTCTGGACTATTGCGCGTTGGCCAACGCTAGCTCGATTCCTATCGCCAAGGAAATCCATGCCCGTTTTGAAGACTTGGATTATCTGTATGATTTGGGGGAAATTCGTGTCAATCTGTCTGGTTGCATGAATGGATGCGGTCATCACAGCGTTGGTCATATTGGCATTTTGGGTGTCGATAAAAAAGGTGAAGAATGGTATCAGTTGACCTTGGGCGGTTCGTCTTCTGATGACGCGTCCCTGGGAACACGACTAGGTCCAGCGTTGGCCAAGGATCAAGTGGCTACGGCGATGGAAACGATCATTCAGACCTATGTGGACTTAAGACAGGAAGATGAACCCTTTCTTGATATGGTGCGCCGGGTAGGCATTGAGCCATTTAAGGAGCGCGTGTATGCGAATCATTAAAGACCGTGCTATCGTCGAAGATGCGTGGCGTCATTTAAGCGATGAGGAAATACCACCTAACGGTAAGATTTCTGTACCGTTTGCCCGTTGGCAGGTGGAAAAGGAGGTTCTAGTCAGCAGGGACGGTGAAATTGGTGTGCGTTTGAGCGGAATAGAACCCCTGGATGAACTGAGGGACGACCTTGATCAGTTGCAGTTAATTGTCCTGGAGTTTCCGAAATTTACCGATGGCCGTTGTTTTTCTTACGCGAGATTATTGCGGGAACGTTATGGATTTAATGGTGAAATCCGCGTCAGCGGGGATTTTTTGGCAGATCAGGTTTATTACATGGCAAGGGTCGGCGTCAACGCTTTTGAGTATCAAGGCCCTGAGCCTTTGGAGCAAGTTCTTTCGCAGCTAGAATTGTTTTCTGTCCGGTATCAACCGGCTGTGGATGGTCCCGGGTTGCTGTTGAGCCGCAAAATATAATTGCGAATTAGCAGATACTGTCAGAAGATAATGAAAAGCCGTCCTTTGGGACGGCTTTTTCGTATTGGCACTTCCTTGTGCCAATTCGGGTGCTTATTTCTTCAAGCTCTGTTTGGCAATATTGATACCTTTCAGAACATTAAGCGCTTCATGTAAAGGATAGTCCTTGAGAAGCATCTCGTTTTCCTTGTCGTTCTTCTCCTGTTTGCCCGATTCTTTTTTCTCTTTTTCTGGCTTGGTGCCATTTTCTAGATGCCTTGAAAGATCAGCTTCAGTGAGGGGTTTGAATTCCTCTGCTTCGGCAATGGTTTCCAACCGTATGGTTCCCAAGGGAATATCCGGCACAATGCCCTCGGCCTGAATTGAGCGACCAGAAGGGGTGTAATAGCGGGCTGTGGTGAGCTTGATGGCCCCGCCATTGCTCAAAGGCAGAATGGTTTGCACCGATCCCTTGCCGAAGGATTTTTGCCCCATGATAATGGCGCGTTTGTGATCCTGGAGGGCGCCAGCGACAATCTCCGAGGCGGAAGCGGAACCTGTATTGATTAGTACTACCATGGGGACATCTCTGAGAATATCACCCGGGGTCGCCTCAAACTTCATTTTGGCGTCTTCAATCCGGCCATCGGTATAGACAATCAAGCCTTGGTCCAAAAACGCGTCGCTGACAGCCACGGCGGCGTTGAGCACGCCGCCTGGATTGTTGCGCAAATCCAGCACGATGCCTTTCAGATCGCCTTTTTTCCGAAGTTTTTTAATCTCTTTGAGCATCTGGCTGCCGGTGCGGGATTGAAAGCTGGTGATGCGCAGGTAACCATAGCCTTTTTCCAGCAGCTTGCTTTTAACACTCTTGATTTTGATGATATCCCGGGTGATTTTGATCTTCAGGGGTTTGTCTTCCCCTTCCCGGACGATGGTCAGGACAATATCAGTACCTGGTTTGCCGCGCATAATTTTTACCGCATCTTGCAACGACATACCTTTGACCGGTTTCTCATCCAAGCGGATGATTAAATCGCCGGGTTTGATGCCAGCTTTTTGCGCCGGGGTATCGTCAATGGGGGCGATAACTTTGACAAAGCCATTTTCCATCGTGACCTCAATTCCAAGTCCGCCAAATTGACCAGTGGTACCGATGCGCAGCTCCTTGTATTGATCGGGCGATAAATAACTGGAATGGGGGTCAAGCCCGGTTAACATGCCACGGATGGCGTTTTCAAGCAATTTTTTGTCAGTAACAGGCTCTACATAATCCTGTTGAATCCGGCCAAAAACTTCAGTAAAGGTTTTTAGCTCAACAAAGGGGATGGTCTCGGCTTTTTTAGCCTCCCGTTCCGCTAGGACACTGCCACAGGTTCCCAGCAGAATGCCCAAAAAAGCGCCTAGTGCAATTAAAAATAGATTCGTGGTCTTGCGCATCGATCTTCCTTAAATATAAATTGCCGGAAAAAAACATTGTTACTTTGTCTATAGTGAACTTTAAAAAAAGAAGTCAGACTTCCTCAGTTCCTGTTACCCATAATTTCCCAGTGCCATGGTAGGGCGTACATGTAAGATGCCGCTACGTGAAAATTCCCAGAAAATTTAAAACCAGTCCGTGTTTCCAGTTATGGGTATACGCAACAAAGTAAAAATGAAGTTTAA
Source organism: Methylothermaceae bacteria B42 (assembly GCA_001566965.1). Taxonomy (NCBI): domain Bacteria; kingdom Pseudomonadati; phylum Pseudomonadota; class Gammaproteobacteria; order Methylococcales; family Methylothermaceae; species Methylothermaceae bacteria B42. The sequence goes on along the minus strand of LSNW01000032.1, from coordinate 545,144 downwards.
ACTTGCTAATTATGACATCTTTTTGATAATTGTGCCTGGAATCAACTTACTCTACCCCGTTTGGTCTTGCGGCACCATCGCTCCGGGTTGATGGGTTTCCCGCTTTTGCGGATGGCAAAGTACAATCCTGGGCTGGAACGTCCGCCGCTGCGGCCTATCGTAGCGATAATTTCACCCGCTTCCACGGGATCGCCCACATTTTTCATCAAGCTTTGATTGAAAGCATAGATGGACATGAATTGATTGTCGTGTTTGAGAATTAAAAGCAGGCCATAACCCTTGAGCCAATCGGCAAATATAACGTGTCCGGGGTAGATGGCGCGCACAGGTGTGCCTTCAGGGGCTTGAATGATAACCCCTTCCCATCGGGTGCCGCTTGACCTGCGGCTGCCGAAGCGTCTAACAAGCTTGCCTTTTACCGGCCAATGGAGTTGGCCTTTCAGTTGGTGAAAAGGTTTGCCTTGATTGATGGAAGGTAAAAATGTGGACGCTTGCTGGGCTTTTTGAATCAGTTTTTCTAGATTGTGTTTATTTTTTTGAAGCTGAGCCAGTTTGTCTTTTTGGGTTTTGAGTTTGGATTTTATTAGAGATAGAAGTTTTTTCCGACTCTTTTTCAATTGCTCAAGGGCGAGCCTTTCTTGTTTGAGTTCTTCTAGCACGGATTGAAGGTGGCTCTCTTTTTGCTCCAAGCTTTTTGTCAGGGCTTGGATAGACGCCAGCTGCTGTTTGACCTGCGCAATTTCTGCCAGTCTCGCACGGTTGAAATAACGGTAATACGTCAGTGTCCGGCTTAAGGTGGCGACTTGATTTTGGTGCAGCAATAATTTGAGAGGTTCTTGCTTACCTATCGAATAGGCAGCGCGAATATTATGGGCTAATTGGGATTTAAGCCTGTCTAACGCTGCTTTTTCCCGGGCCAGTTTTTTCTCTATATCATGCTTCTTTTCTTTGAGTTGGATGGATTGGCTTTTTAGGCGGCGGATCTTTTTTGCTAGATGCCCGCTTTGTTTTTCTATTTTTGCCAGTTCATTCTCCAGTGACTGCCGTTTGGAGAAAAGCTGGGTCATTTGTTGACGCAGTGCGCGGATTTTTCCATCCAAGATGGATAAATCCTTCTTTTGGTCCGCGGCACTGGCGGCGAGGCAAAAAATAAAAGCCAGCAACCCGAGACAAGCTCGAATTGCTGGCCTGTTTAAAGATTCCCGAGGGGTCACGGTAGTATTTAATGCCTATGATTTTTTGAGAAGCAGAGACTGGCCGGTCATTTCCTGGGGTTTTTCCAGCCCTAAAATATCCAGCATGGTAGGGGCAATGTCCGCCAGGCTGCCGCCTTCCGCTTTGAGTGTCCCCGATTCACCCCGATAATAAACCAGAGGGACGGGATTGAGAGTGTGGGCGGTATGGGGCTGGCCGGTTTCAGGATCCAACATTTGTTCGGCATTGCCGTGATCGGCGGTTACCAGCATTTCCCCGCCAGCGTGATCCAAGGCAACGGTGATTTTCCCCAAACACTGATCCAAGGCTTCGATGGCTTTGATGGCGGCGGCTTCATTGCCGGTGTGGCCAACCATATCGCCGTTGGCATAGTTACATATAATGACATCGAATTTCTGCTTTTCGATGGACTCTACCATGACTTCCGTCACTTCAAAAGCACTCATTTCCGGCTTTAAGTCATAGGTTCTTACCTTGGGGGAGGGAATCAAAATCCTTTCTTCTCCTGGAAAAGGGTCTTCCACCCCACCGTTAAAAAAGAAAGTGACGTGGGCATATTTTTCTGTCTCCGCCAAACGCAACTGGGTCAAGCCATTTTTGGAGAGTACTTCGCCAAGGCTGTTGGTGATTTCAATGGGCGGAAAGGCGACGGGGACATCAAAGTCCTTGTGGTACTCTGTCAGAGTGACGAACCCTCCCAGTTTGGGCACTCGTTTGCGCTTGAACCCATCGAAATCTTTTTCGATAAAGGCCCGGGTCAATTGGCGGGCGCGGTCGGCGCGGAAGTTCATGAATACCACCACATCACCGTCTTCGATCACGTGCATGACGTCGCCTGGTGGAACGATGGCGGTGGGTTGGACGAATTCATCGGTTTCGCCGCGTTCGTAAGCCATTTGCAGTCCGGTCAAAGGATCGGGGGCAGTGTATTCTGCTTCCCCTAAAACCAACAGGTTGTAAGCGGCTTCTGTTCTTTCCCACCGCTGGTCCCGGTCCATCGCGTAAAAACGCCCCGTGAGGGAAGCGATTTGTCCGTGACCCAATTGTTCCAGTTTTTCCTGGGTGCGGCGGATAGATTCACCAGCGCTTTTGGGGGGAGTGTCGCGGCCATCGAGAAACGCATGTAAATAGACTTTGTCCAGACCCCGTTTTACGGCAAGCTCTGCCATGGCCTGGATTTGTAGTTCATGGCTGTGGACGCCCCCGGGAGACAGAAGCCCCAGGATATGCAGAGCCTTGCCATTTTTCAACGCACGATCCACTGCGTCACAAAGCGTGGGGTTTTTGAAAAACGAGCCGTCTTCAATGGCCAGGTTAATGCGCACCAGCTCTTGGGGTAATAACCGGCCACAGCCCAGATGTAGGTGACCGACTTCGGAATTCCCCATCTGCCCTTCAGGCAGTCCCACGGCTAGTCCCCCGGAATGGAGCAGAGTATGGGGATATTCATTCCAGAGCTTATCCCAAACGGGTGTATTAGCCAAGGCGATGGCATTGTGTTCCCGTGTTTCACTATAGCCAAAACCGTCCAGAACAATTAGAACAAGGGGTTTGGGGCGTTTCTTATTCAACAGTAACCTCCCTGAGAAAGAGTTTAAGTAAGTTATGCCAAGGAAAGCCTGATTTATTCAGGGTTTCTCGCGGAACAAGGGCGTGCCGCCAAAATCAAGCGCTGCAAGCGATTGATTTTTTGTGCCGGGAATTCCCGGATGAATTGTTCAGCGTTCCCCTAAAGCGCCAAAAAAACCGAAGTTCTTTTGCATTATAATTTTACGCTGCCTTCATGGCGGCATATCAGACAGTATAAGAATATGGTTTTTTTACCAAAGCATGAGCATCGAAAATCGTTATAATAACGTATCTCATCATCAAATGGTGGTGGGATTAAGTGACCTCCTGGACTAATTCCGGGTGGTTGCCTTTTTGTGTAAATTATTTAGTGCCGGTAGATCTATGTCAAAAATGCTCATAGCTGACGAAGCAGATATCATCCATGCGGCAAAATGCTTGAAAGCCATGTCACATCCCTTACGATTGAAAATATTATGCACTTTGGGTGACGGCGCCGCCAGTGTACAAGAAATTGTCGACAAGGTTGGAACCACCCAGAGTAACGTCTCGCAGCATTTGGCGATATTGCGGGACAAGGGACTGTTGAGTTTTGATAAGCAAGCCAATCGTGTTTATTACCAGATCGATGATCAACGTACCATCAAGTTGATTGACATGATCCGGGAAGTTTTTTGCCGCCATCATTGAATATTGAACAATAAAAGATTAAGGAACCAGCATGGAGCGTTTTTTTGAATTTGTGGGGAATCACCTCTATTTGGTGATAGGATTTGCAGTGGTTACCGTATTATTGGTGCGTGATTTACTTGAAAGTTTGACGCGAAAATATAAACTGGTCACCCCGCTTCAAGCGGTAATGCTAATCAATCAGGAAGACGCTGTCGTTGTCGATGTCAGAGAGCCCAGCGAATGGGACAAAGGCCATATCGCCGATGCCAAGTTGATTCCCCTAGGTAAACTGGAAGAGCGCCTTGACGAGTTAGCGCCTTTTAAGCATCAACCCGTCATCGTTACCTGCCAGTCTGGAACCCGCTCTCCGGCTGCCTGCAAAACCTTGCAGAAAGCCGGTTTTGAAAAAGTCACCATGCTCAAAGGTGGCATGATGGCTTGGGAAGAAGCCAATCTGCCAATTACTAAACCCAAAAAACACAAGGGAAAATAACTTATGGCCGATCAAGTGGAAAAACAATTTGCCATTCAAAAAGTGTACGTCAAGGACGTTTCTTTTGAGACACCTAACTCCCCCCAGGTTTTTACCCAGAAGTGGGAGCCGAATGTGGAATTCAATCTGGCCAGCAATGCCCAGGAATTGGAGGAAGGTGTTTATGAAGTGGTGCTCACCGTCACCGTAACGGTCAAGCTGGAAGAGAAAACCGCCTATCTGGTGGAAGTGGCTCAGGCTGGTATTTTCGCCGCGCAAGGATTCGAAAAGGAAGAAATGGGGCCACTGCTGGGGATCTATTGTCCAAATACGCTATTTCCCTATGCCCGGGAAGTGGTTTCCGACCTGTCATTGAAAGGCGGGTTCATGCCTATGGTGCTGCCGCCGGTCAACTTCGAGGCTATCTATGCCCAAAAAATGCAGCAGCAGGCCCAGCAAGAAGGCGCCACCGGCAAGCCCAACTAAAGGGTTTTTTTCTTGATGAGTGGAACGGCGATCACCGTCCTGGGTGCCGGCTCCTGGGGAACGGCGCTGGCAAATCTTATTGCGAGTAACGGTTTTGGCGTTACTTTATGGGATATCAATGCCGATCATATTCGCACCCTTGCCGGTTCCCACCGCAATGAGCGTTATTTGCCGGGCATGCCATTATCGCATCGGATCGACTTTGAAACCGATTTGGCAACCGCTATTAACGAGAAAGAAATTCTTTTAGTTGTGGTGCCCAGTCACGGTTTTCGTGATTGTCTGCAATCTTTCAAGCCTTTTTTGGCGGAAACCACCCGAGTTGCCTGGGGCACCAAGGGACTGGATCCTGACAGCGGTCGGTTGCTCCACGAAGTCGCGGCGGAAGTGTTGGGTCCGTCCCGGCCACTGGCGGCAATTTCAGGTCCCACTTTTGCCCGGGAAGTGGCGCAAGGCCTGCCAACCGCTATCACAGTGGCTTCCCCTGATGCCCCATTTGCCCTGGATTTGGCGGAATTCTTACACAATGCGTATTTCCGGGTCTATACTTCGGACGATCTGGTGGGTGTTCAGCTTGGCGGTTCAGTCAAAAATGTGCTGGCCATTGCCGCTGGCATTTCCGACGGCATGGGTTTTGGCGCCAATGCCCGGGCCGCGCTGATTACCCGGGGGCTTGCCGAAATGATGCGCCTGGGAGAAGCCATGGGCGCCAAGGCCAGGACTTTAATGGGATTGGCAGGGGTTGGCGATCTCATCCTTACCTGCACGGATAACCAGTCCCGCAATCGCCGTTTGGGTTTGGGCCTCGGACAGGGCCGCAACCTGGACGAACTCAAAGCTGAAATAGGCCAACAGATTGAAGGCATTTTAACTGCCAAGCTTGTCTATCAGCTGGCCCAATCCAAGGGGGTGGAAATGCCCATTGTCGAACAGGTTTATCAAGTGCTGTATCAAGGATTGGCACCCCGGGAAGGGGTAAAAAATCTGCTACTTCGGGACCGCAAACCGGAAGCCTGTTAGTGCAGGATGTTAGAAGCCTGCTATACCTCTTTACTTATCACCGTGTCCCGTATGATGAATGACCGGATTTATTCCGCTTTTTCTCCGGGAATGATGTGGATTAAGCGCCTCAATTCTGGCGTCATTCCCGCGAAAGCGGGAATCTAGAGGCAAAACCATGCTGGGCGCCTGCCCGAATCGATGCCTAAATAGAAATTTTGCCCATTGAGCCATGCTCATTACCCACGAAAGCAACCGGCTGGAGGATCTGGCGCTGGCATATGCCAAGCTTCACTGTCAGCCGCTGACGGATGTATTCGCGCCGGAGATAGTAGTGGTGCAAAATTATGGCATGGCCCGCTGGTTGTCGCTGCAGCTTGCCAGGGAATTGAACGTGGCTGCCCATTTGGAGTTTTTGTTCCCGGCGGAATTCATGTGGGGGCTGCTGCGCCGGGTATTGGCGGGGTTGCCGGAAACCGCGCCTTTTCAACCGGGCGTGTTGGTGTGGCGGATTCTGGCCTTGTTGGAAAAGGAAGGGGAAAAGTTTCCGGAACTGGCGGGTTATTTGGCTGGCGCCGATGGTGTTCGCCGGTTTGGGTTGGCCGGGCAGCTGGAGCGGATCTACGATCATTATCTGTTCTACCGGCCCGACTGGATTTCCGCTTGGGAGCAGGGCAAGAAAAGCCACTGGCAGGCCAAGCTGTGGCGCTTGTTGAAAAGCCAGTCCGAGGCGGCTCACTGGATTGAACTGCAAACGGCGTTTTTTGAGCGCTTGCAGACCCTTTCTCTAGAGCAGCGTCAATCATTGCCCCAACGAGTAAGTTTTTTTGGACTGGCGGAATTGTCACCCGGTTATCTCCGTTTGATCAAAGCGGTATCCGAGTATCTGGACGTTCATTTTTTTCTCCTCAACCCCTGCCGCCAATATTGGGGGGATATTGTCTCTGAGCGAACCCAATTGGCAGCGCCCGATCCGGTAGCGCCTTTTTTGGAAGTGGGTAATCCGCTTTTAGCATCCTGGGGCAGGCAAGGACGGGATTTTTTTGATTTGCTGGAAGGGCTGGGAAAAGATCAAACCCACGAATCCTTTCAAGCACCGGGCACAGCGACGTTGCTCCACTGCCTGCAATCCGATATTCTGGATTTGATCGACCGTACTGTCATGCCCACCACGGTGGCCGTTGCCAAGTCCCTCTCCATTCATAGCTGCCATACCCCCATGCGGGAATTGGAAGTCCTGCACGATCAACTCCTGGATTTGTTCCAATCCGATCCCAGTCTGCAGCCTGGCGATATTGTGGTGATGACGCCGAATCTGGATCAATATGCTCCGTATATCGAAGCGGTATTCGCCACCCACGAGCCCAAAATCCCCTACGCCCTGGCCGACCGCGCCCTGCTGACCAGCGAGCCGGTGGCGGAAATTCTGGCGGCGGTGCTGGAATTGCCCACCAGCCGCTTCGAGGTGAATCGATTACTGGCGTTGCTGGACTACGAGCCAGTCCGGGAGCAAGCGGGATTAAGTGAAGAAAATGTCGCGCGGATTGCCCACTGGTGCCAGGAAACCCGGATTCGCTGGGGCGTGGATGAAGCCATGCGCCGGCGGCTGGACTTGCCCGCCACCCCAGAAAATACCTGGTGGCTGGGCCTGCGGCGGTTATTGCTGGGAGCGGTATTTGATAGCGACAAGCCCTTTGGCGATGACTACCCCTACCCGGAAGTAGAGGGGAGTCTGGCGGTGGCGCTGGGGCGTTTTGTGGCTTGGGCGGAGAATTTGTTTGCCCTGCACCCATGGCGCGACGAGCAGTTGACGCTGGGCGACTGGATAATGTGCCTGGAGGTCGTGCTGGATCAGCTAATCGGCGAACAAGAGCAGATGCAGGAAGGCCGCCAGCGGTTGCGCAATCATCTCCACGCCCTGCTACAGCAATGTGATCAGGCAGGCTATGCTGACCCCATCGATTTCCCGTTATTCCAAAAGCTGATTTTGGACGTTTTGAACCGTCAGCCGGAGCAGGCCAATTATTTAACCGGCAAAGTGACTTTTTGTGCTTTGACGCCCATGCGCAGCGTGCCTTTTAGGGTAGTTTATCTCATTGGCATGAATGACAAGGCGTTTCCCCGTCCGGAATCCCGTTACAGTTTTGACCTCAGCGCCGGCGAATACCGCCGTGGCGACCGCTCCCAGCGCATCGAAGACCGTTATCTATTTCTCGAATCGTTGCTGGCGGCGCGGGATTATTTTTATCTCAGCTACGTTGGACAGAGTGTGCGCGACAACACCCGGTTGCCGCCTTCGGTGCTGGTGAGCGAATTGCTGGATTATATCGAGCGGGGATACGGCATTGCCCGCGAGCAATTGGTGGTGGAACATCCCTTGCAAGGCTTCAGCCGCCGTTATTTAAGTGATGACAGTTTATTCACTTACCGGGAGTTTGCCCTGAACACTACCGAAAACGCCGAGCGCCCGTTTTTGTCCTGCCCTCTGCCTCTGCCTGACCCGCCAAAACAGTTAACCATCGACGATATGATTGCTTTTTGGCGCCATCCGGTGCGCTGGTTTTGCCAAAAGCAATTAGGTATCAATTTAAGACCGACGCCCACGGTTCTTCCTGAACGCGAGGTGTTCGGCCTGGAAAAATCCGATGCGCGCAGGCTCCGGAAAATCATCCTCGCCGATCTGGAAGCCGGGCATTCCGTGGAAATCATGGAAAAACGCCTGCGCGCCTACGGCATGCTCCCTTATGGCAAGCCTGGCAGCCATTTACTGGCCCGGGAAACCGAGCTGGTGAACCAGCTGCACGCGGCGGCTTTTGGCGAAAGCGGGGAAGATGAACCCCTTGCCCTGGAAGCCGGGCTTCCGTCAGGGTTATTGGTGATGGGCAGTTTGGAAAGTGCCGGCGGGAAGGAACGGGTCATACTGCTGTTGAGCGAACCGTACGACAATGAATGGGTCCGGTTCTGGATCGAACATCTGTTAATGTGCGCCCATTCCCCCAAGACCACCAGGCTTGTCTATCCTGACAAGCAATTGACGCTGAAGCAGGAAATATTGACCCCGGTTTCACAGCCCGTTGATGACCTGGAAATTCTCTATCAGGGGTTTCGGGAAGGCCACACACACCCGCTCCATTGGTTTCTGAGAAGCGGATTCAGCTTTGCCAAAACCTTTTCCCGCGGGAAAAGAAAGGGGGATGAATCAGGGCAGCACGAAAAAGCCTTTAACTACGCTCTGCAAACCTGGCGCGGCAATGACAGATCTCCCGGAGAAAAGCTGGAACCCTATCACCGGCTGGTGTTCAAGGAGAGCGATAGCGTCCTCGATGAAAAATTCGTCTATTGGAGTCAATCTGCGTGGGCCACGGTGTGGCGGCACCGGGAGGTAATGGAATGAAGCCGTTGGATATCACTACCATTGAACTTCAAGGCCGCCATCTGATTGAAGCCAGCGCCGGCACCGGCAAAACCTGGACCTTGACTGGCCTGTATCTCCGGTTGCTGCTGGAAACCGAGGTTCAGGTGGAAGACATTCTGGTGGTGACATTTACCGAGGCAGCGACGGAAGAGCTGCGCGGCAAATTGTGGGAACGCTTGGTGGATGGGCTGTTGGCGTTTTGTGGCCACAGCAGCGAGGACGAATTTTTGCAATCATTGGTTGCCCGCTACCAGTCTGACGAGGCCCAAAGAAAGCTGCTACGCGCCATCCGCAGTTTTGATAACGCGCCGGTCTACACCATTCATGGCTTTTGCCGCAGGCTATTGAACGAAACCGCGCTGGAGTCGGGCATTGCTTTTGACAACGAACTCCTCAAGGATGACAGCGAATTGCGGCTGGAGGCAGTTTATGACTTCTTCCGCCGGCATTTGGAAGACGGTTGGCCGTGGCTGAATGAATCGACGCCGGAAACTCTTTCCGATCAACTGCGCCACTGGCTGGGAAAGCCGGATTTGCCGCTTTTGGGTTGCCAGCCCCCAATTGACGAGCAAACCGCCTTGCAGGCTGTTCAACAAGCCCATGAAGCCGCCGCGGCGATTTGGCGCCGTTGCGAACCGGAAATCCGCCAACTGCTGGCAACCCATCCCGCTCTGAACCGCCGTTCCTATTCCAAAAGCAATTTACCCCGCTGGCTGGCTATTGTGGGAGAGAACCTGGTCAATGGTGATCCGGTGTTGGTGCCTGAATGTCTCCAAAGATTCACTCCCGCTGAACTGCAAGCCAAGTGCAAGGGAGAGCCGCCCCGCCATGAATGGTTCGAATGCCTGAGTCGCTGGCAAGAAACTCATGACCTGTGGCTTAAGGCCCGCGAATGGGCCCAGGCCACGTGGCGCTGCCGGGCGCTCAGGGAAGTACGGCGGAATATGGAAGACAGCAAATATCAATTGGGGGTATTGACCTTTGACGACCTGTTGCTGCGTCTTGATCAGGCATTGCAGGGAAAACATGGAGAAAGTCTGGCGCAATGGGCCAGGGACCGTTATCCGGTGGCGTTGATTGATGAATTCCAGGATACCGATCCCACCCAATACCGGATTTTTCAAGCGATCTATGGCGGCCACGGGCAATCGCTGTTTTTTGTCGGCGATCCCAAACAGGCCATCTACAGTTTCCGTGGCGCTGATTTGTATGCTTATCTGCAGGCTAGGCGGGAAACCCCGGATGTTCAAACCCTGGCGGTCAACTGGCGGTCATCCCGGCCGTTGGTATCGGCCCTCAACCAGCTTTTTACCCGTCATCCCCTCCCTTTCCGCCTGGAAGCGGTATCTTATATCGAAGTGGAAGCTGCGCAAGCAGGCGATCCTCCGCCGCTGGATTATCCGCCCCTGCGGATTTGGGCCCTGGGGACAGATGAGTCTAGGAATAAAGCGAACAAATTTTGGAATAAAGAAGAGGCCAGAGAAAAAATTGCAGCGGCAGTGGCTGATGACATTGCCAGTTTGCTGGGAAGTGGCGAACTCAAGGGCAGCGATATTGCCATTTTGGTAAGAAAAAACGCCCAAGCCGGACAAATGCGCCAAGCCTTGGCGGCAAGGGGCATCGCCTCGGTGCTGAAAACCGATGACAGCGTGTTCGCCACGCCCCAGGCCGATGACCTGTTGCGGGTGCTGGAAGCGGTGGCCTGGCTCCACGACGAGGAACGGCTGCGGGCGGCGCTGGTGACGGATTTGATTGGCCTGACGGGAGACGATTTACTGCAACTGGAGGAACAGCCGGACGGCTGGGAAGGATGGGTCGAATGTTTCCAGCATTGGCAGCAACTCTGGCGCAAGCAGGGGGTAATGGCCATGTTTCAGGCCATTTTGGCGCGCCAACACGTGCATGGCCGGTTTCTCAACCGCCTCGACGGCGAGCGTTGCCTGACCAACTGGCTGCATCTGGCGGAATTACTGCACCGTCAGCATTTGCAGCAAAACTGGGGTATGGAGGGTTTGATCCGCTGGTTTCAGCGCCTGATCCGGGAGGAAATCCGCCTTCCCGATGATGCCGAATTGCGTCTGGAAAGCGACGCGCAACTGGTGCAAATTGTCACCATCCATCGCAGCAAGGGATTGGAATACGAAATAGTCTATTGCCCTTTTCTCTGGGATGGCGGTGATGATAAGAGGATCAAACCGCCTTTTTTGTTTCACGATCCTGGGCAAGGCTGTCAAGCTCACCTTGAACTGGGGTCCCCGGATTGGCGGCAGCACAAAAAACTGGCATGGGAAGAACAACAGGCGGAAGAGCTGCGCCTGGCCTATGTCGCCCTGACCCGGGCCAGGCGCCATTGCACTTTGGTCACCGGCTGGCTCAAAAGCGTCAATCAGTCTTCCATTGGCTGGTTGTTGCATGGCGAAAAGTTGACCCAGGAAGGCTTTGCCTGGCGGCAGATGGCGGAGGACTTGCAGGCTCTGGAAAATGCCTGTGAGGGAAATCTCCGCAGCATCCCATTGCCGGAACCCAAAATCAGAGGGGCGGCATCTTCAACCGCGCCTGAAAAAACAGGGAAGGCGAGGCGCTTCTCCGGTAAGATTCCCCAACCCTGGCAAGTCACCAGCTATAGCGGCCTGGTGTCCGGCCAGGCGCATGAACAGCCGGATTACGATCAACTGGTCCCCAGGGAACCGGAGGACGAAGACAGGATTTTTCCCATCGGTCCAAAAGCCGGCGTCTGCCTGCACGCAATTTTGGAACATCTGGATTTTACGCAACCTGTTGCGGAGCAGTGGGACATGGTGATAAGTCCGGCATTATCCCGCAGCGGCTTTCATGAGATTGCTCCGGAGATTTTGTGTCCCTGGCTGCAAGGTGTTTTAGCAACGCCGTTGGAAGAAGGTGACTTTTTTTGCCTGCAACAACTGCCCAATGGCGACCGGATAAACGAAATGGCGTTTTATTTGCCCATGGGAGAAATCCAGGCGGACCGTTTGCGAGCCCTGTTGAGCGATCATTTACCGTCCCCTACTCTGCGCCGGGCCGCTGCCCGTTTGAATGCGTCCACCGTCCAGGGTTATTTAAAAGGCTTTATGGATTTGATTTTCCGCAGGGGAGGGAGGTACTGGGTGGTGGACTACAAGTCCAATTATCTGGCTGCTAGCCCCGCTGGATACACGGAAGAAGCCATGACCGAAGCGGTGGCCCAGGCCCATTATTACTTGCAGTATCTGCTTTATACCGTGGCCCTGCACCGGTTTTTGAAGCTGCGGCTTAAAGATTACGATTACGACGAGCATTTTGGTGGCGTCTATTACCTTTTCCTCCGGGGCATGACGTCCCAGACCGGTCCCCAATGCGGGATTTACCGCGACCGGCCGTCCCGGGCAATGATTGAGGCGCTGGAACAATGGCTGACTTAGCAAGTCAGGAGGAGTTCGAGCCTTTGGACCGCCAATTGGCGGACTTGCTCGCCGGCGGCGAACCGGAAGACGTTCGCCGGCAAGTCCTGCAATTGAGCGCCGCGGTTCGGGAAGGGCATGTCTGCTTGCCGTTGTCTTCCCCGATGCTGGAATCAATGCGTCAATGTCCGGCGGTGGGAGGGCCGGGCGAGGACAAGCCCCTGATTCTGGATACTGCGGGCCGGCTGTATTTTCACCGTTACTGGCACTATGAATCCCGCCTGGCGCATCGATTACAGGAACAGGCGGAAAGCAAGATCGAGGTTCCGCCCCCGGATTTGCTGCAACGGACATTATCGTCTCTGTTTCCAGGTGCCCCAGCCCAGCGCCGCGCGGCGCAAACCGCCGCCAACCGGGCGCTGTGCCTGATCAGCGGAGGACCTGGCACCGGCAAAACCACCACCGTTGCCGGACTGCTGGCGGCATTGCTGACATGGCGGCAAGATTTGCAAATTGAACTGGCCGCGCCCACGGGCAAGGCGGCGGCCCGTATGCAGCAGGCATTGGCCCAAGCCGGCAGTCGCCTGCCCATCTCCCGCCAAGTACGGGAATTGATGCCTGCCAGCGCCCAGACGTTGCATCGGCTGTTGGGATACCGTGCCAACTCGGTCAACTTCCGCCATCACCGGGACAATCCTTTAGCCGCTGATGTCGTCGTGGTGGACGAAGCTTCCATGATTGATCTGGCATTGATGACCAAATTGCTGGAAGCGGTGTCTCCGGAAACCCGCCTGATATTACTTGGGGATAAAGATCAGCTGGCGTCGGTGGAGGCGGGGGCGGTACTGGGGGAAATCTGCGCTGCCGGAGAAAGCGTATTGACCGAAAATATTGTCTTTCTGGATCGCAGCTATCGTTTCGACGCGGCGGCAGGTCTTGGAAAGATGGCCCAAGCAATCAATGCCGGACAAACCGAAGAAGTGCTGGCACTGCTGCGCGATCCATCCACACCCGATATTACTTTGTATGAGACAGGCAGCCTCCGGGATTTGGCACTCCCCGAATTACAGCGGCAACTGCAACCGTGGCGGCAATGTTGCGATCCCGCCGAGGGGTTAGCCGCTTTCGAGCGGTTTCAAGTGCTTTGCGTCCATCGCCAGGGCCGGTTTGGCCTGACCGGCCTGAACCGGAGCCTGGAACGGGGTTTGATCAATTCAACCAGAATTCCCGACTGGTATCCCGGCCGGCCGGTGATGATTCTGGAAAACCATTACCGGGCCGGTCTTTACAACGGCGACATTGGCATAGCCGGCATGGGGCGCCGGGGCCTTCGGGTTTTTTTTCCACAAGACAGCGCCATAGGCCATTTCCTCCCGGCTCGCTTGCCCGCCCACCAAACCGCCTATGCCATGACCGTCCATAAAGCCCAGGGCTCGGAATTTGACGAAATTGTCCTGATTCTGCCACCGCCGGATTCCCCGCTGTTGACCCGAGAACTCCTCTACACCGCGGTCACCCGGGCCCGGCATCGAGTCACGGTACTGGGATCGGCCCAGGCATTGGCGAAAGCCGTTTCCTGTCCCACCAAACGGTTTTCCGGGCTACGGGATCAATTGAGAAAGTCCTAATGTGGTCTAATTCCCCCTGACACTCAGTTCAGAGATAATTCTTCTCAAACGATTGTCCAGGGCCCTGAAGCACACTTGTGGTAGCCGCAGGATAGCCAAGGCACTGCTATATCCTAAAAAATAGGGCAAAACTTTCCCGTCCAATTGTGATATAAAAACGCATATTTTTGTGCTTGTCACCAAGGGGAGAGTTAATGTCCGACGATCTTGAAATAGAATACAAAGCGTCGCCTGTCAGGAAAGGCATATGGGCTATTCTTTTTGCCGGTGTACTGGGAGTGGCGGGCTATTCTCTTTGGAAGGCTTATCGGCTGGAAAAGGCCAGTCATTTGGATAAGATTGTCACTCGTTCCCAAGCTCCCGAGATTCCTGCAGGGAAGGCTAAACCGCGGAGTAAACCGGTACCTGAAACCCAACCCTCCAAGCCAACAGAAAAAAATGTGGAACAACCTGTCGAAAGCCAGGCGCTTGTGCCGCCGGAAAGTCTGGCAGACAGTGATCAATGGTTGCGGGAGCAGTTACCGGCTGTTAATCCACACCCGGAATTTGTGCATTGGATTAATACTGAGTCTGACCTGATTCGAAAGACGGTGTTATTAGTGAATGAAGTGGCGCACGGGAAAGTACCGCGCAAGCAATTTATGTTTTGGGCGCCTAAAACTCCGTTTCCAGTCAAGGAAAAAGCTAAAGGCCAATATGTGATGGACCCGGCGGGATATCATCGGTATGACCGATTAGCGGAAGCGGTGAATGCGATTGACGAGGAAGGCCTGGTAAAACTGTATCGGCTGATCAAACCCCTGGTGGACGAGGCGTTTGCCGAATTTACCAAGCCTGGTCAGGCGTTTGAAACTACATTGATTCAGGGCATCGAACATTTGCTGAAAACCCCCCATATTCAAGGGAAGGTGATTTTACTCAAGCCTTCGGTAATGTATAAATTCGCCGACCCGTCCCTGGAGAACTTGAGCCGCGCGCAAAAACAACTACTGCGCATGGGGCCGGTGAATTCAGCCATGATCAAACACAAACTGGGTTTGATCCGGGGATTATTGCTTGGCCAGCCAGAGGCGGGCGCGTAAGCCCCATTCGGTGGTATAGCCTACGGCGGCATAGCGGATATTGCCCTTCTTATCCAGAATAAACGCGGTAGGCACGCCCCGGATGCCAAAGCGTTGTCCAATCTTCCCATCCGGGTCGGTTATGGTGACTCGGTTGGCTTTTGCAAGAGTCTTTGCCGTTCCTGATTGAGTGGCGATTGAGATAACCGGGTAATCCTTGGCAATATCCGCAATGGTGCTTTCCATCGCGCTGCAGATTTTGCACCAGGTCGCCCAAAAATAAACCACCGCCGGCTGCCCCTTGAATTGGCGAAGATCAAAGCTTTGTCCATTTAAGGTGGTGCCTTGTAAAGCAGGCGCCGGTCCGGAAACGAGATTGCGGTTCATAAACCACTGACCAGCAATCACTAGGGCGAGCAGGCCGGCGTAAAAAGGCCACTTCCAACGCTTCTTCATTTAAATTTTACCAATTGCTTCTTCTATGGCTTGATCCACATTTTCCAGCCAGACAAAGCGCAGCTTTTCTTTAGCCTCCGGCGGGATATCTTCCCATTCTTTCTTGTTGCGGGCGGGAAGCATGACGGTTTTGATGCCGGCTTGCAGCGCCGCTAATACTTTTTCCTTGATGCCGCCTACCGGCAAGACCAAACCTCGCAGGCTGATTTCCCCGGTCATGGCCACATCCGGCCGGACCGGTTTGTCCGTGAAGAGTGAAACCAAGGCCACGAAGATTGCCACACCGGCACTGGGTCCATCCTTGGGAGTGGCGCCGGCGGGGACGTGAACGTGGACATCGGATTCAGAAAACACTTTTGGATCGATACCCAGGGTTTCACTTCTGGCCTTGACCAATGTCAATGCAGCCTGGGCGCTTTCCTTCATCACATCCCCCAGGTGGCCGGTAAGGATCAGCTTGCCGTTACCTGGCGTCTTGGTGGCCTCGATAAACAGAATATCGCCGCCTACCGGAGTCCAAGCCAAGCCCGTGGCTACGCCCGGAATGCTGGTACGCATGGCTACTTCGCTTTCATAGCGCGGCGGCCCAAGAATTTTTGCGATGTCATCGGCGTCAATCCGCACTTTTTCCTTGCCTTTTTCAGCAATCTCAATGGCCGCATGCCGGAATACCGCGCCGATTTCCCGCTCAAGATTCCTCACTCCCGCTTCCCGGGTATAGTGACGGATAATGGTAAGCAGTGCGTCATCGGTGATCTCGCATTGCTCCGGAGTCAATCCGCAGGCTTCCAATTGCCGTTTGACCAGGTAGCGGCGGGCGATCTGGAGTTTGTCGGTTTCCGTGTAGCCTGGGATTTCGATGATTTCCATCCGGTCGAGCAATGGCCTTGGGATGGTATCGAGCACGTTGGCAGTGCAGATGAACATGACTTTGCTCAAATCAAAGGGCACGCCCAAATAGTTATCCCGGAAGTTAGCGTTTTGCTCGGGATCCAGCACTTCCAGCAAAGCGGCGGCGGGATCGCCGTGGAAAGCGCCGGCGCCCAGTTTGTCTATTTCGTCCAGCATCATCACGCAATTGCGGCTACCCGCCTTGCGAATGGCCTGAATGATATTTCCCGGCATGGCGCCGATATAGGTGCGGCGGTGGCCGCGGATTTCCGCTTCGTCATGGACGCCCCCCAAGGCGACACGGACAAATTTTCTCCCTGTCGCCTTGGCAATGCTTTGGCCGAGAGAGGTTTTACCTACCCCCGGAGGACCGACGAAACAGAGAATCGGGCTTTTGCCTTGGGGATTGAGTTTGCGTACCGCCAGGTATTCGAGAATCCTCCGCTTGACCTTCTCCAGATCGTGGTGATCTTCGTCGAGAATGCGGCGGGCTTCGCTGATTTCCAGCTTTTCCTCGGTGTCCTTGGACCAGGGCAGTTCTGTCAGCCATTCCAAATAGGTGCGGAGCATGCCATATTCCGCCTGAGATTCGTGCATCCGTTCCAGCCGCTTTAGCTCCTTGAGAGCGTGCTCCTTGACTTCCTCAGGCATGCCGGCTTTTTCGATGGCTTCGCGCAGTTCGTTGATTTCTTCCGCCTGCTCTTCGCCTTCTCCCAGCTCTTGTTGGATGGTTTTAAGTTGTTCGCGCAGCAGGTATTCGCGCTGCCGTTCATCCATGGATTTTTTGGTGCGCTCGCTGATTTCCTGAGACAAACGCAATACTTCAAGGCGGCGGCTGACGTGATCCAGGAGCTTATCCAGCCGCTCCGCAACATCGGTGGTTTCCAACAGGGCTTGTTTTTTCTCTGGCTCAATGTCGATAAACGCCGCCACCATATCCGCCAGCATGCCCGGGGTATTGATCTGCTGGACCGCATTGACCAATTCGGAAGGCGCTTGGGGCATCAATTCCAACAACTCTCCCACTTGCTCTTTCAATTGCAGCATGCGAGCTTCGATTTCAGCGCTGATGGCTTCTTCTTCGCTAATAGGCTCAATTTCCGCCACCAGAAAAGGATACCCTTCCAGATACTCCTTGACTCGGAATCGTTGTTCCCCTTGGCAAACTATATGATGGGTGCCATCCGGCGCGGTCACGTAGCGCAATATATTGGCTGTAGTGCCTACCGTGTAGAGGTCACTGGGCATGGGTTTATCAATGCCCGCATCCTTTTGCAGCAGCAGGCCGACCGGCTGTTCCGCTTTAAGTGCGTGTTGGGCCGCGGCAATGGAGCGGTCGCGCCCGATGCTCAAAGGGATAATGACGCCTGGGAACAGAACGACATTGCGGACCGGAATAATGGGTAAGGCACTTTCCGGAAGTTGGATGATGGTTTCTTTTTCTGCGGTTTCGGTGATATCAGTGGTATTGTTTTGTGCTTCAGTCATGGCAATTCTTTCCCTGTCTGAGGTTAGGCGCGTTTGCGAAAGCTTATGCGCAGGCAACCTTGTTGGTATTCAGAATGAAGTAATTCATAACGTCCCGGGGGTAAATGAATTCGGCGTTCAAACCGGCCGAAAGGTATTTCCAGCCGATGGATTTGGGTAGTGGATGGCATCACCGGGGGTAGGCGCTCGCCGGCAATTCTGACCATTCCCCCTTCGATCACCACTTCCACCTGTTCGGCACGGATACCTGGCAGTACCGCCGTGATGTGCAGCTCATTCAAAGTTTCCACCATATCAACAGGCGGTTCCCAGGCGGGCAGCCGGGCGCGGGAGCGCTGGATCTGGAAAAAAAGGCGATTGAATCGTTCCGCCTTTTCCAGCATTTCTATCGCTTGAAGCCACATCCAGTCGAGCGGGTCGCGTTGTCGCATTATGTCCCTCTTGTATTACTCTGTTATTTCTTTCATGGTCATGATTTTGGAGGAATTCAATTCCGGTAAATGATTATCAGCGCCAGATGGTAAAGGTCCGTGAGGTTGCCTGATCCAGGCCAGAATATCCCGCCAGTAACGCTCGCCCTGAAGGTCCCGCAGCAGCATGTGATAGCCTTCGTCATACCAGGCGGTTTTAAGGATGTTCGGTTTGGCCTGGCGGATGAACGCTAAAGTTGGTTCTTTTGGCACTATTTCGTCCTTTTCGCCGTAAAGCAGCAGGGTCGGGGTATTCAATTTCGGGGCGGATGCCAGGGCGCTGTCCATTAAGTTGGTCAATCCAGCGATAGCGTCAATCCGGGTGGCCTTAATCACCAACGGGTCTTGCGACAACGCTCTTAGCATCTCTATATTGTCGGAAGGCGTGATTTCAAGGCCTTTTCTGGTCAGTTTCATCCACGGCGCCACATGGCTTCCCAGCCACAATAAACTGCGCTGATACCAGGGCATGGTCCAACGGGCCCAGACCGCAGGTGCGGCCAAAATCAACCCGTCCACGTTGGGAAGTCCGTTGACGGCGGCAACCGCGGTGACCGCGCCGCCCATGCTTTCACCCAGTACATAAAGCGGCGTGTCCGGATGACGCTGTCTTAACAGGTCAACAAAAGTCGCCAGGTCGTTGGCGTAGGTTTTTGTTCCCGCCCATCTGCCCCGCCCGGGAGAAGCGCCGAATCCCCTTTGATCGTAAGAGTAAACAGCAATGCCTGCCTTGTTGAAATAATGGGCGGGTTGTTCGATAAACCGGCCGTAATCGTTGAAACCATGTAAGGCGACAATAACAGCTTCTGCTTGTTTCCCAGGTTGCCATTGATGCAAAGGCAAAGGCCATCCGTCGCTGGTGATAAAAGTCTCCGGTGTCAAGGCAGGTCCCTTCAAAGAGGTGGAGAAACTAGGGGGACGGGTGGCGCAAGCAGTTAGTAATAGTAAAACGAATAGATTTAGAAATCCGACAATTCTCATAGGCGCTCTATCAATTGTTGAACTGGCTCCCATTGGTTTTCCGGCACCTCAAGGGTGACTGTCACTTGTGTTCCAAATTGCGCCTCACCCATTAAAACCCCTAAAGACTCCAGCCGTTTGGGTAATGTTTGATATTGCGAGTAATCGATAGTCATGGTCATGGTTCTGTAAACGATATGGGGATGCATTTGCGCGATTTCAAGCACCTGCTTGGCTGCCTGTCCATAGGCCCTGGCCAGCCCTCCAGCGCCCAGTTTGATGCCGCCAAAATAGCGGATCACCGCCAGGCAGCAGTTAATCAGATCCTTGCCTTGCAGGTGAGCAAGAATTGGACGGCCAGCAGTTCCTGAAGGTTCACCGGCATCGGAAAACCGTTCCCGCAATCCCTGATCGGTCAACAATCGCCAGGCAAAGGTTACGTGGCTGGCTTGGGGGTGCTGGGTATGCATTTCTGATAGAAAGTGCTGGATTGTTTCCAGGTTATTACACGGCGCCAGCACTGCGATAAAACGCGAGCGTTTGATGTGGTATTCGGATTGATAAGTCTGGTTGACGATAGAGTACGACAAAGCGAGGGATTGAGTAGTTAAATCGCTAGTATACTACTCAAACCCTCAGCAGAGCTTGACGAAAGTCCAGGCAACAACGCATCCTCATTCATTCACGGTTTTCCAAAAGCCACGGGGGATGCTCACCATGTCCTTGAGGATACCATCCAGTCCGCCATAGACGTTTAAAGTACTGATTTGGCTAGCTAATCTTTTCCAGTACTTCCAATTATTTCAAACCCAGAAAAGGGGGATGCCTTCCATGAGTTTGGGGACAGCGATTGGATCATGACACAATAAATAAAGCTTTCAGATGCCTATTATTCCTGAACAGAATTTTTCCAGTGCAACAAAGATCGGCTTAATTTAGGAGTCATATGCTGAATTGGCTAATATCTTTACGGATATCTGATGACAATACCGCCAGGTTTTCACTGCTTGAATAAATTTGGCTGGATCCCTCAAGGGTCCGGGTGGTGACTTGGTAAATATTTTCCATGCTTTGTTTAATTTCATTCGCGGCTTTAGATTGTTGTTCGGTGGCGCTGGCTATTTGCAAAATCATTTCATCAATGTGAGAAATTGAATCGACGACTCCCCCAAGAAATTCACTTTCTTTTTTGGTGTTTTCCACCGTGGTCATGGAAATCTTTTTACCTTTCTCCATGACTTGGACTGCTTTTAAGGTACCTTCCTGAATGCGCTGAATCATTCCATGGATTTCTTGAGTGGCTTCTTGCGTCCGACTGGCTAATGTTCTAACCTCTTCAGCAACGACTGCAAATCCCCTTCCTTGTTCTCCTGCTCTTGCGGCCTCAATGGCGGCATTCAAAGCAAGGAGATTGGTTTGTTCCGCAATACTGCCAATTACATCGAGAACCGTACCGATTTTTTCTCCATCTGCCGCCAGGTTTCCAATGACTGTGGCGGCAGTTCCTATTTCATTGCTTAAGGTCAGAACGGTATTCGCCGTTTCCGCTGAGATTTTGGTTCCCTCAAAAACATTTTGACTGACTTTTTTTGTGGAATCGGCTGTTCTAAGGGTGTTTTGAGCAATCTCTTCTACAGTGAGCGCTAAATCGTCGATGGCATTGACAACTTTTTGTATTTCATCCCTTTGCAATTCAACGCCTTTGCTGGAATCGTTACAAGTTTTTGACATCTGTAACGCAGATTGGCTCATTTCCTCGATCATTCCTTCCATATGCTGGATGATGTCTGAAAATTGTTCGGCCATATGATTGAAAGCATTTGCCAGTTCAGCAAACTCATCTTTATTCTCCAAAAAGATTCTGGTTTTTAAATTACCTTTGGTTAATTGTCTCGCCCCGTTATTGAGTTTGAAAATAGCGGTAATGAAGGATTGATGAAATCCTGCGAAAAAATAGAGGGCCAATGCCGTCAAGGAAATGGATACGGCAATCAATCCATACATTTTTACTTTAAGACGGCCAATTCTTTCGGTCAGCATTTGATCGAGTTGGGGGATTAATGAGTTAAGGAGGGTTATATTTGAATTGATGACTTTAGTGCCGCGGTGAAATACCTCGGTTGCATCAGCTTCGATAAAATCGCGGTTAAGAATTTGAGCATGCAAGTAAGCCAAATAATTTTTTGCGGCAGAAATAATATTGGCAAATTGGTTAGAGATTTTGTCTGTAGCCTGGGTATGGGCCTGATCTAATATTTTTTTGGCTCTTTCCATTTGCTGAATGCTTTTTTCCACGGTTGTCAACAGGACCGATAATTGGATCTGTTTCTCTCGGCTGATTTGCTGCCTTGCCGCCATGCCAGAAGCCATGCCTCTGGCTTGTCCCAGATATTCAGCTGCTTGGGGCAGAAACTTGGTTATCGATGCGCTGATATAGTGGGTGTCCAGATGGGTGTCTAAAGTCAGATTAGAGCGGTCGCTGATATCATTGATTAAAAAGAAGAGGTCACTAACCAAGGCAGAATGCCGCTTAAAAATTGCTTCGCTGTTAACGCCAGCATCGGCATCTTGGGCCAATTGATTCCAAGTAGACTTAATTTTTTGCCAGGAGCCACTGACGCCAAAAAGTTTTCCCAAACGCTGATTGACGGTATCCACAGCTTGGAAATCCTGGGTGATCTCATTTCTTTTTTGCAAGATTTTTTCTTTCAATGAAGACTTACCTAAAAGGTAGGCGTTGGTCATGCCCCGATGTTCTGGAAAGTGTTGCACCAATTTGGTTAAAGGAATGATATATGCCAGGCCTAGCCGTTCTTTCTCGGTAAAGCGGATTTCCCGGATTTCCGCTATCACCAGAAAAATCAAAGTTATCAACAGAGGGATCATGAATACGACAGAAATTAACAGCATTTTGCTGGAACATTTCAGCCGGTTCATTAGAGAAGTAGCAGGTGTAGTAATCATATTCTCACTCTAGCTATAATTTACGCGGTTTGTATCGCCAGTCGGCTTCAAAAAAATTGGTAAGTAAACAGGAAAATCATTAAACCCTATTGATAAAAGGGTAGTAGAAAAATCAGCGGCAGGAACGAGAAAGTAAAGGGTTAAATGAGAAAAGAATCAATGGTGTTTGAGCGAGGCGTCTTTCTTTGATTCGATTGAATGAGAGTCACCTGAGGCCGATTTTTTTGTCAATTTCCTGAGTTAAACGGATCAAGCAAGGGGAGATTTCAACCGGGTATTGAGTGGTTTGATCAAGCGTTTGAAGCCCGGAAGGCAAGGCCTCAAGATTATAAGCTGTCCTTTCACGAATAGCGCCGAGCGATTCTGGTGTTTGCAGGCGTTTTCCGTTCTTCATCACTGGCTGCAATAGCGCCTCCCCTTCTTGCGGGTCATTCATTAGCGTAATGATGTCCTTTTCTATTTTCCCAGAGGCGTCATATCGGCGGTAGACTTGCTTGCGGCCGGGCCAGGTTTGTTTACCCTTCGAGACTTTGCGTCTGGCGATGCTGGCGTATTCTTGCAGTTTGTAGGCGCAATTGAGGTAGGGGACATCGTTGGAAGTGGTGAGTTTGGTGCCGATGCCAAAGCCGCCGATGGGAATATTATCGTGGGTAAAACGCTTTAAGGCGTATTCATCCAAATCGCCGCTGGCAAAAATGCCAATTTGATCGAGACCGGCGTGATCTAGCTTTTGCCTCACTTGTTTTGCTAGGGCGGCCAGATCACCGCTATCAATCCGCACGGCCTTGATGGTGATATTTTCCCGCTTCAATTCTTCGGCCAGGGCGATGACTTTGTCCACGGCTTTTAACGTGTCGTACGTATCAATCAGTAGTACCACGTTATTGGGCTGGGCGTGGGCGAAAGCGCGGAAAGCTTCTAATTCATCATCGTGGGCCATGATATAGGAATGGGCCATGGTACCAAAGATGGGGATGCTGAATTCCATGCCCGCCAGGACGTTGGAAGTACCGGTAAATCCTGCCAGATAGGCAGCCCGTGCCGCCAGCAGCCCGGCTTCGCTGCCGTGGGCCCGGCGCAGGCCAAAGTCCACCAGCAATTTGCCGGGGGCGGCGAGAACGCAGCGGGCAGCCTTGGAAGCAATCAAGGTTTGAAATTGCAGCAGGTTGATCAGACGGGTTTCCACCAGTTGCGCTTGGGGCAGGGGAGCGGTGACCCGGAGAATGGGTTCGTCTGGAAAAAAGACGGTACCTTCCGGCATAGCGTCCACATCGCCGGTGAAAGTCAGTTGGGCCAGCCAGTCGATAAATTCAGAGTCAAAAAAGCCGGTTCCTTGCAGAAAATTGCATTCTTCTTCCGTGAAACGGAGGTTCTCCAAATAGTCCAGAGCCTGTTCCAGGCCGGCGGCGATCAAGAAATTACGATTGGGCGGGAATTTGCGCACGAACAGTTCGAACACGGCGTTATCATTCATCCCCTCCCGCCAATAGCCTTGCAACATGGTGAGCTGGTAAAGGTCGGTAAGGAGGACGCTTTGAAGGTCGGTCATTCGTCCAGATCTTCAAGGGTAATGAAACGGGCACCCAGGCGGCGCATTTCATCCAGGGCCTTGGCTTCATCTTCCGGGTGTACGTTGACGGCGCGGATGGCATCGGTCAAAAGGAAGACTTCGAAGCCGTTGACAATTGCATCGCGAACGGTGTTGAGCACGCAGTAATCGGTGGCCAGTCCGCCGATGAATAAGCGCTGTATGCCCAGGCGCTGCAGCTTTTCCGCCAGTTCCGTCCCTTGAAATCCGGAGTAGGCTTCCCGGTCTTTTTCCGTGGCCTTGGAAATGATTTCTACATCTTCAGGCAATTTCAATTCTGGCGCGAATCGGGCTCCGTCGCTTCCGGCAACGCAATGGGGCGGCCAAGGACCACCTTGGGGTTGAAAGGAACAGTGATCGGGCGGATGCCAATCGCGGGTGGCAAAAACGGGCCTGCCTTCGGCAGTAAAGTGGTCGATATAGCGGTTGAGAACCGGAATGACCTCATTCCCTTTGGGAACCGCCAGGGCACCGCCAGGGAGGAAATCTTTCTGCACATCCACAATCAATAACGCATCTTGAGGCGTCAGCTTGATCATTGGCGCACTTGATTAATGATGATAGTAATAGGTTCATTGTGCGGGATGGCAATTGGTTTTGTCCAGCCTTCCAGATCGCCCGGCGCGCCTTTGGCGTCGCCGGTTTTGGCGATGCGCGCTCCAAGGATGACTTGATCGAATTTGGATAGTTTCATCTGCGGCATCATGGCCATGGAGTCATCCAGGGTCACAGTGACAGGCAGGTCCTTGACTTGCTTGCGGACAATCGCCAATGGCATGGGCGGGCCTTCGGCGGCGCGGGCGAAGATAAACAAACTGTCCGTCGGTTTTGCTTTGTTAGCCAGCTCTGGGGACAGGGAAACTTTTACAGTAATTTGGGTTCCTGAGGGGGCTTGAGCGGCTTGTTTGGGCACCGGCAATCCGGCCCGATCCATCATGCTGATGAGCTGCTTGGCGGCGGGACTTTGGGGCGGCATTTGCTGAAGCAGGGTGTCCCAATATTGCTTGGCGGTTGGTTTATCCCCTTTTTGAATCGCGGCCATGCCCGCCAGCCACAGGGCGTATGGGTAATCCTTGTGGGTTTCTAGCACTTGCTGGATGAGCTTTTCCGGTTTGCCAAGAAAACTGCCTTGTTGGGTTTGGGCCAGGGCTTCGGCGTAACGGAGTTTGAGTTCGGGATGATCGGGGTTGAGTTTCAAAGCTTTCGAGTAGGCCTGCACCGCTTTTTGCGGGTGTCCCAGAGCCTGATAGGTACGGGCTAGCAGTACCCAGCCTTCCAAATCCTTGGGATTTTCGGCAAGTCTTTGATTTAAGCGTTCCACTGCCGCTTCGAGCGAAGGGGGCGCATTCCGGGGTTGGGACTGAACGCCCGCAAGCAAGTCGGGCCGGCCCAATTGCATGTAGAGGGCAAAGGCAATGATAGGCAAGCTTACCAGCGTAGCGATAACCAGCGAGAGGCCCTTGTAGGGTGAGGCTGTATTTTCTGAAGGGTTGCTTTGGGGCAGTTGGTCGAGCAGTTCCCGATCCAACTCCACGGTCAGCCGTTCGAATTCAGCCGGGTCGATTTTGCCTTCCGCCAGTTCTTGTTCCAGTTCCTGGCGGCGCTGTTTGTGAACGGCGATATTCGCTTCGGTTTGCGTTTGCGAGGAAAATTTGACTGGCTTTCGTAAGTGCCACCAAAACAGACCATAGGCCAGCAGCACGGTGGCTGCCGCCAGTAACCAGAAAGTTGTCATGGATTACTCGTCCTTGTGTAATAGTTGGTTTAAACGCTGCTTTTCTTTCTCGGATAACGTTTCGGCGATTTGAGGGCGGCGGCGCCTGACCAGCCGCCAAAAGGTGAAACCGCCGATGGCAAGGGCCGCAAAGGGTCCAAACCAAAGCAGCGCCGTGGTTTTTTTGACCGGGGGGCGGTAAAGTACAAAATCCCCGTACCGGTTCACCAGAAAATCGACGATTTCCTTGTCTTGCTTGCCTTGAATGAGCATGTTATAGACTTCATCGCGCAGATCTTCCGCCAAATCGGCATTGGAATCGGCCAGGGATTGGTTTTGGCAAACCAGGCAGCGCAGTTCTTCAATCAGATGTTGGTAGCGCTGTTCCAGTTCCGGGCTGGGAAAGTTGCGGATTTCAATCCCCGCATTGGCGGCGGCTGAATTTAGCAATACCAACAGTAGAAAAAAAGTAATTCTCATGATTTCTTTTTCAAGTAACGGATCAACGGCACCAGTTTTTGCTCCCAATCTTGCAGGGTGATGGGGCCGATATGTTTGTAGCGGATAATGCCTTTTTGGTCGATGACGAAAGTTTCGGGTACCCCGTAAACTCCCCAGTCAATCGCCACTTTGCCATCGGCGTCGAAAGCATTGATTTGGTAGGGATTGCCTAGATTGGTCAGCCAGCCGTGGGCGGCTTCCCGGGCATCTTTATAATTGAGTCCGACGATGGAAACTTCGCCCTGGCGCGACAATTCCAGCAGAAAAGGGTGTTCCTGGCGGCAGGCCACGCACCAGGAGGCCCAGACATTCAGTAAGGTCACCTTGCCCTTGAAAATATCTGAACTGACGGTTTGGTTGGGGTTTTTCAGGCTGGGCAGTTGAAATTGGGGCGCGGGCTTGCCGATTAAAGGGGAGGGAACCTCCCTTGGATTCAAGGTTAAACCCACGGCCAGCAAGATCACCAATCCTACAAACAATCCTAAAGGTAACAGATACTTCAGCATCAGCCTTTCACCATTAATTCCGGTTCCGCCAGGGTATCCGTTTGCGGGACGGATTTGGTAACCCGGTAGCGCCGGTCAGCCGCCGCCAGCAATCCCCCGGTCATCATCAGCAGTCCGCCCAGCCAGATCCAGCGAATCGCGGGCTTGACATAAAGACGCACACTCCAGGCGCCATTTTCCATGGCCTCGCCCAGGGCCACATAGATATCCCGTGACAGGGCGGGATCGATGGCGGCTTCGGTCATGATGTTACGTTGCACAGGGTAAAAGCGTTTTTGAGGTTTAAGGGTGGCGATTCTTTCATCCCCAGAGTAGATCTCAAAGGTGCCTTCATCGGCGGTATAGTTGGGTCCTTCTTTTTCCCTGACGCCATTAAATACAAAGCGGTAGTTGCCCAGTTGGGCGGTATCTCCAGGGGCCAGGCGGACGATTTTTTCCAAGCTATAGTGATTGGAAATAGCCACGCCCACCAAAAAGACCGCCAGGCCAAAATGGGCCAGGGTCATGCCATAGAAGCTGGTGGGCTGTTTCAATCCCCGCCAGCCGCCGCGCAAACGGATTCTTTGCATCAGAGGAAAAAGAGAAGTGGTGGCCAGCCAGATGGCGCAGGCCAAAGCAGCCAGGCTTTGGATTTGTTTAGGATCAAACCAGATGGCGGTGACAATGATAGCGCCAATCAAACTGACCGGAATAAACCAACGTAACTGTTGCCATAGTTTTTTGAAGTCCCCTTGGCGCCAGGCCACCAGTGGCCCGATCCCCGCCAAAATGAACAGCGGCGCGGTAACCGGCGTAAAGACGCTGCTGAAGTAAGGGGGGCCGACGGAGATTTTACCCAGCTTAAGGGCATCCAGCACCAGCGGGTACAAAGTGCCCAGCAGGACGCTGGCAGCGGCAATAACCAGCAGAATATTGTTGAGCAGAAGCAAAGATTCCTTGGAAAACAGGGAAAAACGGGCATGGTCTTTGACCGCCGGCGCCCGCAGGGCATAAAGCAGTAGAGAGCCGCCAATCACCAATCCCAGGAATATCAGAATAAACAGGCCTCTTTCCGGATCGTTGGCGAAGGCGTGAACCGAAACCAGGACGCCGGACCGCACCAGAAACATGCCCAGCAAGCTCAGAGAAAAGGCGAAAATGGCCAGCAATACCGTCCACACCTTGAAGGCCCCGCGTTTTTCCGTTACCGCCAGGGAATGGATTAGCGCGGTTGCCATCAGCCACGGCATGAAAGAAGCGTTTTCCACCGGATCCCAGAACCACCAGCCGCCCCAGCCCAGTTCATAATAAGCCCACCAGGAGCCGAGGGTGATGCCCAAAGTAAGGAAAGACCAGGCAACCAGCGTCCACGGGCGTGACCAACGGGCCCAGGCGGCATCCAGAGAGCCGGAGAGCAGGGCGGCGATGGCAAAGCTAAAGGGGACTGCCATGCCCACATAGCCCATATACAACATGGGCGGGTGAACCGCCAGGCCAAAATCCTGGAGCAGGGGGTTCAAGTCTCGGCCGTCTGGCGGCATGGGGATCAAGCGCTCGAAGGGATTGGAAGTTAACAGGATAAACAGCAAAATGCCGATGCTTATCAGGCCCATGATCCCGAGAATTCGGGCCACGAAAGGTTCCGCAAGCCCGCGGTTGAAAATACTCACGGCCGCGGTCCAAAGCCCCAGGATCAGGGCCCACAACAATACCGAGCCCTCGTGAGCGCCCCACACGGCAGCGATGCGGTAGACCAGCGGCAGGGCGGAGTTGGAATGCTCGGCCACATAGCGCACGGAAAAATCGTTGCTGATAAAACTCTGGGTAAGACAATAGAAAGAAACCGCCAGAAACAAAAACTGAGCCCGCGCCGCGGGGCGGGCCACCGCCATCCAGACGGGGACTTTCAAAGCCGCTCCGGCCAGGGGAAATACCGCCTGTAATACCGCCATCAACAGGGCTATTACCAGGGCCAGTTGCCCGAATTCCGCAATCATCGGGCAGCTCCCTTGAATTCATCCACGGGCGGCATGGCGCCAGTTTTTTTCAGGGCATCGGCGACTTCCGGCGGCATGTAGTTTTCATCGTGCTTGGCCAATACCTGGCTGGCTTTGAACAGACCGTCTGGTTGGAGTTGGCCGATGGCGATGATGCCTTGACCTTCCCGGAAAAGGTCAGGAAGAATGCCGTCATAAAAGACGGTTACCTTGGCGTTGCCGTCGGTGAGGGTGAAGCGGACAGCCAGGCTGTCTGGCTGCCGCTTGACGCTGCCTTTTTCCACCAGCCCCCCCACGCGGAAGGCATAGCCGGTGGGCGCTTCCCCCGCTTGAATCTGGGATGGGGTGTAAAAATAGAGCAAGTTTTTTTGAAATGCCGCCAAGGCTAGAAATGTAGCCAGGCTAACCCCGGTGATAATGACGGCAACCCAAATCATTCGGCGTTGACGCGGTGTCATGGTAGATTCTCTTGTTGTTTGAGGCTACGTTGCAAGGTTTTGAAAACTTCCCGCTTGCGCAGCAAGGTTGAGACCAGATTCCAGATCAAGACAATGGCGGTAAGTCCATAGGCGCTCCAGACGTATGCGCCGTAACCGCCCATGTGGATGAATTCATTCCATGTCATAAGATTGCTTGCCTCTATATTTTACGAAGACTTGGTGTTGTATTCCCTTCCGTGGGACGCCGTGAACCCATCCATGGGGGCTTGATGGCGGCCATCCAGGCCGCCAACACCCACGGAAGGGAATACGGAACACCTCATTGAGTGATAAGGAAAATAAAGGTAACCAATTCCAAGCATACTAGACCGCCTCCCTGTTGTTGGAGAGTTTGGGTGTCCGCGAGTTCCCCAGCAATTCCCTCACCCAGCGGCTGCGCCGTTCTCGGTAAAGCAGTTCCACCCGGGCCCGCATCAGTAATAAGGTAAAGAAATACAATTGAAATGCCAGAGCCATCAATAACAAAGGCCAAAGCATGCTGGGGTGAATGGCGGGTTTGTCCATGCGGGTCACCGTGGGGCCTTGATGCAAGGTATTCCACCATTCCACCGAATAGTGGATGATGGGAATATTGACACTGCCCACAATGGCCAGGATCGCACCGGCCCGGGCGGCGGTGCGGGGATCTTCAATGGCGTTCTGGAGGGCGATATAGCCTAAATAGAGAAATAACAGGATTAATTCCGAGGTCAGGCGGGCGTCCCATACCCACCAGGTCCCCCACATGGGCTTGCCCCATATGGAACCTGTCACCAGCGCCAGGAAAGTAAACGAAGCGCCGATGGGGGCGGAGGTCATGGCCATGATATCGGCCATTTTCATGTTCCAGATCAAGCCAATGCCGCCGCAAACCGCCATGAAGACATAAATAAACAATGACATCCAGGCCGCGGGGACGTGGACGAACATGATCCGGTAACTGTCGCCTTGTTGATAATCGGGCGGCGCGACCCACAGTCCCAGATAGAGACCCACTGCCATTAACAGTAAAGTAATGCCTCCCAGCCAGGGAATCCAGGCGCCGGCAATGCGGTAAAAGTGCTTGGGAGAAGCTAATTTATGGAAAAATGACCACATAAAACTACCTTGTAAAAGTTTTCAAACATCCTGTCGTTAACTAGGGATTTCAGGAATGTAACATGCCCATTTGGGTGTATCCAGCTATTAGCCAAATTCCCGTTAACTCGTGGAAAAATGCTTTTATACATAACCAACTAAAAAAGTTGCAAGAAAAAGCAATGATACCAGATCAGCTCAAACTGATGCGCACCGCCGCGGCAATGGCAAGGGGCGACAAGGTCAAGGCCAAGACTAACAGGGCTGCCAGAAAATAAAGCTGGCCCGTGATAGGCATGCCCGCTGCCGCTGCGGATACCGCATTGGTGGCGAATATCAAGATGGGAATATAAAGCGGCATGACTAACAAGGTCAGCAACACGCCGCCCCGTTTGAGTCCCAGGGTCAAAGCGGTACCTACCGCGCCGATCAGACTCAACAGAGGGGTGCCCAAGGCTAATGTGTAGACGAGCGTCCAGGTGGCGGAAGCCGGCATGGAAAGCAGCAGCGCCAAGACCGGCGCCATCAAAATCATCGGCAGGCCGCTGACCAGCCAGTGGGCCAGAATTTTGGCGCCGAGCAACAGAGGCAAGGGTTGGGGGCTGAGCGTGATCTGTTCCAAGGTGCCGTCCTGGAAGTCACTGCGGAATAAATTCTCCATGGAAAACAAAGCCGACAACAATGCCGCGATCCATACCGCGCCAGGAGCAATGGTGCGGAGCAGGTCAGGTTCCGGACTGATGCCAAGGGGATAGAGGCTGACAATCATCAGAAAGAACAACAAGGGATTGGCCAACTCGCCACGGTGGCGGAAGGCCAGCAGCAGATCACGGCGCAAGATTGCCCAAAAGGCGGTCAAAGGATGGGATGCCATAGGTTTAAGACTGATATTCGTTTAAACAGAGTCGGCGCATGGGTCGGCTGGATTCAAGCAGATGATGGGCCGTCAAAATAATCATCCCACCGCGTTGAAGGTGATGATCCAGCAAATCTTGCAACCAGGCGCGGCCTTTCACATCCAGAGAAGTAAACGGTTCATCCAGAATCCACAAAATGGCCTTTTGGAGTAGCAAGCGGGCCAAGGCAATGCGTTGTCTTTGGCCGGCCGATAGCGTGCGAGCGGGTACATCTTCGTGGCCGTAAAGTCCCACATCGGCCAAAATTTGTGATAAATCGGCCTTTGAATGGGTTGGGTGAAGTTTGAGCACCAACGCTAGATTTTCCAAAGGGGTTAATTCTCCTTTGATTCCGGCGTGATGGCCGATATAGGCTATATTTTCCAAAAACCGGGTGCGGTTTTTTCTCACCGTATTTCCCTGCCAATAAATTTCCCCCGATGCTGGCGGGCTCAAACCACACAAAATTCTGAGCAAACTGGTTTTTCCGCTCCCATTTTCGCCCTCCACGTGCAGCATTTCGCCTGAATCAAGGGAAAAACTGAGGCGGGAAAACAGTAATCTATCGCTACGGATGCATTCCAGATTTTCGGCGCTGAACTGTCCTTTATTTTTTGACAACTTTGAGTTTTCCATCACTGGTTTGGTTCTATACTTGAGTGGGTAGTCACCGTGGTAGTTAAAATCCATTTTTTTTTTGTTTGTTACAATCGGGTTTATATTCTAAATGTTTATAAAAATGGGCCGGTTAATAACCAATTAATATTGTTTTGCGTCGATTTCTGCTGTCAATCGCTTTAATTATCTTCCCTGTCCTGGTTTTTTGGGGGGTGGTCCGCCTCGATCAACCGGGAATGCCCCCTTTACGCGTTGGCACCAATGTCTGGCCCGGTTACGAACCCCTTTATCTGGCCAGATCCATGGGATTATACCGCGATCAGGACATTCATTTGGTGGAGTTGCATTCGGCCACCGACGTTCTTCATCTTTTCCGCAATGGAGAGCTGGATGCCGCTGCATTGACGCTGGATGAGGCACTGACATTGCTCCAAGATCAATACGACCTGCGGGTGATTCTGGTGATGGATGTATCCGCGGGCGGTGATATGTTGTTGGCCCGGTCCGGTATTAGCGCTTTGCCACAGCTACGGGGCAAGACGATTGGCGTGGAGCATACCGGTGTCGGCGCCATATTACTCGATGGCGCGTTGGCCGCCGCGGGATTGACTCTTGATGATATCAATTTGCAAAGGTTGACCGTAGACCAACATCATCAAGCGTTTCTGCAGGGCCAAGTGGATGCGGTAGTCACCTTTGATCCGGTGGCCACTTATCTGATACAGGAAGGTGCAAGGAAACTATTCGATAGCAGCAGGATCCCAGGCCGCATTGTTGATGTGTTGGTGGTCAGAAAAGAGGTCATCGAACCTAATCAGGCTGTGTTAGAAAAACTATTGCACGGTTATTTTCAAGCGGTGCAATTCTTAAAAGCCACTCCCCAGGAGGCGGTTTCTCGAATGCAAGGCCGGTTGGGATTGTCGGAAAAGGCGATTTTGCAGTCTTATCAGGGGATGAAACTGCCTTCCTTGCAAGAAAACCGTTATTATCTTACGGGCGCTCCTTCACCCTTGCAAACAAGGGCCAGGGAATTGGCGGACTTGATGCTAAAAAATGAATTGCTTGATCATCCTCTCCGTTTCTCCCAGTTGACCGATCCCCGCTTTTTACCCCGGAAGATTCCATGAGCCCTATCTACACCCGAAGTCTTGGGAAATCGCTGGCTTTTTCTTTTATGGTGATTGTGATGGGGCTTTGGTTGGGGTTGTCGGTTCTCTATGGCATTCGGGAGATACGAAGGGTTCAGGTTCACGCCATTGAACATTTAAGACACGATCTTGGGCGTTTACAGTTGGAATTGGAAAATGCCCTGGCTGAACCTGATAAGGTGGAGGCGGAACGGTTATTGACGTTATGGGCGGTGGATCCGGACTTGAAAGTGATTCTGCTGGCTGACGATCAGGGCCGGATCGATTTCGCCAACCGTTTGGCCTGGAAAGGACTGGATGCGGTAAAAGCGGATCCCTTGTTCGAAATCAGCCGGTTCGCAAGCGTTCGGCAACGCCATCGGCCAGTAGTTTTTCTTGGTCATTCCCATGAGTTTGTTCAAGCTTATTACCCTGTTGCTTGGATGAATCAAGCCCATCGATTGCGGGGCCAACGGATCGGTATCCTTTACGCCCGTTACGATCTGGGGCCGCAAATTCATCAACTTTGGATGAATCTGCTCAACTCCACATTGGTGTTGGGCACCATGGTGATTCTGGCGCTGGGAATACTGTGGCGGCAGTTGAAAGCCCATTTGATTCAACCCCTCGCCCATATGACCGAAGTGGCGCGGCACTTCGGGGAAGGAGATTTAGGTGTCAGAATGGAATTGGAAGGCCAAGGTGAATTGATACAATTGACCAAGACCTTCAACCAAATGGCGGATAAAATAGCGGCGGGGCAACGTTTGTTGGAACGCCAAAAGTCCTTGTATGACACGTTGGCTGAAACCAACCAAGTTATCATCCGCGCCCAAAAACGAGAAGAAGTTTTCGACGCGCTTTGCCGGATTGCCGTCGAAAGGGCGGGATTTAAACTGGCTTGGGTGGGAGTTGTGGATGAAGAAAGGAAAGTACTCATCCTCGAGGCTTGTGCGGCAAACGATGAAAGTTGCAAGCAATATGTGGAAAGTCTTTGGATACCCTTGGACAATACCCTGCCGGAAGGCCGGGGGCCGGCAGCGACTGCGGTGCTGGAAGATCGCAGCGTAGTGATCAACGATTTTCTGAAAAACCCCCTTAGCCAGCCTTGGCACCGGCAAGCCTCCCGTTTTCAACTGGCCAGTTGTGCTTCTTTTCCCATTCACTGTGACGCCAAAGTGGTGGGCGTTTTTCTGGTTTATGCAGAGGAAGAAAACTATTTTTCCGAAGATTTATTGATCCTTTTGACCGAGCTAGCCAGCGATATTTCCTTCGCCCTGGAGAATTTTGAGCGCGAGGCCCAGCGGAAAAAGGCAGAGACCGCCTTGCGCGCCAGCGAACAGCGTCTGCAAGTGACCTTGGATTCCATCGGAGACGCAGTGATTGCAACGGATGCCCACGGGAAGGTCGAACGCATGAATCCCATGGCGGAACGCTTGACCGGCTGGAATAAAAAAGATGTGCTGGGAAAACCACTGGTGGAAGTCTTTCACATTGTTGATGCGCAAACCGGCCAGCCGGCGGAAAATCCGGTGGAAAAAGTCTTCGCCGACGGCAAAGTCGTCGGTTTGGCCAATGACACGGTTTTGATTTCCAAAGATGGGAGGCGCTTCCAGATCGCCGACAGCGCCGCGCCGATGCGGGATCATACCGGTGCAATCACAGGGGTGGTGCTTGTCTTCAGGGATGTGACAGAAACCTATGCCTTGCAAAAAAAACTGTTGGCGAGCGAAGCCCGATACCGGCACCTGTTTGAAAAAGGCAAGGTTGCTGCATTGTTGATTGATGAGAAGAAGCGGATCATCATCGACGCCAATGATGCCGCTTGCCGGTTCTATGGCTACAGCCGTAATGAAATGCAAGGCATGCCCCTAGATTGGATCGAAGAAGCGCATGTGATTGAGGAAGGCAACGAAGCTGGCCCGGAAGTTTATTCCCATCGATTGCGTTCCGGTCAGCGCCGGCAGGTGGAACTTCATGCTAGTCAGATAGAGGTTGATTCTGAAATGTTGCTTTACGTGACTGTACACGATGTGACCGAGCAACGGAAAATCGATTATTTCACCCGGTTGCTTGCCGAAGATATTGGAAGCAAGGTAGGGGAGGATTTCTTTCAGACCATGGTGCGGCAACTGGGGGAAGGCTTGGAGGTTGATTATGCGTTTGTAGGGACATTGAACCAATCATCTTTACAGGTGGAAGTGCTGAACGGATGGAGTAAAGGCGAATGGGTGAAAAGCTTTCGTTATGAATTGGAAAATACGCCTTGTGCCAATGTGGTGAGTCGTGGTGCTTGTATTTTTCCCCGGGGTGTTCAATCCCTTTTTCCACAAGATCACCTCCTGGTTGAAATGAAGGTGGAAGGCTACGCGGGTACGCCGTTGCAAAACAGTCAGGGAAATGTCATTGGCATTCTAGTCATTTGTGACACTAAGCCTTTAACCGATGAAAATTACATTTTGTCGGTTCTGCGCATGTTTGCTGCGCGCGCCAGCGCGGAACTGGAAAGGCAAAAGGCGGAACAAGAAATCCAGCGCCTGGCATTTTACGATCCCTTGACCAATCTTCCCAATCGCCGGTTGTTCATGGACCGGCTGAGGCAAGAGTTGGGCGTCGCAGACCGTCACCGGAGCTATGGGGCATTGATGTTTCTGGATTTGGATAATTTCAAGCATTTGAATGATGCTTGGGGCCATCAAGTGGGGGATGCCCTTTTGGTCCAGGTATCGGAAAGGTTGCGCCAGCATCTGCGGGTGGAGGATACGGTTGCTCGCCTGGGGGGAGACGAGTTTGTGGTATTGTTGCCGGAATTGGAGCCGGATTCCACCAAAGCAGCCAATCAAGTCAGAATCGTCGCGGAAAAGATCAAAAAGCATATAGCCGCGCCCTATGAATTGAACGGGCAAAGCTATCAAACCTCCATCAGCATCGGCATCACTTTGTTTGCCGGCCCTGAAGCGCCAGATGACTTGCTCAAACAGGCCGACACTGCCATGTATCGGGCAAAATCCATGGGCCGCAATGCCATCTGTTTCTATCTCCCGGCCATGCAGGTGGCTGCCGATGTCCGCCTGCAAATGGAAAAGGATTTGCGCGCCGCGCTTGAACAAAATCAGCTCCAGCTTTATTTTCAACCCCAGCATAATGTGGCTGGGGATCTAGTGGGGGTGGAAGCGTTGTTGCGATGGTATCACCCGGAAGACGGGTGGGTACCTCCCAACGAATTTATTCCCATCGCCGAAGAAAGCGGTCTGATACTACCCCTGGGACAGTGGGTGTTGAAAGAGGCCTGCCGGTATATGGGCACTTGGCAATCGCAGCCCTTCTTTCAAAGGCTGGATCATTTGGCGGTAAACATTAGCCCCAGACAGTTTCATCAAGCGGGGTTCGTCGAGCAAGTGCAGTCAGTACTCAAGAGTTGCCGAATCAATGCGCGGAAACTCATGTTGGAATTGACCGAAAATATCGTTATTGAAGATATAAATGACACCATTACGAAAATACGGGCCTTAAAACGACTGGGAGTTCGGTTTTCCATCGATGATTTTGGGACAGGTTATTCATCCCTGCTGTATCTCAAACGATTGCCTCTGGATCAGCTGAAAATTGACCGTTCGTTCATCAATGATATTGCTGTGGATGCCAACGACTGCGTCATTATTGAGACCATGTTATCCATGGCCCGGCATTTGGGATTGGATGTTGTGGCAGAAGGGGTTGAAAACGAAGTGCAGCGGCAGTTTCTCAAGAGCCATGGTTGCCCGATTTTCCAAGGGTTTTTCTATAGCCCGCCGTTGCCTGAGGAAGACTTCATTAAATATGCCAGTAAGTCCGTTTTGTCTTGATCTATAGATTGGGAAGCTGCATATGAATATGGGTTTAACGTGTTTTTGTGATGCGAATAGTAGCCACAATACCAAGAATGGGAAAGCGAAAGTGGATGAGTACAAATTCTCAGTTGGCATCTTTAGAGCGCCAATATTGATTTCATCTCCCCTTGGACAGCCAAGATGGAGAGGTTATGCAACAAACGCCATTTGGTTTGCCAAGGTTCAGATTTGCAATGTTTTGGCTTGACCCCGCCACATTGAAATGATGCCTGTCTTCTAGACTCATGCGTCATTCAAAGAGACTTGCTCTTGTCTCTCATGGGCTCTATCGGCTACCCTATGGGCCTTGAAGGTTATACAAAAATTAATTATTGAAGGGGAGGAATTAATGGAGACCTTATTAATCGGAATTACTATTCTTTTTGTCGTTTACGTCGCTTATATTTTACTCACTGCGACTTTCGCGAATAAAGGCCAGCCAACGCATCCACAACAAGCCAAGTCCCAAGCGCCGGTAGCTGAGAAGGAGGAATCTCCGGTGGCTGAGGTAGAGCCTGCCGCTGAAAAGCCAGTTGAGAGTCAACAGGAGGTTGCAACAGCCGAGGAGGCTGAAAAGGTTAAGACCTTGAAAAATCCTGAAACTGGCGAGACCGCCGCAGTGCCTACCAATTACCGGTTTGCCAAACGCTGGATTAAGGAGGCGCTGGTCAAGGAAGGTTTGCTGGACAAAATTTATAACAATACGGATTTGAAGGACGAAAAAAACAACCAGAAAGTGAAGGAAGCGCTGGAGAAATTGAAGCAAATGAAAAAATATTGGGCTTAATCAATGCCTAGTTTTTTCAATCGGTAACGCAGGGAGCGGAAGGTCAGGCCGAGCTGTTTTGCAGCAGCGGTACGGTTCCAGCGGGTCTGCTCCAGGACGTTGAGAATAGTTCGTCTTTCGATCTCATCCAGATAATTCTCCAGGGAAAAAACGCCGTTTGGTGGGGTGGGTTCTTCGCTTGGGTTTTCCGTGGTTTCTGTTTGCTGTGCGGGCAGGTTTAAATCTTCAATGTCAATGGTGCCCCCCTCGCAGAGTGCGGCGGCTCTTTCAAGAATATTTTCCAGTTCCCGTACGTTGCCCGGAAAGGAATATCGCTGAAGGGCCTCCAAAGCTTTAGGCGTCAATTTCAAAGCGCTCACGCTGTTGAGTTCACCCAACCGCGCGAGGATGTGTTCCGACAGTTGGGGAATATCCTCTTTGCGATCTTTTAAGGCGGGCACGGGCAATTCAATGACATTGATCCGGTAAAACAAATCTTGGCGGAATTGTCCTTCATCTACCATTTTTTTTAGATTCTTGTGGGTTGCGCTCAGGATCCTTACGTCCACGGGAATCTCCTGTTGATCCCCGACGGGACGGACGGATTTTTCCTGGATGGCCCGCAGCAGTTTGACCTGCAGAGACAGAGGTAAGTCGGCCACTTCGTCGAGAAACAACGTACCCCCATCGGCGGCTTGAAAGAGACCGGTTTTATCCGCCACCGCGCCGGAAAAGCTGCCCTTGCGGTGGCCGAAAAACTCACTCTCCATTAATTCCGCCGGGATGGCGCCACAATTGACGGCGATAAAAGGTTTGTTCGCCCGTGGACTTTTGGCATGAATCAGGCGCGCAACCAGTTCTTTGCCAGTGCCGGAAGCGCCGCTAATGAAAATGGGCGCCTGGGTGCGTCCCAGCTTGACGATTTTGCCCCGGATTTCCCGCATCACCTCGGACTCTCCCAGCAAGATATCCCGCGAGCGGTTGTCCTTTTTACCGAGTTCCTTGGAAAGGGTCATGGCGCTACCCACCAGTTTGCGCAGGATTTTCAAATCAACCGGTTTGGAAACAAAATCAAAGGCGCCCAGTTTCAAAGCCTGTACGGCCAGCTCCATGCTGCCGTGAGCTGTGATGACTGCCACCGGCAATGCTGGCGTGTTGGCCTGGATATATTCCACCAGTTCCAGGCCGCTGCCATCAGGTAGCTTCATGTCGGTCAGGCAGAGTTGGAATTGTTCCTGATTAAGCCAATTTTTGGCTTCATCCAGATTGGCGGCGGTTCTGACTTTGATGTCCATCCGCGCCAGGGTTAGTTCCAACAGTTCCAGTATATCTGGTTCATCATCAACAACGAGAGCGAGGGCGTGTGTCATAGTTCCACCGTGAGTTGTTCCGCGTCGGCAAGGATGATTCGGAAGCGGCTGCCTTGCCGGCTGTTCTTCTCATATTCCAAGGTGGCCTGGTTCAATTGGGCCAGTTCCCGGGCAATATAGAGTCCTAGTCCGGTGCCCGTGGAAGAGGTGGTGAAAAAAGGATCGAACACTTGGCGTAAGGTATCCGGCGGGATACCGGGGCCGTAATCCACCACTTCAAGCGTCGGTTTGTCCTGCTCCGGGTGACGGTACAAATGAATTTCCACATTTTTATCGCCAGTTGCGCCATATTTCAAGGCGTTAGTGCAAAGGTTAGTCAAAATCTGACGCAGTTGGGAAGCATCGACGAGGGCATAGAGCGGTTCGTCTTTTATATGGATCTCGAACACATCCTTCAATCCCAAATGTTCCTCCTTGAATTCATCATAGAACCGCGGCAGCCAATGCGCCATGTTCAGCTTGCTGCGTTGGGAGGGTTTGCGGCGGGAAAGTTCCAGCACATTGCCAATAATGTCGTTGACCCGGCGGGAATGGTTCTGGATGATTTCCACCAGGCGTTGGTCTTGCGCATCCAGCGCCGGGTTTTCTCCCAACAATTGCCCGGCGTGACTGATGGCGCTCAAGGGGTTGCGGATTTCGTGGGCGATGCCGGCGGTCAACCGGCCCAGGGAGGCCAGTTTGCTTTCCTGTACCCGCTGTTGATAGAGCGCCACGTCTTCCAGAAAAATCATGGTCAAGGTTTCACCCTGGGTGGTTAGGCGGCTGAAACGGACATGAATGGAATCCGAATCGCTTTGCAAAGTGACGGAATTAGATTCGGGCTGCTGGAGCCACCTTCGAAAGTGAATGATTAATCTATCGGGCAGATCAGCCAGATCTGAAGGTTTGGCATCGAGTTTGAGCAGGCGCAGGGCGGAGTCATTCAAAAGCCGGATGCGGTAAGTCTCGTCCAGTATCAAAATGCCCGATTGTAAATGTTGGACGATAAATTCGTTGAGTTGCTTGAGATTGGCAAGATCGATGCCGCGTTGTTCCGCCAATGCTTCGCTTTTTTCTGCCTGTTGCGCCAGGGCGATGGAAAGAAGCGCAATGGTGAAATAAGCCGTGCCCAACATGCCGGCGTAGGAATAACTGGTGGTATCAAATGCATTGAGCAAGTCACCGGCGGCTTCCACCGCCAGTACAGAGATGCTCGCCAATGCCGCAATTCCCAAAGCGCAGCGGCCGCCAATCAAAAGGCCGCCAGCGGCAACGGTTACCGCCAGTAAAATACCAAAGCCGATTTGCAGACCGCCGCAGGCAAAAATGATCAGCGGGATGGCAATCAAATCCAGGCTGATATGGGCTACTGCCTGCAATCGGTAGCCAAGCTTATGCGCAATCAAAAAATAAAGCGAAGCGAAGGACGCTGTCAGGTAGCCTAAAGTGGTCCATTCATATAGTTTTGGGGCGTGGCTGCCCAGATGATTGGGCCCGAGTTGAGTGAAATACAATAGAACGAGCAACGCAGAAAGAATACACTGATAGGTTGCAAATACCTTAACCAGCCGCCATGCCTGGTCGTTAGGAATCCTATAGCTTGAAAAAGGACAAGGTCTTAGTGATTGATTTCCTGGTTGCATGGGCTCGCATCAAGCAGTGTGGTTGGCTTAGAATAGCCAAGATAAAAAAACAAGCGGTAAAAAAGTAACCATCTTCTATAGCGCTATGCCAAGTATAGCGCCGAACTTTTCCATCAAAGGCAAAATTTTCCATGAATATTCACGAATTTCAATCCAAAGCGTTATTGTCTGACTACGGGATTCCGGTTCCCCTGGGACAAGTGGCTTATACCCCTGAAGAAGCGCAGCAGGCCGCCGAAAAATTGGGCGGCGATAAATGGCTGGTGAAAGCACAGGTACATGCCGGTGGCCGGGGCAAAGCCGGCGGCGTTCTTATGGTGGATAGTCCCAGTCAGACGCGGGAAGCGGCTGCAAAACTGTTGGGAATGACCTTGGTAACCCATCAAACCAGACCCAAGGGGCTGCCAGTCAACGCGGTATTAGTCGAGCGGGCGACTTCGATTGCGGAAGAATTGTATTTAAGCATGGTCATCGATCGGGGCCGGGAAAGAATCTCGGTCATCGCTTCCGCCGCTGGCGGCATGGAAATAGAAGAGGTAGCGGCCCGTACACCGGATAAAATTCTTAAATTTTTCATTCATCCAGCTGCGGGCCCGCAAGATTATCAAGGGCGCGAATCCGGATTTGGGATGGATTTGGAGGGGAAACAAGTCCAGCAATTTGTGGGTTTGTTGAAAAATCTTTACCGTTTGTTTCAGGATAAAGATGCTTCCCAGATAGAAATCAACCCCCTGGCGTTGACAACAGAAGGACAGCTAGTGGCTTTGGACGCCAAATTGGAATTTGACGACAATGCCCTTTACGCCCATCCTGAAATCGAAGCGCTGCGCGATCCCAGCCAAGAGGACGAAAAAGAACGCAAGGCCAGCGAACATGATCTCAATTACATCGCTCTGGACGGGAATATCGGCTGCATGGTTAACGGCGCCGGTCTGGCGATGGCGACTCTGGATTTGGTCAAGCAATGCGGCGGCGAGCCTGCCAATTTTCTCGACGTGGGAGGTGGAACCACGGCGGAAAGGGTGGCGGAAGCTTTCAAGATCATCCTTTCCGACCCCAAAGTCAAAGCGATTCTCGTGAATATTTTCGGTGGTATTGTCCGCTGTGATTTGATTGCCGAAGGTATTATTGCCGCGGTCAAGGAAGTGGGAGTTTCAATACCCGTGGTAGTCCGGCTGGAAGGCACCAATGCCGATGCCGGGCGGCGGCTTTTGGAAAAATCCGGCCTGTCGATTATCGCCGCGGTGGATTTAAAGGAAGCGGCGCAAAAGGCAGTGGCCGCTGCGGGAGGTCAGTTATGAGCGTGCTGGTAGATCGCGTTACCAAAGTCATTTGCCAGGGGTTTACCGGCAAGCAGGCAACTTTTCATTCCCGTCAGGCCTTGGAATATGGCACGCAATTAGTCGGCGGGGTCACACCGGGCCGGGGCGGACAAACCCATCTGGAATTGCCGGTATTCAATACGGTGCGTGAAGCGGTTCAGGCAACCGGGGCCGAGGCCAGCGTCATTTACGTGCCGCCGCCGTTTGCCGCCGACGCCATCCTGGAAGCGGCTGATTGCGGGATCCGTTTGGTGGTTTGCATCACCGAGGGCATTCCCACCCTCCATATGCTGCGGGTGAAAGCGACGCTGCAAGATTACGATTGTGTGTTGATCGGTCCCAACTGTCCCGGAATCATCACCCCCGGCCAGTGCAAGATAGGCATCATGCCGGGCTTTATTCACAAGCCGGGTTCGGTGGGGATTGTTTCCCGCTCGGGCACCTTGACCTATGAGGCGGTTTGGCAAACCACTCAGGAAGGGTTGGGGCAAAGTACGTGCATCGGCATTGGCGGCGACCCGATTCACGGGATGAATTTTATCGAGGCGCTGGCGCTGTTTGAATCCGACCCGGATACCAAAGGGATGATCCTGGTGGGGGAGATCGGCGGCCAGGAGGAAGAAGAAGCGGCCGATTACATTAAACATCATGTTACCAAACCAGTCGTGGCCTATATCGCTGGCCGCACCGCGCCGCCTGGACGGCGCATGGGACATGCGGGGGCTATTGTCAGCGGTGGCAAGGGGACGGCGGAAGCCAAGGTGAAGGCCCTGCGCGATGCCGGGGTTGTGGTGGTGGATTCGCCCACGGATATGGGCGCGGCCATGAAAGCCAGCCTATGACCCGGTTACGTTTGGCCCTGGCTCAGCTCAATTATTTGGTGGGGGATATCGAGGGCAACGTGGCTAAAATTATCGCCACGGCCCAGCGCGCCCGGGATGAACTGAAAGCCCACGCGGTAATATTCACGGAATTGGCCATTTCTGGTTATCCGCCCGATGATTTGTTGCTGCGGGCGGATTTTATCCACGCTTGCCGGCAGGGACTGGATAGAATCAGAGAAGCGGTCAAGGGGATTGAGGTCATCGTCGGATTCCCTCAGCAATATGACGGCAGACTATATAACGCCGCAGCGGTTTTGGCCGATGGTCAGGTGCGTTTGGTCTATCACAAACACGAACTGCCTAATTACGGCGTGTTCGACGAAAAACGTTACTTTTCTCCGGGAGAGGCCTCAGGATTGTGCTTGATGAAAGGTGTGCCGGTGGGGCTCTCCATTTGTGAGGATATCTGGCACGCGGGCGTGGTGGAACAAGCAGTCAACGCCGGGGCCAGGTTGATCTTGAATATCAACGCCTCGCCTTTTCATATTCACAAAGTGGGTCAGCGGGAAGCGGCGGTCCATGCCCGTATTGCCGCCACCGGCGTGCCGGTGGTGTACGTCAACCAGATCTGCGGTCAGGATGAATTAGTTTTCGACGGCGCTTCTTTTGTCATGGATTCTCATGGCGAAGTGGTGCTGAGGGCGCCCGAATTTGAAGAGTCCTTGACGGTAGCCGAGTTCGACTGGGATGGAGATAACGTCAAACCCCATGCGGGCCTGTTGACGCCCATTGAAGATGAATCGATGAGCATTTATAAAGCCATCGTATTGGCCATCCGCGACTACACCCACAAAAATCATTTCCGCGGCGCGGTATTGGGGTTGTCCGGTGGGATTGATTCTTCCGTGGTGCTGGCTTTGGCGGCGGACGCTTTAGGTCCCGAAAATGTCGAGGCGGTGATGATGCCGTCGCGGTTTACTTCCAACATCAGTCTGGAAGACGCCAAAGCCCTGGCGGAAAATTTGGGGGTGAAATACAGCGTTATCTCCATTGAGCCGGCTTTCAATGCTTTTTTGGAGATGCTCAAGGAGGAATTTGCCGGCAAACCCTGGGACGTGACTGAGGAAAATATTCAGGCCCGTTGCCGTGGAATTACCCTGATGGCGATTTCCAACAAAACCGGCAAACTAGTCCTTTCCACCGGCAACAAAAGTGAAATGAGTGTGGGTTATGCCACGCTCTATGGGGATATGGCGGGAGGATTCGCTCCCATCAAAGACGTCATGAAACTCAAGGTCTATCAACTGGCGGAAACCATCAATGCCATTCGTCCGGTGATTCCCCAGCGGGTGTTGGAACGCCCGCCTTCAGCGGAGCTGGCGCCGGATCAAAAGGACGAAGATAGCTTGCCCCCATACAGCATTTTGGACCCCATCCTTGAATTATATGTGGAACAGGATCGCGCTGTTGCAGAGATCATTGCCGCCGGATTCGACAGGAAAGTGGTGGAGCGGGTGGTGCAAATGGTGGACCGCAACGAATACAAGCGCCGTCAGGCGCCGCCAGGGGTTCGTATTACCCCTCGCGCCTTTGGCCGGGACCGGCGCTGGCCGATTACCCATGGC
Source organism: Methylothermaceae bacteria B42 (assembly GCA_001566965.1). Lineage (NCBI taxonomy): Bacteria > Pseudomonadati > Pseudomonadota > Gammaproteobacteria > Methylococcales > Methylothermaceae > Methylothermaceae bacteria B42. The sequence goes on along the minus strand of LSNW01000032.1, from coordinate 501,120 downwards.
TTCAAGCCATAAGCTACCCGCCTCGATAGGCGCCCCGGTTTTTGGGAAGCGCCGTAAACCCTCCCTGGGGGCTTGATGTCGGCCATCCAGGCCGTCAGCATTTCCAATAGCCAGTCCCGGGTGTCTTCCTAACATGACTGATTGAGATAAATTTGAAGATGCGGGAGACCCAGCCGGTTATTGAAGTTAAGGACTTATCCAAACGTTACGACAAGGTCGTTGCCTTGGATAGGATTTCCTTTCAAGTGCATCAGGGCCAAACCTGCGCCCTATTGGGTGGCAACGGCGCGGGTAAAACCACCACCTTATCCATCCTGTTGGGGTTGTTGCTGCCAAGTTCTGGCCGGGTTAGGGTGTTGGGCGTGGATATGCTGAAAAATCGCTACTCCGCCTTGGCGCGGATGAATTTTACTTCTCCTTACGTGGATTTGCCCCACCGCCTGACCGTGTGGCAAAACCTGGATATCTATGCCCGTCTGTATGGGATTCCACGGCGCAAGGCCCGCCTCGGGGAATTATGTGAAGAATTGGATTTGCTCGAGCTGCAAAATCGCCGCTACCGTTCCTTGTCTTCTGGCCAGAAAACCCGGGTAGCGCTGGCCAAATCCTTGTTAAATTACCCCGAAGTGTTGCTCATGGATGAACCCACGGCTTCCTTGGATCCCGATTCCGCCGAGCGGATACGGGGTTACTTGATGAATTACCGGCAAAGATGCCATGCTACTTTTCTGCTGGCTTCCCATAACATGACGGAAGTAGAGCGGCTTTGTGACTATGTCTTTATCATGAACAATGGCCGGATTGCCGACCAAGGTTCACCTCAAGCCTTGATTGAGAAATACAGCCGGGAAACCCTGGAACAAGTGTTTATCGACATTGCCCGTGGTGGGGAACAGTGAGAAACATGCTCGCCAGCCTGGGCAGAATTCATGCGCTTGTGGTGCGTTATCTCTACCTGTTAAAAGGTTCCTGGCCCCGCTTGCTGGAATTGGCCTATTGGCCTACGGTTCAGATGATTCTATGGGGACTGATCAATCGTTTCCTGGCCGGCCAGAGCGAATGGCTGGCCCAGGCGGCGGGATTGTTTATCGCAGCCGTCCTGTTATGGGATGTATTGTTCCGGGCCCAACTGGGGGTATCGGTCGTCTTTCTCGAAGAGATGTGGTCGCGCAATCTCGGTCAATTGTTTGTCACACCCCTGCGTCCGTGGGAGTGGGTATTGGCTTTGATGGCCATCAGTCTCTTGCGAACCCTGATCGGCGTCGGTGCGGCGGCGCTGCTGGCGATAGCGCTCTACGAGTATTCCATTTTCGACATGGGGCTTCCCTTGCTCGCCTTTTTTATCAATTTACTAGTAATGGGTTGGGCTATCGGACTGGTGGTCATTTCTTTGGTGCTTCGGTATGGCTTGGGGGCGGAAGGGTTGGCGTGGGCGTTGATTTTTGCTCTGGCGCCTGTCAGCGGCATTTATTATCCGGTTTCGGTGTTACCCGCATGGATTCAACCCATCGCCCTGGCCTTGCCCTCCGCCCATGTATTCGAGGGAATGCGGGGATTGATGATTCAGCACGAATTCATCTGGAATCATTTTTACTGGGCAGTGGGACTTAACGGACTCTATTTGCTGCTGGGAGGATTGGTGTTTTTATGGTCTTTTCACGTGGCCCGGCAGCGTAATTTGTTATTGCAATTGGGGGAATAAGGAAATGTCAGATAAAGCAAAAGAAACGAGAACCACATCAATTTTTACTCCGTGCACGCGGGAAGAGCGTGAGCGGAACTTTTTATCCTATTGGGATTTTTCCCAGCGTCACGCGGGGGAATTACTGGAAAGTGAGCGGGATCTCTCCAGAAAAAGAGAAAAGCTGAAAGCCTTTCAAGACCAACCGGTGAGATCCCGTGCCCCTTTGCCGGATCCGCGGATTTTCTACCGCAACTGTGTGTCTTGGCAGGATGATCCGGCAAAAGTAGACAAATTGACCTTGATGCTGACTTGCATCTACAAATTCGCCCGCCATGAATGGGTGGGGATCTGCGGCGCGTGGGACGCCACGCCGTCCATGGCACAATGCCTCAGTGTGGAAGACAAGATCAGCCGGGTCCATTTGGCCGAGGAGTTCACCCATATCCGGTTGTTTCATAAAATGCTGCTGACTTTTCATTTGGATGAGGTGGAATGGGCGCCGCCAGGGCCATTGATGCAAGCAGTTTACCGCACTTTTCCCAAGTTGCCGGGTTTTTTGATGGATGCGCCGGCGTTTGTCACCGAACTCATGGGCATGGTTTTCTATCAACATTTGGACCGGCTATTCGACGAATTGCTTAAAGAAAGGGAACCCGAGGCATGCCAGCGGTTACATCAACTGCTGCGTGAAATCATGGTGGATGAACTGGCTCATGTGGGACAGCGGCGTAACTTTATCGGCCCCGTCGGGATAAAGCTGTCGAAATGGATGATTGCGCCCTTGTTCAAAGTATTCTTTTCCGATATTCCCGAAGCCAAGTTCCTGTTCGACATTGACCGGATGATTGAGGATGCCCGACGCTTTGATTATTCCACCGTACCGGCGGAGATGGTGAATGAGAGCTGGTTGCCGAGTTATTGCATTGGGAGTTGAAAAAACTGTTGCTTGGGAGATGGGCTATTTCAATCTTCCGGATGAAAAAAAGTTTAGCTACAAGGAATAAATCACTGATGTTACGCACGTTCGTTCCATATTATCCTCCCCCTCCCCAACCCTCCCCCCAAGCGGGGCCAAGGGTGGATTCCCTGACCTTGCCGTGCCGGCGAGGAAGGTAATATGGAGTGTTTTCTGGCCTCCATCTATAACGATGGGAGCGGCGAAAACCAAGCGTTGACTCCCCTCTCCCTGTGGGAGAGGGGGCGGTGGAGAGGGCATTCCGGGCAAGTGCGTAACATCAGTAAATAACAAAAACTTTGCATTTTCTATTGAAATTCCAATATCTGTCCCCACTATAAAACTTATGCGCACTTAAAAAAGCGCAGGTTTAAGGCTGAGCCTCTCTTGAAGGTGCGGTATTCAGTTGAGTTTCTTGGACAAGGAGGCTCGATTTGTAAGTAACGTCATCAGAGTAGATGTTAAAACCTGATTCAGGAGGAGGATTCGTATGCAAGAACAATTAACCCTTTGGAATGAAACCGTATCCCAGTGGCTGGCGCCAGTGGCGGCTGTATTGGGAGATAAAGTAACCAAAGTCATTGGCGCTGTGGTGCTGTTGATTGTCGGTTGGTTTTTGGCTTTGGTGATTCGTTTGTTGGTGCGGCGTGGATTACGGCTGCTTGACCTTAACGAAAAAATCAAGGCGGCTACCCACAGTGAATGGAATGTGGAATTGTGGGTGACACGGCTAGTGTATTACCTGCTCTTAGCGCTGGTTTTTATTGCTTTTTTCGACGCGCTTGACCTGAAAATGGTCTCCGAACCCTTGCAAGCGTTGACTACTCAGGTATTTGCCTATCTGCCGAAATTATTTGCCGGCTTGGGCCTGACTTTGTTGGCTTGGCTGTTGGCTTTGCTCGGGCGGATTTCCATTAGCAAACTGTTGGAGAAAAGCCGGCTTACCGAGCGTCTGGCGGCGGAGCCGGAAGGGGAAACCTTGGCGATATCCCTGGGCAATATTGTCTTTTGGCTGATTCTGCTGATTTTTTTACCCGCGATTCTTGAAGCATTTGAACTCAAGGGATTGCTGGGTCCGGTTCAGAACATGGTCAACAAGGTGTTGGCGATGTTGCCAAACATTTTCGGCGCTTTGGTGCTGGGTTTTGTCGGCTGGCTGGTCGCCAGGATCTTGCGTGATTTGGTTACCAATATTCTCGATGTTTCCGGGGTCAATACCCTAGGGCGCAAGGCTGGATTGACTGGGGAAATGACCCTGTCAAAACTGGTTGGCACTCTCGTGTTTATTTTTGTCCTGATCCCGGCCTTGATTGCCGCTCTCAATGCCCTTCAAATCGAGGCAATATCGGAGCCTGCCACCCAAATGCTCTCGGCGATTTTAACGGTGATTCCCAATTTGATTGCCGCGGCGTTGATTTTGGGCATTGCCTGGTTTGTCGCCAAATTGGTTTCGGGATTGACGGTCAATATCTTGTCCGGGGTCGGTTTCGACCAATTACCCCAGCGTCTCGGACTGCCTTGGCGGAGTCAAGAAGGTGCAATGACGCCTAGTATACTGGCAGGACGTCTTTTGACATTTTTTATTCTGCTATTTGCATTTGTGGAGGCAACCAATCGTCTTGGGTTATCCCAGGTTTCCGAGCTGGTGAGTTATTTGATTCGCTTTGGCGGTAAAATCCTGCTCGGCAGTATCATTCTGATTGCCGGCTTCTGGCTGGCCAATTTGGCTTATACAGCGATAAGCCGCGCTTCTCCGGAAGGCCGTCCCAATCCCCTGGCCCAAGTGGCGCGGGTGGCTATCATGCTGGTGGTGACCGCGATGGGATTGCGGGAAATGGGCATCGCCGAAGATATCGTCAATGCTGCCTTTGTGTTGACCCTGGGTGCCGTGGCGGTAGCCTTTGCTCTGGCTTTCGGACTGGGTGCCCGGGAAGCCGCTGGCGATCTAGCTAGGCGCTGGGTTGAAAAAATGCGTTGAGAAAACAAAATATTTGACACCATTTATCTACCCCTCCTGCAAGGAGGGGTTTTGCTTTTGGATATTTTGTTGGTCATTTTTTTTGGTGATACCCTCCTGGATCACGGGTATGCGGCTATAAAAGAACCACCAAAAGCCGGCGATACCCCCCAGAACGCCCAAGTGCATGAGTTCGTGGGGTCCCAGGATACCTGGAATCAGCACCGGCCACCGGGCATAGTCAGCGATGGCACCTATTGTATAGGATAATCCTCCCCAAACCATGGGCCGGATGAAAGCAAAGCCGAAATGTCGGGCCAGCGCGATGCCGGAACCCAGTCCCAGCCAGCCCAGGCCAAGATAAAGGGCAAGTCCCAGCACCTCAGGGATGTTATGAAAAAAGACTGCTTTCAGGACGATACCAGTAATCGCCAGAAGCCAGACCAATCCCAGCATTCCCCATCGTCCCCACCAACTGCGAAAAAACAACGGTTGCAGCGGGGTAAAGCTGCCGGCGATCAGGATGAAGATGGCGGAATGATCCAGGCGCGCGAAAACTTCGTGTCCGGTTCCCCCCGTCGCGAGGAGATGATAAACGCCGCTCATCGACAGTAACAGCACAATGGTGAAGGAGAAGATTCCCGCCGTCCACCGGCACAGACGGCAAAGCCGGCATTGTTTAACCAGGGGGATGCTCAAAATGGCGAACACGCCAGCACCGATTAAATGGGTCAGGGAACTGACCGGGTGAGTGAACCCCGGAATCTCATAGATTTCCATGGACCATATTCTCCCGAATTTTTGCGGCTAATTGTAACTCGTGGTTTGGTCGATGGAAAAGGCGCTTCTCCCGGAAGGAGAAGGGTTGGTTATTTCTAAATTCGGGCTGCTGATTACCTCCAATTTAAGGTATTCTTTATACACCTTTGAAAAAATGGCCGCTGGTTTTTTCTCAGATCGAACTTATGGCATGTTATGGCATAGATTTACCTTAAGAGGGGGATGATCCAATGAATCTAACAACGCTTCAAGAACAAATACAAAATAAAACGTTGGGCCTGTGGGAGAGGATTCAACAGCATCCCCTCTATCAGCGATTCTTGCAATTGTCCTTGGCGATGCAAATTTCAATCGGTTTGGGTATTTTTTTGCTCAGCCAAGTGGTGGTCTTCGGCGGTCTCTATTGGATCTTCGGCGCCACCGTGGTGGTCGGCTTTTTCGCCAGCGTGGTGGCCGGGCTTGCGACGGTGCTGGGGGCGCTGCCAGCGGTATTTATGAAGGAAATTTCCTTTCGCACCGTTAATTTCATGATGGGCATGGCCGCGGGCATTATGCTGGCGGCGACGGCTTATTCCCTGGTGGAGCCGGGCGTGGAATTTGGCAATGCGTTATGGCCTGGGCTTGGGGTGTATGTGGTGGTTGCCGGGATTATGCTCGGCGCCTGGTTTTTGGACTGGGCGGAAAGGACGGTGCCCCATGATATCTTTGGTGGCGATGCGGAAATTTCTACCGCCTTGCGCAAGGTATGGATCTTTGTGGTGGCAATCACCATTCACAACTTCCCGGAAGGGTTGTCCGTGGGCGTGAGTTTTGGCGGTGGGGATTGGAGTAATGGGACGCTATTGGCCATTGCCATCGGCGCCCAGAATATCCCCGAGGGGATGGCGGTAGCGTTGCCTCTGATTGGGGTGGGATATAAACCCTGGAAAGCAGTAGTCATTGCCATGATTTCCGGGCTGGTGGAGCCAGTGGGGGGGTTGCTGGGGGTGACGCTGGTGACGGTCTTTGAAGTGCTGCTGCCCCTGGCCATGGGTTTTGCCGCCGGCGCCATGTTGTATGTGATCGCCTATGAAATCATCCCCGAGATTCAAGCCAAAGAGCGTTCCCGTTTGGCGGTGTTCGGTGTCTTGGTAGGATTCGCCATTATGACTATCTTGGAAACCACCCTCGGCTAAATGGTCGATTTGCTACAAAACCACTGGTCGGAGCTCAAGCAATGGTGGATTTTGACTGTTGCTTTGATTACGGAGCGTACGTGGTGGATGGGCGCTTTCACCAGTTTTGCCTTGATTGCCGCCGCAGAAATCGGTGATAAGAGCCAATTGGTTTGCATGACTCTGGCGACCCGGCACCGCCCCTGGCCAGTATTGTTGGGAGCGGTAACTGCTTTTTCCTTATTGAATTTGTTGGCGGTGGTGTTTGGCGCCGTGGTGGCCGCTTGGCTGCCCCGTTGGCTGGTAGGAGTAACGGTAGCAGTGCTATTTGCGGGGTTTGGGCTGCACGTTTTGTGGTCAGCGGATGAGGAAGAGGAGGACGAGAAGATTACCGAAAAAAGCGGCCATAGCATTTTCATCACCACATTGCTAATGATTTTCCTAGCGGAATTCGGGGACAAAACCCAGATTGCCGTGGCGGGACTAAGTACCACAGTCAACCCGGTTGCGGTCTGGGCAGGGGCGACTGCGGCTCTGGCCATGACTTCCGCTATAGGCGTGATTGCCGGGCGAACGGTGTTTCAACATTTGCCTATCCATATCATTCACAAATTGAGCGGCTTTCTGTTTCTGATTTTGGCGGCAGTGGCACTGTGGGGCAGTGTGCCTTGGGGGTCGGTTTGGGAATTTATTCGGACTTTCCGCTTGCCTTGATAAAGATCACTCCGAGAAGGATATCGGCCACCGCCCCGAATATCACCCCGACACCGGCCAACACCATGGAAGCAAAGCCAAGCCCGGACGCAGCGACCAGATACCCATAGGGTTTTTGAAAGCCGAACAAGGGGTTGTCCATCTTTAATATTTGAAAGGCATAGCCAATCAACACCAAACCGTAAGCCAAGCTTATGATGGCCATGAAGCCAGTACCCCCGCTGATCTGTCCGGGTAATAACATAGGACCTAACAGAACCAAAATCGTGAGGGCGTTGAGACCAATTAATCCATAAATGGTTAGATCAAGGCTGTGATAGCCAAAGCGCTCGTTGAGCAAGCCCTTGAAGGTGGTAATGATATAGACAAACAGAGCGAAATTGAGCAGGGTCAATAACGCGGTGATCATCATGGGTCCAAAGCCTGGATTTCCTGCCAGTTGCGACGCCAATGATGCCAATGGCAAGATCATGGTGGCGCGGATGAAGGCGAGGATGGCGGCTAGTTTAAAACGATCGCTGTTCATGGCATTACCTCTGGGTTAGTATTCTTTTATCATTGCTTTTGCGTTTCATTGTATCGTAGAGGGATCTCATGGAAACTTCCATTCAAGCCTCTAAAGCAGGCAGCATCCAATCGGTTCGCGCAAGCGTGGTGGATGTGAGGTTTCCTCAAGGTGTCCCACCCTTATTTCAATGTTTAAAGGCAGGAATTTCTGGTCAGGTATTGCTGGAAGTCACGGCCCACCTGGATCAACAGACGGCCCGCTGTCTGGCTTTTACCAATACCCAAGGTTTGCAGCGGGGAGACCAGGTCATCGATAGCGGCGGGCAGATCCAGGTGCCGGTGGGAGAAATATTGTTGGGCCGGATGGTGAATATGCTGGGCCAGCCTATCGATGGTTATGAGTTGGGTGATTCTGGGGAGTACCGGTCTATCCACCACCAATCCGTACCTCTGGCGAAACGCAAAGTCGCGCCGGAAGTATTCGAAACCGGCATCAAGATCATCGATCTTTTGTCGCCCTTGGAAAAAGGCGGCACGGCGGGCTTGTTTGGCGGTGCCGGGGTGGGAAAGACCGTGGTCATTACCGAGTTGATTCATAATATGATGGGCAAATACCGTGGTGTCAGTATTTTCTGTGGCATTGGCGAGCGTTGCCGGGAGGCGGAAGAACTCTACCGCACTATGAAGGAAGCCGGCGTGCTTGAGAATGCGGTGCTGGTGTTTGGGCAAATGAATGAGTCGCCCGGGGTCCGTTTCCGGGTGGGTCATAGCGCCTTGACCATGGCGGAGTATTTCCGCGATGACCGTAATCAGGACGTACTCCTATTGATTGACAACATTTTCCGTTTTATTCAGGCGGGGACGGAAGTGTCGGGATTGATGGGGCGGATTCCGTCCAGGGTAGGGTATCAACCCACCCTAGCAACCGAGCTGGCGGAATTGGAAGAGCGGATTTGTTCCACCGTTCACGGCAGCATGACTTCCATTCAGGCGGTCTATGTACCTGCTGATGATTTTACCGATCCGGCTGCCGCCAGTACCTTCGGTCATCTTTCCGCCTCGGTGGTGTTGTCCCGGCAACGGGCCGCGCAAGGGTTTTATCCGGCGGTGGATCCGCTGCAATCCCGTTCCAAAATGCTTCACCCTTCAGTGGTCGGGACTCGTCATTACCGGGTGGCGCGCCGAGTGCGTCAGGTTTTGGCGGAGTATCAAGAGCTGCAAGATATTATCGCTATGCTGGGGATTGAAGAATTGTCCGAAGCCGACCGTTTGACGGTCAACCGGGCGCGGCGGCTGGAACGGTTCCTTACCCAGCCTTTTTTCACTACCGAACACTTCACCGGCAAGCCCGGGGTGTTGGTGAATCTGGAGAATACGATCGATGGCTGTGAGCGGATTCTCAACGATGAATTCAAAGATGTGCCGGAACAGTTCCTATATATGATCGGAACCATAGATGAGGTTCAGCGTGAAGTTGAAGATTCTGCTGCCCAGTGAAGTATTTCTGGAAACCACCGCCAGTAAAATCATCGCCGAAGCTGAAAACGGTTATTTCTGTTTAGAGCCCCGGCATGTGGATTTTGTGGCGGCCTTGGCAGCGGGTGTATTGACCTATGTCGATGCGCAGCGGCAGACTTGGTATGTAGCCATTGATGAAGGAATTTTGGTCAAATGTGGCTTCCAGGTACAGATTTCCACTTACAAAGCGGTGCGCGGCGAACAACTGGAAACCTTGAAGCAACAGGTGGAGACTGAAATCCTGCAATTGGATGAAGTCGAGCGCACTACCCGCAGCGTTTTGGCCCGTCTGGAAGCCGGGATCCTGCGCCGTTATGGTGAATTTCGGGAGGTGCTGAAGTGAGCGATGACCCGAAAAACGAGCCGCCCGGGGAAGAAAAACTCCCTCTTGCTGTTGAAAAAAAAGTAAAGCGTCACCTAAAGGCGCGTCGGGAGGAAAAGCAAAGCGTGTGGTTTGGTTTAGGGATGTTCGGCATGGTGGGATGGTCCGTGGCGGTGCCCACATTGCTTGGCATTGCCTTGGGTTGGTGGCTGGACAGGCAATATCCAGGCCCTCCGTCGTGGACTTTAACCTTCCTCTTCGCCGGGGTGGCGCTGGGCTGTTACAACGCCTGGCAGTGGATCAAGAAAGAAAGCCGCCGTGATTGAAGGGATATTGCTTTGGCTCGGTTTATTTGTTGCTGGCGCAGGACTGGGAGCTTTTTTTTACGGCGGGCTATGGTGGGCGGTAAAAAAGCTCCCGGAAGTTCGTCATCCCGCTGTGTGGATGTTGGCGAGCTTTGCGGTGAGGACAGCGGTTACCGTGACCGGGTTATTCTGGTTGATGGCGGAAGACTGGCGGCGTTTGTTGGTGGCGGTGGTGGGTTTTGTGACTGTACGGGTGATAGGGACGGCAATGGTACAAAAAAAGCCAGAATCAGGATAAATCATGCAATTCAACCCCGACCAAACCCTCTACTGGCAATTCGGCCTGTTTAAAATCAACGCCACCTTGGTGTACACCTGGGGCGTGATGGCGCTCCTGGTATTCGGAGCTTGGCTGGCAACCCGGCGACTGTCGCCAAAGATAAGGCCGGGGCGGTGGCAGAATTTTTTGGAATCGCTGGTGAATGTGATCCGGGGGCAGATCCGCGATGTGACCCATCAGGAACCCGACCAGCATTTGCCTTTTGTCGGCACATTGTTTTTATTTATTGCCCTGTCCAATTTGCTGGCCATCGTACCGGGTTATATTCCGCCTACCTCTTCCCTGTCCACCACCACGGCCTTGGCGATTTGTGTCTTCATCGCCGTGCCTTTGTACGGCATCCGCGCAGTGGGCTGGAAAAATTATCTCCTGCAATATCTACAGCCCACGCCGATTATGCTGCCCTTTAATATCATTGGTGAATTCTCCCGTACTTTGGCGCTGGCGGTCAGGTTGTATGGCAATATCATGAGCGGGGCGGTGATTGGTGCGGTATTGTTGACTCTGACACCGTTTTTCTTTCCCATTGTGATGCAGTTGTTGGGACTGTTGACCGGCTTTATCCAGGCCTATATTTTCGCCATTCTGGCGTTGGTTTATATCGCTTCGGCCAGCGTCGTCGTTCAGGAAAAGATTGAAAAACTAGATAAAAACGAGGAAGAGACATGACATCAGAAACCTTGATTGCCGCCGTTTCCATCTTTACCGCAGGTTTGACCATCGGTCTAGGCGCCATTGGGCCAGCGTTGGGGGAAGGGCGGGCAGTGGCTCAGGCGTTGTCGGCCATTGCCCAGCAGCCGGACGAAGCCAATACCATCACCCGCACTTTGTTTGTCGGCTTGGCCATGGTGGAATCCACCGCCATCTACTGTTTTGTGGTGACCATGATTTTGCTGTTCGCCAACCCCTATTGGGAATATTTCCGTAGCGCCGGAGGTTAAGGTGATCGACTGGATCACGGTCATCGCCCAGATCGTCAACTTTTTGATTCTGCTGGCCTTACTGAAACGATTTTTATATCGGCCCATTGTCGCTAACATGGAAGCGCGGGAGCGCTATATCGAATCGCGCCTCAATGAAGCTGCAAGGTTAAGAGCCAAGGCAGAGCGCATGATTGCCACCTATCGGCAAAAGCTGGAAGCGATTGAAACCCAGCGCCAGGAGATTTTAAAACAGGCTTGTCAGGAGGCGGAATCCGAACGCCAGGCTTTACTTGAAAAAGCCCGCGAGGAAGTGGCGCAAAAACGGTTGCAATGGATGCAAGAGTTGGCTCAGGAGCAAGCGGCACTCCTGAATGAATTGAAAAATGTCCTGACAGAACAATTGCTGGAATTATCGCGCAAGGCGCTGCGGGATTTGGCGGATTTCGATTTGGAAACCTTGATGGTGAAAAAATTCCTCCAGCAATTGGCATCATTGAGCCTGGAGCAAAAACGGTTGCTGATGGAGAGCGGGGAAAATGTGTGGAAAGTCACTACCAGCTTTACGCTGAAAGACACTCAGCGCCAGCAAATTGAAAGCGCCCTAAAGCAGCTGCGCTCGGATATCACTATTGAATTTGACCTGCAACCCAACTTGTTGTGTGGCATTGCTTTGGAAGCAGACGGCCGTATCTGGCACTGGAATCTCGCGGCTTATTTGGATGAATTGGAATCTTCTCTCAAACAAGCCTTACCAGCATGAACAAAGAAACGGCTTCGGTGTGGGCTCCCTTCATCCACGAAAGTACGGAAATATTAAAAAAATCGATGGAGTCTTATCGCTTTACCCTGACTCCCAAAGAAATCGGGCGGATTTTGAAAATCGACCGCGGCATTGCCAGAATTCGGGGGCTGCCTGGGGTATTGGCGATGGAAGTCTTGCAATTTGAAGCCGATGTGGCCGGCGTGGCATTCAATCTGGATCCCCATGAAGTGGGTGCGGTTTTGTTGGACCCTGAACAAGCGTTGAAGGCGGGCGGCAGCGTATTCCTCACCGGCAGGGTATTGGATACCGCTGTGGGGAACGGTCTGTTGGGTCGGGTGATTGATCCATTGGGGCGGTCCTTGGATGATGGCGGGCGAATCGTTAGCGATGAGCGCTGGCCAGTGGAGCGGGAAGCTCCGGCGATTATTCAGCGGGCGCCGGTCACGGTGCCCCTGCAAACCGGAATCAAAGTGGTTGATGCGTTGATTCCTGTTGGCAGGGGGCAGCGGGAATTGATTGTCGGCGACCGTCAGACCGGCAAGACCACCATTGCGGTCGATACCGTGCTCAATCAGCACGACCAGGATGTCATTTGTATTTACTGCGCCATTGGTCAGCGCATGCAGACAGTAGCCAGGGTGCTTGCCAGGTTGCGGGCGGAAGATGCGATGAAATATTGCGTGGTAGTGGTTGCCAGTGGGGAGATGCCGGCCGGACTTCAGTTCATTGCGCCTTATGCCGCCACCACCATTGGCGAATGGTTCATGGCCCAGGGGCGGGATGTTCTGGTAGTGTATGATGATCTTACTCGTCACGCCGATGCCTATCGGGAGCTTTCCCTGTTGCTGCGCCGTCCTCCGGGAAGGGAAGCCTACCCGGGAGATATTTTCTATATTCACTCCCGGTTGTTGGAGCGTTCTACCCGATTGAAACCGGAATTTGGCGGCGGTAGTTTGACCGCCTTGCCCATTGTCGAAACCCAGGCGCAAAATATTTCCGCCTATATTCCCACTAATTTGATTTCCATTACCGATGGTCAGATATACGTTTCTCCACTGCTATTTCAGAGCGGTCAACTGCCGGCGGTGGATGTGGGGAAATCCGTTTCCCGTGTCGGCGGCAAGGCACAATTGCCTGCTTACCGCGAGGTTACCGGCCTGCTTAAACTGGCCTATGCGCAGTTTGAAGAACTGGAAACCTTCGCCCGCTTCGGAACCCGCCTGGATGAGCGAACCCGCCAGGCTATCGAACGGGGCCGCCGGGTGCGGGAGATTTTGAAACAGGAAGAAGGCGATGCCCTGACCCCATTGGAACAAATTGCGGTGCTGTTCGCCTTGAATGAAGGGTTGCTCGATACAGTTTCCGTGGATGAAATCCGGGCTGCGGAAAGAAGAATCCGCACAATGGTGATGGCGCAAAAGGCAAGTTTTGCCAATCTTGCCCAGGGAAAGAACCTCACTAAGGAAGAAAAGCAGTTGCTGCTGCAATTGATCAAAAAAGCGGTAGCAGAAATGGAAAGTTGATTTTGTTAATTAGCAATCTTGCCTATGAATTTATGCAACCAAGGTGTTCCGGTCTTCCTTCCGTGGGACGCCGTGAACTCATCCCTGAGGGCTTGATGGCGGCCATCCAGGCCGCCAACACCCACGGAAGGAAGACCGGAACACTTGAGAATATCAAGCTGCCCAAATTTTACAGGCATGGAAGCAATTGCTTCTCTTGTCCCCTTACAGAAGACTGAAGCTAATGCAAACCCTGGAAACCTTGCAACGAGCCATTGATACCTCCCGCCAGCTCAAGGACATTGTCCGTACCATGAAAGTATTGGCAGCGGTCAGTATCCGCCAGTATGAAAAGGCGGTCCAATCCCTGGGGGATTACAGCGACACCGTGGAAATGGGTTTGCAGGTCTTGGTGCGTCACGTGGCTTTCCCCGCCCGGCGGTTAAAAAACGGGGAAAAAGCTGCCATCGTATTCGGTTCCGATCAAGGGTTGTGTGGCCGGTTCAACGAGCTGCTTTTGGAATATGTCCGCGAAAAATTAAAGCCTTCCAAAGGAACCCGCTTGCTTGCGGTGGGCGCGCGGGCGGACATGGGACTTGAGTCCCTGGGTTTTCGGGTCGAAGAGTGTTTTTTTGTGCCCGGATCGGTAGCCGGCATAACTCTGACGGTCCAGCAAATTCTCCAGAAAATCGAAAGCTGGCAAGCCGAAGGGATCAATGAAGTGAAATTGTTTTACCATAAACACAGTGGCCGGGGGCGCTACCGTCCCATCCAGCAACTATTGCTGCCCTTGGATGAACACTATTTTAGACGTTTGAAAAAGAAAACCTGGCAGGGCCGTAGCTTGCCCACCTACACCATGAATCCCAACGTCCTGTTCGCCGCGTTGACGCGGCAACATCTTTTTATTTCCCTCTATCGCGCCTGTGCCGAATCCTTGGCGAGCGAACACGGGCAACGATTGATTTCCATGCAACTGGCGGAAAAAAATATCGGCCAGCGGTTGGAGCAACTGACAAGGACTTATCAGCAACTGCGCCAAGAAACCATTACTTCCGAGTTGCTGGAAGTGGTTTCAGGCTTCGAAGTGTTACAAGGTGAAGTATCATAAAGCCAAGACCACGTCATATAAATACGTAAAGGATTGATTGAAGGGGCGGGTGGTCTGATTCGAAAGCCTCGCCGGCAGGGAGGCCGGCGTGGAGCCTACAGGGACGTATTTACGGCGTTTTTCGAAGCAGACCACCCGCCCCGGCATGAATAGATGACGGTACCCTGATCAGAAAGCGAGGAAAGATGAGCGAAAAACATGAATTAGGCTTATTGCGCCATGCCAAATCCGCCTGGAATACCGACGCCCCCACAGATTTCGACCGCCCTTTGAATGAACGGGGCAAAAGAGACGCGCCGCGGATGGGGAAGTGGATGGCAGCTCAAGATTGGGTGCCCGATACCATCATTGCCTCACCCGCCAGGCGAGCCAAGCAGACCGTCAAACGAGTATGCCGGGAGTTGGGATTTCCTCTCGAACAAATCAGCTGGGAAGAAAGAATCTACAATGCAGATGTCTCCGACTTGCTCGCGGTGCTGCGAGAGTGTCCGGAAACTTCGCGCAAAGTATTGTTGGTGGGGCACAATCCCGGACTGAGTGATTTACTGGAGTTATTGACAGGGTCAATTTCTGATGGTGCGTTAAAATTACTCCCTACTGCCGCGTTGGCCCGTTTGGAAGTAGACGGCGCCTGGAAGGATCTTGGTCCCGGAAAAGGGCGTTTGATCGGCATTACCCGGCCAAAGGAATTGCGGGAGTGAGCGCTTTTATTATAGGCCGGTTCCCTGGGTTCTCGCAGAAACCACAGCACTATTCCCAGAGCGATGATGGCAACCGCCAGGGCAATCAAAGAGGCTGGTTGAATTTTATCCAAATCGAGAATGATCATTTTCCTCGCTAAAGCCATCAGGGCGATCATGACAACGGTTCTGACCTTGATGATGCTTTCCTTGCGCGCCGCCACCTTGATGATGGAATGCTTGAATTCCATCGCAATGAGCACCGTCATAATCATCCCGAAAATCGTCTTGAAAGTGCGGTGTTCCAGGGGATCCAGCCTACCTAATATCAGTCCTGAAAATACCTCTTTGAGCAACCCAAACAGGGCGAACACCACCACGATTGAGATGACGATGGTTACTGTCACCGCGACGACTTGTTCAAATCTCTGATAAAAATTGAGAAGCCGCCATTCCTCCATGGACGTATCAAAGAAAAAATCGGTCAGGTTTTTTTTCATTGCTTTTTTTGAGCTTTATTAATATGAATCTGGATCATGCCTGAAAAAAACTATCGCGTCATGTTATCCGCCGGAGAGGCCTCCGGAGACAGGCATGGCGCGCTATTCTATCTTACCCTCAAAAGACAATTAAAGGGGGTGTCTGGTTTCGGCATGGGTGGGGAGGAAATGCAGGCGGCGGGTGTTGAGTTATTGATTGATGCTAACGGACTGAGTGTCATCGGCGTGACTGATGTTTTCAAACGCTATCGCCAAATCCGAAAAGCATTAAGAAAAATGCAAGCGGAAATCCTGTCGCGGCGCCCGGATTTGCTGATTTGCATCGACTACAAGGAATTTAATCTGCGCCTGGCCCGGTTTGCCAAGCGCGCCGGAGTAAAAGTGTTATTTTATGTGGGGCCTCAAGTTTGGGCCTGGCGCCCCGGAAGGCTTAAAGATTATGCCCAGGCGGTGGATCACATGGCGGTGATATTCCCTTTTGAACTGCCTTATTATGAAAAGGTCAAGTTGCCCGCAACTTATGTGGGCCATCCCCTCGTGCAACAGGTGCAACCCTCATGGACCCGGGAAAAGGTCTGCCAATTTTTTGAGTTGGACCCAGGCCGGCCGATCATCGCCTTGTTGCCGGGAAGCCGGGAAGATGAAGTCAAGCGGTTACTGCCCGTCATGGCTCATGCTTGGGAATTGCTAAGCGCCTCAGATCCGAAAGTCCAGGGGCTGATTAGTCTTGCTCCATCGATTTCCGATGCGTTGATTTCGCAAGTCTGGTCAAAGCCGCTGTCTTTAAAGATTATCAGACAGCATGCCTATGAAGTCTTGCAATACTGTGACGCCGCCGTGGTATGTTCTGGAACGGCTACTTTGGAGCTGGCGCTATTACAGGTCCCCATGGTGATTGTCTATCGTCTGTCGCCTCTGACATACCGGATTGGAAAATGGTTGGTCAAGACCCCTTATATTGGACTCCCAAATATTCTGGCCGATAGGGAAATTTGCCGGGAATTCATCCAGGATCAAGTTTCACCGACTAAAATAGAGGAAGAGCTGAAGCGAATTTTGGCCAATCCTGAATATGCGAACTCTCAGCGAAGCCAGTTGGCCGGAGTGAAAAAGCAGTTAGGTAATCAACGCGCCGCGGAAAATCTGGCCAGGCTTGCGGCAAATCTATTACACCAAGGAGGACAATTGGAATGAGCGGATATGTGTTGGTCACAGGAGGTGCGGGTTATATTGGCAGCCATACTTGTGTGGAGTTACTGAATGCGGGCTACCAGATAGTGGTAGTGGATAATCTTAGCAACAGCAAATATGAAGCCATACGCCGGGTGGAGGAAATTACCGGTCACAAGATACCCTTTATTGAAGCGGATATTGGCGACCGTCAGACCATGGACCGGGTTTTGCAACAATATCCAACTGATATTGTGGTCCATTTTGCTGGGCTCAAGGCAGTAGGGGAGTCCTGCGAGAAGCCGCTTTTGTATTACCACAACAATATCACGGGTACTTTGGTGCTTTGCGAGGCCATGCAAGCAGCCGGCGTCAAGCGCATGGTTTTCAGCTCTTCGGCGACAGTATACGGCGATCCCCATACCGTCCCCATTACCGAAGACTTTCCACTGCAAGCCACTAACCCCTATGGCCGCACCAAGCTCTTCATCGAAGAAATTCTCCGGGATCTGGTCAACGCCGATCAATTATTGCAGAGCCAGATGCCATGGACCGTGACCTTGCTGCGATATTTCAATCCTGTTGGCGCCCACCATAGTGGTATGATCGGCGAAGACCCCAACGGCATTCCCAACAATCTTATGCCTTACATTACCCAAGTGGCGGTGGGGAAACTCAAACAACTGCAGGTATTCGGCGGCGATTATCCTACCCGTGACGGCACTGGCGTGCGTGATTATATTCACGTTGTCGATTTGGCCAAGGCCCATGTCAAAGCCGTGGATAAACAGCTCACCCGTCCTCCAGGCCAGGTTTTCACCTATAACCTCGGCACGGGCACTGGCTATAGCGTGTTGGATGTGGTCAAAGCCTTCGAGCAGGCCTGTGGCGTCAAAATCCCCTACCAGATCGTCGACCGCCGCCCAGGTGATGTGGCCGAATGTTACGCTGATCCCTCCCTGGCGGCATCGGAGCTGGACTGGAAAGCGGAAAAAAATATCGAAGACATGACCCGCGACGCCTGGCGTTGGCAATCGAGCAATCCTGAAGGGTATCCGGATTGAGATGTATTTGTATCACCGCGGAGACGCGTAGGGCGCAGAGTTTTAATCGCTAACTTCTTGCTTTTTTCGATTTAAAAGATAGTACACCACCGGAATCACCAGCAACGTGAAGCTGGTGGACGCGAAGATACCGAAGATAAAGCTCCAGGCCAGCCCCGAGAAGATTGGGTCGAGGGTGATGACAACGGAGCCAAACATGGCGGCGCCAGCGGTCAGAAAGATGGGGCGCAGGCGCACGGCACCGGCTTCGATGAGGGCCTCACTAAGGGGTTTGCCTTGGGCCTGGAGACGTTGGATGAAGTCGATGAGGATGATGGAGTTGCGAACCACGATGCCGGCCAGCGCGATCATGCCGATCATGGCCGTGGCGGTGAAAAAAACAGGGTTGGGATAGCCCTGGATGGGTTCAGGAAGCAAATTTAGAAGCCAGAAACCGGGCATGATGCCAATGACGGTCAGCGGAATGGCCATCATGATGACGATGGGCATCCCTAGGGAGTCTGTTTGCATCACCAGCAGCACATAGATCATTACCAAGGCGGCGGCAAAGGCCAGGCCCAAATCCCGGAACACATCCACGGTGATCTTCCATTCGCCTTCGCCGCGCAAGGTGAAATCATAGCCTTGCGGCAACGGGTTATCCTCGAACATCCGGGTCAAGGCGATTACCGCTTCCACCGGCGCATGGCCCGCCATTTCCGCAATCACATAGCCCACCGGCTTAAGGTTTTTATGATAACGGGTCACTGGCACTTTTTCCTCGATAAAGTGCCCCAACTCGCCCAACGGGATCAGTTGGCCATCGGCGCTCCGTACCCGCAGGCTGGCGAGAATTTCGGGGTGGGAACGCAGCGGACGTTGGATACGAACAATGGCGGGGGCAGGTTGGCGTTCGTACTCGGCGTGGAGCAGGCCGACTTTGGTGCCCCCCAGGGCGCTTGCCAAGGTCTTGGAAATCTGAGCCACGCTGATGCCATGCAAGGCGGCCTTGGCCTGGTCAATGTGGAAGTTGAGACGGGTCTGGGGCTCATCCACGAAGTCGTCCACATCCACCAGAATATCGAGTTTTTCAAAGCCATCGTGGCGCATGCGTAGTGTGTTCTGGACCAGATCAGCATAGGCCACCCCGGGAGGGCCATAGACCTCAGCCACCACGGTGGAAAGCACCGGCGGCCCTGGCGGGATTTCCACTATCTTGACGCTAGCCCCGTGTTTGGCGGCAATGGCTTCGATATCCGGGCGGATTCTCAGGGCGATTTCGTGGGATTGATGGTCACGCTCGTGCTTATGTACTAGGTTGATGCGAATGTCGCCCTGATAGCTGCCATGGCGCAGGTAGTAGTGGCGAACCAAGCCGTTGAAATCCATGGGGGAGCCAAGGCCGATGTAGGTTTCGAAGTCAGTGACTTCGTTGACCGTGGCCAGATAATCTTCCAGATCCCGGGCCACCGCATCGGTTTCTTCGAGGGTAGTGCCCCGGGGCATGTCGATTACCAACTGCATTTCGTTCTTATTATCGAAGGGCAGCAATTTGAGGGGAATGGCGAAGACCACCAACAGGCACGAGAGGAAGAAAAGCAGAACGATAAAACCTAGAAACAGCCGTGCCCGGCCAGCGTTGGCAATCAAAGGACCCAAGGCTTTTTGGTACCAGTGGTAGATGAGGCTTTCATGAATATCGTAGGGTTTTTCCCCGGGTCTGCCATATTCTGCCTTGAGCAGGTGGTAACTGGCCCATGGCGTAACGGTGAAAGCTACCAACAACGACATCAACATGGCCACCGGGACGTTGAATGCCATGGGCGCCATGTAGGGCCCCATCATGCCCGTGATGTAAAACATCGGCAAGAATGAGACGATGACGGTGAAGGTGGCATAAATAGTCGGCGGCCGTACTTCGTCCACTGCGGTCAAGGCCGCTTGTAGCGGCGGTTGTTTGCGGAGCTTGAAGTGGCGGTAAATGTTCTCTACATCGACAATGGGGTCATCCACCAGCAGGCCCAGCGATAGGATGAGCGCGAACAAGGTGACGCGGTTGATGGTATAACCAAATACCAAGTCGCAAAACAGGGTCACTCCCAGGGTCATGGGCACGGCGATGGCGACGATGAAGGCTTCGCGCACCCCCAAGGCAATGGCTAAAAGAACGATGACGGTGGCGATAGCGACAAATAAATGTTCCACCAATTCGTTGACCTTATCATTGGCGGTTTCGCCGTAGTCCCGGGTGACGGTGACGGTCACTTGGGAAGGAATGACGCCGCCGTGAAGAGATTTCACCTGTTCGATGACGTCCCGGGCCACGGTGACGGCGTTGGCGCCGCGGCGTTTGGGCACGGCAATGGTCACCGCCGGATGGCCGTCTCCGCTCGTCGCGTCAGGGCCTGCAATGCGCTTGCTGTGTTCAGCCTGGGGCCCGAATCCGATACGGGTCAGGGTCTCTACCTCGGCGGGGCCGTCTTCTAATTTCGCCACTTCCCGCAGATAGACCGGACGGCCCTGGTATTGACCAACCACGGTACTGGCGGCATTTTCCAGCGATTTCCAAAAAGGGCCGGCTTCCAGGCGCAGCCGGCGGTTGTCGTGGTTGAATTCGCCGGCCTGAAGGTTGAAATTGGCCTTTTGCAGTGCTCCCATCAGCTCCAGTAGACTCAGATGATGGGCGGCCAGTTTGGCCGGGTCGGGATAGATGCGCAGGGTGCGGCGCTGGCCACCGGAAATCCAGATTTTGCCGGTATTGTCCACTTGGCCGATCTTGTCGAGCAGCTCTTCGGCCACACGTCGTAACTCGTAGGTGCCATATGCGGGATCCGGGGAGGAGAGGGTAAGCAGAACGATGGGAACATCGTCGATCTCCACCGGCTTGACCGTCCAAGAGGTGACAAAGGGTGGGATGATTTCCCGGTTGGACATGAGCTTGCTCCAGGTCTTGAGCAGGCTGTCCTCGCGGTCCTCGCCAACGTAATAACGCACCGTGGCGATGGCCCGCCCAGGCATGGACATGGAGTAAACATACTCCACGCCCGGAATCTCCCACAGCTTATGTTCCAGCGGGGTGGCCACCAGTTTTTCCACTTCATCCACCGAAGCCCCGGGCGCTTCGACCAATACGTCCATCACTGGGACGACAATCTGTGGCTCCTCTTCACGGGGGGTCAATAGTAGCGCGGCAAGACCCATCAGCATCGAGCCAATCAGAATCAATGGCGACAAGTTCGATTCGATGAAAAGCTTGACGATGCGGGCGGTGAAACCCAAGGCCTTCTCCTGTTCTGCCATCTCAGTTCACCTTGGGTAGCTGGACTTGGTCTCCCGACTTCAACCCGGCGAGAATCTCAATTTGCCCGTCGATACGCCGGCCGGTGCGCACTAGGCGGGTTTGTATGTGGCCTTCGGTGACGTACTGCACTTCCTCTAGTTGCCCCACCTGACGCACCGCCGCGGCGGGAAGCAACAATAATTGTTCCTCGCCGCAAGTCTGCCCAAACCAGGCGAAGGCGCCCGGCAGCACTGGTTGATCTGGCGGTAACGCCGCCTTGACCTCGATCGTGTGGGTGAAGGCATCGGCAGCGGCGGCCATTTCCGTTACTGCCGCCTCGAGTTGGAGGTCTTGGCCGGGCACGTTTATTGTCACAGGTGATCCCAGGCTCAAAAAGCGGGCGCATTGCTCCGGGACGTGGGTTTTGACTTCCAGTTGCCGGGGATTCTGCAAGGTGAGAATTGGCCGTCCGGGCAGGCCCATGTCGCCAGGATCGGCCAACCGTTCAATCACACTTCCGGCAAAAGGGGCGTAAAGGCGGGTTTCTTTGAGTTGCGCCTGAATGGCTTGGATCTGCTGCCTGGCTTGCTCGACTCGAGCCCGGCTGCCTCGTTCGGCGGCCACGGCTGCATCAAGGTCCCGCTGGGTGGCGGCCTGCTGTTTGAATAGATTGCGTATCCGGCGGGCATCCGCCGCTGCCCGTTGGGCCTGGGCTTTCGCTGCGGCCAGGGCGGCCTGGGCGGCGCGTAATTGAGCGCGGATCTGGCTGTCATCCAGGCGGGCCAGCAATTGGCCTTTTGGTACCTGGGCGCCGATGTCCACGGTGATCTCAAGAATTCGCCCCGGGATTTTTGGGGCAATGCGGGCAACAGTGTCAGCACTGACGGTGGCGGGCCAATCCAATCGGCGGGGAAGGGTGCGGGCTTCGACTTTAACGGTGTGGCCGGAGGCCTTTTTCAATGCCAATGGGGTGCGGCCCGGCGGGACCTTTTCCGCAAAAGCGCCCTGAATCCAGGCGAGTAGCCCAATCAGGCCGAGGACGGCGAGCGGGCCCCAAACGAGTTTGCTGGTGAGTTTCATGGTATGATGGTATTACTGTAATACATTAGATAAACATTATGACTCATATTGTTAAGGTGACCACGAAAGGGCAGGCCACCATTCCTGCGGATATTCGTAAAATCCTGGGAATCTGTCCTGGTGATCGGATTGTCTGGGAGGTGGACGAAAAAGGCATCGTTCGGGTTCGGCGGGCGACACCGTTGGATATGGAATACTTGAAAGCCGTTGAAGAAACCCTGGGCGAATGGCACTCTGAAGCTGACGAGGAGGCCTTTCGTGACCTATGAACGATTCACTGTGATTCGGGTGCCGTTCCCTTTCACCGACCGTAATACGAGTAAACGGCGGCCGGCGTTGGTGCTGTCTTCCGCACCAGAATTTAATACGCCCATTAGCCATTCGGTGATGGCTATGATTACTTCCGCCCATCATTCTCCCTGGCCACTGGATTGCCTTTTGCGGGATCTGAAACAAGCCGGTTTGCCTGCGCCATCCAAGGTCCGGTTCAAGTTGTTTACTCTGGATCACCGGTTGATCGACGGCGTTTTGGGACGGCTGTCTAACCATGATGGCGCTAGGGTCGAAAACGCCCTTCAACGCTTGTTCAATTAAACGGTGGATCATCACTTGATTCTCGGTGTATCCATTCGCCGGTGGCGCGTTTGAGCTCGGCCTCGGCGACGAGTGCATAAAAGCGGGCAGTAATTAAATGCAGGCGGGCAGCGGCGGCATCAGTTTCAGCTTCAAGAAAGCGGGTAACGGTGGCGGTTCCGCCGCGATGTTGGGCGCGGACCAGCTTCAATGCCTCATCTGCGGCCGCCAATGCCCGTTTGGCGACTTCGAGGCGTGCCAAGGCTTCCCGCAAATTCAACCAGGCTTGTTTCACTTCTTTTTCCACCTGCAACTGGGTTTGTTGCCTCAAGGCGCGGATTTCATCTAATTTTTGTTTGGCCTGATGGATCCGGGCGCTGATGGCGCCGCCAGTGAATAAATCCACCTCCGCCTGCACACCCATGGTGAGATTGTCTTTATTGGTTGAAAATTGAGGGTTTTTACTATTTTGGCCATAAGTGGCAAAGACATTCAACCGAGGCAGGCGAGCGCCTTGTGCCGCTTTCACCACCTTTTCCTGGGCCTTTACTTGCTTGTCCGCGGCAATCAGCTCGGGCCGGTGAGTCAACGCCTTTTGGAGCCAATCGTTAAATTCACCGGGGGTGGCTGGTACTTGGGTACTGTCACCGGAAATGACCTCCAGCCGTGCTTCAGGTGGAAAAGCCAACAGGGTACGCAAAGCGGCTTTTGCTGCTTCCTTGGCGTTCAATGCTTGAATTTGCTGCTCTTGGGCTTGAGCCAAGCGGACCTCCAAAGATAAGACATCGGATTTAAGCGCCATGCCCTGGGCTTTGCGGGCACGCATGAATTCCAGCTCTTTACTGACGGTGGTCAGGGTACGTTTGGCCACATCGATCCGCTGTGGCGCTTCTAGCAAAGCATAAAACGAGGCGCTTACCGCGGTGGCCAAGCCGTTGCGGATAGCGGTTTTTTGTGCCTCAGTTGCATCGATGCCCAGCTTGGCGGCCTGACGTTGATAATAATCCTGTCCACCACGAAATAGCGACCATTGCATGCCTATTTCAGGGCGGAAATCTTCCTGAAACCCTGGATCGTTGATGTCCATGCCGAAGTCAAACCTGCGCTGGGCGACAATCATGCCAAAAGCCCGGGAAGGATTGTTTGATGAGACATAGCTCAACCCGGCTTTAAATTGGGGATAAAAAGCGGCTTCCACTTCTTTGAGGCGACCCTGTGCCATTTGAATCCGAGCTTGAGCCGCATGGAGATCGGGATTACGAATAAGCGCTAGATCAATCGCTTGAGATAGAGTTAACGGCGCGGAAGGCAAGACATCAGCATCTATTCCCAGGTTTTCGGCATAAAGAGGGACTGCCTGAAGATTAATTATCAGGAAACACAGAAAAACAAGCTTTAGTGCTTTCATTCAATGCCTTCCTTGTGAACGCGGCTTCCCATTCTATTAGGAATATCGAATAAATCAAATTCAATTCTTTGATTTATCAGGGCCATATCATTTAAACACGTAAGGTATTGATTACAGAGGCAGGTGGTTTGCTTCGAAAAACGCCGTAAACTACGTCTCTGTAGACTCCACGTTGGCTTCCCTGCCGGCGAAGTTTTTGAAGCAGACCACGTGCCCTGGCTTGAATAGATGACGGAGGCTTGTTTGATTTATGGCAAGGGTCTTAGGAAAACGGATGATTGGATGAAAATATACTGTCGCCGTATTGTTCGGGTCCCCAGGGGGGCCTGCTTCCGGTATGAGTGAGTAGTTATTCGTTGGTTTCGATAGGAAGTTGGAAATTGCGGTCAGATTGAGATTTTGTGTTTTTGGATCCGGTAGCGCAGGGTTTCTCGGCTGGCCTTGAGCAGTCTGGCGGCGGCGGTAACATTGCCTTCCGTGCGGGCAAGGGCGGTTTCGATGATTTTCCGCTCCATCTCTTCCAGCGACAGAGTGCCATCCAAGGGTAAGGCGATGGTGTTACTGTTTGTCTCGAAAGAGATATGCTGCCCTGGCAATTGGATCCACTGGCAGGGGAACAATTCATCTTCCGCCAATAGTACACAGCGTTCGATCAAATTGCGCAGTTCCCTGATATTGCCGGGCCAGTGATAACTTTCAAATTGTTCCCACCCGGCTTCCGGAATGATTTTGACCCGTCTGTCCGCCTTGGTATTGAATTCTGAGACAAACAAATGAACGAGTGCTTTGAGATCTTCCTTGCGGGCGCGCAGAGGCGGCATTTCCACTAAAAAGACGCTCAAACGGTGATAGAGATCGCCGCGAAACAAACCTTCTTTCACCATTTCTTCCAAATTCCGGTTGCTGGCGGCGATGATCTGTACATCCACCTGAATTTCCCGCTCGCCGCCCAGGCGCCGGAAACGCTTGTCCTCCACGGCCTTAAGCAGCTTGGCTTGGATGCCGAGATCCAGTTCACCGATTTCGTCCAAAAACAGCGTGCCGCCATCGGCTTGTTCCAACAGGCCGTGATGACGTCCCTTGGCCCCTGTGAATGCGCCGGCCTCATAACCGAACAATTCCGCTTCCACCATATCTTTGGGCAGAGCGGCACAGTTGAGTTCCACCCAAGGACCTTGGGAGCGGGGGCCGCTGGAATGAAGCACCCGCGCCGCCAGCCCTTTGCCGGTGCCCGTTTTACCCAGGATAACCAGAGAAGAAAAGGGTATTTGTGCCAAGCGGCCAAGGAGCTGTCGCAAGCGGGAAACCTGGGGGCTTTCACCCACGAATACCTCGGGGCTGAACCGGTTGTGCCGCTGGCTGGTTTCGAAAGCCAAACGGCGTTGCGCCTGAGCACTGCGGGCGGCCGACTCCAGAATGAGCTGAAGCCGGTCCGGGCCACAGGGTTTCTCCAGGAATTCATAGGCCCCCAATCGCAACGCCCGCACTGAATCCGGCACGCTGCCGTAGCCGGTGAGGAATATCCATTCGCAACCGGGTTGCCGTCCACCCATTTTTTCAAGAAAATCCAGGACACTGCCATCGGGCAAATTCATGTCGGAAAGCACGACCAGGGGTTCGATTTCCTTTTTTTGGTAAAAGTTGCGCGCTTCTTCCAGGTTCTTGGCCAGCCAGACTTCCCAGCCGAGATGACGGTAGCGGCGGGCCAATTCTTCACCCAGGAGAATTTCGTCCTCGATGATTAACAAGGAGTTGCGCATGGGATCTCCAAGATAATATGAGCGCCTCGCGGCTGCCGCTCGCCCAAGAGGATTCGACCGTCAAGGCTGGTGACAAAGCGTTTGACCATCAGCAATCCCAGGCCGGTGCCGCCGTCTTTGCCAGTGGTGAAGGGGCGGATGCCGTGGGAAAGCAGATCCTTGGGGAAACCGGGGCCGTCATCGCTGACCTCCAGCCGTAGCATGTTGTCCTTGGCCTGGGCAGTGATCCAGATATTGCCCTTTTGTTTGCCCAATGCCTGAACGGCATTGAGAATCAGATTAATCAGGGATTGACGCAGGGTGGTTTCTGGCAAGTGTACCCGCAAGGGGCCGGCATTTCGATAATGAAGCTGGATATTGCCGGGAATCTGGTATTGTAACAGCGCCAAGATTTCCTCAATGACCCGGTCCAGATCAATTTCCCGCAACGGCTCCGGTTGGTGGCGGGCTTGGTCGAGTAGCTGGTTGAGGTGGCGGCTGAGCCGTTCCATTTCGGCGATGATGAGGTCGAAGCGTTGGCGTACTTCGGGATTGGTATTTTCCGAACGCAGATTGTGCAGCGCCATTTGAATGCCAGCCAGGGGATTGCGTAATTCATGGGCGACCCCGGCGGCCACTTCGCCCACCGCGGCCAGCCGCTCCGCCCGCGCCAGCGTCCGGCTTTGCGCCAGTAAAGTTGCGGCGGCGCTGCGGACTTGGGATTCAAGGGAACGTGTGCGTTCTTGACGGGCTTTTTCCAAGGCTGCCAGACGGGTCACCATATAGTTATAGTTATCCAGAAGTGGGCGCCAGGGGGGGCCGGTATCCTCCGCCATAATGGGTTCGAAGCGGCCTTCAGCCAGTTGTAGCAACAAGCCGTTCATTTTACGCAAGGGCGTCAGCAACCAATAGCGGGTCAGGATGCCTCCCAGAATCAGCAGCAACAATAGGGCAGTCAACCCGCCCAAGGCGGCCTTCAATTCCAATTCGGTATCGGCAACCACTTGAGTGAGCATGTTTTGTTCCCGGAGATTTTCTTTTTCCAACAGGTGTTGAAGTTGCTGGTAGGCCAATGTCAATTGGCCGGGTTGAGATTGATGGAGCAGGTTCAAAATGGACTCTATGTCGGTTCGTAAGTCCTGGGTGGCTAGGGTTTTCAGTTGCTTCTCAAGCAGAGATGGCAAGGCGGGGCCGGGAGTTGCCGGCAATGTTTTTTGGAGCTGGTAATTGACGGTCTGGAGACGGTTGACCTGGCTAACCGTGGTTTCGATCCGGTGAATCCGCGCCAGATTTCTCCAGGTCAAGAGGATGAAGGCCACCAGCACCAAAACGAGAAGCAGGCTCAAGCCTACTGCGGTAATGATGACGGGCCGGTAGAGGAGGGGGTGAAGCGCTTTCATTGTCCCTTTACGGTGGAAACGATAAATCTGTCGGTATTAAATCGCTGAAGTGATCCGTGGCATTTTCTGGCATTGTCCACCGCGGTAAAGAGTGCGCTATTCCGTCAAACGATAAGGTTTTAGTGTGATAAGTGCCGGTGAATCAATGGGGCTATCTATTTTATCTTAGATTGAGGGGGAGCGCTTTGAAAGCAGGCTTTTCCACAAGGCGTAGGACAAGGACAGGGTGATGTAAAGGGAAATCAAATCGAACGGCAATAATAACTCTGAGCCGAAGGTGAACATAATAATTACGGTCCAGGCGCTGGCGTACAAAAGGCTAATCAGGCGTATCAGCCGGACCAAAAGACGGGTTTCGGTAAAACGATCACCACGGTGGTAAATGTCGTAGGCCAGATGGAGCAGAATGATACCCGTTATGACGTCGCACCAAAGAATGATGGTAGGCGAATCCGTCCAGCCGAAATAGAGGAGAACGCTCCAGATCACAGTATAGGCTACCCCACCGGCCATGATCAGCCGGTACCAAAGGGTTTGCCGGAAAGGTGGTCGAAGCGCTTTCTGTTTCACCTGTCGTTTTTTTAAGCCTTTTTCACAAACTCGGATTTCAGCTTCATTGCCCCGATGCCGGGGATTTTGCAGTCGATGTTATGATCCCCTTCCACCAAGCGGATGTTTTTGACCTTGGTGCCCACTTTGACCACCGCTGAGGAGCCTTTGACTTTAAGATCCTTGATGATGGTGACGCTGTCCCCATCCTTCAAAATATTGCCGTGGGCGTCAGTGACGGTGAAAGTGTCTTCCGCGGTTTCTTGTGGGCTGTCTTTACCCCATTCGTGGGCGCATTCGGGGCAAACGTAGAGATGGCCGTCTTCGTAGGTATATTCAGAATTGCAGTGGGGACAGGGAGGGAAGGTGCTCAATGGGATGCCTCTTGATCGTTGTTCAAAAATGGAAACCGATATTGACAAAAAGAATGTGATGGAGCAAATGATTTTTCGAAGTGCCCTTGCGGACGAACTGGTTCATATAGCCCAGGGTGAGCTTGGTTTTGTCCACCAGCGGCAGGGAAAATCCGGCGAAAGCCCGGTTTTCGGTAAAACCGTCGCTGCGCCAGGCGCTGGAATTGAGATACCACATGACTTCGTCGTTCAACAGAAAGTCCACCTTTGGCAGGCCGGGCAAGGGATGGCTCCATTGCACCAGTTCGCGGATGCGAACCCCCATGTTGTTGGAGTGGAGCTTATCGTTGACCCGCTGTTCCAGGCGGGTGCGCGTCGTCCACCGGCCCCAGTCAGAGGTTTTGGAACGCCAGCCGATCTCTTCGTAGGCGCGGTTTTCGTTGAAGCGGTCGAGCCAATCCCGGGTGTAACCCAGCCCCACGTGGAGTTGATCGTTGAAATGGTAATTGAATTGAATGAACAGCAGGTTTTCCTTCAGATCGCGGTGATGGTCTCCCAGGCGGGCTTGATTCAGAAAACTCCAACTGAAGTTCTTCAGCAGGGGGGACAGGGCCCCAAAACCGCCCTGCGCGGATAATCCGTACCATCCCAGAAAATCCTTTTGGGTAGCCAGC
Source organism: Methylothermaceae bacteria B42 (assembly GCA_001566965.1). Lineage (NCBI taxonomy): Bacteria > Pseudomonadati > Pseudomonadota > Gammaproteobacteria > Methylococcales > Methylothermaceae > Methylothermaceae bacteria B42. Next base: position 472,136 of record LSNW01000032.1, on the reverse strand, counting down.
GCGTTACTGGCAAAAAGTATTCCTCCCAGTAGCAGAGACAACCCTTTCCAAGGGATTGATTGCTTCATGATTTTCTCCTTTTCCCGATGGCTTCAAGGATGCCGGCGAGTAAAACGCTCGGTGGCGGCGGGCAGCCGGGGATTTTGACATCCACGGGGATGACATTGTCCACGGCCCCGCAACTGGCGTAGGAAACGCCGAATTCCCCGCCGCATACCGCGCAGTCGCCACAGGCGATCACCCACTTGGGATCGGGGGTGGCTTCGTAAGTGCGCAGCAAGGCGGTCTCCATATGGCGTGACACGGGACCTGTCACCAGCAGCATATCGGCATGACGGGGCGAGGCAACGAAATGAACGCCAAAGCGCTCCACATCGTAATATACATTGTTCAGGGCGTGAATTTCCAATTCGCAGCCATTGCACGAACCGGTGTCCACTTCGCGGATAGCCAGGCTGCCGGCGAAATCCTTGTTCACCAACCGTTTGACTTCCGCTCCCAAGTGTTCCACCTCGGGATCGCGGGCTATTTTACGTACTGGCTCGGTTTTGATGCCGGTTTTGAGCATTTTGACATATAAGCGCCACATGTTCGTCTATCTCTCTTGTGATTTGATTTTAATCCCCAGGTTGCCGGATGCGGCGCTGACGTACCTTATCCGACCTAGTTCATGCATCCCGGATATGCACAGCGCATCCGGCGAATCCTCGTCAAAGATCCACGCCGGAATAGGAACCGTTGACCGATTTATTGCACACCGGAAAGTCCGGCACGATATTTTCCAGCACGATCCGTTCCAACGCCGGCCAGTTGAGCCAACTGGGATCTCGGGGAAAATAACGCGCTACCTTACCTTGCGCGCCAAAGCGGACGTAAGCAATTGTCTCGCCTCGCCAGCCCTCGACGATGCCTACCCCTTCGGCGCCATCTTCCGGCGTGGGGAACGGGGCCTGAATTTCTCCCGCCGGCAGCCTTCCCTGCAGGAGTCGCAACAGCCGCATGGCCACGCGGATTTCCTTGTAGCGTATCCAAAAGCGGGAAGCGACATCGCCTTCTTCTTCCACCGGCGCTTTGACTGTGAATTGGTCATAAGGCGGGTAGGGGGCGTGACGGCGAACGTCGTAATCTTGGCCACTGGAACGGCCCACATAGCCAAGGCAGCCTATGGTACCGGCGGTTTCCTTGGATAAAACGCCGGTGGTGTAAATCCGGTCGCCCAGGGAAGTGTTGCGGTCGATGATAGTCAACAATTCGTCCAGTTCCTTGCCGAGCCGGGTGAGTTCCCCATCAAGCCGGGTGACGGCATCGGCATTCAAGTCCATGGCGACACCGCCGGGGACGATCCGGTCCATAAGCAGGCGATGGCCGAAAATATCTCGGTTGCTGCGCAGCAGGTTTTCACGCAGGCGGGCGAATTGATAGTGGGCAAAGGTGAAAGCCACATCGTTGCAAATGGCGCCCATGTCCCCCAAATGGTTGGCAATGCGTTCGCGCTCGGCCAGGATGGCTCTTAGATAGGCGGCGCGTGGTGGAATGTCCATGCCCGCCGCCCGTTCCATCGCTTGGCAGGCGGCCCAGGCGTGGCCCACCGTGGTATCCCCCGACACCCGGCCGGCCAGGCGGGCCAACCCTGCTGGATCTCGTTCCTCGGCAATTTTTTCAATCCCTTTGTGAACATAGCCCAGACGTTCTTCCAGGTTTAAAACCGTTTCCCCCACCGCTTGAAAACGAAAATGTCCCGGTTCAATAATCCCGGCGTGGACCGGTCCCACAGGTATTTCGTAAACGCTGGCTCCCTGGGCCTTGACGAAGGGATAATCCTTGTCGGCCGGCGTCGTTTCCCCGGGGGTGGCATCGGCGGGGAAGGCTTGACGCAGAGGAAATTGATCTTTGTCCCAGGCTTGATGACGGGTCCAGCGCCGGGGATCGGGATGATCGGTAAAGGCCACGCCCAACATATCCTGAGTGTGGCGTTCGCTGCGGTCGGCAGCCGGAAAGTAACGCGCCTGGGAGGGCAGCTCCGGTTGCTCCGCCGGCACTTCGGTGCGCAGCAGAAGATAGTTGCCGCCCTGTTCAAACAAGGCGTTCAAACGGATGTGCTCGCCTAGATCCTCGCCCCACCCGGCGCTCCAACGGAGTTGTTGCTTGTGGGCCAGTTCGGCGGCCATGCCCCAGGTAGCAGGGGGAATTTGCCAAACGGTTACTGGTGACAACGAGGTCTGGGTGTAGTCGATATCCGCCCAAGTCAGGGCGTTGCTGTAAGCGGTCCATTGTGTCATTGCGGCATTCCTCCACTGATCAATTGGGCGGCGTGATCAAACCAGTCCGCCAGGACACCGGGAATCATCAACCCGAGTAACAGTACCAGCGCCAGATGGACAAAGACCGGCGCCATATTGGCCTGAACCGGATTCTGGCCTTGGGGTTGCTTGCCGAAGACGATGGGGTGCAGGTGGCGGAACAGTCCGCCGAAGGCAATCGCCAGCCCCAGCAGGAGCGGCAGGGTCAACCAGGGATAGGATTCCATGGTCGCCACGAGTACCAGAAATTCGCTCACGAATACGCCAAAGGGTGGAAATCCGGCTATCGCCAGGGTGCCCACCAGCAGGCCCCAGCCCACCTGGGGTTGGGTGGCTATCAGGCCGCGGATTTTATCCATCCGCTGGGTGCCGGCGATTTGGGCGGCGTGGCCGACGGTGACGAAGATCGCCGATTTGGTCAGGGAATGCACCGTCATGTGCATCAGCGCCGCGAATGTGGCCAGCGGCGTGCCGATGCCAAAGGCAAAGGTCATGGTGCCCATGTGTTCGATCGATGAATAGCTGAATAGGCGTTTGATATCCCGCTGGCGGTGAAGGAACAAGACCGCCACCAAAAACGACAGCAGGCCGAATCCCATCATCAGAAATCCGGGCAGGTTGCCCGGTACCGCTTGGGTGACAATCATCTTGCTGCGGACGATGGCATACAAGGCATCGTTGAGCAGCAGACCGGAAAGAATCGCCGACATGGGAGTCGGGCCTTCGGAATGGGCGTCAGGCAGCCAACTGTGCATCGGCACCAAGCCCACCTTGGTGCCATAGCCCACCAGCAAGAATACGAAGGCGATTTTCATGACCGTGGGATCGAATTCCGCGGCGTGGACGTAAAGCGTGGTCCATTCCAGGGCTTCGTCGCCGGTGCCGAGCACCTGGGAAGCGGCGAAGTAAAGCAAAATCGTGCCAAACAGCGCTTGCGCGATGCCAACGCCGCAGAGAATGAAGTATTTCCAGGCCGCTTCCACCGATTCTGGGGTACGGTACAAACTGACCAGCAATACGGTGGCCAGGGTAGCGCCTTCCATCGCCACCCACATGATCCCCATGTTGTTGGTCACCAGAATCAAGTACATCGCCAGCATGAAGCCCTGGTACATGGCGTAATAGAGACGCAATCGCCTTGGGGTAAGGCGGCCGATCTTGCGCTCGTGCTCCATGTAAGGGCCGGAAAAGATGCCTGTGGTCAATCCCACCAGGGCCGTGAGAGCAATCAGGTAAACGTTGAAGGCATCCACCAGCCAAAAGCGGTCATCGGAAATCAAGGTGCCGGCCCGGAGCACAGTCAGCGCTAAAAGGATTGAGATAATTAATGTGGCTGCATTGAGCCAGTTATTCACCCGTCCTGCCCAGGGGCGGTCACCCACCCACGCCAGCACGCCCATGCCAAGGAAGGGAATGATTAATAACAGATACAGTGCGATCATGCTTCTGGCTCCTCGGTTTCTGTCAGGCGGCTGAGACGGTCCACGTCCAGGGAATCGATGCTTTCCCGGATTTGAAAAAAGAATACCCCAAAAATCACCGCCGCCACCATGACATCAAAAGCCACCCCCAGTTCCACCACCAGCGGCATGCCGTAAGTGGCGACGACGGCGGAGAAGAACAGGGCGTTTTCCATGGCCATGAATCCCACCACGTGACTGATGGCTTGGCGGTGAGAGATCATCAACAACATGCCCAGCAATAGCGTCGCGGCGCTGGTGGCGATGATATTGCGGGTTTCCAGTTCAGACAATTGAACTACCGGCAAGGTCACGTAGTAGCTGAATACCACAATCGAGGCGGCCCCCAGCAGTAATTGCAAAGGCCGTTTGACTTCATCCTCGGCACGGTGCAGTCCCATGCGCAAGATCAACCAATGCAAGAGTAACGGTATCAAGACCGCCTTCAGGGCAAAGGTCAGCCCTGCGGAAATCAATAAATGGGGCGTATCTTGCACTAAAGCTACCAGAGCAGTGGTGGCCGCTAGCAGCAATCCCTGAAGGGCGAACAGGTTGACCAGGGTCGTGACGCGGCTTTGCGCCAGCATCACGAACGAAGTGAACAAAATTAAGGCGGCCAATAAAAATACCGCTTGTCCGTAGAGGGGTTCGAGTGCTTCCATTAGCCAACCTCCATAATCACGTGGGTGAGCATGCCCAGCAAGGCAAGTAAATAAGCGAAGCCGAGAAAGTGAGGCGCCCGGAATAGACGCATTTTGGCGAGCGCCGTTTCCGCCAGAACCAAAACCACGGCCAAGAGAATTAATTTGCCCGTAACCGCCAGCACCCCCCAGCCCAAGGCTGTCCAGGTGAAATTAACCGCCAGTCCCCAGGGCAGGAAGATATTGACCAACAGTACCGCGTAAATGGCCATGCGGATTTGCGCCGCCCATTCAATCAAAGCAAGGTGGTGGCCGCTATATTCGAGAATCATGGCCTCGTGGATCATGGTAAGTTCCAGATGGGTGGCGGGATTGTCTACCGGAATGCGCCCGGTCTCGGCAATCGCCACCAGGGCCAGGCCTAGCCCCGCGAAAACAAAGGAGGGGCGGATGGTCAGGGGTTCATGAAGCAAGGTTTCAATAGCCGCCGAAAGATTGGTGGTGGACATGGAGACCGCCAGCGTGAATATCGCCATTAGCATGGCCGGTTCCGCGAGGGAAGCGATGGTCATTTCCCGTGACGATCCCATGCCGCCAAAAGCGGTGCCGATATCCAGCCCCGCCAGGGCCTGAAAGAACCGGGCCAGACCGAAAAAACCGACCAATACAATCACGTCGGCCATCCGGGCCGTGGGCAATTGCACCGCCACCAAGGGAACGATGGCCGCCGCCAGTACCGCCACCGAAAAGATGATGTAGGGCGCCATGTGAAAAATCCACGAAGCGTTCTCCGCTACCACGGTTTCCTTCCGCAGCAACTTGGAAAGATCCCGGTAAGGCTGAAGGATGGAAGGCGCCCGGCGGTTCTGACTCCAACATTTGAGCTTCTTGATCCAGCCGGCCAGCAGGGGCGCTGCGGCGACAAACAGGGCCACTTGTATAAGATTGAGAATCCAAGCCATCAGCTAATCACCCATAACAGAAAGATTAATGTGAAAAAGGAATAGCCCAGATAGACGCGGATGTTGCCGGTCTGGATTTTCCCTACTCGGCGCACCGCCCAGTGGAGTAATTTTGCCACCGGTTCATAAAACCACAGCCATAGAAGGTCGCTGACGTGGAGATGGTAGCGGATACCCGTCACCTTGAGCTGGTCCGGGCCGGTAGTGTTTTTGTCGATATCTTCGTGAACTATCAGGGTATCGGCAAAAATACGCCGGAAGGGCATGGCGAAGGCGCTGGCGGTGTACTGCATCCGCGCATTAAGTTCCCCGAAACCGCAGTCCCAGGGATAAGCCTGGCGCTCGGGATGTTCATGGCCGGGATGCAGCCATTCGTAGCTCAAAAGCCAGGCTAGCCCCATGGCCAGCATGACCAGTAGCGCGGCGTAGGATGCATTTTCGGGAGAAACCGGCGCCAGCCAGAGCCATCCGCGGCTGGCGCTTTCCGGCAATCCCGCACCGGTCAGTTGCAGGCTGACGCCCTCCAGCAGACGAACCAAGGGTGTTGGCAGAATACCCAATAACAGGCACAGCCCCGCCAACCAGCCCATGCCAGCCAGGGCGCTGGTGGATTCGAGGCGGCGGGCCCGGTGGGCATGATGACTGCGGGGCTTGCCAAGGAAAACCACGCCGAAAACCTTGACGAAACAGGCCGCCGCCAAGCCACCCGTGAGGGCCAGCATGGCAGCGGTCACCGGCACAAAACTGCGCAGTACACCGCTATCGAGGGAAGAAACCTGCAAGGCTGCCTGATAAGTCAGCCATTCCGAAACGAAGCCATTGAAGGGGGGCAGCGCCGAGATGCTGATGCAGCCGACGAGAAACCATACCGCAGTGATTGGCATACGGTGTATCAGCCCTCCCATGTGCTCGATGTCGCTTTCATGGGTCCGTTGCAAAATCACCCCGGCGCCCAAAAACAACAAGCTTTTGAAAATGGCGTGATTGAGGGTGTGATAGAGGGCGGCAATCAGGCCAATGGCGCCCAAGGTGGGTTTGCCATCGCTATAAAACAGCAAGGCCAGTCCCAAGCCCATGAAGATGATGCCGATATTCTCCACCGAATGATAGGCGAGCAGACGCTTGAGATTGTGCTGCATCAGCGCGTAGAGGACGCCCAAAACCGCGGAGGCGGCGCCAGCCACCAGTACCGCCACGCCCCAGCCCCAGTGGAAGTGTTCCGGGCCGACCAGGTCGAAGGTAAAACGGATAAAGCCATAGACCGCGACTTTTAGCATCACGCCGCTCATCAATGCCGAGATGTGGGAAGGGGCGACCGGATGGGCTTCCGGCAGCCAGGCGTGGAGGGGAACGATCCCGGCCTTCATGCCAAAACCAGCCATGGCGAGGACGAAGGCCACCGCCGCCCACAGAGGGGTAAGTTCGGCATGGCGCATTTGCTCGAAGGTGAAGCCATCGCCAAAACCCACCAAGACGCCATAGGCGAGAATGATAAGCAAGGCGCCGATTTCGGCCATCAGCAGATAGATAAAAGCAGCGTGGCGGTTGGCGGCGTGTTCGTGGCTATAAGCCACCAGAAAATAGCTGGCTACCGACATCAGCTCCCAGGCAATCATGAAGAAAAAGGCATCGGCGGCCAACAGGACCAGCTGCATGCCAGCAATGAACAAACCCGTGGCCAGAGCCAACAGGGACAAGGGATGGGGGCCGTGTTCGTATTCCTGGACATAGTGGGGGCCGAACAGTGCCACTGCCAGTAGAACCACGCTGATGACGCAGAGAAAGAAGCCGGCCAGGGCATCCAGGTGCAGATGCCAGGCCAGCCAAGGGAGCCCCAAGGGAAGGCTGAAATCCAGCGAGACGCCGCCAATCAGGGCGGTGCCGCCGCCCAGTAACCCGGCGATGCCGGATAAACCCAACAGGCCAAAGGAAGTATGGCGCAGCAGACGGGGATGACGGTCCGCGCCCAAACCGACAAACCCCGAGGCCAGAGAAAAAATGACCGCCAACAGGGTGAAGGGCAGGGCCGCCTCCTTTCCGGCAATGAGCCAATACACAGTGATTAACAGTACCGCGCCGGCCAGGCTCATGACGAGTTGAGGCCGCTGGCGGAAAAAGGTAAAAGTGTCTTTCAGCGTTCGCCCGGCCAGATGGCCTGCGCGGTGGATGGTTTGGGTGACGAGGTTACGGATCATGAGCGTTTTTCCCTGGCAACAGGTTTACCCTCCAAACCCCTGACTTCGCAGGTTCCACTAGGACGCTCGTCGATAAATGCATTGATATAATCCAGCGGTGGTTGGGCAAAACACCAGGCGTCGGACAAATCAAAAATGATCTTTTTGTCTCTGGGCAGTTGTTCCAACTCCTGGCGAATTTCCTTGTTGAGCCGTTCCAAAAGTTTGCCGCCACCAATTTTTACAATTGTGCGGTCGCCTTCGTCTTCAATCTTTAAAAAGCCGTTCTTCAGACGTTCAGTAGCTTGCCGCCGGGCCGCCAACGGGTGTTCGGAAGCGGCTTCGTGCAGTTCCAGTCCGTGGATTTCGCAGTGCCCCCCGCGGCGCTCATAGTCTTCACAAAATTCGTGGAGGAATTCCATCACCGTGTGATCGATAAAGTCGGCGTGGGTCAGGTCGAAAATGACTGTCTTTCCTGACGGTAATTCCGCCAGAGCGGTCTTGAGGCCGAGGAAGTTGGAAAAGATAGCGGCGCCGTCAATACTGACGTGATAGGTATCGGGATCGGTTTGTTTGAGATCAAAGGAGATCTTGAACAACTGTTTGAGATTGACCCCACGGAGGACATGGAGGATGATTTTGGCGGCGATGCCGATCGCCACCCCGATGAGCAAGTCGGTGGCGAGCACGGCAATGATGGTGAGAACGAAAAGGAATAGTTGTTCCTTGCCGATCTCCCAGGTCTTGTAGAACTCCCGGGGCGAGGCCAGCTTGTAGCCGGTGAACACCAATAGCCCGGCCAGGGCCGCTTTGGGAATCTCGTGGATGATTTGCGGAAACAGGGCCACGAATACCAGCATGAACAGGCCATGAAAAAAGTTGGACCACTGGGTGCGGGCGCCGAATTGGATGTTGGCGGTGGAACGGACGATTTCCGAAATCATCGGCAAACCGCCGATGGCGCCCGAGACCGAAGTGCCGATGCCCAGACCGCGCAAGTCTTTATTGAGATCACTCTGGCGCTGCCAGGGGTCGAGCTTGTCGATGGCTGCCGCCGATAACAGGCTCTCCAGACTGGATACCAAGCAGATACTGATAACCGCAATCCAGAACGCGGCGGTGCCGATCATGGAAAAATCCGGAAAGGCGAAGCCGTCAAAAAAGCTTTGCGGAACGGGCAGGAGCTCTTGAGGACCGACTTCATAAAAGGTGGAGTGCCACGAGTATTTGTGGTGGTGCTCCAGATCGAAATACAAACTTAGAGCGAGCCCCACACCTACCACGACAATAGGGGCAGGGATGATCTGTAATAGTTTGACCTTGGGCTTGAGGATTTCCCAAACGATCAGGATTGCCAGGCTGACGAAACCGATGAGCGCGATTTCCGGGTTCATCTCCGTGAACGCATGCGGCATGGCGGCCAGGTTTTCCAGCAATTCTCCTTCCGGCTTGACATCGAGCATGACGTAGAATTGCTTGACGATGATAATGATGCCGATGGCCGCCAGCATGCCGTGCACTACCGAAGCCGGCGCCAAGGCTACGAAACGGCCGGCGCGCAGGATACCCAGCAAGACTTGCACAAGACCGGCAACGACAATCGCCGCCAGGGCGCCGTGATAACCTGCTATTGGATCCCCATGTCCCAGGCTTTCCACCGCCCCCAGGGTAACGACAATCAGTCCGGCCGCGGGTCCCGAAATGGTGATGTAGGAACCATTGATCCGGGAAACGAGCAATCCCCCCACAAAGGCGGCGATGATCCCTGCCATGGGTGGAAAGTTCGAGGCCATCGCAATTCCCAGGCATAGGGGGAGGGCGATGAGAAAAATCTGGAATCCGGCGATAAGATCTTCGCGCCAGTGTTCCTTCAAGCCGGCCAGGCCGGTTTTTGGTAGTGCAGCGGCTGTTTGGGACATGAGACTCGAACTCCTATTGCAGTGTCACTAAATATTGGTTAAGCAATTTCCATGCCATATATAAGCTTGGTTGAATTAGGGTTATAGTCGAGGATTTTGGGGGGTAACCCACGGGGTATTGGTTGAAATCCACCAGGGGAGTTGGTGGATTTCAACCAATCGCTTGCTTTTTATCCGTTATAGATTAACCTCGCCGCCACCTGCCGAAACGAGACACAATCTCATCTTCCGCCGGCTTGGCTTGAGGCGCATCCAGATTGCAGTTTAATTCCAGCCACATGGCGTTGAGAATTGCGAAAGAACATGCAAAACCGACACCCAAAGCCCACGCGAAATACCACATCGTTGTTCCTCCTTTCATGAATGGGTTTCTAGATTTTCCGCCGTGATTTGTCCCCAAAGGACCCGATAAACCCACCCGGTATAGACAATGACGATGGGCATGAATATCAAGGTAAAGGCAAATACCAATTTCAAGGTAAATGAACTAGAGGCGGCATCCCATACCGTCAAGCTACTGTTTGGATCTATGGATGAAGGCAGCAGAAAAGGAAACAAGGCAAGGCCGACAGTCAGCAAAATGGCCGCCAGAGCTGCGCCACTGGTCCAAAATGCCAGAGCTGGGATGAATTGGCGGGCGAAGGCCGCCGCCATCAATGTGCCGCCCATGGCAGTCACTGGCGCCAGTAACATCCAGGGGTGGTGGAGAAAGTTGGCAAGCCACCCGGCGCTGACTGGTTGAACCTGTTTTTCCAACGGTGACAAGGTGTTGGCTGGATCAGGCATGGCGGTGATGGCATAGCCATCGATGGCAAACAGGCTGAGGGTCGCTATCACCATGCCAGCAACCGCCACCAAAGCGCCAACAGTGGCGGCGGTTCTGGCTCTAAAACAAATGCTCCCCAAAGTCCGACACTGGAGAAAATTGGCGCCATGGAGTACCAACAGCGCGGTAGTAATCACTCCGCACAGTAAAGCAAACGGATGCAGCAGATCAAAGAAGCCACCTTCATAAGTCATCCGCAAATCTTGGTCAAAGCGGAATGGCAGCCCCAGGAGGATATTGCCAATGACGACGCCAAGCAGCAGGGCAGGCAATAGCCCGCCGGCGAATAGCGCCCAATCCCAGAAACGCCGCCAAGCTGGCACTGTGAGTTTATCCCGGAAATCGAAGCCGGCTGGGCGCAACAACAGGGAAAACAGCAGCGCCATAATAGCCAGGTAAGGCCCGGAAAACAGCGCGCCATAGACCAGCGGCCAGACCGCGAACAAGATTCCCCCCAGCGTCACCAGCCAAACCTGATTACCTTCCCAGGTGCCCATTACCGTCGCAATAATGGTGCGGCGCTCGGTGTCGTACTTTCCAAGAATAGGCAGCAACATGGCAATACCTAGATCAAAGCCGACGGTGAGGGCAAATCCGATCATGTAAAAACCAACGATTAACCACCAGATCACTTTCAGAGTATCGTAATCCATCGTTTATTCTCCTATGCGGTTGCTGTTGCAGAGGCTTCCGGTCCTTGTCGGATAGTGCGGATCATCAGAAACATCTCCACTACCAACAGAATTGAATAGAAGGCCGCGAAAGCGCTTATGGTGAGGAGCACATCACCGTGCTGGAGATTGGAGGCACTTAAGAATGTAGGTAATATGCCACTGATGGTCCAGGGTTGGCGGCCGTATTCAGCCACGAACCACCCTAGTTCGGAAGCGATCCAAGGCAAGGGGATGCCATAGAAGGCCAGTTTCAGCAGCCAGCGTTGCTGACCAGCCACGCGCCGGGCGCAATAGTAGAATGCGGCGGCGAAAATAAATAACATGGCAAAGCCAGCAAACACCATGCCGCGGAATGTCCAGAACAAGGGTGCTACTTTGGGAATACTGTCATGGGCCGCCTGTTCGATTTCTTTTTCGCTGGCGTTGAGGATATCATCACGATAACGTTTCAATAATAGGGCGTAGCCCAGGTCTTCGTGATAAGTGGCCAACAACTGGCGGGCAGTATTGTCCTCCGGCTTGCGGCGTAAATCTTCCAATGCTTGATAGGCAATCAGTCCATTTTCTATCCGCTGCCTGGCTCGTTTGCGTAGATCTTTGATCCCCAGCACTTCCTCATCCACCGAACGGGTGGCAATCAGGCCTAGCACATAGGGAATCTTGATGGCAAAACGGGTAGTCTCGGCCTGATCATCAGGCAAGCCCACCAGGGTGAAGGCTGCCGGTGGTTCTTCGGTTTCCCACTCGGCTTCGATGGCCGCCAGCTTGACCTTTTGGGTTTCCCCGGCGTTATAGCCACTTTCGTCTCCCAGCACGATAACCGAAAGTACGGAAGCCAGGCCAAAGCTCGCGGCAATGGCAAACGAGCGCCGAGCTATGGCCAGATGCTTGCCCTTGAGCAGGTACCAAGCGCTGATGCCCAGTATGAACATGGCGCCAGTGGTGTATCCTGCCGCCACGGTATGGACAAATTTGACCTGGGCCACTGGATTGAAGAATACCTCAGGGAAACTGGCCAACTCCATGCGCAGGGTATCGAAATTGAATTCGGCCCCCACGGGGTGTTGCATCCAGCCGTTGGCGATGAGAATCCATAGCGCCGACAGGCTGCCGCCAATGGCCAGTAGCCAGGTCACCACCAGATGTTGAAGTTTGCTGAGGCGTTCCCAGCCGAGGAAGAATAGGCCGACGAAGGTGGACTCCAAAAAGAAGGCGATCAGTCCCTCGGCCGCCAGTAGCGGGCCAAACACGTCGCCGACGTAATGGGAATAGTAAGCCCAGTTACTGCCAAACTGGAATTCCAGTGGCAGGCCGGTAGTCACGCCCAATGCGTAATTGATACCGAATAACTTTCCCCAGAACTTGGTCATCTCTTTGTAAGCCGGAATGCCGGTCATGACATAGACCGACTCCATGATGGCCAGCAGAAAGCTCAGCCCCAACGTCAACGGTACGAACAAAAAGTGGTACAAGGCAGTGATAGCGAACTGCAAGCGGGATAGCTCGACGACACTATCGGTCATGACCATGGTGTACCTCCTCCAAGAATGGCGCCTTGATCTGGGGCGGTTGGACCTGCCGAAAACAACAGGCCCAAATACCCCAGAAAAACAAGGCTTTGAATATTAAAACCAGAATAATTTCGGACAATAGCCGGTTAGACTGGCGCATGGTCGCTGCCGAGATCCCTTGGCAAAGGTTTAGGCCATTGACGGCCTTTTACCAGGCCTTGCCAATACACCAGAGGCAGAACGTAGCGCTTGAGCAAATACATGCTTAGGCGCTCCTTACCCTGGTCGAAGGGAAAAGTCTCACGCACCTTGCCGCCATAAATAAATTCGGCCAGAATGGTGCGGCCATAGCCGGTGACGAGCGGACAGGAGCCATAACCATCGTACTTGGCCTTGGGTTCCCCGCCGCCCATGACAGTGGCGAGATTGCGCGCCACCACCGGCGCTTGCGAGCGTACCGCGGCGGCAGTCTTGGAGTTGGGCGTACCAGCGCAGTCACCTAGAGCAAAAACATTGGGATAGCGGTTGTGCTGTAGCGTGTATTGGTCCACATCCACCCAACCGGCGCTGTTGGCAAGAGCGCTGTTACGGATAAAATCGGGGGCGCTCTGGGGTGGGGTGACATGGATAAGGTCGTATTTTTCCACCACTGTCTCGCCGGTGTCCAAGTTTTCGAACACCGCTTCGCGGGATTCAGGACGGATCGCCACCAGATTGTGACGGAAGCGGGTTTCGATATTGCGGGGTTTGATGACTTGGTTCATCAAAGCGTCCGCATATTTCTTGACACCAAAAATGCCCGGTGTGGTAGTGTAAAATTTCACCACGGATTTATCGCGAATGCCCTTGCGGCGGAAGTAATCTTCGGCCAGATAGGCGATTTTTTGGGGCGCGCCTGGACATTTGATGGGCATAGGCGGCATGGTGAACAAAGCGGAGCCCCCTTTGAAATGACGGATCATTTCAAAGGTGTGATGGACGGTGTCGTAGCTGTAATTGCTGCAAATCCCGTATTGGCCAATGATTGCTTTATTGAGACCTTCGATTTTGTTCCAGTCGAGCTTGAGCCCGGCGGCTACGACAAGCCAGTCGTAACTGATTTTTTCTCCGGCAGCGGTTTCCACCAAACGGGCGTCGGGATCTACCGCCACGACGCGATCTTTGATTAACACAGCCTCTTTTGGCAACAATGCCGACATGGGCTTGCGGGTGCGCCTTTTAGAGGCGATTCCCGCGCCTACCAAAGTCCACATGGGCTGATAATAGTGATATTCGGCAGGTTCGACGACTGCCACATCATCACATTTCAGTTGGTTGATTAGCCGATGGGCCATGCCTGCGCCGGCGGCGCCACCGCCAATAATTAATACGGAATGATGACGACTATATTTTTGAGTCATAACGTTAACCTCCTTCTGGAAAAGGTGATTTAAATAATCCATGCTTTTTTCCGGTGTTCAGGCTGAGTATTCGTTGATGCCGGCAACGACAAGGGCGGATTTGGAAAATCCAGGCGCCAAATCGCCAGCTCGAAAACTACCCAACGCCAAACTCCCTGCGGTTTTTTTACCGCTCAGCAATGTCGATGGAACCGTTAAAATCATGATTAGTCGTGGTTGAAAATAAATTTCCGACCGAACTAGTCAGATTTTTCGAAATTGTAGTATTGATATATGTATATAACAATATCGAATTTTCATAAGGCGGGTATCAAATATTCATAAATGGAATATCTATATGTAAAAAGATAATGGGTGAGGCGACATGCGAATAGCGATCTATCTTTACGGATTGACCGGTGGCGGGGCGACTCGCCGAACTTTGGCATTGGCGGCAGGATTCGCGGAACAAGGGTTGGAAGTGGATCTGTTGCTGGTTGCCGCGGAAGGTCCTTTGGCAAATAGCTGTCCCGAGGATATCCGTCCACGGGTTTTGGAATTGCCCCGTGCGAAATTTTTTTTCCGCACCCGCCGCCGTCAATTAATGGGAGCCGTACCCGGCTTGATTCGGTATTTGCAATCCGAGCGGCCGGATGTGCTTTTGTCGGCGGCCAATCATGCCCATCTGAGTGCGCTGTGGGCAGCCAAATTAGCGAAGGGTAAAGTGCCGGTAGTGCTGAGGGTAAGTAACCACTTGACCGAATCACACCGGCGCTCACAGGAAAATATCCGCTTACGGATTGCCCGCTGGTGTTATGGCTGGGCTGATGCCGCCATTGGCGTCTCGGAAGGGATCTCCCAGGATTTGCGGAGGCATATCAAGTCTTTGGGGGATAGAGTGGTTACCGTCAATAATCCAACATTCACGCCGGAAATCGAAACATTAGCCAATATTCCCGTGCCGGAAGATTGCGCCTGGATTTTTGATCAAGGGCGTCCGGTGGTTCTTGGCGCGGGACGGTTAACGCCACAAAAGGACTTTCCTACTTTAATAAAGGCATTTGCCCGGCTTCGACAACAACTACCCGCGCTCTTGGTAATTTTGGGAGAGGGCAAACAACGCCGGTCGCTAGTGCAATTAAGTAAGCAGTTGGGCATTGCCGAAGATGTGGTTTTCCCGGGTTTTATGCACAACCCTTATGCCTGGATGGCAAGCGCCGATCTGTTTGTGTTATCTTCCGCCTGGGAAGGGTCGCCAGGGGTGCTGATAGAAGCCATGGCTTGCGGTTGCCCCATTGTCAGCACCCGTTGTCCCAGTGGGCCGGAAGAAATCCTTGCCAATGGACGTTATGGGGCGCTAGTGCCCGTAGGAGATGAGGAGGCTTTGGCCGAGGCCATGCTGAGTACTTTGACTTCGCCGCCACAGGCAGATCTCCTCAAGCAGAGAGCCAGAGAATATTCGCTTCCGGCGGCAGTGGCAGGTTATCTAAAGGTTTTTTCGCAATTTGCAAAATAAACGAGCCTGGCCGGCATGCATTGCGGAAATTCAGGCTGTTTCGGCTGGCTGTACGCGATTGTCTTCAGGTTTTCCTCTTTTGTCTTTTAAGAACCCGGCGATGGCGTCGGCGCCACGTTGCGCCGCCGTACTATCGGTTTCGGTGCGGAAAGTATAGGCAAAGGCTTGTTTTTGCCTGGGTAGAAATTCTGGCTGGAGCGAAAAAGTTTTTTCCAGGGCCGGCCGTAGTTCTTTGTCAATATCATTTACCACTTGTCCCAAAGTCCAATGGAAATAGAAGGGATTGCCTCGCCAATCTACTTGATGCCCATTGAGGAAAATACAAGGTCTGGGTTCCAGCAGGAATTCGTAAACCTGACTGCTGACATCGCCTAAATAGATATCGGAAGATAGCATATAGGTCATGTCCGCCGAGGCTGGGCTGCCTAGATCGATGTGAATATTAGGCATGTTTTTAAACTTTTTCGGCAAATAGGCTCCGTGGCGAATGCGGCGTTTGAACAAAACCACATGAGGCGCAAAAATCAAGTTGTAGTCGCGATTGTCGGCGAAAAATTCGAGCACCTGGATTCCCATCGGTTGCCAGGAGGAAACCCGCTGATCGAAGTGGGGGTTGTAGACAACCACAGGGCGGTCGTTATGGAAAAACTTTTTCCGTTGTTTCCGCAAACCTTGAATGACTTCAAACTTGGCCCAGCCGACTGAGGCATAGGTTCCTTCACGTAATAGATTCAGTTCGCCAAGCCGGTCGACATATTTTTGCCCGGGCAGCAAGGTGAAATCAAAAGCGCCGGAGCGATCGTCAAAGCCGCCTTCCCGGTCTCCAGCACCGTGGCGGGTGTGGATCATGATCAGTTTGTCCAGACCATATTGGGTGCGCAGTTTCATGCAGTGACGCTCCGGGGCTACCAATACGTCCAGGCTGCGGAAGAAGTCAAGATTGTTTTTCAGAACTTCCTTTTTGCGTTTAAAGGACCATTTGGAAATCAAAGGATCGATCAGTTGATAATGCCAGGGAGGCGATAACTTGATGAATTGGCAGCGGTGGCCGGGATAAAGGCTGGCAATTTCTTTTACTAGCGCCATTTCTTGCTCAGACGCGCAAGCAATAATGACCTCGTGTTGTGAATATCTACGGGATAACTCGAAAGCGTAAGGTGCCGCATGGGGAACCTGGTGAGTGGCGTAATGATTAAACAGAAATCCGATTTTCATTGAGGAATAGCCATGGTTGGGTAATGATCCTAGAATTCTTTTTCCAAAATTTCCCGGGCGCGCCGGCAGAGTTCACGGCCATAGTCCACCCAGATGCCCTGTCCCCAATAACGGAAGCAGCTGGTTTCGCACACCATTAGATGGAACAAGGCTTTGCGGTAGCGGGGATCGCTGGTGGGAATACCGGGTTTGATGACTTTTTCATAGAACAGGGCGCTGACTTCATCCATGGGTTGGAGCAGGTCGTCATAGCCTTTGACCCAGGAAATATCATCGGTCCAACTGCCCCCTTCCATGTGGAATTCGTGATTTTCTTGACGCAGTTGTTCGATGACCTTTTCCAGTTTTTCCGGGCCCTCGCCGGGTTGGAAGCGATCCCAGAGCAGTTTCTGGTTTTTGGGTTGAAGCGCGGGAAGGTCTTGTTCTTGAATGCCGAGAGAAAAAATATACTCGAGATACTCGCTGACATTGACGACCGGCGTGCGTGAGCCGCTGGCCTCGCGAATGACTTCCATGTATTTTGGCGGAAATTCATTCATCATCACGCCGCCGTTTTCGCCATCGGCAATCTGGGTCACCAGGGGCGGTATCGAATGGCCTGCGAGGGTTTGGCGGCTGAGTCCCTTGGCTTCGTAGTAAGGCTGCATTTGCGCCACCAATTTGGTGTCGCTCCCCTGGGTTTTGATGATGGCGATGATTTCCGCGGTTTCTCCCTTGCTGTTGCGGCACACTAGGCGATGGGGCAGGTGTTTGTGCTCCGGCCCCCAGCCATTGTCAGGCTGCTCTACCGTGTGTTCTTGCACTAACACCCATTGAAAGCCGCAGTCTTTCAGGGTTTTGACAAATTCGTAGGCGACATCGGGTTGATTGGGCAGGGCCATTTCCGGCGGTGAAAATCCCCGTACCCTGGCTACGGCTTCGAGACCAAAAATAGCGGCGAAGTGATGCTGCCAGGCGCGAACGTGAAGGCGAAAATCCTGGACCGGCGTGGAAGGGGCGACCGCATGGCCCCAGGCCGTGCCCAACCATTCGGCGCCGTGTTGGGTATGGGGATCAGTCGCCAGAGGGATCAGGGCGTCAAAGACGTCGTGCAGGCCCATTTTTCTCAGGCCATAAAACAAAGTGCCTGAATAGTCCAAACCAGCCCTGGGTTGCTTGCCTTCGCCAAACAGTTGAGGAATAAACTCACCCATGCGCTTGTAACACCAATGAAATACCGGTGCATTGTGGTTATCCCCAATATCCTGGTGCTCCATCATATATTGGAGATTGCTGATGATTTCGGCGGTCTGCAGGTCGTCCCCGCCGGCCGGAATCAAGGGTTGGTGCATGTGCAGGGCGATGGCGCATGCGCTTACCACTTGGTCGAAATCGATGCCGCTTTTGCCTAAATAAAGGGTATCGCCGGCGTGTTTTTCGATGCTGGCTTGTACCAGATCCTCACTGCCGCTGATATTGGGCAAACCGTCAATGATTTCTGGTAATTCGTTTTGGCTCATGGTGTGTGTTCTCCTGATTGATCGCAGGTTTTAATGAAATGATGATTAAGTTGGTAGGGTGCGCTTAGCGCACCATGGAAGGCGCATACGATACTCCGTACCTATATCGTTAACCTGATGTGTGAATATTTTATAAAGCGTCGCGGTGTTTGGAAGTCTTTGAGGAAAGACGGTTATGCTGTGTCCGATTTTACCCAGGGTCTGGCTTGTTCCAGCGTTTGCCGGGCGGCTTCTAAATCCTTTTCCGCCCTTTCCACCCAGGCTTCTCCCCAGTAGAAATGACAACTGGTTTCCGCCCGCAAAAGATAGGTCAGACTTTCTTCCAGAACATCCTGAAGCGGCGGCGTGTTTTTACCAAGTTCACCGGCACGCCAGCGCAGATCATGAAATTGTTTGCTGAATTCCCGAATGGCTTGGAGACCGTCTTTTTGCCGCTGTGAACCTGTCCACTGGGTGAAATCCCGGCCATGGTGCCAGCCGGTATTCCAGGCACCGGTACGTACCCGGACTTCACCGTGGACGCCATAGCGATCCAGGTAGTCACCAATAAAAATAGGTTGGGGAGAACTTTGGTGGGTGCGGGCTCTTTCTAGTAACGGAATATAGAAGGCATCCCAAAAATTCGCTCCTTTAGTGACATTGCGGAACCATCCGCCATTATCGCCATCGGTGCAGGTAGTCACCAGGGGCGGGGCATCGCACCAGCGGGTGCGTCCTTCCACTTCGCGGCAAAACCAGTCCACTTCCATGCCCGACTCCTGGGCATTGGACAGATCCCGGTCGCGGACAATGACGATAATTTCTTCGCCTTCATGACGGGCGATATGAGGGCGGTAGAGGAGCTGCGGCCACTCCATCGGGGTTACTGGCTCCACGTGTTCGCTGTCCACCAATACATAGCGGTAACCCATTTGTTTCAAGAAGGAGATTAGCTCCATGCAAAATCCCATTTCAGGTGGCCAAAAACCTTGAAAATGCTCACGCCAGAACAAATGACGGCCTATGTTCAACCAACGCTCTAGGTGTTCTTTACGGTCGGCTTCGGGAATCAGCGGCAGGACCGGATGGTAGTAGCCGGTCCCCAGAATTTCGAACAACTGGGTATTTTGAAAATGCCACAGCAAAGTGCCGGCATCCACCGCGCCGTACACCATTGATTGAAAGGAAGGATCGGCGAGGGTTTCCAGTAATGTTCCGGATAATGACAAATGGACCCGGGCAATATCTTCATAGCCCCACAGGCTCCTGGGAATGCGGTCCATGGCAAAAAGAATTTCCTTGGCTTCCCAGCGGTTGTGGTGCCAGAGGTCAGTCAAATTGCTGGTCGGTTGATGGAGGTTAAGAACAAGCGCGTGATAAGGGGGTGTCATCGATAGATAATGAGTTCAAGATGAGTGAAAAAGCCTTGGACAAACCAAGACAGTGAGTGCAAAATTGCGATTGGACAAAATACCAAGTAATGACGTTCCTGTAAAACGCATTAGAAAATTGTAATTTTCTAGGGTATGATGCAAACTCCAATACAAAGTTCGTTGAATGGGAGGAAGAAACAATGAAAACATTTTCTATTCTAGTCGCGTCAGCATTCGTGGGGGTAGTATCGGTAGCCCAAGCGGCCGATATCGAGGCAGGCAAGGCAAAAGCGGCTGCTTGCGCCGGTTGTCATGGTGCTGACGGCATCGCCACCAAGCCTTCTTACCCCAATCTGGCGGGACAGAATGCCGAGTATCTGGTGGCTTCCATGATGGCCTATAAGACCGATGCCCGCAGCCATGCAGTGATGAAAGCCATGGTTTCCGGACTCAGTGACGAAGATATAGCCAATATTGCTGCCTATTACGAAAGCTTGAAAAAATAGCAGGGCGTATGGCGGCTGCCGCTATTGTCTGATCATCCAACCCAGAGAGGTGCGGGAACACCAAAGGAGCGCATGATGAAAATCCGATCCGCTTTTTTTCATTGGCTGGCGTTTGCGTTGATTTATCCAGGCATGGCGGTGGCCATGCCTGAAACGCAAAAGCCCAAAAACGACTACAACATTACGATTAATTATGAGCTGGGCATGCATTGCACCGGTTTTGATTTTTCCTATTGTTGTATTTTGCCCCCTTACAATTCAATCCAGAGTCAGGTGGTCAAAACCGGCAAGGGACCTTACGACCTGCCCAAACTGTTAGGCGCCGATCCCAATGATCCCACAGTACTGGTGGATGGCAAAAAACGCATGAAGCTGGAATACGGTCATGTGGATAATACCTATTCGGAAGGGGCCAAACTCTATTACTGGACTGTTCCCTACGACGTCAATGGCGATGGCAAATACGGCGCCAATGAAAATGTCGCCAATGCCTATTGGACCCATCTTTATGTTTACAAGGACTTAACGGGGGCCAATCCCAAAAACACCAGCAAGGATAGCGAAAAGAAGCGGGTAGGGCTGGAGATTCCGGTGCCGCTGGATAACGGTCCTGCCGGTGCGGCGGTTCCCAGTCCAATGAAAGGCGGTCATCTCCATTACACTGGGGATACCGGCACTATTGTCTTCACTAAAGCGCCGGTACTGGATAATGTTCCCATTGTGCTGACCAATCCCGGCATTTGGGATGCCTTGGGGCTGCCACTGACGCCTTTCAACGATAGTACCGTCACCAAAAATCCCTTGACTATCGTAGAGAGCGATATTCGCCCTTATCAGGAAGCATGGGTCAAGTTGGTGGACGCCAAGACCGGGGAGCCGATTTTGGACAGTCATACGGGCAAACCCGTTATGTTTACTGGTACGAATCCCATTGATGTGCCCAACTGTGCCAATTGCCATGCCAACGAAAACGCCAACGGCAAGAAATATACCTTGTACAAACGGGAATTTGCTTTCTGGAAAGGCATGAATGCCAGTGATTATATCGCCAGTTTGAAAGCGACTTCCGTTTCCATCCTGCAAATTCACGATGCCAAGCATGGGACTAACTTTATTGCCAAATACAATCCTGATAGCCGTTCTTTGAGTAATCGCCTTGGCCGGGATCCGGTGCTGTGCCAAAAGTGTCACGCCGATAATGTGATCGGAGTGCTGCAATCGAAGGGTATTGCCGAGGCATTGACCGGGCAAAAATCCCCTGCCGATGTGCCCTTGCCCCCTTTAAGCGAAGCATTGCATACCGCGCATCAACAGGTGCGGCCGTTGCCGGATTCCCTGGGGCGCACGGGTACCTGCGCGGGTTGTCACCCGGCCCACCGCCAGGATGGGTCCTTGGATGGCTATCCGATCACACCACAGGGCACCAATCATTATGCCGACGCCGATAACCGTGACACCAAGGGCGGATGTTTTGCCGGCCGCGATGTCCATTCCAACCCGGGCAAGGATAAAGACGGGGTGGAAACGCCAGAACACCTCAACGCCATTGGTAAATGGCTGCAAGCCAATGTTTCCCAGATTGGCAATGGCAAGGGGGGCAAGGGATTGTGGTGTACCAACTGTCACAACCAACTGTCACGGGAACTGTATCAACGAGACAATATTACCCACGCCTTCCGTCAGGAAGGGGAAACCTTGCGTAACAAGTCCCTGGAGGCCATTGCCCTGGCCATTGGCGTATCCGAAAAGGAACTCATCGAGCGATACATTGATCCCAAAGTCGTGCTGGACAAAAATGGCCACGATACCCCAGGGAAATCCGGGATTCTGGCAACCTGGGCCAAGGAACGCACGGTTGCTGATATCGCTGTGATTGCCATGAAAGGCGGAAATCCTTTGATTCATAAAGATGAGGATGGCGATATCAACGTGACGATTCTCTCCGCCAATCCCAAAACCGATCCCAAATCGTTGAAATTGCCGAAGGGTGCTGACGATGCTCTGGCGGTTCCTTACGATGCTGCTGATCACGGCCGCGATTATTGGTTGGCGCCGGGAGAACCTCACTGCGCTGATTGCCATGAAGCGCCGTTTGTGGAAGGCCAGGGAGGCGTGGCGTTTCCCATCAACCAACCGGGGAAATATAGCTTGATGCGTTATTCCAAGGGGCATTCCGGGCTGGCGTGCCAGGCTTGCCACCAGTCCATCCATGGGCTGTATCCGGTGACCCCAAGGGTGGATACCACCACCTATAAACAGGCGCCGCAATACAATCCCGATGGCAGTCATGGGCCACTCAAATGCGCTTCTTGCCACGAAACCAATGCCAAGGGTGTGCCGCTATTGGCTGAGGGTATGACCTGGCAAGGCAAGAAGATTGGCGATGATTTTGATGCCGCGGTTGCCTGGATGCATGCCAATGCGCCGGATTTGGGCGGGAAAAACCCAAGGTAAAAACTGGTACCAGTTTTTACAGGGAGTCTTTTCTTTACGAAGGCGTAAGGGATCAAGAGTGTCTTGAATTCAAGGCACTCTTGAACTCTGTTATCCTGCTTACACCCATATCGAGAAGCGTATGAACCGCAAAATTTCTTTGTTATTTTTCGTCGTTTTTAGCACTTCTGCCTGGGCAGGAGTCATTGTGACGGTGGGTGGCCGGCCGATTACCGAAGATCTGTTGGAAAAAACCCTCCAATCCTCGCCATTCGCCACCCAATTTCCCACCCTGGATGCTGATGAACAGGCGAGCCTGCGCGGCGATTTGCTGCAACGCTTGATTCATTTCCAGGCGCTGGGACTGGAGGCGGAAAGACTCAAACTGGATCAGACACCTGAGTTCAAGGCGGAAATCAAAAGTTTTGAAGCAGGTCTTTTGGCCCAACGCTATCTTCAACAACTCCGGGAGCAAATCACCATTCCCAATGATCAGGAGCAACGTTGGCGAGACACCTTAGGTATGGATCTGGATGCCCTTTCCGCTGCCCGGGCCGTTTACATCTCCCGCCAATACAAAGCGCGCAAGGAAGATAAACTGAATGAGCTCAAGCGCCGCTTTGGGGATTTGAGCGAAACGCAGTTGTTGGCAAAAGGGGCCCTGGAAGCTGGTATTAAGGTCAATGAACAGGTAAACGGTTTCAGGCGGGAGTTGCTGGTGTCTTCTTTACTCAAACATAAGGAAAAGGAATGGATTCCCGATGAGTCGGTTTTGCGCGATTATTATCAGCGCCATCCTGAGATTGGAAAAATACCGGAGCGGCGCCGGATTGGCCAGATTGTCGTGGCAGATCGTAAGTTGGCAGAGATGCTCAGGCATAAGATCCTGGCGGGGGAAAGCCTGTTCAAACTGGCCAAGGAATTCAGCATCGACCCTTACGGCCGAAAGAATGCCGGAGATATGGGGTGGATGAAGGAAGGCAGTGGCATGCCTGCAATTGAAAAAGCATTGGCGACCTTGCCGGATAATACCGTCAGTGAGGTCATTCAAACCCCGCGCGGTTTTCACTTGCTCATTATTACGGACCGCAAGCCAGGCCAACAGAAAGCTTTTTCCGCTATCAAGGACAGGGTCAAGCGAGCTTTTCTTGCTGAGAAAATGCCTGCTTTCTTGGAACAGGTTCTTTCCCGTTACCCAGTGCAATGGCATAGTGCGCGAAAGGGCGACGTTAAGAACTTAGCCCAATAAGGGTTTTGGAGGAAGATCCTTAGGAATCGCTGATTTATTCGTCATTTCGGGCGAAGCGGAGCGGAAACTCGGACTCCAGTGCTTTATTTTCAATGGGTTATAGATTCCCGCTTTCGCGGGAATGAAAATTGTGAATTAATCAGCGTTTCCTTAGCGGTGCGCGGGTCAATTTGCTTTTTTAGATGGCAAAAGCCATTGCCTTCTTACCCACCAAGTAGCCAAAATCCCCAGCGCCGGCCCCATATAGTGGACGATTGCGCCAATGGTGATGCTTTTGTGGTGTAAATCGGCCATGAAGCCGATATCCGTCACAATGGTCCATAAAAACAATATTCCGTAATAGACGCCCACGCCAATGGCGGCCCATTGAACAGGTTCCTTACCGGGCGCCTTTTGGGCGCTGGTAAAGAACCAGACGGCGACAGCGATGGCAATTAAACCTCCCAGCATGACATCCTCTTCTGATGTTTCTTAAATATTCTCCAACATAATAACCATGGAAGCGTAGATACGGAAAATAAAAATCTCTTGTTGGCTTTTTAAAAGCAGAAACATGATAAACTAAGTTCGATTGGTTTAGTTGGAATCATATCATGAAAACCGTTAACATGCATGAGGCGAAGACCCATCTCTCCCGCATTGTCGAAGAGGCAGCCAAGGGCGAAACGATCATTATCGCCAAGGCCGGCAAACCCATTGCAAAACTGATGGCGCTGGATGCCCCGGAACCGGGTCAGAAAAGGCGGCTTGGTTTTTTATCAGGGCAAATCAAAGTGCCCGAAGACTTTGACCGCATGGGTGAGGAGGTCATTGAACAACTTTTTAACCGGGAAGCGTGAAGCTGCTGTTGGATACGCACGTCTTGCTCTGGGCCGCTGGCATGCCAGAGCGGTTGCCTGATTGTGCAAGACTGCTTTTGAAGGATGCAGGCAATGAGTTATGGTTCAGCGCCGCCAGTATGTGGGAGATTGCGATTAAAACCGGCTTGAATCGGCCGGATTTTCAGGTGGATTGCCGGGTGCTGCGCCGTGGGTTATTGGATAATGGCTATGAGGAGCTGCCGGTTTCCAGCCGTCATGCGGTGGAAATAGGGCTATTGCCGGCAATCCATAAGGACCCTTTTGACCGCATGCTTGTGGCTCAGTCCCTGGTTGAGGGCGTTACTTTGCTCACTGCCGATAAGCAGGTTGTCCGCTATCCCGCACCGGTGCTTCATATTAACGATATTCAGATTCAATGAACGGGACTTTGGAGCAAAGGTAATACTACGAGCTCGAAAGCTTCGTCGTCGAAGACGCCTACTCGCTGGAAAACCATCGTGCCATCCCGGTCAATCACCACCGTATAAGGTAAAACCCCGGGACGATCGCCCCACTGTTGCAGCAGGGTGACCGCTTGTTTGGCGGGAGCGTGAAGGATGGGATACGGGAGATTCAAGGTGCGGGCCACATTAGCCAGTTTGGCGGGGTCGTCCAGACCAATACCGATGACCTGCAGCCCTTGGCCGCCGTATCGTTTTTGATAATCCACCAGATGGGGAAGTTCAATCTGGCACGGACCACACCAACTGGCCCAGAAGTTGAGCAGGATGACACGTCCATGCCAATCATAGAGATTATGTTGTTTTCCCTGTAAATCAGGGAGCAGTAAGGGAGGCATGTCCCAGGCATTGGTGGCGGGGGCAGGGTGAGCAACCCAAACTGTTAAAAGACTAAGAAAAAGTAAAATCTTTTTGGAAAGCATGGGGAACACGGGGCAGGGTGACTGCCCCGATTATCTGAGTCAGGGTTGCAGGGTAGAATAATATTCCGCCAGTCCTTCGATTTCCTCATCAGTGAGCTGTTCGGCGATCAGGCGCATCCTGCGATAGATATCATTGTGGCGGATGCCGGTTTTGTAATCCTTTAGCACTTGCTTTAAAAATTCAACCGACTGACCGGCAATTCTAGGCGTGTCGATTTTTTCCCCTTCGCCATGGGCGCCATGACAGGCATAGCAAGGGGGAATTATCCGCTTGCTGTCCCCATGGATAACCAGGGGCATGATCTTCTCAAAGTCCTTTTCGCCAGTGCGTTCCCGGACAGGTGGAGGGAGCTGTGCGTACCAGGCGGCCAGGTCAGCCATGTCCTGATCACTCAGGCCACTGGCGAAATTCTGCATCAGGGGGTTCTGCCGGCTACCATCCTTGTAATCCCTCAGTTGCCGGTACAGGTAAGTAGGCAACTGCCCCGCCAGGGAAGGGAAAGCCGGGTTGGTGCTGATGCCTTCGCTACCATGGCAACTGGCGCAAGTCTCGGCCAGTTGCTTGCCTTTTTCGGGATTGCCACTTTCCACCAGGTTCAGTGTTTCCGCCGTCCAGGCAACTTTGCTGGAAGGTTCCGCCTGGATTAACCCGGTCGCCAGCAGACAGCTGAGTCCAATTATCCATTTTTGCATGTCAGTACCCCCAGGGAATTGAATCGAAAGTATCCATGAAAAAGAATTGGGCGATGGGAATGCCAAAACTCGCCAGCATATAAACCGCAATCACGATATTCCAAAGCTTGATGTTTTCCACCCAAGGGGGCATGTCTTCCGGCTGATGGATGGGCTGGGAATACTCAGGTTCCACATTTGTCTCCTGCTCTGAATTGACCTGAGTTTTCACGAGGATATAAATGAAAAGACAGGCCGATCCCAGGAGGATGGCGCCACCAATAACCATGAACAATTCATAAGGATCCCAGGCCAGGGTAAGTAAACTATTATAGGTGACACTGGAGATTCGCCGGGGTTGTCCCAGCATTCCCAGAATGTGCCAGGGGGAACTGAGGACAGTCATGCCAATGAACCAGGTCCACAGTTGAATCAAGGCTTGGGTATTGGAATAAAGTTTTTTGCCCGTGATCTTTGGCCAAAGGTGGTAAGCAATGGCAAAATACATGATCACGGTGGTTCCCGCAAAGATTAGATGGAAATGCCCCGGTACCCAAGCGGTATTATGAACCATGGCGTTCAAGGCGTAGCTGGCGTTGACGATGCCGCCGAAGCCCCCCAGGACTAACATAAGAAAGGCCAGAATTGCCGCCAGTACCATGGGGTTGCGCCAGGGTAGGGCGCCGATCCAGCCAAACAGTCCTTTGCCGCCATTGAGGCGGCCGGCAATTTCCATGGAAGCTAATACCGTAAATCCCGTTACCAGGGTGGGGACCGCGACAATGAAAGTTCCCACGCCATGCATTAGCTTCCAGCCCGCGGCTTGTTCGGGATCCATGTAAAGGTGATGAAATCCAATGGGGAGGCTGAAGACCAACAGTCCCAGAAATGCCAGCCGCGCCATCTCGTCACTGAAAAGGTATCCACCGGCGGCTCTTGGTACGAAACAATACAAGGCTGTATAGGCGGGTATCAACCAAAAATAAACAATGGGATGCAAGGTCCAGGCAAACAATGTGCGAGCAAGGCCCGGATCTATGGTGTCGCTCCATCCCAAGGCCCAAGGAATGAGCTGAAATACCACCTCCATGGCCACACCGGCACTGGTCCAAAGCCACAGCAAGGCGTTAGCGACGGTGGCGAACATGGCCAACGGCAGCGGTTGATCAGGATTATCCCGTTTCCATTGTACGGCCATGATTACCATGATGGCGCACCATACCCATGAACCCACTACCAGGAGAGCCGCGCCGATGTAAAAGGCGGGGTGAGCCTGGATAGGCGGGTAGAAGGTGTAGAGAACAGAGGCCTTTCCGGTGAGCAGCGGAATGGCCGCCAAGACAGTACCAAACAAAGTGATGGCAAATCCCGCCCAAGCGATGGTGGGCTTCCAGATGGGCCGTTTCAACGTGGTGGCGGCAGTGTAATAGCCAAAACCCATGATGAAAAAAGTGGTCAGGACGTAAGCCATGAGTACTCCATGGGTACTGACCGAGGTGAAGTATAGTTTGGGAGATTCCAGGAAATCAAACAGTCCGCTGCGCTCCAGTACCTGGAAGAAGCCCATGAAGCAAGCGAGGATGAAGGCGGCGAAGGCCACAATCATATTCCAGGCGCTCAAACGTCTAACTTGAGTGTCTATCATGACTTACCTCCTTGGTTTGGGTGTTCGCGCTCCCAGGTTTGTTTGGCCACAATGGTGACCTTACTCCACATGAAATCATGACCGGTTCCGCAATATTCGTTGCACAGTAGCGGATAGTCACCGGGCTTGGGGAAGACAGTGGTTACCTGCGCCACGAACCCTGGAACTACCATAGTACTCATATTGGTCATGGGCATGTGGACCCCGTGCAATACATCAATGCTGGCCCAGCGGAAAGTGACGGGTGTATCGGCGGGAAGGGTAATATGGCGAGGGAAAAAGCCATAGCGGCCAGCTACCATGGTTACCCTGATGGTGCCGTCGGGATTGATTTTGACGCCTAAATTATCTTCGGCAAACTCTTCACTCAAGTGCAAACGGGCGGAATCGATGGTTTCCACGTTACTCGGTGGATGAATGCCTGGAATCAAAGCAGTGAGAAAAATTGCCCCCAGGAATAGTCCCACCATGCCAAAGGCAATGTAGAGCCATTTTTTTTCTAATGGATCGATATGCATGATTCACCTCATTGAACGCTGCCACGGGGAATGAAGACCCCGAAATAGAGGAATAACCAAGCGACGGCCATCCCGATGCCAACCATGAGCATCAGTGCCCAGGTGCCTTTGGGTGGGGAATTGAGTATTTGCTGCTTTTCTTTTTCGCTGAGTGGTTGGCCCATGACAAATCCTCCTCGCAGATGTGAAAATCAGAGTTTGCTAAAATTATTCAAAGAAATCAAGCATTGATACGTTTTTTTTTTGGAACTTTTTTACTGGGAAGAAGAACGGTTGCGACAGTCCGATTTAGGGATGAAGCAGGGATGAGCCATCTTATTCAAGAACTGATTTGTTTTGCCAGAATCCACGCTTGAATGTAATGGCTCAAATTTTGTAGTTGCCCAGCCTGGCAGATCTCAATACCTAAGTCGCGAGCACGGCGGATGTCAGCCTCGCGCATGGGTAAATAGCTGACAATCATCCCTTGGCAGTGCAAGCCTCCAAACAATTCCTTGAGCGTATCCAATTTATAGATGGCTTCCGCGCCCGGGCCTTCGGAGGGTTTTTTAACAGGAAAGCGGCGGGTTTTGCATTCGATCAGATAAAGCCGATTATTGGCCAGCAAAGCCACATCCAATTCGTTCTCTATTTTTGCTGTGGCTGTGCCTCGTGTAATTTTCAGATGTTGCTTGACGTCCTGGATGATGGGTAACTGTTGACGCAGTTTGACCACTTGCAGATAGACGTACTGTTCCAGCCATCCGCCATTGACAAAAGCACGGGCGGTTTCATCGGGAAAGATAAGGCAGGCGTCTTTGATTTGCAGCACGCCAGCGTCTTCAAAGCGGGTGAGAAGTTTAGTGAAAGCTGGCCATTGCAAATGGTCCCGTTGCAGAGGAGGGGAGATGAGCGTTTCTTCGGCCAAGGTTGCGTACCAATTAAGCGTGGCGATGACTTGCCCATATTGCTGGATTTCTTGGATCAAATGCTCCGTGAGTGCCTGATAAGCGGGGAGGATGCCGCTACTCCCTTCAGATTTGATTTCTGCGCCATAGGCCATTAGAAAATGGCGTAGTTTGATTCGATCCTCCAGTTGATGGCTGGGCAAGTGTTGAGGATGGAGCCAGTACAATTCATCGGTAAAAGGGTGGACATAGAATACCGGGCATTCATAGGCGCGGAAGGCTTCGAAGGCGGCAATGCTCATCGGTTTGGTGCCCCCTGTCGCGTTGAGCGCCGGCAGTGATGGTGTCTGTTCCAGTAGCGACATAAAACGCTCGAGCAGATGTTCCACATCCCAAGCGTCATCCACCTGCCAGGTATTCACTTTTACGCCCGCCGCTTGCTTCAAAACGCGGCTCAGCCAAAGGGCGCGTTGATTCATATCCGGGCTTACCACCAGCGTCACTTCAGTAGGCCGGAGGGTTCTGTCCAGCGCCGGGGTTATATTGGGAGCAGCATCTTCTGAAACCAAATAGACGTGATGGGGAATAGATAGAGTTTTCATTCAAAACAAGTGGCTAATAGATGATTGTTAACGATGTACAAGCAAGCATGGTGTTGCAATCCAATTCAGTAGCACTTGGCACCCAGGGTTCCGTCATCTATTCAAGCCGGGGTATGTGGTCTGCTTCGAAAAACGCCGTAAATACGTCCCTGTAGGCTCCACGCCGGCCTCCCTGCCGGCGAGGCTTTCGAATCAGACCACCTACCCCTTCAATCAATCTTATACGTGCTTAAATGACGTGGTCCTGGCTTGGAGCCATGTCTTCCCTCTGGCGCTGCAAGTTTCCGATATAATAAAACCTAAATTCTGCAAGTATTTCGGCATTCGGCTGCCAAATCAAGTATTTATGCTGCGTTGACTGCACCCATTTTATGCTCGAAGTAGCGCTGCTGCTCCTGTGCGAAAATTGGCTTGCCGCCTTGTCTAAAGCCTTGCTTGACACCCTCGGTGCTCGAATCACTTGCAAAATTTAGGTAAAGCAATATGAAATCCAATTATGACCCAAGCATTAAGGCATAGAAAACCATGGCGGAAAAAATAAATAAAGTCGTATTGGCCTATTCCGGAGGATTGGACACTTCGGTAATTTTGAAGTGGCTGCAAGAAACCTATAACTGCGAGGTTGTCACCTTTACCGCCGATATCGGCCAGGGGGAAGAGCTGGAACCAGCCCGGGAAAAAGCCAAGCTTCTCGGTATCAAGGAAATTTATATCGATGATTTGCGGGAAGAATTTGTGCGGGATTTTGTTTTCCCCATGTTCCGTGCCAATACTATCTATGAGGGCGAATATTTGCTTGGCACTTCCATTGCCAGGCCGCTGATTGCCAAACGCCTGATTGAAATCGCCAATGAAGTGGGCGCCGACGCCATTTCCCATGGCGCGACCGGGAAAGGCAATGACCAGGTACGTTTTGAGCTAGGCGCCTACGCCCTGAAACCCGAGATTAAAATCATTGCCCCGTGGCGGGAATGGGATCTCAACTCCCGGGAAAAATTATTGGCTTACGCCGAGAGGCATGGTATTCCCATTGAAATGAAACAAGGCAAATCATCGCCTTACTCCATGGATGCCAACTTACTGCATATTTCCTATGAAGGAGGCATTCTGGAAGATCCCTGGGAGGAACCGGAAGCATCCATGTGGCGCTGGACAAATTCTCCTGAACAAGCGCCGGACGAGCCCGAAGTGCTCGAATTGACCTATGAAAAAGGCGATATCGTCGCCATCAATGGCCAATCCATGTCCCCCGCCGAAATCTTGGAGACCCTTAATCAAATTGGCGGCCGGCATGGGGTGGGGCGTCTGGATATCGTTGAGAATCGCTACGTGGGGATGAAGTCCCGCGGTTGTTACGAGACACCGGGCGGCACCATTATGCTGAAGGCCCACCGGGCGATGGAATCCCTTACCCTGGACCGGGAGGTTGCCCACCTCAAGGATGAAATCATGCCCCGCTACGCCACGTTAATTTATAACGGCTACTGGTGGAGCCCAGAGCGCAAGATGCTGCAAACCATGATAGACGCGTCTCAGCAGACCGTAAACGGTACAGTGCGGCTCAAACTCTATAAAGGCAATGTACAAGTGGTAGGGCGGCGTTCTGAAACCAACAGTTTGTTTGACCCAGGGATAGCCACCTTCGAGGATGATGAAGGTGCCTACAATCAAAAAGATGCCGAAGGGTTTATCAAGCTGAACGCGCTGCGTCTTAGAATTGAAGCGCGCAAGGGAATGAAGTTTTGAGATAAAGAAAAAGGGCCGGATATCCGGCCCTTTTATTGGATTGCTCAGGTAATCCCGTATTTATTCATCCGGTATAACAAGGTATCCCGGCTGATGCCCAGCAAGCGGGCCGATCGGCTGCGGTTACCCTGGGTGCGGGAAAGGGCCTGACGGATCAGGTCGATTTCCACTTCTTCCAATGACAGGCCGGTATCAGGCAGGGTGACGGGCGTGTCTTTGCGTTTTTTGTCGGCGGTGATTTCGGCAGGGAGATTCTCCGGCTCGATGGTGCGGCCCGCCAAAAGAATAGACAACCGCTCGCATACATTGCGAAGCTCCCTGACGTTGCCTGGCCAGTTGTAATTCTGTAATGCCCGCATCGCATTTTTAGAGAATTTTGCCGGTTCCAAACCATGGGAGTCGGCGGAGCGCTGCATAAAATGATTGGCCAACAAAATGATATCTTCCTTGCGTTCGCGCAAAGGCGGAATTTCCAGGGGCACCACATTCAACCGGTAATAGAGGTCCTTGCGGAATTCCCCGGTTTCGATTTTCTTTTCCAGATCCGCGTTACTGGCGGCGATGATGCGAACATTGACTTTTTCGGTTTCGGTAGCGCCAACCGGCTGACATTCTCCGGTTTCAAGAAATCTAAGGAGCTTGGCCTGGAGGTTTTGGGGCATGGAGTCGATTTCATCGAGAAACAAGGTGCCCCAGTCCGCAGCCTGCAGCTTGCCCAGTTGATTGCTGGTGGCACCGGTGAATGCCCCTTTGCGGTGGCCGAACAGCTCTGATTCGGCCAGGGATTCAGGGAGCGCGGCGCAATTGATGGTAATGAACGGCATGTCGGCTCGGGGGCTGGATTGCTGCAGGGCGCTGGCGAGTACCTCCTTACCCGTCCCGGTTTCGCCAGAAATCAGCACCGTCACATCGGTTGCCGCCACCATTTTGGCGCTGCGCAGAAGCGCCTCGAAATTCGGCGATTGGCCAATGAGCGATTTAAACTTTTCCATCAGATCCACCCCATTTTTCTTTATTTGTTGCATAACCAGTGGATTGAGCCCTGGGAAGGCTGCCAGCACCGCCAGTAATATCAGTATCAAACCGGCAAACTGTCTGAAGCGGCGCATTCTGGCCAATTTTGTCATCCAGTTCGTCATTATACCCACCCCCATTACGGCGGGTAAAGTCCCGGCGCCAAAAGCCGCCATGGTCAAGGCACCCCGTTCAGGATCCCCACTGGTAGCGGCCAAGGCCAGAGCGGAATAGACTAATCCACAAGGGAGCCAGCCCCAAACCATGCCGAACAAGAAAGCCTGGGAAAGGTTGGTGACGGGGATAAGATGCCGGCCGATGGGTTCAATCTTACGCCACAAGCGGGCACCGATTCTCTCCAGGTAGGCAAAGCGGGGAAACCATCCAGCCAAATAAAGGCCTGCGCCCGCCATGATGGCAGCGGCTATGATTTGCAGAATTCGGTGTCCTTGTCCTTCCCCCAAAGGCAGTTCTAGGACATAGCGCAGGCTACCGGCAATCACCCCGGCAAGGGAATAACTTAAAATGCGCCCCAGGTTATAACTCAGTACAAAAGGCGTGAGGGTGCGCTTGTGTTCCCTGATTTCCCGGCTGAGACTGAGAGTGAGGGTGCCAATGATAGAGCCGCACATCCCCAGGCAGTGGAAGCTACTGAACAGGCCCATCAAAAAGGCAACGATGAAGATTGGGTCCAGGTTATCTAAAAAAGACATAGTCACAAACCATATCACAAAGCCGGTGATAGGGGAGGGTGAGACCGGAAAAGGTGTGTGATATCACACAGTTGTTGTGGCATATCACGCAGTAAAGAGGAAGTAAAAGGCTGGCCTTTTCTGGATTAACTTTTTAAAACAAAAACATAGATCTCTAGGCATCCAAATTGCATGAGCACTTGAAATCATAATTTTGCAACAAAACTTGTACAATTTAACAACAATTTTCAAACCAGCAGAGGTCAATTTAAATGAACAAATCCTGGATGCCAAAAGTACTTGCGTTGGCGGTGGCAATGCAATTTCCTTTAGCTTACGGCGAATATGAAGAGCTACCTACCCTAACGGTGGAAGGTGAATTGATGGAGCCAGGCACCACCGCGCTAAGGCCGGGGACGGTGTCTTCTTTGGACGCCGCGGATTTGCTGAAATACGTGCCTGGCGCGAATGTTCACCGAAATGGTCCTCTGACCGGAATCGCCTATTTCCGGGGGCTATATAACGAACCGGTCAATGTGCTCACTGATGGGATGAGCCTGAAAAACGCCGGGCCTAACTCCATGGATTCCCGAATGAGTTATATCCCGGTGACCATGGTTCGTAGCATTAAAACCTGGCGGGATGTCACGCCAGTAAGCAGCGGACTGGAAACCATGGGGGGCTCCATTATCACAGAAAGCCGCAAGGTGGATTTTACCGATTCCAGCCAGTTTGAATTTCACGGTTTTGGCGCGGCTGGCTACAGTTGGGTCAACGATGGCCGTTACGGAGCGGTTTTGGCGGGTGTCGCCAACCAACACTACCGGGTCCATTTCTCGGGCACCACCGAGCGCGGAGACGATTATCGCTACAAGGGAGATACGGTGCTGGATCCTACCGAATACGCCCGCGATACCTATCAGGTTGGGCTTGGGATCAAGCGCAGCGGCCACGAGTTCGGAATCACCTATGATAACAAGCACACCGGTTTTTCCGGCACCCCTTCGCTGCCAATGGATATCCGCTACGTGGATGCCGATGTTGTCCACGGTGATTACGGTTGGGATATGGGCAGTATCGGCAAGGTCAAGTTCAAGGGATGGTACCAGAGTTCCCGGCACGTCATGACAAACTACCATTTGCGCCAGCCGCCTGCAGATCCCAAAAAATTCCGCTATATGAAGACCGAGGTTGAAGCTGGGGGTTACAAGTTTGCTTGGACACTGCCTGAAATTGCCAATGGCGAGCTGGAAATCGGTTTTGATGGCGATATTGCCAGTCATGATGCAGTTGTGAAAAATCCCAATAACAAGGCTTTTTTCGTAGAAGCTTTCAATGATGTCCGGCGTAATCGTTATGGCGCTTATGTGGAATGGCGGGGCGAACCTATCAAAAAACTACAATTGCTGGCCGGGGTCCGGTATCGCCATACCTATATGGATGCAGGCCGGGTGGATTCGTTGCCAGCACGAAATCTGAAAGGCCCGGGGATTTTACGGGATCGTTTCAATGGTTCTAACCGGAAGCAACGGCAAAACGATGTGGATCTGGCTCTGGACTTGCGTTATTCCTTTTCCGATAGCTTGGATTTGACTTTGGGTCTGGCGCGCAAAACCCAGGCTCCCACTTATCAGCAACGGTATCTCTGGCTTCCCATTGAAGCCACTGGTGGCTTGGCCGACGGTAGGGTTTATGTAGGCAACGTGGGTTTGGACAGCCAAAAGGCCTACGAAGTGGTGGCCGGTTTTGATTTGCACCTGGACGAGTTGTGGATGCTGCAGAACGTCTATTTTGAGCCTAGGGGCTTCTACCGTTACATCAATGATTACATTCAAGGCGTTCCAGCGACTGACAAAGTGGTTCGAAACGTGGCCAATGTGTTATTACCCAATGGTTGTCCCAATGGACCTTCCACTGGCGCTGATTGCGTATTGCAGTATGCCAATATCGACGCGCAAATCTACGGCGCTGATGCCCAGGCTGGCTTTTCGATTGGCGATCACTGGCGCGTGGACGGCCTATTGAACTACACCCGGGGGGAGCGGATTAGCGGTCCCGATGACAATCTCTACCGGATTGCGCCATTCAACGGCCGCTTGAAAGTGACTTATTCCATTTGGGATTTTGCCTTTTCCACGGAATACGTGGGTGCTTTGCGTCAAAACAAGGTGGCCAAGTTCAACAACGAACGCAAAACATCAGACTGGAGTATCTTGAATGTGCGCCTCCAATACCAGCCCAGTTACAAGTACGTCGATGGGCTGAAAGTGGCATTTGGGGTGGATAATATCTTCGATAATGAACACGCTGACCACCTCAACGGCATCAACCGTGCCCGGGGTAATAAATTGGCCGTGGGGCAACGGGTCCGCAATCCTGGGCGGAATGTTTATGCGACCTTGAGTTATGAGTTCTGATGAGCAGCATTTCCTAATCTGTTCTTGAAACTGAAGAAGGAGGCTTGAACTTTTCATGCCTCCTTTTATTTTGCAAACAGGGCTTGGATTTGCTGCTGAATAGCCTGGGCGGCGGCTTTTGGGTCTTTGGCATCGCGGATCGGACGGCCCACCACAATATAATCTACCCCTAGCTCGAAGGCTTGCTTAACGGTGGTAATCCTTTTTTGGTCGTTGGCCAATGTTCCCTCGGGGCGAATGCCAGGCGAGACAATTAAAGGACCGGTACCGACAGTTTGACGTATCAATCCAGCCTCCAACCCAGAAGCGATTACCCCATCCAGTCCCACTTCCCAGGCCTGAGATGCCCTATTGACCACCAACGATTGCAGGTTGCCTTGGAATCCCATCTCTTCCAGGCCCTTTTCATCCAGGCTAGTAAGCACCGTGACCGCCAATATCCGCATATCACCCTTACCGCAAGCGGCGGCCTGCATAATTGCCCTGTCGCCGTGTACGGTGGCAAACTGCACCCCTGTCTTGCTTAGCGCCCGGACTGCACGTTCCACCGTGGCGGGGATATCGTAGAATTTGAGATCAGCAAAAATTTTTTTGTTTCTTTGCTGGAGCCAGTCAATCAACTGGAAATAATCGCCGGCCATGAAAAGTTCCAGGCCAATTTTATAGAATGACACTTCATCTCCCAGCGTTTCCACCAACTTTTTGGCCTGTTGATGAGAGGGAAAGTCCAAGGCGACGATTAAATGTTCGTTGACGGGAATGGATTTAGTCGATAATGACATCGCAATACTCACGTTGATTGGGAAAATATTTTGCTGGTCATGATACAGAATTTGTCCGCCCGTGCAGGAGAACTTCCATGTTGAGCGTACTGGCGCAGATGGGGTTGATGATTTTCTGTGGCTGGCTTTGGCGGCTATTCCGTCCGGGAGGCATGGATGCCGATCAAACCCGGCAAGTGTTGGCGGCGGTGGTTTACTACTTGTTTCTGCCAGCGCTTATCTTAAAGCTGATGAACGGTGCTGATATCGCAGCGGAGACAGCCCGGATTTCTTTTTTCGGGATCGCAATTACCGTCTTTGGGGCCTTGATCACCGCCTTATGGATCAAGGTGAAAAAAATCTCCTCCCAACAAGCCGGTGCAATATGGTTGGCGGTGACTTTCCCCAATGTGACTTTTTTGGGCTTGCCGGTGCTTCAACAGGTTTTTGGAGATTGGGCGGCTTTATTGGCAATCCAGTTGGATCTGTTTGCCTGTACCCCTTTGGTCATGACCCTGGGCATTCAGGTGGCGAGAAACTTTGGAAGCTCTGGCAAGGATGAAGTTTTTTGGGTGGGATTGATGAAAATACCGCCACTTTGGGGGGCGCTGGTGGCCATCGGGTTAAATCTAATGGATTTGCAGTGGCCACTCTGGGCTCTGGCATTTTTGAGCATGTTGGCGCAAGGGGTAACGCCTTTGATGCTCTTGTGTCTGGGATTGGCTCTGGATTGGCGCACCTTTCGCCGACCCATGGTGCCTTTTGTGCTGCCGGTGAGCGTATTCAAACTGTTTTTAATGCCGGTGTTTGGTTGGTGGTTGATCGGCCATTTGAGTTTTGCGGGAGTTAAGGGTACAGCGTTGGTGTTGGAAGCGGCGATGCCCAGCATGTTGTTTGGCATTGTCTTGTGCGACCGGTTTCGATTGGATAGCCGCCTCTATGCCCTTTTGGTGACAGTAACCACATTGCTGAGTATGCTGACACTTCCCCTTTGGTTTGAGTTTTTACAGAGCTAATCATGAATACACTAGTCCCATATGCGGAAATTCTTTCCCAGGGCGATGAAATTGTCAGCGGCGAAATCGTCGATAGTAACAGCGCCTGGCTCTCCCAGCGCTTGGTTGATTTGGGATTTCTGATTGCCCGGCATACGGCGGTGGGGGACAGGCTGGAAGACTTGGTTTCCGTTTTGCAAGAAATTTCCCGCCGGGCGGATTGTTGTATCTGTACCGGAGGGCTCGGTCCTACCCGGGATGATTTGACCGCGGAAGCCGTTGGCCAGGCATTTAGCCTTCCCTTGAAGCTAGATCCTGCCGCCTTGTTGATGATTGAGGAAAGGTTCCAGAAAAGAAAACAGAGAATGCCGGAGAGCAACCGCAAGCAGGCGCTGCTTCCCAAAGGTGCCCGGCGTTTGGATAACCACTGGGGGACAGCGCCTGGATTTTACCTTACAGCCGAGGGGTGTCATTTTTATTTTTTGCCTGGCGTGCCTCGGGAAATGGAGGCGATGTTTAGTGAATATGTGGAAAAGCAATTGCCTTATTTGTTTTCCTTGCCCAGGTCCATGCGGGTAGTGATTCACGTCAACGGCATGGGGGAATCAAAAATCGAAGCCTTACTCAAGGATTTAGTGCTGCCTCCGCAAGCGCGGTTGGGATTTCACGCGATGCCTCAAAATATCAGGCTGAAGTTGACGTTTCCGTCTGAGTTTGAGGTGCCTGATCAGGAGGCCATTGTTTCAGAAATATGCCGGCGGTTGGGTAAGGCGGTGACAAAAATAGAAACAAATCTCGTTGGCGTCCAAGAGGAATCTGAAAGATAATAGTCAGAATTTTTTGAAATGGTAAGGAGATCAACCAATGGGATTTTTGCAGGGTAAAAAGATTTTGATTGTCGGATTGGCCAGCAATCGTTCGATCGCTTGGGGCATTGCCCAGGCCATGCATCGGGAAGGGGCGGCGCTGGCCTTTACTTATCAGAACGACAAACTCAAGGATCGGGTGGAAAAACTGGCGGGCCAATGTGATTCCAATTTGACGGTGGCTTGTGATGTCAGCAGCGACGATGAAATCCAAGGCGTATTCGACTATTTGGGACAGCATTGGGATGGCTTGGATGGGATTGTGCATTCAGTGGCTTATGCTCCCAGAAGCGCTTTGGAAGGCGATTACCTAGAATCGGTGGATCGCGAGGCTTTTCAAATCGCTCACGACATCAGCTCCTACAGTTTTGCGGCGCTGGCCAAGGCGGGTCGGCCCATGATGCAGGGCCGCAACGCGGCGTTGTTGACGTTAAGTTATCTTGGCGCCGAGCGGGTTATTCCCAATTACAATGTAATGGGCGTAGCCAAGGCGAGTTTGGAAGCCAATGTCCGTTACATGGCTTCTTCGTTGGGGCCTGAGGGCATCAGGGTCAACGCGGTATCCGCCGGGCCGATTCGCACCTTGGCGGCATCAGGCATCAGTAATTTCCGGGAAATGCTCAGCAAAGCGGAAAATGCCGCGCCCTTGCGGAAAAATGTCACCATCGAGGAAGTCGGCAATGCGGGCGCTTTCTTATGTTCGGATCTCGCCTCTGGAATTACGGGCGAGATTGTCTACGTGGATGCGGGTTATAATATTATTGGTTTGGCGTTCGAGATCTGAGCACTATTCATCGATTTGGAATTTGCCCCGGGCAAGGAAGGTTTCGAAGGTTTTCCCAGGGACGGGTTTGCTGAACAGAAAACCTTGGCCTTCATCACATCCGAATTTTCTTAGGAGCCGAAGTTGTGCTGGGGTCTCTATGCCTTCGGCCAGGACATTGAGCCGTAAACTATGGCCCAGGCTGATGATGCCCTTGATGATGGCGGCGGCGTCTTCTTCTTCTTCCTTGTCCATGGGGTGGACGAAGGATTGGTCAATTTTTAAGGTATCCAATGGAAAACGGCGCAAGTAGGCCAGGGAGGAAAAGCCGGTGCCAAAATCATCCAAAGCCAACTGCACGCCAAGTTGTTTGAGTTGCTGCATGACAATCACTGTGTGGTTGATGTCAAACATGGCCGCCGATTCTGTAATCTCCAGTTCCAGGTATCGGGTATCCACCTGCGACTCTTGTAGGAGACGCTGGATAAGTTGAGGCAGGTCTTGCTGATGAAATTGCTGGGCGGAGATATTGACTGCCAGGCGAATTGCCGGGAGTCCCTGGGTTTGCCAGTGGCGATGTTGCATCAGGGCATGGCGTAAAATCCATTCGCTGATTGGGGCGATCAGGCCGGTTTCTTCCGCCAAAGGGATAAAGTCCTGGGGTTTGAGAAGCTCGTGTTCCGGATGTCGCCAGCGTAGCGTGATTTCCGCGCCGGTGAGGGTGCTATTTTTGATCGATACCTGTGGTTGATAATACAGTTCCAGTTCATCGTGCTCGATGGCATGGCGTAGATAGCTTTCCAGTTTCAAGCGGTGACGGGTTCTTTCATCCATATCCGCCGTGTGCACTTGGCAGTCACCGCCGCCTCTTTTTTTGGCGTGCTGCAGTGCCAGATCCGCGGCATGCAGCAAAGAGGAGAAATCTTCCCCATCCTTTGGAAAAACACTGATGCCGCAACTAATGGTTACACAAAATTCGCGGTGGTCTATATAAATGGGCTTATGCAGGCTGTCGATAAGTTCTTGAGCAACTTTTTGCGGCAAATCCGGGTCCCGGTAATTTTCCAGCAACAGGGCGAAAGTGTCCGCCTCGAACCGGTAAAGCGTGATTTGGCCAGTTAGCCGGGACTGCTCAATGGTTTCCTTCAATCGTTGGGAAACCGCGAGTAATAACCTGTCGCAGAGCCAATAACCCAAACTGCCGATAAAAAACCGGAAACGGTCGATGTTCAATAGGAAGACCGCGGTCTGGGGGCAAGATTGATTCTTCCGTAGTGCCTCTTCAAGATCTTGCTGGAAACGGTAGCGATTGGGGAGCCCGGTGATGACATCGTGATAGGCGTGCCAGGCGAGTTCGTTCTCTATTCGCTTCCGGTCACTGATGTCTGTGATATAGAGATAATAGCCATCCTCTTGGGCAGCCGTTTGACAGGCAACGAACCGGTCATTGATAGTGTATTCCCAGATGTCGTAGCGTTGGCCGGATTGCTGTAATTGCTTTAAACGATCATCGAGATTGGGTGGGAGAAGCTTGGCTGGATCCGGGGGCAGATGAAAGTGTTTTAAAAATAATTCACACCCGGCGTTGGCATAATCGATTTGCCCATCTTTGGATAAATGAAAAATGGGATTGGGGTTGGTTTCCGGAAACCGGCTGAGAAGATCAAACCTTTGGGGTTGGCGTACTCGCTTATCGACCGATGAACGGGCTAACCCAAAACGGATGATTGTAAAGATCGCTAGAATAAAAACAAAAATAGAAAAATAAAAAGGGACAGCAGAGGAGACAAGCGTCATCAATAACAGCAATGCTGTCAGGAAAACGATTAACCCATCCAACAGCCGGCTGGGCTTAAGCGTGCGGCGATAATTAAGGTGACTTCCAGTCATTGATACGAGCCTGATATATTGTTCTCATTGTAGCTCTTTGCGCGCTATGTTGTTGAAATTTTAGGTGTTGTAGCGATGGTAGTTTTCGGTTCCCATCCTGCCATCAACTTTTATGACATATTAGAAGAATACAACTGTTATAAAGAGGAAAAGGTTATGAGTGACAGAAAAGGCCTGTGCTATAATTCCGAAATTAAAGAACTGGTGACCGTACCCAAAGGTTCGGTTGGTTTTGGATTTGGCCTCTGGAGACAACGCTTGTGATGAAATGGCTCAATCTTGGTTTGATTCGGCTTTTTGAATTCTTGACACTGCTGCTTTATTCTTTTTTTGTTTTGACGTATTTTGGCGCTTTTTTATTATTGCCGCTGGACATTTTGTCCTTGTTGATTCAAGGAGCAGGTTTGATTGGCTTGTCTGCCATTGTTTCCGTACCGGCTGCTTTGGCGGCAGTAGGATATCTTTGCTATCGGGTGTACCAAATGCCCAATGCGTATCAAACCATTGTTACTGGCGGAATGGAATTGGCCAACGCGGGCTATAAGCAAATCCGGCAGTTGGAAACCCTGGTTTGAAGTAATTTGAAAGGTCATCTGGCACGCCAGTTGTGTTTTAACGTACTGGTTTACTATAAAAAAAGGCGGGCTATTCCGCCTTTTTTTATGGGTGAGTGATGCTTTTCTATTGTTCTATAGTTGACTGTACAAGTCGTAATTAAATAAGCCGTGTTTTTCTGTTTGCAACATGTGATTCCCGCCTTCCTCGCATTTTTTTTGGCAGTCAATGCATCAGCCGATATTTACCGTTGGCGTGATGCAAAAGGAGTATTGCATTACAGTGACCGCCGTGTCAGCAATGCCAAGGTTCTTGCTCTCAAAAAAGAATATGTTTACTTGCGGGTGGTGTATGTATTTGATGGTGATACAGTTAAATTAGAGGACGGCCGCCGGATACGTCTTTTGAATATTAACGCGCCGGAAGTCGAGAGCCATCAAAAACTGGGCGAGGCAGGTGGGGAGGAAGCAAAACGTCGGCTAGAAGAGTGGATCCTAGGGAAAAAGGTCCGATTGGAATATGATGCGCAGCGCAAAGACAAATATCACAGGACTTTGGCTTATTTATTTACCGAATCCGGGGAAAATATCAACGTTAAACTGGTTCGGGATGGATTGGCAATAGCCAACCTTCATCCCCCCAATTTAAAATTTGCGAAACAATTGCTGGCTGCGCAAGAGGAAGCAGAAAGCGCTGGCCGGGGGATTTGGGGTAAATCCGATTATCAGCCCATCCCCATAGAAAATCTAACAAAGAAAAAATACCGTGGCTGGCATCGATGGCTAGGCAAGCCACGACAGGTGGTGGAAGGGCGGAAATATGTCAGGTTGAAGTTCGCGGGTAATGTCGCTGTTGTGATCCCCAAGGCCAATTTGCGTTACTTTCCGCCGCTAGGCCACTATTTGCATCGGTCAGTGGAGGTGAGGGGCTGGCCATCCAGGAGAAAGGGCAGATACTCAATTTTAGTTCGCCATCCGAGTGATTTGAGAATTCTTTAAGGCAAGACTGGCTGAAAGTGTTTACTTGGAAATTTAGACGCCAGCGGATATAGTTAAATAATTTGCAAGGAAAAATAAAGGAATAAACCAACGTATGAGCAGCGATTATAAAAAATATGTTTGTGTCGTTTGTGGTTATATCTATGACGAAGCGGAAGGAGATCCGGAAGATGGCATCCCCCCCGGAACCCGATGGGAAGATGTGCCCGATGATTGGGTCTGCCCCGATTGTGGCGCTACAAAGGACGATTTTGAATTGCTTGAGGAGTGACCCCTCTTTTCAATATGGGCATTGGGAATTATACGGTTTAAGTTCAAGGGGCTGTATCCAATGCTTTTGTTTCGGCAGAAAATGCTTACATTAATGGCTTTCCACCCACTGAATTAACTGATGGGTATTTAGCGCTCCCGATACCCGGTCAACTTCTTGGCCGGAGCGAAACAGAATCAATGTAGGGATGCTACGAATTCCAAACCTTTGTGCCAGTGCAGGACATTCTTCCGTATTGACTTTGGCAAATCTTGCGTGCTGGCGTAACTCAGCAGCGGCTTGCGCAAATGCTGGCGCCATCATCCGGCAAGGGCCGCACCAGGGGGCCCAAAAATCCACGACTACCGGCAAGTCGTTTTTCCCAACAAATTTATAGAAGTTTTGCTCTCTTAATTCCACCACTTC
The DNA here is from genome assembly GCA_001566965.1 of Methylothermaceae bacteria B42. NCBI lineage: Bacteria > Pseudomonadati > Pseudomonadota > Gammaproteobacteria > Methylococcales > Methylothermaceae > Methylothermaceae bacteria B42. The sequence goes on along the minus strand of LSNW01000032.1, from coordinate 429,080 downwards.
GCCATCTAATAACTCAGCGTGGCATTTGCCGCATTTTGGCCGTTCACCCAGCCGCTGTTGTGGAACCCGGTTAACACTTAAACAATGGCCGCATACGATATGCATTGAAATTTCCTTGTTAAATTTTAAATTCCGAGAAGTTTATCTAGTTCACCAGTGCGATTCAGTTCGGCTAACTCCTGAAACCCACCGACATGTACATTGCCAATGAAAATTTGCGGCACCGTTCGCCGCCTCGATTTGTCGAGCATTTCCTGAAATTTTTCTGGGTCTTGGTCGACGCTGATTTTTTCAATTTCTATCCCCGGTTTGCTGGTGAGCAAACGTTCCGCCATAACGCAAAAGGGGCAGCGTGCTGTTGAATACATAATGACTTTGTTCATAAGCTGGTTTTTAATATTTGGGCAAATGAGTAGAAAACAAGGGCAGGAGGTTAAGAAAGTGATAATTTATCTACGGCAGACAAGCAAAAGGTAATATTTCAACCCACTCTCCGGCTTCCACATTGCCCCTATCATGTTCCAAGACAATAAAACAATTGGCCTGGCTCATCGACTTTAGGATGCCGGAACCCTGTTTGCCCGTGCATTTCACTTGCCACTGGCCGTTTTCAGTCCGGTTCATAATCCCGCGCTGGAATTCAGTGCGACCGGGTTTTTTGCGCAACTTTTCAATTGTCCTGGCGGGAAAAGTAGGGAGGTGAAATTGTTCAGTGATTCCCGCCAGTTTGTGCAGGGCCGGAAGAACAAATACATAAAAAGTGACCATGACGGCCACGGGGTTTCCAGGCAGTCCAAAGAACACGGAATCACCAATTTTGCCGAATGCCATTGGCCGGCCGGGTTTAATGGCTACTTTCCAGAAATTGATATCACCCAACTCGGCTAAAACTAGTTTGGCATAATCAGCCTCGCCAACCGACACTCCACCTGAACTGATAACCGCATCACAACGCTGTGCCGCTTCCAAAAAGGTCTGTTTTAATTGTTCAGGGTCATCAGGAATGATTCCATAGTCATGGATTTGCACTGGTAAATGTCCCAGTGCGCCAATGAGGGAAAATCGATTACTGTCATAAATCTTTCCAGGTTCGAGAAAAGCGCCTTGGGGCAGGATTTCATTGCCGGTAGAAATGATGCCGACACGGATTTTGCGGGTCACACAGACCTCGCTTTGACCAACGGACGCGATCAATCCCAGATCGGCGGGCAGCAATAATTTACCCGCTGGGATAATGGCCTCTCCTTTCTGAATATCTTCCCCTGCGAGGCGGATATTTTCACCAGAGCGATGTTTGCCATCAATGAGAATTTGATCGTTGTTGAGAACTTTAACTTGTTCCTGCATTAATACAGCGCCGCTACCCTCCGGTAGGCTGGCGCCTGTCATAATTCTTATGGCTTGGCCAGGTTGCAATTTCCCTATGTATGGTTTCCCCGCAAGCGCTTCCCCAGCAATGGTTAAAATTTTTGTTTTGTTTTCTGGAGGAATGTCTTGGTGATGGATGGCATAGCCATCAACAGCAGAATTGGTATGGGAAGGTACATTTATGTTAGAAATGGGGGATAAAGCCAGCACTCGATGGAGGGCATCTTGAATGGAGAGGTATTCGGTTTCAGATATTGGAATAATTTGATCCAATACCGAACTGACTGCTTTGTCCAGTGATAACAGTCCTGGCTCAAATAAATCGGCGCAACTTGCGGAAGGATAAATCATATGGTGGATCTCATCTCCCTAGGAAATCTTCATGCTTGGCTGCGCCCATCACACCAAAGCTGGATTGATTGTCTGATATACTAATCCGACTTTGGTTATTTTACCCCGGTTATTTTGTATACAAGGATTCTATTTGGCTCTTACAAGACTTGTAAAGACCTTGCCATTTCGCCTTCCATGAGGCTCATGCAATAGCTTTTATCATGCGGAAAGATGGATGGTGCCGAGGGGGAGACTCGAACTCCCACGGTGTTGCCACCACCAGATTTTGAGTCTGGCGCGTCTACCAGTTTCGCCACCTCGGCCAAGAATTAGTTATTATACCCATTCTTTATATTTGAGCCAAGGCGAGATGCGAAAAAGTGATTTTAATTATCCTCTTCCCAGCCGATTGATTGCCCAAGTGCCTTTGGCTGAGCGCAGCGCCAGCAGATTATTGGTTTTAAATGGCGGCAGCGGGCTAATTGAGGACAAAAAATTCACCGATATTGTGGATTTGATCGATCCTCGGGACCTTCTGGTCTTTAATGACACCAAGGTGATCCCAGCCCGGCTTTATGGACGCAAACAAACCGGGGGCAAGGTGGAAATACTATTGGAGCGGGTGCTTGCGAATGGGCGTGCCTGGGCTCAAATCCGGGCAAGCAAGTCGCCCCGTCCTGGCAGCGGGATTGAGCTGGATAAAGGTTATCGATGCTCTGTGGTGGAAAGAAATAAAGATCTTTTTTTGCTGCAATTTGAAGCCATAAATGATCTGTATTGTGTTTTGCAGGAAATTGGGCACATCCCCTTGCCTCCCTATATCGATCGGCCAGATTCGGCGCAGGATCATCAACGCTATCAAACGGTCTTTGCCCGCCAGCCTGGCGCGGTGGCAGCACCTACCGCGGGGCTGCATTTTGATTTCCATCTAATGGCCCGGCTCAAGAAAAAAGGTGTGGCTATGACTTACGTCACTTTGCATGTGGGTGCGGGGACGTTTCAGCCATTGCGGGTGGAAAATCTGGAAGAACATGAAATGCACCAGGAGTGGTTTGAAATCGGTGAAGGGGCTGCGGCCGAAATTAGCCAGGCCCGTTCCCGTGGCGGACGCATTATCGCAGTGGGAACTACGGTCGTCAGAACCTTGGAAAGCGCTTGTCAACAGGGGGAACTCAAGCCCGGCAGAGGTGCAACCCGATTATTTATTCGTCCTGGCTACCCGTTCCGGTGCGTTGATGCCATGATTACTAATTTCCATCTTCCAGAATCGACTTTACTGATGTTGGTATGCGCCTTTGCCGGGTATGAACAAGTCATGTCGGCCTATTACCATGCGGTGGATAAGGAATATCGATTTTTTAGTTATGGAGATGCCATGTATGTGACCCGCCGGGTTGTGTAATTCCTGGCTTCACCAAACCTTTCACAATTCTTACAGCGCCAGCAATCTTTATAATTTGACGGGATTGATTTCTGCCGAAGACACTAAACGAGAATGGCGGGATTTTATTCATCTGGTGGCCATCAAAGATTCAATATTCATTCATGAAGGAGGCTTTAAATGCGCTTGGCTTCGGATAGCCGTCATGAAATTCCGTATCAGTTTAATTCCCGCCGGATTCTTCTGCCCATATTGATTGGCTTGTTGCTGGTTGCTTACCTGATTTATCAGGATGTGACTACCCATGGCGTTGATTTCAAAACCGCGCTCCAGCAACTCCAATGGCAGGGGAAAACTTGGTTTTGGCTGGCACTGGCTGTGATGATGGTGGTGCTGCGGGATTTTGCCTATATGGTTCAACTGCGGATTCTCACGGATGGACATTTGCCTTGGCGCTCGGTTATCGAGGTGATTTTGCTCTGGGACTTTTTCGCCGCGGTGTCGCCTTCAGTGATGGGTGGGGCGGCAGTGGCGGTTTTTATGTTGATCAAAGAAAAACTGACCGTGGGCCGAAGCACGGCTATCGTTTTTACCACGGTTCTTTTAGATGAAATCTTCTATTTGACCATGCTTCCTTTGGGGTTGTGGATAGTCGGCAAAGAAGCGGTTTTTGCCGGTTTGGCGGATATGCACTCCGATCTTATCTCACTAGGTCTGATGACCATTTTCTGGTTGGCTTACGGCGCTATTTTTGTCTATGTGCTGTTTTTGGGCGCCAGCTTGTTTGTGTGGCCCAAGGTGATGAACCGCTTACTGAGAATTCTGTTTATGTTTCGAATTTTCAAGCGTTGGCGGCGTTGGGGACTACGCACCGCGCGGGATTTGTTGATTACATCAGTGGAACTTAGGGATAAGCCCAAAAATTTCTGGTGGAAGCTTTGGGGGATAACCGCAGTTGCTTGGTTTGCCCGCTATATGGTTTTGAATTGTATTTTGGCGGCGTTTTCCAGGTTGCCAATGGGGCTGTATGAACATGCGCTGGCCATTGCCCGCCAGGCTGCTTTGTTCATTATTATGGTAATTTCGCCAACTCCTGGCAGTTCCGGCGTGGCAGAAGCCGGATTTACCCTGATGTTTTCTGATATGGCACCGCTTGGGCTGGTGTTGCCGATGGCGCTGTTTTGGCGGACCATCAGTTATTACCCGTACCTTTTTATTGGCGTGCCGGTTTTGTCGCGTTGGGTTAAACGGGTTTATCGGGAGGCCTAAAAAAAGACCGGCGCCTTTGATAAGGTGGATTTGCCTTAAACTTCCGACTTCCACTTGAGAGGAGGAGTGCGCGAAAGATAAAGGCGCCGGTTAACAGGTTGAAGAGGTTATGCAATTTATATAGTGCAGTCACCGTGCCATTTTTAGTAAATTCTTTTAATTCAACAAGATAGATTTATTTTATGCGCGCAAAGCGGCGTGTGATGAAGACACAAATAGGGCAATTGCCCCGTTTTTGAGGCATTTGCCACAAAGAGGTGGGGCCTAAATTCTGCAAGTGTTTCGGCATTCGGCTGCCAAATCAGGGCTTTATGCTGCGTTGGCCGCGCCAATTTTATGCTCGAAGTAGCGCTGCTACTCCTGTGCGAAAATTGGCTTGCCGCCTTGCCTAAAGCCTTGCTTGAAACCCTCGGTGCTCGAATCACTTGCAAAATTTAGGTGGGATTATTTTGTCCCGGCCGGGCAATGCCTTGGTAACAGTTTGCGGCGCAGGTCTTCTATGACTGTTTCTGTCCGCTGAATCCGGGGCAGGGGGATTTCGAGTTCCGATTGAATGGTGGCAGGGGGCGGAGTGAGAAATACCAAGCGGTCGGCAAAGGCAATGGCTTCCCGCAAATCGTGGGTGACAAACAATACGGTGTGGGGACGCTCCGACCAGAGCCGGATTAACAATTCCCGCATGGATTGCGCGGTGGGGGCATCCAGGGAAACGAACGGCTCGTCCATTAATAACAGATCCGGGGCGACGGTGAACGCCCTCGCCAGGGCCACCCGACGGCTCATCCCCAAGGACAAACGCTGGGGATAGACGTGCTGAAATTTGGACAAGCCTGTGATTGCCAGTAACTCATCAATAATGGCCGGATCCTGTTTTTTAGGCAGCGCCAGGGTGAGATTCTCCCTGACCGTGCGCCACGGCAACAAGCGCGGCTCCTGGAAGACATAGCCCAGATGGGGAGTCCTCTGCAAAGGAAATTCAATGCTGCCGGCAAACTCCGGATCGAGGCCGGCAATGATATTCAGCAAAGTAGTTTTGCCGCAACCAGAAGGCCCCACCAAACAAACGAATTCGTGTTCATTCAAGCTAAGGCTGAGATTCTCAATCGCCGTATGGGGTGGGTTGTTTCCCCGGTCAGGATAGACCTTCCGCTCAATGTGAATGTGGATCTGATTCATCGGTGCAGCGCTCCGTTATCTATGGGAGCCGGTGAGGCTTTCGAATCAGACAGCCTGCCCCGGTATCAATGCCTTGCGAGATTGAATGATGTGGTTGTGGGTTCATCGGCGCCAGCGTTGGGCATAACGGTCCAATGGTTGAAGAAGGCCCCATTCCAGAAGCTGGATGACTACCACAAACGCCAGGGTGTAGGCGAGGATGGCCGCCACATCAAACATCTGGAAAAAAAGATGCAGTTGATAACCCATCCCGTTACTGCGCCCGAGTAGTTCCACCACCAGAATGATTTTCCAGATCAGCGCCAGCCCGGTCCGCGCCGCTGTCATAACAAAAGGATAAAGTTGCGGCCAAATCACATGGCGTAGGGTCTTCCAGCGCCCAAACCGGTAACATTGGGCCATTTCCAGCAGGTTTCTATCTATCTGCCGGGTGCCTTCCCGCAATATGACGGTCACGTTAGGCACTTTGTTCACGACCACCGCTAAAATTGCCGCGGTTTCAGTGAGTCCAAACCAGACGTAGCAAAGAATAATGGTAACCAGGGCCGGGATGTTGAGAAATAATGTCAACCAACTGTCAAAAAAACGATCCAGCGCCGGGTGTCGTCCCAACAAGATCCCCAGGGCGCATCCCAGCAGCATAGCCAATAGAAAACTCAACCCCAATCGGCTCAAAGTGATACCGAGATGATAGGGAAGCTCGCCTGTTTTCAGGTGTTGAATCAAGGTGAGGGCAACTTCAGCAGGCGGGGGAAGCAGGCGGGAATCGAACTGCCAGGCCAGCCATTGCCACGCTGCCAGCAAGGCCAGCAGCGAAGCGGCGGGAATCAGTCGAGTCATTTAATTCATTGAGTGAAACAATTCCGGGCAGGTTTTGGCAATTAGCGAGGTAGTTGAAATTGGAACCAGAATGTTCCCCGGGGCAACTCGGGGGACGGTCCTGTCAATTTCTCCCCGCCCAGTTCACGCAGAATCCGGTAGAGTTTTTTGGCGGTCTTCATTTCGTCCTGTCCCCAGCTGCGCAAGCGTCCTTCACAATACCGTTGCCGCAATAGGTTCTGCAGCCTTGTGTCCTTGCTGCCGGTCAAGGGGGCGACATAAGCCCAAACCCGGTCACCAGAACAGATAGCATCCTTGGCCTGGTAGGCGGCCCGGATAAAGGCATTGAGCATATCTTGATTGCCCTGGGCCCAGCGTTCCCGGAAAACATAGCCCAAGGTGGGAACCGGCGGCGTCAAGTCCAGCCCTTTGAGAATATCCCGTCCGTTTAGCAGTTGTCTATAACCTTGGGCTTCCAGACGGGTGGCATAGTGCCAGTAATTTAAAACCGCATCCAGGCGTCCCTGAAGTAATTGCTGGTTGAGCAGCGGCGGGGCGCCATACACAGGCTCGGCCGTTCTGGCTAAATCCAGATTGTATTGTTTCCTGGCCAAGGCCTGGAGCAGCAGCCAATTTTTATCCAGGGCGCCGCCGGCAATGCCAATCCGCTTCCCCGCCAGATCTTTCACGCTGCTGATATTGGATTGGGGCGGGACAACCAAAGCGCCGTGAGTCAGAGAGTAGGGGACTGAGGTGAAGTCCTCGCCTTTGCTGCGTTGCTGAGCCACCCAGATCCAGTCGGTGACAATCAAATCCGCGGCCTTGGACTGCAAGGCGATCTTTCCGGCCTGGGGGCTGGCCAGTTTGCGGAGGGTCATTTTGAAACCGTGGCGGCGGTCGAATCCTTCCCGTTCAATGACGGTCAATTCCCAGTTGACCGTACCGTAGGCCAGAGCGCCGACGGTCAGGGTGCGGGGGGCGGAATGGGATAATGCGGGCAACCCGCCTGCAAATAACAACAATCCCCATAACAGAAGTCTTGATTGAATCAATGGTGTAACTCCCGGTAAAGGGTTTTGAATTCCTCGGTCAGCTTATGGTCAGGGGCATAGTGAATCAACGGTTTGGATTCGCTGTGGGATTCACGCACCTTGACGGAAGGAGAAATCCGCGTGGAAAGGACCGGATGACCTTCCTTGGAAAGCTCTTCCACCAGCATTTGCGGCAGTTTGGCGCGTCCCTGAAATTGGTTGACTACCACGCCTTCCACTTCCAAGTGCGGGTTATGATCCATTTTGACTTCCGTAATGGCTTCCAGCAATTTATACAGCGCATCGCGGGAAAAAGCGTCACAATCAAACGGAATCAAGCACTTTTCCGCCGCAATCAAAGCCGAGCGGCTGAAGAAATTAAGAATTGGCGGCGTGTCGATATAGATATATTCGAAATCGTTGAGCTGTTCCAGCGCTTCCCGTAATTTGTAGATCTTGTAACGGGATTCCAGCCGGCTTTGCAGCGCTTCCATTTCCGGGTGGGAGGCCAATATATAAAGATTGTCGTAGGGTGTGTTTTGAATCAAGTCCCGGGCCGAGGCTTTTTGGTTTTTACCGAACGGATTCAGGCTCACCGTCTCCCGGAAAAACCTCGCCAAAGTTTGCTCTGGATCGTCAATGGCATGCCCCATCAGGTAATGAGTAGTGTTACCCTGGATATCCAGATCCACCACCAGCGTGCTTTTGCCCTCTTGGGCACTGATGGCCGCCAGGTTGCAGGTGATGGTGGATTTGCCCACGCCGCCTTTTTGATTAAAGATGACCCTGCGCATGATGACCGCTCCCCCTGTTGTCGTTTAAAATCAGATTAGTTAATAAACTCTTAGCATTCTAACACTTTTACTTAGAGGATAAATCGAGTCGGATGGACGAAAATTATCACCCCCACGAAATTGAAGAAAAAGTCCAGCAACACTGGGAGCACACCCGTGCCTTTGAAGTCACCGAAGACCCCGGCAAGGAAAAATTCTATTGCCTGAGCATGTTTCCCTATCCCAGCGGTCGCCTGCACATGGGGCATGTGCGCAATTACACCATTGGCGATGCCATTGCCCGTTATCAACGGATGCTGGGCAAGAACGTTTTGCAACCGATGGGGTGGGATGCTTTCGGCCTGCCGGCGGAAAATGCCGCCGCCAAACACGGCATCCATCCGGCGAAATGGACCTATGACAATATCGAATACATGAAGGGGCAGCTCAAGCGCCTGGGATTCGCCTATGACTGGAAGCGCGAGATTGCCACTTGCGATCCCGATTACTATCGCTGGGAACAGTGGTTTTTCACCAAGCTGTTCGACAAAGGCCTGGTTTACCGGAAAATGGCCACGGTGAATTGGGATCCAGTGGATCAGACCGTGCTGGCCAACGAACAAGTGATTGATGGCCGGGGATGGCGTAGTGGGGCGTTGGTAGAGCGCCGGGAAATTCCCCAGTGGTTCTTGAAAATTACCGCCTATGCCGAAGAGCTGCTGGAAGATCTGGACAAGTTGGAAGGTTGGCCCGAACAGGTCAAAACCATGCAGCGCAACTGGATCGGCCGCTCGGAAGGGGTGGAAATGGTGTTCGAATTGGTCGATAGCAATGACAAGATCACTATTTTTACCACCCGGCCCGATACCGTGATGGGCGTGACCTACGTGGCTTTGGCGCCGGAACATCCTCTGGCGCTCAAGGCCGCGCAAAGCAACTCCGAGCTGAAACAATTTATTGACCAGTGCCGGCAAACCAGCGTGGCTGAGGCCGACCTTGCCACCATGGAAAAAAAGGGCTGCGCCACCGGCCTTTATGCCATTCACCCTATCTCGGGAGAAAAAGTCCCGGTGTGGGCCGCCAATTTCGTGCTGATGGAATACGGAAGCGGGGCGGTGATGTCGGTGCCTGCCCATGACCAGCGCGATTGGGAGTTTGCCCGTCATTACGGCCTGCCTATCAAGCAGGTCATTGCCCCCAAGGATCCAGAGACGGAATGCGACCTTGAGCAAGGTGCGTTTGTGGAAAAAGGGGTTTTGATTAACTCCGGACAATTCGATGGCTTGACTTCGGAGCAAGCCTTTGACGCGATTGCCGAATATCTGGAGCAACAAGGCAAGGGCAAAAAGGTGGTTCAATACCGTTTGCGCGATTGGGGTGTTTCCCGCCAGCGTTACTGGGGCACGCCGATTCCCATTATCTATTTGGAAGATGGCACGCCGATTCCCGTGCCGGAGGACCAACTGCCAGTGGAACTGCCCCTGGATGTCACCTTGGATGGGGTGCATTCGCCGCTGAAAACCAACCCGGAATTTTACAAAACCACTGCCCCCGATGGCAGCCCTGCCAAGCGGGAAACCGATACTTTTGATACTTTCATGGAATCCTCATGGTATTTCGCCCGCTTCACCTGCCCGGATTATATGACCGGCATGCTGGACCGGGAGCGGGCTGATTATTGGTTGCCGGTGGATCAATACGTCGGCGGCATCGAGCATGCAATCCTGCATTTGCTCTACGCCCGCTTCTATCACAAATTGATGCGCGACGCCGGACTGGTGAGCTGTGACGAGCCTTTCCAAAATCTACTGACCCAAGGCATGGTGCTGAAAGACGGCGCCAAGATGTCCAAATCCAAAGGTAATGTGGTGGATCCGGAAAGCCTGATTGAAAAATACGGCGCCGATACGGTGCGCTTGTTTATCTTGTTTGCCGCGCCTCCCGATCAATCTCTGGAATGGTCTGACAGCGGCGTGGAAGGTTCCTTCCGTTTTCTCAAGCGGTTGTGGCGGCAAGTGGCGATTTTCGTCAACGGCCAAAATGAAATTCCGGCTTTGGACAGGGCTAATTTGACAGAAGATCAAAAAACCGTGCGCCGGCAAATCCATCAAACCATTGCCAAAGTCACCGATGCCATGGGGAGGCGTTATACCTTTAATACCGCCATTGCCGCCAATATGGAGCTTTTGAATGCTTTGGCGAAATTTGAGGAAACCTCCCCGCAAGGTCTGGCGGTCAAAAAAGAAGGGCTGGAGGCTGTCATCCTAATGTTGACGCCCATCGTTCCCCACATCTGCCAAGCTCTTTGGGAGGCTATGGGGCATGAGGATCCAGTAATCAATGCCCCCTGGCCCGGGGTGGATGAAAGCGCCCTGGTGCAAGACACCATTGAATTGGTGGTGCAAGTCAATGGTAAACTGCGGGGAAAAATCCAGGTGCCTGCACAGGCCGACAAGGCTCAGGTTGAGCAAACCGCATTGAACGAACCGAATGTGAAGCGTTTTATTGAGGGCAAGAGCGTTCGCAAGGTAATTGTGGTGCCCAAGCGGTTGGTTAATATCGTTGTTGCAGGGTGACATACAGGCCTGTGGGTTTTATTCAAGGCCGTAATTTTATGAAGGAAAGCTTATGAGATGGCGTAACAGACGGCAAAGCAGTAACGTGGAAGACCGTCGGTATACCAGTGCGGGACGGCGGCGAATGCCTTCCCTGAGAACCATCATGTTCCTGTATCCCATGATCAAGCCCTTGCTGGGCACCAAGATTGGCTGGGCCATATTGTTGGTGGGGGGCTTGCTGTATTTCAGTGGATTCAATCCAATGTCCATGTTGGGCGGCGGTTCGTCCACGGTTATGGATCCGAAGAAAGAAGAGGAACAGGTCCAGTTCATCAAAACCGTTTTGGCCGATACCGAAGCGGTATGGGGTGAACTTCTGCCTAAATACGGCCTGCGCTATACCCCGCCGGTGTTGGTTTTATACCGCGGCACTGTCATGAGTGGCTGTGGCTACGCCAGCGCTCAAGCGGGGCCTTTTTATTGTCCCATGGACCAGAAAATCTATGTGGATCTGGGATTCTTTGAGCAGCTCAAGCGCCGCCACGGCGTGACCGGAGATTTTGCCCAGGCCTATGTCTTGGCCCATGAAGTAGGCCATCATGTGCAAAATCTGCAAGGGATTTTGCAAAAAGTCAGACATGCCCAACAGCGGGTACGGGGCCGGGCGCAGGCCAATGCTTTACAAGTCAAGGTGGAATTAATGGCGGACTGTTATTCCGGGGTGTGGACAAACCACGCCCAACAACAATTTAATATACTAGAGCCGGGAGATATTGAAGAAGCACTGAATGCGGCCAGTGCCATTGGCGATGATGTGCTGCAGAAGCAGTCCCAGGGTTACGTGGTGCCCGATGCCTTTACCCACGGCAGCGCCAGGCAACGGGTGGAAGCATTTACAGTGGGGGTGAAAAGCGGGGATCTGCAAAGCTGTATTCAACACATTCAATGAAAAAGAGCGTTTTGGTCGACTGACCAAAACGCTCAAAATAAATTCTTAGCGTAACCAGACAGCTTTCAGCTTTTTACACTCTTTGGTAAAAATACACCGGCGAGTACAAAAATAGCGTTGTTCTGTCATGAAACAAGCCGGTTTCCGCCTTTCTCTCAGGTCCGCCTCGATTTCTTCCGAATCTGAATCAAACCTGGAACTTGTCTGGAAAACAGGATCATGGGCCAAAAATGGCTTGGCATAAGCCATGGCGACTCCTCCTCTTTGCCATTTGTTAAGGTGAGATTCAGAATTTCATAAAAAGTTCCGTGTCTGAATTAATATTTCATTGGAGATAAAGTTCAAAAAAGATGTGGCGTAAAATTTTCTTTGTCATCATGCTCTTACTGTTTTTCCAGCCGGCATTGACCGGGCAACGCTTGCGATTGGCAACCACGACCAGCACTGACAATTCCGGATTGTTGTCAGTGATCAATCCAGAATTTACCCAAAAGACAGGCATTTCAGTGGATGTGATCGCGATGGGTACCGGCAAGGCGCTAAAACTGGGGGAGAATTGTGACGTGGATGCGGTATTGGTCCATGCGCCGGAAGCCGAAGAGCGGTTTGTCAAAACAGGTTACGGCGTAGACCGGATGGCGGTGATGCATAATGATTTTATTATCGCAGGCCCTGGAGAAGATCCAGCGAATATCCGTAGAGCTAAAACTGCCGTTAAAGCTTTACAGAAAATTGCCCAAAATCAAGCGCCTTTTGTTTCCCGCGGGGACGATTCCGGAACCCACAAAAAAGAAAAGCAAATCTGGAAACAGGCCGGAATCATTCCTGAGGGAAACTGGTATTACGCCATCGGCCAAGGCATGGGGGCGGCGCTCCAGTTTGCCGACAACAAACAAGCCTATATTCTTACCGACCGGGGCACCTGGCTGGCAATGAAAAATAAACTTGACCTTGCCTTGCTGTTCGAAGGGGATCCTCAATTACACAACCCTTACCACATTATCGCCGTGAATCCCCAGTATTGCCCCAATATCGCCTATGATGCCGCCCACCACTACCTCACATTTCTGACCGGCCCTATAGGACAAAAAATGATTGCGGAATTTAAAATCCATGGGGAGCAGCTGTTTTATCCGGATGCTATTAAGGATAAAGACAAATAGGAGCTGCTACACTGAAACTATTATATTGCAAAGTCTCTGGATATGGTTGAAATCAAACCCTTGGAAAAAATTTGGCCAGTCAAACCCATTCAGCCCAAGCAAAACCAAAAAGAGGGCCTTAACCCAGCAAAAGCAAAGGGTAGCAACGCTTCTGAAAATCAACAGAAGGATTCTGGAAAAGGCGATCACTCTCTTCAAATTGATGAATTTGCTTAAATGACTTTTGCGACTTCACTCCTTTTCTTATTGGTTGTGCTGTTGGTCGGCACCATAGTATGGCTATGGCTGCGGCAACAGCGTTTGGAAGCTGTCTGCCAGCAATTGACCGATACTCAACAAAGACTCCTTAAGGATATTTCTGGACTGTGTGCTGCCGCGGTCAGGATGGATGAGCGCGGGCTGGAACAATCCCGCCGGCTGGCAGAAATCACTGCTTTGACCGAACATTTAGAACTGCGTGAATCTTCAGAGACGCCTTCCTACCAGCAAGCCATCGAACGGATCAAACAAGGCGTGGAAGCGGAAGATCTGGCCCAGGAATGCGGCTTTACCCGGGAAGAGGCCGCCTTGCTGCTTCGTCTGTATGGGGAGGATGCAGGCAAATTTTCCAAATAGCGTCAGAGAAAAAATCATGAAATCAGAGAGTGATGCCAAAGGAGGGCATGAGGTCCGATCAACCCTCCATTTTTTTTCTATTCAGTTCATCATTTTGTTAGAATTAACTACCAAATGCCTCGGTAGCTCAGCTGGATAGAGCGTCCCCCTCCTAAGGGGAAGGTCCCAGGTTCGAATCCTGGCCGGGGCGCCAAAATTTTAGCGCCACTGCCAACAAACGCCTTCCATCCCGATTGCAGCGAGTTTATGAAATCTGCCGCTTGCAGGCGAAATCTAAATATTGAATTCTCTAGAAATAACAATTAAACCGGTCAATAGTCATTTATGAAAGATCAGTATCAGCGTTACTGGCCCTGGGCGTTGTTGGCACTGGGGTTTCTGCTATTTGTCGTGCTGATCTTGACCCGTCCCCGTCCACCGGCCCTGGCGGTGCGAGAACGGGTTTGGCAAGTGGAGGCTGTGACGGTTAATCCCCGCGCATTGCGACCGGTGTTGACCTTGTACGGCCAAGTAGAAAGCCCTGATTTGGTGCAGGCGGCGGCGCCGGGAAAAGCCAGGGTGTGGGAGGTGAGGGTTCAGGAGGGGGAAGCGGTTAAGAGCGGGCAAATTTTGTTACGCTTGGACCCGAGGGATTTCGAGCCTCAAGTGGTTCAGACCCGCTCGGACGTGGCCGAATTGCAAGCCCAGTTGGCACAGGAAAAAGTGCGTTACGCCAGTGATTTACGAGCACTTGAACATGAGAAGTCACTGCTGTCGCTCATGAAAAACGCGGTGGCAAGGGCGGAAAAACTCTTGCGTAAAAATTTGCTTTCCGCTGCCGCCGTGGACAAGGAGAAAGCAGAATATGAGCGTCAGTCGCTGGCGGTGGTGGCGCGGCAATTGGCGGTCAATGAACACAAGGCCAGGTTGACCCAGCTTGAGGCTAAACTACAACGCGCCCAGGCGGCGCTTGAAACCGCGCAATTGGCCCTGGAGCGCAGCCAGGTGATCGCCCCCTTTGATGGTGTTGTGGCTAAAGTAGAGGTAGCCGCTGGCGATTTTGTCCAATCCCATCAAGTGCTGCTGAGCTTTTATCCCTGGCGGGGGCTGGAACTAAGAGCGCGGATTCCCACACCGTTTCAAGCGGAAATCCAGCAAGCCCTGGCAAGGCAAAATCATTTGCCGGCCCAAGGCGAAAGCGCGGGCATCCCTTTTACCGCCTTGTTGTCCCGTTTGTCTGGCAGTGCCGCGGCGGGCGGGATTGATGCCTTGTTTGAAATCACCGGGGGAAACGAGCATCTTCGTCTGGGCATGACTGCCAGTCTCGTTCTCCAGCGTCCTCCCCGGGAGAACGCCGTGCCGCTTCCCTATGCCGCGCTTTATGGCAGTAATAGGGTTTACAAGATTGTGGATGGCCGGTTGCAACCGGTAAAAGTCACCATTCTTGGGGATTATGCTGGTGATAAGCAAGGTTCCTGGTTGCTGGTGGCGTCCAGGCAGCTTCATCCTGGTGACAAAGTGTTAGTGACGCACTTGCCCAACGCGGCTGCTGGTTTACCGGTTGAAATCAAGGCGAAGAAATGACCGCCATAGCGTTTTTTATTTCAATGATTTACCGGCGATAGCACTTAATGGCAAACCACAGCGATGGCTGGATACCTTTTTTTGCGCGCCACAAGGTTGCCGCCAACCTCCTCATGATCCTGATGATTATGGGCGGTGTTTTCGCGTTGGAAAAGCTCAATGTCCAGTTTTTTCCCAACTTTAGCCTGGATATCGTCCGGGTCAGCGTGATTTGGCCAGGGGCTAGCGCGGAAGATGTGGAAACGGGTTTGACCACGCCCTTGGAGCAAGTTCTCAAGTCCGTGGATGATCTGCGCAAGATGACTTCCACCTCCGCTGAAGGGCGCAGCGCCATTACCCTGGAATTCAGGGAAGGAACGGACATCCTTCTGGCGCTCAACCAAGTCAAGCAAAAGGTGGATGAGTTCCGTAATCTGCCCCGGGATGCGGAAGATCCCCAGATTACCCATATCGCCCGTTATGAACCTGTCTCCCGTCTGGTGATATACGGAGAAGATCTGGATGAACTGCGCCCATTGGCCCACCGTTTTGAACGCGAGCTTCTTGACCGCGGTATCGATAAAGTCAATGTTATAGGCTTGCCGGAAGAAGAAATCGCCATTGAATTCACCCATGAGGCTTTGGATGTGCTGGGTATGGGCCTGGAGCAGATTGCCGAGCGCATTGACCAGTTTAGCCGGGACATTCCAGCAGGCAGTTTTGGCGACAGGGAGTTGCTGAAAGTATTGCGGGTGACCGAGCAGCGGCGAACCGAGCTGGAATTTTCCAAAATTCCTTTGTCGGCGGACCCATCCGCTAGGATTGAACTCGGGGGTGTCGCGAAAATCAAGCGGCAACCGCTCAATAACAGCACTTTCCTGACATTTCAAGGGAAACCGGCGGTGGAGCTGCAAATACGGCGCGCGGAGCACGGAGATTCCTTTAAATCGGCGGAAATTTTCAATCGCTGGCTGGCGGAAGTTGAAGGGCAATTACCCCAATCGGTTTATCTCCATGTCTATAACAAGACCTGGGAAATGATTCGCGAGCGGATTAATTTGCTGCTGAAAAATGGTGCGACGGGATTGGTGTTGGTGGTTGCCATTTTGTATTTGTTCTTGAGCGGGCGGGTGGCGTTTTGGGTGGCTTTTGGCATCCCGGTTTCTTTTATGGCGACGCTGCTCCTTCTTTATGTTGCCGGTGGCAGCATCAATATGATCAGCCTGTTTGGGCTGATTATGGCCTTGGGGATCATCGTCGATGACGCCATTGTCGTGGGAGAGGATGCCTTGGCCCACTATCAAATGGGTGAAACCCCTTTGTCGGCGGCCGAAGGGGGCGCCCGGCGCATGTTAGGGCCGGTCACGGCATCCTCCATGACCACCATCGCCGCCTTTTTGCCCTTGATGTTGGTGGGAGGCCCCACGGGTAAAATCCTGTTTGCCATTCCCTTGGTGGTGATCTCGGTTATATTGGCGTCGCTAATGGAAAGCTTTTGGGTATTGCCGGCCCATTTACGCCATGCTTTCGCCAAGATGCACGCTGGCGAGGAAGGCAAACTGCGCCGCAAATTCGATAACGCTTTTCGCCGCTTTAAAGAACAACGATTCCGCCCATTGGTGCGCGCGGCGCTTCGAAATCGTGGTCTGACCCTCGCGGCAGCGTGCAGTTTACTGATTATTTCATTGGGGTTGGTGGCGGGAGGCAGGGTTCATTTCTTGTTTTTTGCCGCGCCGGAAGCCGATATTCTTTATGCGACTGTCGGTTTCGTGCCAGGCACGCCCAAGGAAAAAGTCAAGGCTTATTTGGCTGAGATGGAAGATCGTTTGCGGCAAACCGCCCGGGAATTATCTTCAAAGCCATTACTGCGTACCGTGGTGAGGATTCAAGGCCAGGGGTTGAGTAATGACGGCAGATTACAGCAGCAAGCGGAACATTTGGGGGCCATCATAGTGGAGCTTGTGCCTTCGGAGGAAAGGGACGTCCGCAGTTGGGAGGTGATCGAAGCCTGGCGCAAGAAAATCCCCGCCGCGCCAGGGCTGGACAATTTGATTATCGTGGCGCGCCAGGTGGGTCCCCCTGGGCGGGATGTGAGCGTGCGGCTGGTAGGCGATGATGCTCATGATTTGAAGCGGGCCGCCGTGGATCTGGTGGAAACTTTAAAAGCGATTCCGGGTTTGACGGATGTGACGGAAGATCTGCCTTATGGCCGGGAGCAATGGATCTATCGCCTGACCCCCATCGGCGAGTCTTTGGGACTTACACCGGAGGCATTGGGGCGGCAACTGCGCACGGCCTTTGCCGGGAAGTTGGTGCAGATATTTCAGGATGGTCCCGATGAAGTGGAAGTCCGGGTCCGCCTGGCGGAAGAGGAACGCGCCCATTTGAAGGTGCTGGAAAACTTTCAGATAAAGTTGCCCACGGGAGAGTTTGTCCCCCTCCATACCGTGGCCAAGGCCCGTTCCAGGCAAGGATTTGAGATTTTGCGGCATGCCAATGGCCGGCTTGCCGTGGAGGTGTCGGCGGAAATCAACACCCATGTGAATAAACCCGGTTTGGTAATGGAAAGCCTGATGACCGAAACCTTGCCGCAACTGGCGAAACAATACGGGATTGAATACGGCAGTTCCGGGCGCGCGGAAGACCGGGCAGAAACCCTGGCGGACATGCGGCGCGGCGGATTGATGGGGCTGATGCTGATCTATCTGATTTTGGCTTGGGTGTTTGGCTCTTATGGCTGGCCCTTAATTGTCATGGCCGCCATTCCTTTTGGCCTGGTGGGCGCGGTTGTCGGTCATATGGTGATGGGAATTGATTTGACGATTTTGTCTCTGTTCGGCATTTTTGGTCTTTCGGGAATTGTGGTCAATGACTCCATCATTCTGGTCAGTTTTTATCATCATCTGCGGCGCGGCGGCATGGATTTGCGCCGGGCCCTGGAAGAAGCCGCCTGTCAAAGGCTGCGCGCGGTACTGTTGACCTCATTAACCACCATCGCCGGTCTGTTGCCGCTATTGTTCGAAACCTCCCTACAAGCGAAATTCCTGATTCCCATGGCGGTGTCCATCGCTTTCGGTTTATTTTTCGCCACGGCTTTGGTGCTGCTGGTTATTCCCGCCTTGCTCTATGTATATGAAGATTGGCGGGAAAAGCTGGCTTCGTGGTAATCTCGTTCAGACGGTGATTGGAATTTTTAGCTTTCTTCGGTCGAGTTTAAGTTTACCTGCAAGGGTTGTTGAATTTTCATGATTTCGTGCGCCTAAGTAGTTCCAGTTTTCTTTCGTTGGATGCCGTTAACCCTTCCATGGGGGAGTGTTGGCGGCCCGAATGGCCGCCAACACCCACGAAAGGAAAACTAGAACTGCTTTTGAATGCCGTAGAAATATCAAGTAGCAAGATAAATATTCTCAATGGATAAACAAACCCCGTCTCCTGCCTTTCAATCCGTCAAAGTTATAGCTCCGGCCCGGCTTCACATGGGGTTTATGGATTTGAGCGGGGAGCTGGGCCGCAGTTTTGGCAGTATCGGCATGGCATTGGAATCCATTCAAACCACGGTGACCGTGAGCCGGGCCCGGGCATTGGAAGTTTCCGGCCAATCTGAACCCCGTCTTGAAGCTCAAATAGCGCATTTTCTGAAAGTTTTGGATCTTCCATCTCAATCCCGGATTCATGTGGATTCGGTTATCCCTTCCCATGCCGGGTTGGGCTCGGGTACGCAACTGGCGTTGGCGGTTGGGATGGCTTTGGCCAAATTTTGGGGCCTGAATTTGAGTGTCAGGGAGATTGCCCGGCTGAGTGGCCGCGGCGCCCGTTCCGGCATTGGCATTGCGGCTTTCGAGCAGGGTGGGTTTATTGTCGATGGCGGTAGGGGGGCTGACACTGTGACACCGCCGCTATTGTCCCGCATAGCGGTACCTTCCCATTGGCGTTGGCTGTTGATTTTTGACAGGCGCGCCCAGGGACTTTCCGGTGTCCAGGAGACGCAAGCATTCAAGCAGTTGCCCGCGTTTCCCGTGTCAGTCGCCACAGGGCTTTGTCACAAGCTGCTGATCCGGGGGCTGCCTGCCTTGGCCGAGGCAAATGCTGAAAATTTCGCTCAGGTTATCGCCGAGATTCAAAGAGCCAACGGCGAATATTTTGCCTCCGCGCAGGGGGGGCGATATACCAGCCAGCGGGTAGCCCAAGCGCTGCTTTGGTTGGAAAATGAAGGGTTTGTGGGGCTCGGGCAAAGTTCGTGGGGACCCACGGGATTTTGCTTGATTCCCGATCCTGTCAAGGCAGAGTCTGTTTTATGCCAAATCCAACAGGAATTTCGCCGCTTCGAAGCGCTGAGATTTCAGCTGGTTGCCGCCCGAAATTCCGGCGCCGGGATTGAATGTATGGGGGCGTCTCACTGAGAACGCTGGCGATAATGCCGGATAGTATTCTTTTGATTGCCCAATCGGCCCGAATGTTGGCCGTTTCCGCCAGGCGTGGCGGATGGCGGCCTTTGGTGTTGGACCGGTTTGGGGATCTGGATACGCGGAAGGTTGCCCACGCCTGGCGTAAGATTCCCGGGGATCAAACTGAATTGAATGGACAGGCATTAATCAAATTGGCTCAAGCGTTGATACGTCAATATTTACCGGCAGGCTGGGTGTACGGCAGTGGATTAGAAAGTCTTCCAGAGGTTGTGGAAGAAATCTCCCAACTTTGCCCATTGCTCGGTAACGGCCCTGAGGTGCTGCATCTGTGTTCCGATCCGGAATTATTTTTTGCCGCCTTGGACTCGCTACAAATTCCTTATCCGGATATCACCTGGCGGCAGCCAAAAGACCTAACCGGTTGGCTGGCCAAACAGGGAGGCGGGTGCGGTGGGGTAAAGGTGGCCCTGACGCCCGCGGCCTTGGGAAACGGCAAGGTTTATTTCCAGAAACGCTTGCCAGGCGCGGTTTTTACCTATGCCTTTCTGGCGGACAAGCGGCGATTGGTTTGGGGAGCATTTAACAGACTCTATCAAGCCGATTATAATGCCCAACAACCCTTTGGGTATGCCGGGGCGATCAATCGGGCCGCGCTTTCACCGGAAACAACAAAATTGGTCAAGGAGTATGCCTGGCGAATGATTGAAGCGTGGCATTTGCGCGGCATGCATGGGCTGGATTTTATGGTCACTGAGTCAGGCCCTGCGATTTTGGAGCTCAATCCCCGTCCCGGCGCGGTACTGGGTTTGTGGGACGATGATTGGCCCGATGGATTATTGGCGGCTCACGTGCAAGCCTGCCAAGGCGAATGCCGGGTGACGCCTGAACCAGGACCCGCGCGGGGGTTACAGGTGGTGTTTAGCCAGGAACCTGTAGCGATTCCCAAGGATATGCCGTGGCCATCCTGGTGTGTGGATTTGCCTGATCCGTCAGACTCTGTGGGCGCTGGTGAACCTGTTTGCAGCGTCACGGCGCAGGGAAATTCAATAGCGGTTGTCGAGCGTCGGCTGCGATGGCGAAAACACTGGTTGGAAAGGCAGTTGGCGGCAGCACCCGGTCTTGGAATTAAAGTTTCGTAAATGGCAATAAATTTTTTAAGGGGAGTGAAAAATGACTGAACAAGCGCTGGTGAGCGTGAACTTCACCGCCCAGCCTTTAGTGGAGTCCTTGTTAAAAGATGCCAACATGTTGCGTCTGAAAGTCACCCGTCTGGAAAATGGCGTGACTTTGGTGGATGCCGGCATTGAAGCCGATGGTGGATTGGAAGCCGGGCGCAGAATCGCGGAAATATGCATGGGCGGCATGGGCACTGTTACTTTGAATCACAGCGCCATTACCCCGGATTGGCCGCTACGGGTGAATGTTCACGCCACCGATCCCGTGCTTTCTTGTCTTGGCAGCCAGTATGCCGGCTGGAGCTTGTCCCACGGCAAAGGGAAGGAAGCCTTTTACGCGCTCGGATCAGGGCCGGCGCGGGCCTTGTGCAGCAAGGAGACATTATTCGAGGAGCTTAAATACCGGGATCAGGCCGATGCCACGGTATTGATTATGGAAGTGGACAAACCGCCGCCAATGGCATTGCTGGATAAAATCGCCAATGATTGTTCCATTGGCGCTTCGGGTTTGACGGTTGTTCTTACCCCAACCTCAAGCCTGGCGGGAGGTCTGCAAGTGGTGGCCCGGGTACTGGAAGTGGCCATGCACAAGACCCATGAACTACATTTTCCTCTGGAACATATCATTGACGGTTCGGGCACCGCCCCGGTTCCGCCGCCGGCGCCGGATTTCATCACCGCCATGGGTCGCACCAATGATGCGATTTTGTTTGGCGGCCAAGTTCATTTGTTCGTGAAAGGCAGTGACGAAGCGGCGGAGAAATTGGCCAAGGATCTGCCCAGTTCCACCTCCCGGGATTATGGCAAACCCTTTGCCCAAGTGTTCAAGGAATACGAATACGATTTCTTCAAAGTCGATCCCATGCTGTTCAGTCCCGCAAGTGTCATTGTCACCGCGGTGGAAACCGGGCGCAGCTTCCGGGCAGGCAAGCTGGATGAAGCATTGCTGGCCAAATCCTTCGGAGGATGAGCCGGCCCGAATTCGCGATTGTCACCGATGATCCCGGCTGGCATGGCCGCCGGTTGCGGCAAGCTTTTGCCGAACGTGGCTGCGATATCCGGTTCGTTTCCTTGATGGATGGTCAAATCAGCCTGGAACAAGGCACCTTGCCGGTGACTTTCCCGGGCTTCGGCGCCTCATTTCCTGGCGGGGTATTTGTGCGCGGGGTTCCCGGAGGAAGCCTGGAGCAGATCATCACCTACCTTAATTTGCTGCATATCCTGGAAAAATCCGGCGTCAAGATTTACAACCCCACCCGGGGCATCGAACTCAGCGTGGATAAAGCCATTGCCAGTTTTTTACTGCACCAGCAGGGCATTCCAACGCCGCCTACCTGGATAACAAAACAACGGGCGCAGGCATTGGCCATTGCCGAGGCGGTATTTCGCGGAGGGGATTGGCTTGTCAGCAAACCCTTGTTTGGCGCCCAGGGGGAAGGTATTGAGTTGCACCGAAGTATCGCATCAATTGCCACCCTTAAACCTGCCGGTGGCGTGTATTATTTGCAGAAATATATTCCTTCCCATCCGGTACGGGATTGGCGGGTTTTCGTCATCGCGGGGAAAGCCGTGGCCGCCATGAGCCGCTATGGTGCGGATTGGCGCACCAATGTGGCGCAAGGCGGGCGGTGCGAAAAGGCTGATCTTGATTCCAGGCTGTGCCATTTGGCGGAAAAGTCGGCACGGACTTTGCTTCTCGATTATGCGGGTGTGGACATCCTTTATGACACGGAAGGCAATTATTGGGTTCTCGAAGCGAACGGCATCCCCGCCTGGAAAGGACTGCAGAGTGTGACCGAAACGGATGTGACAGCCCTGTTAGTGGAGGATTTTTTGCGGCATTGTGGGGTTTATCCATGATTTTCCGGCAGCCAAGGTATTCCGGTCTTTCTTCCGTGGAGCGCTGTAAACCCGTCCTTGGGAGCTTGATGGCGGCCATCCGGGCCGCCAACATCCACAGAAGAAAGACCGGAATACCTGCGGAATGATTTTACATTGATGGGAACGGAAATCCTGAATCGAACGGTTTTGGCCCAAGCTTATTTGGACGCATGCCGACTGGATGTGGAGGCTTTCAAGCCGGGTAATGTCAGCGTTTATTCCCCAGGACACGGGATGACAGTGAATGACTTTATTGTCAGCGCTCAGGTGAGCGTCGGGCACTTGGTCGATCCTTCATTGACGTTGGGAGAAAGGATTTATCAAGCCGTTAAAGCTACCTGGGAAAAGGTGGGTTGCAATACGAACCTAGGCATCATTCTGCTGGCGGCGCCCTTGATAGAGGCCGTTTTGCGCCAAAGCGAAGGGGAGTTAAGGGGGCGTTTGCGCCAAACATTACAGGCTACCACAGTGCAGGATGCCGATTGGGTTTACAGGGCCATTCGATTGGCAAAGCCTGGCGGCTTGGGGGAAACGGAAGCGGAAGATGTCGCTCACAAGCCGACAGTCACCCTGTTAAAAGCCATGGAATTGGCCAAAAATCGTGACAGAATCGCCTATAATTATGTTAGCGATTATAAAGATGTTTTTCAGCAGGCTATTCCCGGTTATCATATTGGGGTTAACCAATGGGCAGATGAGCGATGGGCGGCGGTATTCGTGTTTGTTCAGTTGCTTCGGGATATTCCTGATAGCCATGTCGAGCGCAAGTTCGGCAAACGATATACATCCATGATTTCCGCCAAATGCGCGCATTTGGAAGATTTGTTACAACGTGCCGCGAATCCGGAACAAATATTGCCGCAGCTCAAGGAAGTAGATGCGGCGTTCAAAGCGGCGGGTATCAACCCAGGCACCACGGCTGATTTGACGGTTGCGACCCTATTGGCGGTGCGCCTGGAACAACTCCTGACTCCGGGAAATTCAAGGAATGGGCCGGGGCAGGGTAGAGTGGCTGGGGACGTTGTTCCTTAATGCTCTTGTGGGGAGAACAACAATGTCGTTAATCGGGAAATTTTTATCATTTTTTTCATCATCCAAGACAGAGGAGACAAGTAGAGTGGCTAAAATCAGCAAAGTAATGATTGGCGAATCCTTGAAGGGGGAAGGCAATGAAGTGGCGCATATCGATCTCATGATCGGTCCCCGCAATAGCGCTGTGGAAACTGCGTTTGCCAATTGTCTGGTTAACCAGAAAAGCGGGCATTCCAGCCTTTTGGCGGTGGTGGCTCCCAACCTGATGTGCAAACCGGCGACGATTATGTACAACAAGGTTACCATCAAAAATGGCAAGCAGGCGACCCAGATGTTTGGCCCAGCGCAGCGTGGCGTGGCCATGGCGGTAACCGAGTGTGTGGAAGATGGTACCATTCCTCTGGACGAAGCCGACGACCTTTATATTTGCGTCGCCGTTTTCATCCACTGGCTGGCAGAAGACGATGCCAAGATTCAGGATTACAATTACGAAGCAACCAAGGAAGCAATCAAGCGTGCGGTTGCGGGTGAGCCCAAGGCGGGGGAAGTGGTAGAAATGGCCAAGCGTAGCCACCATCCTTTTGCCGCGCACGACTGATCCGAGCGCTTCATTCATTCCCGGTCCTAAGGCCGCTACTTCAACCGAAGTGGCGGCTTTTGTTTTTTTCAGGGGATCTCGAAAAAATCCAATGTGCTTTACAGTTTGATTTTGCCGTAATGTAAAGCGCTGGCGACAAGAACACAGTGAATGCCAAACCTGGCTAGGCGATTACAATCTTGTTGATGACGGATGCCGCCAGCGGCAATCCAGTGCCTGGATGGATCGCGCTGCACTACCGATCTTAGCCGGTTCCAATCAGGACCTTCCAAGCTGCCGACTTTAGCCAGCGTCATAATAATCACAGATTTTGGCCATTGCATCGTGTTTTCCAACAGCTCGAGGGGGCCTAGAAAACCGTTGCCATTGAAATCCAATGATAAAATCCAGTTGCCGGACAAAGATGGCAGGACTTCGAGATCGGAAGGCTGTAAGGATTCACTGCCAATCACGGGAATAATGTAGGGAGAATGGGGCAATGTTGGATAACCGGCATCCACCCAAAACTGCAAATGAGGAAAGCGTCGCTGTAGGCTGGTGATGGTCTTATGGTTGTTTCCTTGGCTTTGAATGCTGTCGAGATCGGCAATATAAATACAGTCGAAGGGGTAAAGGCCAAGATAAGCTTCAATCACCTGCTCAGGTCGGCTGTCGGGGCATAGAGGCGTGCTTAACGGCTGGTAGGATTGACGTTGGCCGCGTAGGGCCATTACCGCCTGTCCTTGCAGCAAATCGATAACGGGAATCAGTTTCATCAAATGCCATGAAAATTCTGGTATTGGAATATATTACCGGCGGCGGCATGGTTGGAAAACCCTTGCCGGGGGAGCTTGCCAAGGGCGGAGAAGCAATGCTGCAAGCGTTGGTGGCGGATTTGGCGTTGCTTCCTCAAGTGACGTTGCGTGTTTTGCGGGACTACCGCTTGCCGCCCTTGACAGTAAAAAACTGCTCTCCTATTTGTTTTATACACCCAAGCCACCGGGGTATTGCTTCCGTGGGACGTTGTAAACTCTTCCCTGAGGACTTGATGGCGGCCATCCAGGCCGCCAACACCCACGGAGGCAATACCCCGGTAGCTAAAGAAATCTCAAGCCGCCAAATCTTTAGGCCCGTGAAAAACAATGCCATCGAGATTGCCCCCATCGCCTCGCCAGGGCAGTGGCAAGAAAACTGGAGAGCAGGCCTGGATTGGGCGGAGGCGGTGTGGATTGTGGCCCCGGAAACCAATGGCATTTTATATAGCCTGGCCACAGATGTGCTTGCAGCCAACAAATACCTGTTGGGTTGTCATCCCGAAGCCATCCGAATTTGTTCAGACAAATTGGTCACTGGTACTGTCTTGGAGAAGGGTGGCGTCGATTCGGTGCCTGGATGTTTGGCTCAAGAATTTAAAAATCAATTCCCCCCGCCCTGGATTATCAAACCCAGAAATGATGTGGGTTGCGAGGGGATTCGACGGGTTCAGTCCCGGGCGGAACTGGGGGGATATCAGGCCCAAGACTGGATTCTGCAACCTTATATTGCTGGCGAAACCCTCAGCCTGTCAGCCATTTTTGCCGGGGGCGGGGCATTGTTGTTAACCGTCAACCACCAGCACCTTGCTTGGCAAGGCGAATCCCTGGTGCTCAAGGCCTGTAGCGTCAACATCTGTGATACAGACAAGAATTCATGTCAGCGTCTGTGCGCAAAAATTGCCCGCTTGATTCCAGGATTATGGGGGTATGTGGGTATTGATTTGATCCGTTCAAGGGACCGGCTTTTGGTGGTGGAGATCAATCCCAGGGTGAGCCTTTCTTATACTGGCATTCGCCTGGCATTGGGTATCAACGTGGCGGAATGGGTAGTCTGGTTGGCGAAGGGGCAGGCTTCACTGGATGAATTGGCCTCAAAAAGACGGCAAATCACAGGCAAGGAAATCAGGGTGATGGCATGATTCATTACTATGTAGGATGGGATTTGGGCGGGGCGCATATAAAAGCTGTCGTCCTCCAGGCAGAAGGTAAAGTGGTTTCCGTTTTCCAGCAATACTGCCCCTTATGGCAAGGAATGGCTGTCCTTTCAAAGTCTCTGAAGGCCATCCATCGGCAATTGCCGGAAAATTGCTTTCACGGCCTGACCATGACCGGTGAGATGGTGGATTTGTTCGAGAGCCGGCAGGAAGGGGTGCGGGCGCTTCTGAATAGTTTTACCCAAATCATCCCTTCCCGGAATACTTTTGTTTATTCCACCCAGGGATTTATACCGTTATCTAATTTTGACCCCAAAAACTACCACCAAACAGCCTCCCAGAATTGGCGGATTACTGCGCACTTTCTTGGACAATGTCAAAAAAACGATGTGATCTTATGTATCGATATTGGCAGCACCACCACGGATTTTTTGCCCGTCGTTAAAGGTGACTTCAAATGTTTGGGAGAAGATGACCA
Organism: Methylothermaceae bacteria B42; assembly: GCA_001566965.1. NCBI lineage: Bacteria > Pseudomonadati > Pseudomonadota > Gammaproteobacteria > Methylococcales > Methylothermaceae > Methylothermaceae bacteria B42. The sequence continues at coordinate 402,585 of LSNW01000032.1, read as the reverse complement.
TGATCGCCTGAAAACCGGGGAATTGGTTTATGCTGGCGTAGTGCGGACGCCTTTGATGGTCCTGTCCGACTGCCTGCCTTTCCGTGGCCAGCAGATACCTCTCATGGCCGAATATTTCGCCAACATGGCGGATGTTTACCGGGTTCTGCAAGTGCTGCCAATTCATGCCGATCTAACGCCCACTGCGGACGGCAAGGCCAAGACCCGGCTAGCCAGCATCCAGCGTCTGGCGAGAATGCTGGGGCTGGACGCGGCATGCGCTTCAGAAAGGGAATGGCAAATGCTTGCCATGGCTTGCCGGGAAATACAGTTACAGCAGTTGACATACACCTGTTTGCGCCATTTATCCCGCCTGCCGGCGGAACAAATGACCCTGGTTGGCGCCGGAGTTGGGCGTTTTCTCCTGCCAGAATTAGCCAGAAGGCTGGAAATCGACTATCAAGACTTCGCGGTTTATTTCCAGTTTTCGGAAACCTGTCACGGCGATTTTTCCGTTGCCGATTGCGCCCCTGCCGCGGCCTTGGCATGGATGCTTCGTGATTTCCTTAGATAGTCAGAAATAATTTCCGCCTGGCGGGCTCGTATTTACTGATGTCACGCACAATCATTTCGAGCCCTGTCTCGAACGAAGTGAGAGAGCTTGCGAGAAATCTTGTAGTTGATCCAAATCGAGGCTGAGTGTGAAGATTTCTCCCTCCGGTCGAAATGACAACTAGGGATTGCGTAAACCTGAGTGTACCTGCTGGCGGCTGCGTAACATCAGTCATTTACCTGCTCTTCTCCTCTCCTCTCCTCTCCTATCGACAATCACGGGCATAAGGTGCTTGTTTGGCGTTAAAAGGCTGAACTCGCACCCATTATGAAAGAACTCAATTCCTTAACTTACGCTTCAGTTTTTTTAGGAGAAAAAATCATATTTGATCCAGATCAAACATTGAGGAACTTTAGATTCTGTTAGAGATTTCCGCGGGACATGGAGGTGCGATCAAAATCTACCATTCCAAGTGATTGATATTGAATAAAAAAACTGCATCTAGTGTTTTTTGTATACGGGTGTTTCTTGGACGAATTATCTTAGGTTTCCTTGATATAAGAAAAATAGTACGTATAAAAAAATATTGACTGATGATAAAAGACTAATATACTTACATATCAGGGATAAGGGGTATTATCTAGCCCATTAACTTGACTCCTAGATATTCGGTGGACAAGGACAACCAGCCGAAGGGTGGTTTTACTCGCCTGATTCTATGAAATCCATTTTGCTCTGGATTTCAATTTCACTCTGATAATTGGGGATGAATAGATCAGAGTTTCCCGCGAATAGAAAGGGAAATGCTATTCATTTTAAAAAATGTCCTGATAAGAAAAGGGGGTATTTCTTTCAGGCCAGTTCGTATTTGGAGGGGGAAAAATGTATAAAAAATCCTTGCCAAACATTGTTTTAATGGGAGGAGCGTTGCTGTTTCTTCCCGTGACATCCAATGCCGTCAACCTGATTGATAAGCCATCGGCAGATCCTCAGGCACACGCTTTTTCGTTTAATACCGATAAAAAAGCCACTGTGCCCACAGTTCCTGTAATGGGTAGTGCCGGGGTGACAAGCACTTTGGTGATGAAACATAGCGACAAGTGTTTGGACATTGAGGACAGATCTGATGACAAGGAAGCGAAGGTGGTCCAAAGCCAGTGTGATGGCAGTGATTATCAAATCTGGAAGCTGCTGCCGGTGGCCGGCAAAACCGATGTTTTTACCATCAAAAACCAGGCAACCGGCATGTGCCTGGACGTGGCGAGAGAGGATTTGGACGATGGTGCCGATATTATCCAATGGCCCTGTCATGGAGAGTTGAATCAGCAGTGGCGCATCAGCGCCCGGGGGGATTTTTTCCGTCTGGAAGCGCAACACAGCGGCAAATGTTTGCACATTGCTAAAGGAAAAAAGCATAGCGGTAAACCGGCAACCCAATGGAGTTGTTACCCCTATGATTTTTTCAAGCTGGCCATTCAGTTCCCCGATGGACAGGCGCCTTCCGCCCATTTGCTGGATCCCAACACCCAGCCCAAGTTTGTCAACCCGCTGCCGAATCCGCTGGATCCCGGCTTTGTCCTGCAACCTTACGGTACCATCGATGGCGAGTCTTATTATGAAGTGGTGATGGACCAAATCAAAACCAAGATTGGTTTGATTGACCCGGCCACCGGCAAGCAGCTCTATACCCGCGTATGGGGTTTTGGCGATGCCCGGGAAAATGACGCGCCCAGTGGTAAACTCAGCTTTCCAGGACCCACCTTGGTGGCTGACAGGGGTGACCCGGTACGGGTGCGGTGGCTGAATTGGTTGCCAAAGCGCCATTTGTTGCCGGTGGATACCACGGTGCATTGTGGTCCCTATGGCGCCGATAACGATGAAGATCCGCCGGGGCCAGAGCTGGATGCGGATGGCAATCCAGTCCCTAATCCCTGCCGTCCACAGATTAGGACGGTGGTGCATCTCCATGGAGGTCATACCGATAGCGACAGCGATGGTTATCCAGAGGCGTGGACGACCAAAAAATTCAAGGATGGTGGGCCACTGATGCAATGGGATTTACCTTACGGCCCCACGGGTACTTTCCGTTACCGGAACGATCAGCAAGGGGCCGCTTTATGGTATCACCCCCACGCCATGGGGATTACCCGGTTGAATGTATATGCCGGATTGGCGGGTTTTTACTTGCTCCGGGATGATATTGAAAAGCAACTGCAACAGGAAAACAAGTTGCCAAGTTACCCTTACGAAGTACCGCTGGTCATTCAGGACCGTTCCTTTTACGATGATGGCGGTCTGGCTTATCCCGAGGAAAGCTTCAGGGACGCCAACGGCAATCCGGTTTCCCTGGATCCGGAAACAGGCAAGCCGGTGCCTTCCATTGTTCCCGAATTTTTCGGCGATTTTATTCTTGTCAATGGCAAGGCTTGGCCGGTGATGGAAGTGGAACCTAGGAAATACCGCTTCCGTATTCTTAACGGTTCCGGCTCCCGCTTCTATCGCATGCGTTTGCAGATGGATGGCCAGCCGGTGTCCAAGGGCTTCATCAAAATCGGTTCTGGCGGGGGATTGCTGCCCAGTCCAGTAGCGGTGGATACCGTCAGTGTGGCTCCGGCGCAGCGGATTGATGTGATAGTGGATTTTTCCAGAAAAGAGTTCAAAGGCAAAACGCTTATAATCAGCAACGATGCACCCACGCCCTTTCCCGGAGGCGATCCGGTGAACCCGGAAACCACCGGTAAAATCATGGCGTTCAAGGTGACCAAGAAGCTGGATAAATCAGTACCAAAAGTAAATCTGCCTGATGTCCTGGTTCCGGTGCAAAGGTTGGATCCTGGCAATGTCGATAAAGTACGCCAGATTCTTCTTACCGAAACGACGGATGAGATTGGCCGTTTGAAAACCATGCTTGGCACTGCCAAAGATGGCCCGTTAAATTGGGGGGATCCTGTGACCGAGACCCCCAATCTCAATGCCACGGAAATATGGGAGTTCATTAACATTTCGGAGGACAGCCATCCCATTCATGTCCACCAAGTCCAATTCCAGGTGCTGGACCGGCAAAGGTTTGACGTGGCCAGTTTCGTTCCGGGACATCCCGAAACCCTCAAGCTGATTGGTTCTAAAGTTCCCGCGCCGCCCGAGGAAAGCGGTTGGCAGGATACGGTAGAAGCCAAACCAGGGGAAGTGACGCGAATCATCGCCCACTTTAACATTCCGGGATTGTTTGTCTATCATTGCCATATCCTCGAACACGAGGATCACGAAATGATGCGTCCGTTCTGGGTGGGCGAACCTTTCTACGACTACCCACCGACGCAATAAGCTTGGTTGAAGTCAAGAGCTAGAAAGGCCTGAGTTATTCAGGCCTTTCTTTTTTAACTTGCCTACAATTCTATAAAACCAGTTCATAAGCAAGCTCCTTCCCTGTATAAGAAGCGATTGCGAGGAAGGCCCATGTTAAAATGCCAAGGACTTGTTATGATGCATCCGTTGGCTTGATTCATCGGTTGTTCCACTATGCTTAACCAGCCTCTTATTGCCGAACTTCCCTACCGGGAAGACAGCGCCGAATTGTTTGCCCAATGGGCGCGGGAGCCTTGGGCGGTTTTTCTCGACAGCAGCCATCCCCATGGCCGGCAGGGGCGGTATGATATCTTCGCCGCCAACCCGGTAAAGACCTTGGTGACCCGGGATGCGATGACGGAAATTCGCGATTCCGGAGGGGTTCGTCTATCTCCGGAAGACCCTTTTCACCTTCTTAAAGAAGCGCTTGGGGAGCCGCGTGATCCTGTTGCAGGCATCCCCTTTAGCGGCGGTGCGATTGGCTATTTTGCCTATGATCTTGCCCGGCGGTTGGAAAGGCTGCCACTGTCGACCGAGGATCTGGAACATATCCCCGACATGGCAGTAGGGATCTACAATTGGGCCTGCGTGGTTGATCATGGCAAGAGAAAGTCCTGGCTGGTGGGACAGCCCACCCCGGAAGTCGCCGCGCATTGGCCGCAATTGCTGAAGCAGCTAACCAATCCAGAGCCGGTATATCCCGGTACTTTTTATTTATTCAGTGACATAAAGTCCAACCTGACATGGGATGCCTATTCCCGGGCTTTTACCCGGATTCAACACTATATTCGCGAGGGGGATTGCTATCAGGTCAATTTCGCCCAGCGCTTCAGCGCGGCTGCCCAAGGGGATCCGTGGGGCGTGTATGTCTCCCTCCGGCAATACAATCCCGCGCCCTTTGCCGGTTTCATGAATTTTCCACAAGGGTCGGTTTTAAGCTCTTCCCCCGAACGGTTTCTGCAAGTGCGCGGGGGCAGGGTGGAAACCAAACCCATCAAGGGCACCCGTCCCCGCAGTCTCAATCCCGAGTTGGATCTTTATCAAATAGAAGCCCTGTCGGAAAGCATTAAAGACCGGGCCGAAAATGTGATGATTGTCGATCTGTTACGGAATGATCTCAGCAAAACCTGCAAACTGGGGTCGGTCAAAGTGCCCAAACTGTTCGAGGTGGAGAGCTATGCTACCGTGCACCATTTGGTGAGCACCGTGGTGGGGGATCTGGAAGAAGACAAGCACGCCTTGGACTTATTGCGGGGGTGTTTCCCTGGCGGATCGATTACCGGCGCGCCCAAGATCCGCGCCATGGAAATTATCGAAGAGTTGGAGCCTGTTCGCCGCGGAATCTATTGCGGCTCGTTAGGTTATGTTGGTTATGATGGGGCCATGGATACCAACATCGCCATTCGCACGCTGGTTTTTTCCGACAACACCATCCGTTTTTGGGCGGGCGGTGGCATTGTCGCCGATTCCGATGTCAAGCGGGAGTATCAGGAAAGTTTCGACAAAGCTGCGGCGCTGATTCACGTGCTTTCCCATTTCGGTCTCAGGGCGGCCGATCATGTGGGTGGTTAAGCTGGGCGGCAGCCTGGGGGAAAACGAATCTTTAATCTATTGGCTGAAAACTATCGCCCAATTTGGCCAGGGGCGGGTGGTGATTGTACCGGGTGGCGGCAGATTTGCCGATGAGGTGCGGGAAGCCCAGCAACGTTGGCAATTCAACGATAGTACAGCCCATGCCATGGCGGTCTTGGCTATGCATCAATTCGGGCGAATGCTGAATGGCTTGGAACCTGGGTTATTGTTGGCCGGGGGGGTTGAGTCGGTCAGAGCGAAGCTCTGCCAGCAACAGGCTTGTATCTGGTTGCCAAACCTTGATGAGTTGGAGCGCACCGGCATACCCGCCGATTGGGAAGTGACCTCCGATAGCCTGTCTGCCTGGCTTGCGGGCCGATTAAAAGCTGACCGGCTTTTGTTGGTGAAGTCCGCGCCCCAAGTCCGGTTCGTCAGGCATCTGCCGGATTTGGCGGCATCGGGGATACTAGATAATCAATTTCTCCGCTTTGCCCCCTCTTCAATATCCATCGAATGCTGGCACCGTTCTCAATACGGCGCATTTGCAAAACAATTGCTGACTTTTTATGAAAAACCATGATGACGCAACCCGTTGGCTTCTCAGACTGCCGTGTTATCATCCAAAGCCCGCGGAAGGTATGGTTGGCATTAGCGTAACCCGGTATTTAATCTGTCACAAAGGCTAAAAAATCTCTAAAAGGAGTGATTAGTGTCCGAATTAAACATTCAATATAACCAGGAAGTTCTCGAACGGTTTATTCCTCTCTCGTCTGCTGAATTGGCCCATTTGCTGGTCCAAAGGTGGCGGCAGGATCACCCTGAAGATAAAGCTTTTTCCCGCTTTATCGAAGCCTTGGCAACGGTTTACGATGCAGTTTACGCCAGGGAATTGGAAGAGCTTAAACCTCTGTATATGCCATTCAATCCGGACCATGACATGGTTAAACCTATGAATTTGGGGGATGAAGAGGAGGCTAAAAAGCGCCTGATTGCCAAAGTTGAAAGTTTTCTACAGGATGCCAATTTCAATCTGCTGGACCAGCAAATGCTGAATGAGGCCTTGAATAAAACCTCCCCCTACGGGGTGGAGGTAAGCGTGGACCTGAGTGAATTTCAGGAAACCTTGATTTTCTATCGGGGCACTGCAGTGCGTACTGACAAGCTGCGGCGCTGGCAATCCCTGTTTCTGAAGGAAGAGCAGATCCAAGTGCCAGTTTACCGGCGTCTGTTTGTATTACTACAGCTCAAGCCGGAGAACGGCCAAGCGCCCGCGCCCATTTATATGAAATTGTTCAAGGACATTCCCCATTCCGACCTGGAAACCATCTTTCCCAATACCAAGGTCAAAATGCGCCTGTTTGACAAAATCAAACTGGCGGTGACCGGTGGTGGCGGGGCGGTGACTGGGATTGCCAGCGCCATTGGCAAGTTGTCCGCGGCTGCCAATCCAACCGCTGCCATTGGCGCCGTGGCGGCCATCGGCGGCATTATCTGGAAGCAAGTGTCATCGGTTTTGGTGCAACGCACCGAGTACATGATGCAATTGGCGAAAAATCTGTACTTTTATAATCTGGATAACAACCTGGGGGCCGTGGCCTATCTGGTGGAGTTGGCGAGCGCCGAAGAGCACAAGGAAGCGCTGCTGGGTTATTATTTTTTGCTGGAGCAACCGGGGTTGACGCAAAAGGCATTGGACGAAAAAGTCGAGGCTTTTGTAAAAGAGCAGCTGGACTTTGCCATGGATTATGAAGTCAGGGACGGGCTGGAAAAATTGAAACATTTGGATTTGTTACAAGAAGAAGCCGGGAGATTGCGCGTGATTGATCCTGCAGCGGCGACTGACAAGCTGAAATCCAGGTGGGTGGCGCTTTTCCCCGGATAATTGCCAATGGAGAATCTGCGGGATATTCCGTTTTTCGCCTCGTTGTCGCCCAAAGTGCTCGAGCGGGTGGCGGAAATGATGGAATGTCACGTGTTTCCGCCTTTTTCCACGCTATGCCGCCGGGGGGAACCAGGGCGCTATTTCTATGCGATTGCCTCGGGCGGGGTAACCGTCAATTTGTTGTCCGGCGCCAAGCGCTACCAGATTTTTTTGGGGCCGGGTCAGGTCTTTGGAGAAATGTCACTGCTGGCGGATATCCCGGTGACCGCCACGGTAAGGACAGTCAAGGAAACCCGGGTTTACCGGCTTTCCAAACAGGCTTTTCGCCAACTGCTGGACAGCGAGCCTGAAGTTTACCGGGCGCTGATTGAAATGCTGGTGCATCGGCTACGGCACCGTTCCAACTTGGCGGAGGTGGAAACGGGGCCCACTTGCTGTTGTGTGGTGATTGCTCAGCCGCTACCGCATCAGAAACTATTTTTGCAAACCCTGGCCAAAACGGTTGCCTATTACAATCCGGGTTCCATTTTAGTCGATTTTGTCCTGCCGCCATCTGAAAGCGACAACGCCGCTTGGAAGCCGCGCCCTGATGCTTTTTTTCCGGCAATGGCCGGGGCGGAGGTTTTTACCGATACCAACCATTGTTTTACGGTTTCCGGGGCTTCCATCGAATGGAAAAGACATTTGCTTCAACGATGGAAGCGTGATGGTGGCGTCAATCAAGTTTTGATTTTAGCGATATCCGGGGAAGATTATCTTTCTTTTGCCGAAAATCTATCGGAGAGAGACGCTGTATTGGCGGTGACCGATGCCGTCCCTTCGTTAGAGCATGATCTTGCGCCAAAGAAAACAGGCCATCATGGCGGATTTGCCCAAGTGATCCTTACAGACGGCCTTTCTGAAAAAGGTGCTTCTAGCAACCAATCGTGGCATTTTCATATTACTGCAGCAGATTTACAGCAAGACAGGGAAATGCAATCCAATGGTTATTTGTCTAATGCGCCTCATTCCGTGGATTGGCTGGCACGCTGGATAACAAGGCGGGAGGTGGGGCTTTCCCTTTCCGCCGGCGCGGCCCGGGGATTTGCGCATCTGGGGGTGCTGGAGGTTTTGGAACAAGCCAAAATTCCGGTGGATTGCCTTTCCGGCACCAGCATGGGCGGGATTGTGGCGCTGGTGTATGCCATGACTGGAAGCGCTGGCCAATCCATTGAATTAATCAGAGAAATGTTGGGAGGAAATAAAAAAATCCGTGATTTGGCGCTATATCCCAGGGGATCGCTTTATGTGGGGAGCAAGGTTGCCAGGGCTGCTTATGAGGTCTTCGGCGATAAACAAATCAGCCAGCTGAAAAAACCGTGTGCGGTAATTGCCGCGGATTTGGTGCGGGGGCAACGGGTGGTCATCCATACAGGTCCTGCCGTGGAAGCGGCATTGGCCACTTCAGCAATACCCGGACTGTTTCCCGTGTTAGAAAGGAACGGACAGCTTTTGACCGATGGCGCTTTGATGAGCCGGATTCCCCTAGATGTGCTGGAAGGGCATCGTTGCGGCGTCCGTTTGGCGGTAAACGTCATTCCCTCGCCGGAAACCCGGGAGATGGAAGCCGAGAAGACCCTTAAGTGGTTGAAGGAGAAGGCCAGCCATTTTATGGGTTTGCGTTTTATCATTGCCTTTTCGTGGGAACTCCAGGCCTGGACCCATGGTGCGCACGAGGCGGAAATCGCCGATATTCTAATCGAGCCCGACACCCACATTTACTCCGGCTACAATTTCGACCGTTTTGATGAGATGGTTGAAGCGGGGAGACGGGCGGCAGAGGCTAAATTGCCGTTGATTGAGACGACGGTTTCAACTTTGTTGAATCCCGGCGTTCCTTAAAAAACCAACCTTGCTGACAGATCAAGGCCAAATGCGGGAAAAATCGAAGGTAAAACGGCAATTCTCTTCGAGTACGAATTCGTATTCTCCCGTGGCAGTTTCAATCACTTTGACATATTGTCCGTCTTTCAGCTCAAACAGCTTGGCTACTTTGTCTTCTGGGTACACGAGAATATAACTGGTGACGCCTTCCTCCCGGTAAAGCTCGAATTTAAGCCGCTCATCCTGGACGGCGGTGGAGGGGGAAATGATTTCGAAAATAATTTTGGGTGGCTGGGTAGGATAGTCTCCTTCAATATTCCCGCAAATGACCATAACGTCGGGGCACACGACAGTGTTTTCACAGACTATCCAGTCCGTTTCGTAAAGCGCCAGACAAGAAGCGCATTTCTCGAGCAATTCGTCCAGTTGGCGGGCTATTTTAAGCCCGATGCGTTGGTGGGTCACGGTGGGGCTGGGCGCCATGGCGTAAGGAATCCCGTCAATCAGCTCCCAATCCCCCTGCCATTGTCGGTAATCGCTAATGGTGTAATGAGGCAATAACTCTGGTTGGATCATGGGATCACCTTTTAGCGTAGTGAATTGCTACCGCACCATCTTACCTTAAGAGCTTGTGATTGCGTATAAACATGGTATCAGGGAACTGTTAAGCCTTGATGCCGTTTTCCTCCAGAGCCCGGAGCACCGTTTCCCCGATGTGAGCTGGATTTCTCGCAACATACAAACCCAGTTGTTCCATGGCATCCATTTTTGCCGACGCAGTGTCGGATTCGCCGGAGATAATGGCGCCGGCATGGCCCATGCGCCGTCCCGGTGGCGCGGAAAGCCCGGCGACAAAACCGACCACGGGTTTGCTCATGTTTTCCTTGGCCCAGCGGGCGGCGGCAACCTCTTGTGGACCGCCGATTTCGCCAATCATCACCACCAGATCGGTATCGCGGTCTTCCTCAAAGGCTTTCAATACGGTGACAAAGTCGGTGCCATTGACCGGATCGCCGCCGATGCCGACGGAACTGGATTGCCCCAGCCCCATCGCCGTCATTTGCTCCACGGCTTCGTAATTCAAGGTCCCGGAACGGGAAACCACGCCGATGCGGCCGGGTTGGTAGATATGGGAAGGCATAATCCCTACTTTGCATTCGCCGGGGGTGATGATGCCAGGGGTATTGGGACCGATAACAATACAATTACGACCGTGCCGGTAACGCTGCACCCGGACCATATCCTGGACTGGAATGCCATCGGCAATGACCACGGCTACCTTGATCCCGGCATCGATGGCTTCCATGATGGCGTCGGCGGCAAACGGCGGCGGCACGAATATGCCGGAAACATCGGCGCCAGTGGCTTCCACCGCCTCGGCAACGGTATCGAATACCGGCAGCCCCATATGCGTGGTCCCGCCTTTGCCGGGAGTTACCCCGCCCACCACATTGGTGCCGTTTTTAATAGCCTCTTCGGCATGGAAAGTAGCGTGTTGGCCGGTAAAACCCTGGAAAATGACCTTTGAATCTTTATTAACGAAAACGCTCATGAATGGGACTCCTTGACGGTGGCAACGGCCTTTTCCGCCGCATCATTGAGATTACTGGCCTGGACAAACGGCAAACCGGACTCATTGAGGATTTTACGGCCTTCTTCCACATTGGTGCCCGCCAGGCGAACGATCATGGGTAGTTTGATATCCAGGGTGGTGTAAGCCTGAATCAGGCCGGTGGCTATCCAGTCGCAGCGGTTGATGCCGGCGAAAATATTTACCAGCAGCGCTTTCACGTTGGGATCTTCCATGACAATCCGGCAGGCATTGGTGACTTTTTCCGGCGATGCGCCGCCGCCCACATCCAGGAAATTCGCCGGCATGCCGCCGTGCAGGGTGATGGCATCCATCGTAGCCATGGCCAGTCCCGCGCCGTTGACAATACAACCTATGTTGCCATCCAAAGCAATGTAATTGAGGCCATGGCCTGAAGCCTCCACTTCTTTGGGATCTTCCTCGTCCAGATCGCGCAATTCGTTGATATCGGGGCGGCGGTAGAGGGCATTGTCATCAAAGTTGAACTTGGCATCCAGGCAGACCAACTGCCCATCGTCGACGATGGCCAAGGGGTTGATTTCCGCCTGCAAAGCATCCTTGTCGCGAAAACAGCGGTAGATCCGTTTCATGATTTTGACTGCCTGGGACATTAATTTCTTGTCTTTCAGGCCGATGGCGGCGGCCACCTTGCGGCACTGGAAGTCCACCAGGCCGACGGCGGGATCAATGGTTTCCGTAATAATTTTCTCAGGGGATTTAGCGGCGACTTCCTCGATATCCACGCCGCCTTCGGATGAGGCGACGATGGTGATTCGCTGGCTGGCCCGGTCGATGACAAATCCCAGATAGAATTCCTGTTTGATATCGCTAGCTTGCTCAACCAGCACCCGCTTGACAACCCGGCCCTGCGGTCCTGTTTGGTGGGTGACCAGGGTCATACCGATCATTTCATCAGTGATTTTCTGGACCTCTTCAATGGAAGAAGCAACCTTGACGCCACCGGCCTTGCCCCGGCCGCCAGCGTGGATTTGGGCCTTGATCACCCATTGATTGCCGTTGATTTGTTCGGCGATGACGGCGGCCTGGCTGTTGGAAAATGCGACATTGCCGACAGGGACAGCGACGCCGTAGGACCTGAGCAGCTCTTTGGCTTGATATTCATGGATATTCATGCACTGTACTCGTTAGTTGCTGGAGCTTCGTGACTCGATTTGTTCTATTTTTGCAATCAGGTTTTCCGCCATTTTGATGGAAGCGGCGTCTATCAGGCGTCCATCCAGGGAAACCGCGCCTTTGCCTTCCTTGGCGGCATCCTCCATGGCGGCCAAAATACGGCGGGCCCGGTCGACTTCTTGCGGTGAAGGGGTAAAAACTTCATTGGCCAAGGTAACCTGGGAAGGATGAATGGCCCATTTTCCCTCGCACCCCAAAGCAGCTGCCCGGCGGGCAGCAGACAAATAGCCATCGGGATCGCTGAAATCCCCGAAAGGACCGTCAATAGGCCGGAGTCCGTTGGCCCGGCAGGCAACTACCATGCGGGCGATGGCAAAATGCCATTGATCGCCCCAGTGGGTATGGCGCCGGCCATTTTCATCCGGGTCGGTCAATACCGAATAATCAGGATTGGCGCCGCCGATATTGGTGGTGCGGGCCTGAACCGATGCGGCATAGTCCGCAACACCAAAGACCATGGCTTCCAACCGCTGGGGGCAGGCGCGGGCGATTTCCCGCACATTGTCCATGCCTTGGGCGGTTTCAATCAAAATATGAAGATTGATGGGTTTAAGGTGTTTGGCTTGTTCGATTTGGTCCAGCAGGGTGGCAACAAAGTAGATATCATCCGGTCTATTCACTTTGGGGATCAGGAGAGTATCGAGTTTATCCCCGGCCTGTTCCACGACATCGACGATGTCGCGGTAGCAATAATGGGTATCCAGTCCGTTGATTCGCACGGAAACTGAACACTTGGACCAGTTGTAGGTGTTCAGTGCGTGAATGACATTAATCCGGGCTTGTTCTTTGTCGTCGGGAGCGACGGCGTCTTCCAGATCAAGGAAGACCATATCGGCGCCGGCTGAAGGCGCTTTTTCCAGCATTCTCGGATTGCTGCCCGGAACAGCAAGTTCACTACGGTGAAGGCGGTTTTTGACTGCCATAAAGTGTTCTCAAAGTATCCATTGGGTTTGTAGGTCGCCTAAGTTTTTTTGAATACATCACAGGCGCTTAAGCGAGTTTAAAAAACCCAATATTATACGATGAAATGAGTCAAAATGTTGGCGCTATCAGAGACTTGATTCTCAAGTCAATATCAATTACAGAATCCAAGTTGGATATCGGTTATAATGGAAAGCTTTTAATTCTTGGAGACCAGAGGAAAATATGGCAATAGAACGTACCTTGTCTATTATCAAACCGGATGCGGTAGCGAAAAATGTTATCGGCAAGATCATCAGCCGTTTTGAAGATGCGGGATTGGCCGTGGTTGGCGCTAAAATGATGCACCTGACCCGGGAACAGGCGGAAGGTTTTTATGCCGTTCACAAAGAACGCCCTTTTTTTGGCGAGTTGGTGGAATACATGATTTCCGGCCCCATTGTTGTCCAGGTATTGGAAGGTGAAAATGCTATTGCCTTGAACCGGGAATTGATGGGCGCCACCAATCCCAAGGAAGCCGCGCCCGGCACCATCCGGGCGGACTTTGGCGCCAGTATCGAAGAAAATGCCGTACACGGTTCCGACAGCCCTGAAACCGCCCAGTGGGAAATCAATTATTTCTTCAAGGAAAATGAAATCTTCCCCCGTACCCGCTAATTCCCAGGCGAAAGTCAATCTTATGGGGCTCGACCGCCGGGCCCTCGAGAACTTTTTCACCGGGTTGGGCGAAAAGCCTTTCCGTGCCAGACAGGTGCTCAAATGGATTCACGACCGCGGCGTTGTGGATTTTGGGGCTATGACGGATTTGAGTAAGGCGCTTCGAGAGCGATTGTCGCAACTGGCGGAAATTCCGGTTTTGAATGAAGTCCGCAGTCAACAGTCTACCGATGGCACCCGTAAATGGCTGCTGGAACTGACCGATGGCAACCGTATCGAAACTGTATTCATTCCGGAAGCCCGGCGCGGAACGCTATGCGTTTCCTCCCAAGTGGGCTGTGCTCTCAACTGTGCATTTTGCGCTACCGCCCGGCAGGGATTCAGCCGTAATCTGACAGCGGGCGAGATTGTCGCCCAAGTTTGGCATGCCCGTCAGATGCTTGGGGAAGGGCATATCTCCAATGTGGTCTTGATGGGCATGGGGGAGCCATTGCTCAACTTTGACGCGGTAGTCAGCGCTCTGGATTTGATGATGGATGATTTGGCCTATGGCTTTGCCAAGCGCCGGGTTACCGTCAGTACCGCGGGTCTTGTCCCTGCCATCCTGCGTTTGGGGCAGGAATCTGATGCCAGTCTCGCGGTTTCTTTACACGCCACCACGGATTCACTTCGGGACGAACTGGTGCCAATCAATCGCAAGTATCCTTTGACCCAGTTGATGGAAGCTTGTTACGAATTTATTCATTTGGAAAGACAAAAAGGGCGCAAAATTACTTGGGAGTATGTCATGTTGGATGGCATCAATGATTCACCCGAAGATGCCCGGCGTTTGGTCAAGCTATTGAGTAAAATGCCATCCAAAATCAACTTGATTCCTTTTAACCGTTTTGAAGGCGCACCCTACCGCTGCACCCCCCCGGAACGTATCGCGCGTTTTCAGGCGATTTTGCAAGCAGCGGGTTTTTTGACCACGGTACGCAAAACCCGCGGGGAGGATATTGACGCTGCTTGCGGTCAATTGGTCGGGAAAGTGCAAGCGAAATCCCGTCCCCGGCGGGAATTCAAGCTGGAAGCGGAGGTATTGTGATTACAAGATTGGTATCTCTTTTAGTCTTGCTGTTGGCATTGACGGCATGTTCCTCTGGCGGCCCTTCCAAAAGGACGCAAGATGCCGAGCGTATTCACAGGCTTTCCCAGACTTACGCCAAGAAAGGCGCTATCTATCTATCGGAAGGCAAATTCAAAATCGCACTCCACGATTTGAATAAAGCCATTGAACTCAACCCTAAAAATGCCGAGGCTTATGGAACCTTGGGGGTGCTTTATGAGCGGCTGGGCAAGCTGGCGGAGGCGGAAAAACATTATGCCAAGGCCAGAAAGCTGGCGCCGGAAAATCCCATAATTCTGAATAATTATGGTCGGTATTTATGTGGTCAAGGGAAGTTTGAGGAAGGGTTGAAAATCCTCCAACGGGCGGCTTCTGACCCTCTCTATGACAGTCGCTGGATTGCTTTGACCAATGCCGGAGAATGTGCCATTAAGGCGGGGGATTTGGCTAAAGCTGAAGGATTTTTGCGCCAGGCTTTGGCATTGAATGCCAATTATCCGCCAGTACTGGCGGCCATGGCGCAGCTAAGTTTCCAAAAAGGACGGTATCTCTCGGCCCGCGCTTTTATAGAAAGATACAAGGCTCAGGCCAGGTTAACCGAGGATTTGCTGCGGCTTGCGGCCAAAATTGAAACCGCTTTGGGGGATAGCCAGGCCGCCCGCGCCTACCAAGAACAACTGCAACGTATTTCCCCATGAGTGACAAAATCCAAGCGGTTCGGGGGATGCATGATATCCTCCCGGATCAAACGCCGTTATGGCGGAAAATAGAATCCATTTTGGTGGATTGCCTGGAAAGTTATGGCTACCGGGAAATCCGTCTGCCCATCGTTGAGAAGACAGAACTTTTTAAACGCTCCATCGGCGAAGTGACCGACATCGTAGAAAAGGAGATGTACACCTTTGAAGATCGCAATGGCGAATCCCTGACCCTGAGGCCGGAAGGCACCGCCGGTTGCG
Organism: Methylothermaceae bacteria B42; assembly: GCA_001566965.1. Taxonomy (NCBI): domain Bacteria; kingdom Pseudomonadati; phylum Pseudomonadota; class Gammaproteobacteria; order Methylococcales; family Methylothermaceae; species Methylothermaceae bacteria B42. The sequence goes on along the minus strand of LSNW01000032.1, from coordinate 386,961 downwards.
TGCGGGCCTGCCTGGAACACGGACTGCTGCATCATCAAGTGCAGAGGCTATGGTATCAAGGTCCCATGTTCCGGCATGAACGCCCCCAGAAAGGGCGTTATCGTCAATTTTATCAAGTGGGCGTGGAAGCCTATGGGATGCCGGGTCCTGATATCGACGCGGAGCTGATTTTGCTCAACTGGCGCTGGTGGAAGCGGTTGGGTATTCTCGATAAATTGGAGCTGCAACTCAATTCCCTGGGCACCCTTGAAGAACGTAGGCAATATCGTGAAGAGCTGGTGGCGTATTTCAGTATCTATGAAGAGGTACTGGATGAAGACAGCCGCCGCCGCTTGCGCACCAATCCTTTGCGGATTTTGGACAGCAAAAATCCCGAGATGCAAAGCTTGATTGCCGGAGCGCCTAGTTTGCTGGACTATCTCGGTGAGGAATCAAGAGCCCACTTTCAAACCCTGACCTCGCTTTTGGATGAAATGGGCGTTACCTATACCTTGAATCCCCGGCTTGTACGCGGTTTGGATTATTACTGTCTGACGGTTTTCGAGTGGGTAACTTCACAGTTGGGCGCCCAAGGTACCGTTTGTGCCGGCGGCCGCTATGATGGGTTGGTTTCGCAGTTAAACGGCAGGCCAACGCCGGCTGTGGGTTTTGCCCTGGGGCTGGAGCGGCTGATTGCCTTGCTGGAAGAGTCCTCCCTGGCTGAAGTACCCGGCCCTCACTTTTATATGATCCGGGTAGGAGCAAAGGCGGAAAGGCAAGGGTTGATGCTTGCGGAGCAGTTGCGTGATGAATTCCCGGGCCTGCGCCTCATCGTGCATTGTGGGGGTGGCAGTTTTAAAAGCCAATTCAAAAAAGCAGATAAAAGCGGCGCCCGCTATGCCTTGATTCTGGGCGAGGATGAGGCCGAACAAAAACGGGTTGGCGTCAAACCGTTGCGCGAGGCGGAAGAGCAACAGACGGTTAGCTGGGAGCAATTGATGGCATTGATTCGAAGTCAAATGTTTCCTACCTAAATTTTGCAAGTGATTCGAGCACCGAGGGTATCAAGCAAGGCTTTAGGCAAGGCGGCAAGCCAATTTTCGCGCAGGAGTAGCAGCACTACTTCGAGCATAAAATGGGTGCGGCCAACACAGCATAAAGGCTTGATTTGGCAGCCGAATACCGAAACACTTGCGGAATTTAGGTCCTCAATAAAAGACTCGAATGTCTTTGCAGCATTCAGTTTTAGACAGTAAAAATTTCATTATTAAGGAGTCCAAGTGGCTACACATATTCATGAAGAAGAGCAGGTAGAAGCGCTCAAACGCTGGTGGAAAGAAAACGGCACGTCAGTAATTGCCGGGGTGGTTTTAGGGATTGCGGGCATTATTGGCTGGAATACCTGGCAAAACTACCAAAAAACCCGGGCAGAGGGGGCTTCCGACCTTTACATGCAGCTTTTGCAAGCGGTGGATCAGAATAAACCGGAATTGGCCCAAGGCGTGACCCAGCGGCTATTGGAGCAATATCCAAAGACAGCCTACGCTGATTTCGCGCATTTGATTCAAGCCAAGTTGTCAGTTGATGCAGGCAAGCTGGAAGAAGCCAAGAAGTCTCTGGGCCAGTTGATGACCCAATCCAAGGACGCCAACTATCGCCACATTGCCCGGTTGCGGATGGCCCGGGTGCTATTGGCTATGGGAACCCCGGATGAAGCGCTTTCTTTGTTAACTTCCAAGGAAGTGGGCGATCCGGGGCGTTTTGGCGGCCAGTATGAAGAACTCAAGGGGGATATTTATAAAGCCCAAGGCAAGCTAGAAGAAGCTGCCGATGCTTACCGCCGGGCCTTGGCTCTGGGCCGGGATCACGCTTATCTTCGTACCAAACTGAACGACTTGGGTTTAGGTTCGTCCTAACATATATGCGCTTACTTACCCTGTTAGTGATTTCTATCGCATTGGCGGGATGTCAGTCCTTGGGCGCTTCATTCAGCAATGCCATTTCAGGCACGGTGGATTTAGTGACCGGAGGCGGAGAAGTGGCCGACCCGCCCCGAGAATTGAAATCCATCGATCCCGAGATAGAAATTGAAGTCCTCTGGGATGAAGATATCGGCGCCGGCGATGATGGCCATTGGTTGGCGCTGACTTTGGCAAATGCCGGCGACAAGCTTTTTGCCGCGGACCAGGATGGATTGATTACCGCAATCCGGTTTGAAGACGGCGAAACGATTTGGGAAGTGGAGACGGAACAACCCATTTCCTCCGGCCCGAGTTTGGGGTTGGAGAGCGTGATTGTCGGAACTTCGGAAGCAGAAGTTATCGCTGTTCGTCAGGAAGATGGCGAGACGTTATGGACAGCCAAGGTTTCCAGCGAGGTTTTGGCACCCCCTGAGGTTTCCCAAGGCATTGTTGTCGTGCATAGCAACGACGGGGCCCTTTTTGCCCTGGATGAAGCGAACGGCAAGGTGCTGTGGAGCTACGAACAGCGCGCTTCCCCATTGAGTTTGCGCGGCTCGGGCGCGCCCACTATCGAAAGTGATGTAGTGGTAGTAGGGTTTGCCAAGGGAAAACTGGCGGTATTGCGTTTGAGTGACGGTAAGATTCTTTGGGAAAGGCAGGTCGCTCTGACCCGCGGCGTTTCCGAAGTGGATCGCTTGGTGGATATCGATTCCAAGCCGGTGATTGATGACAATATTATCTTTGTTACCGCTTATCACGGGGGTGTTGTAGCAGTCTCGCTGGTGGATGGGGAAGTGATTTGGCGGAATGACCGGATAGTGGCTTCCAGCAATCCGGCCATCTCTTGGCGTTACGTTTTTATCACCGATGAAAATAGCGATGTCTGGAGTCTCGACAAGAACACCGGCAGGCCATATTGGAAACAAACCGATCTGCACCGGCGAAAGCTGACCTCGCCCGTCATTTACAAGGATTACTTGGTGGTGGGAGACTATAAGGGCTATTTGCATTTTCTATCCCGGGAAGACGGCCATCAGATGGGTAGAATCCGCATTAGCCGCAGCCCGATCCGCACCGCGCCGGTGGTGCATGAAGACTATTTAATTTCATATGCCAGTGACGGCGATCTGGCCGTATTGACAGTCACGAATGAGTAAATTATTGCCCGTGGTAGCCCTGGTTGGGCGGCCGAATGTCGGCAAATCCACCTTGTTTAATTATCTTACCCGCTCCCGTGACGCGTTGGTGGCGGATTATCCCGGTTTGACGAGAGATCGCCAGTATGGCCGTTGCCAGCGGGGCGACAGGGATTTCTTGCTCGTGGATACCGGGGGAATCACCGAGGGGAAAGAGGGCGTAGAAAAGGCGGCGCTGCAGCAAGTGCAAGCGGCTTTGGAAGAAGCGGATTTAATTTTGTTTCTCGTGGATGCGCGGGAAGGGTTGACGGCATCCGACCAGGCAATTGCCGATCAGTTGCGCAAAGCTAACAAGCCCATTCTGCTTGTGATAAACAAGATTGACGGGGAAGATCCCGCCTTTGCCGCGGCGGAGTTTTCTTTGTTGGGGTTCGGGGAACCCGCGATGATTTCAGCCGCGCACGGAAGGGGCGTGGCTTCTCTATTGGCGCGAGTGGAAAAATGGTTGCCCCCGGTTGCCGATGAACAAATAGAAGCACAAGGAGAAGATACCATCAGAGTGGTGGTGGTAGGCAAGCCTAACGTGGGAAAGTCCACGCTGGTCAATCGTCTGCTGGGAGAAGAGCGCGTGGTGGTGGCCGATCTCCCGGGTACCACCCGTGACAGTATCGCCATTCCCTTTGAGCGTGATGGCATTCTCTATACCTTAATTGATACCGCCGGCATCCGCCGCCGCGCCCGAATTGACGAAACGATAGAAAAGTTCAGCGTCATTAAAGCCATTCAATCCATGGATCATGCCCATGTGGTGATTTTTCTCATTGATGCCCAGGAAGGGGTTAGCGATCAGGACGCCAGATTGTTGGGGATGGTGTTGGAGTCGGGCAAGGCATTGATTGTTGGTCTGAACAAGTGGGATGGTCTGAGTCAGGAGCAAAAGCGGTTGCTGCGGGATCAATTGGAACTGAAACTTCAGTTCATCGATTTCGCCAGGAAAATCCCGATTTCCGCCCTGCATGGGACGGGGGTGGGGAATTTATTTGACGAAATTCCCAAGCTCTACCGTCATGCAAGAGCCGAATTTTCTACTGCCCAGCTCACCAAAATATTGCGCCAGGCGGTGGAACAACACCAACCACCCTTGGCGCGCGGCCGCAGAATCAAACTGAAATTTGCCCATCAAGGCGGAAAAAATCCCCCGGTCATCATTATCCACGGCAATCAAACCGAAAGAATACCCGCGGCCTACCGCCGTTATCTCAATAACGCCTTCCGTGAACGATTGGGGCTTCAAGGCACTCCTATCCGTCTGGAATTCCGCTCCAGCGAGAATCCCTTTGCCGGACGCTTCAATAAATTGACCGAAAGGCAAATCAAAAAACGCAAACGCTTGATTAAGCACGTCAAGAAAAGGAAATAGAGCAAGCCAATCCTTGAGATTTGGGCTCTAAGGATTCCAAAAACGCTTCCAGCGATACAATGCGTATCGCTGGAAGCATGGAAAAAATTTAGCGGGCTAAGGTCTCAGATTGACGGATTTTAAGCGCCAATATAACCCATTGAGGTCATCAGGATTTTTATACCGCTCGAGTACCGCATCGTATTTTCGCCCAAAGGCTTCCACCGGGTGAAAAGTCACCTCCATGTTAGGAAAAACGGTTACCCCTGGCGTGGTATTGGTGGCAGGGCCGAAGGTTGAAAGCTTCCAGTACATGCCTTTGGGGTCATTGGGATTTTTATACCATTCCAGGGTTGCTCGATAAAAGGTGCCGTTCAGGTTAGCGCTGTCAATGATGATGGATTTGCTGCTTTTATCAAATACTGCCGGAGCCGGCCCACTTCCATTTGTGATGACTTGCAATGCGTAATCGCCGGTAACGGCAATGGATGAGGCTGAGGTGACCGCAAGTTGATAGCTGCCCGCAGACAGATCCCGGACGATATAGGAATTATTATCTCCGCCGTTTTTCGTGGCGTAGGTGATTAAATTAGTCCGGTTGCCGTCAAAAAGCGCTAAAAGGTTATCCGCTACGGCTTCTGAATTGACGTGGATCACCACCGTCCCCGAGGTTGGAAGATTGATACGATATAGGTCAACCGGTGCCTGATCGGTCACAAAGTTTGTCAAATCCAGCTTGCGGCAATCTAGATCATCAAATTTTCCGGCTGTGACCTGGTTGAGTGTTAGAGGGGTGACCTGCCGGCAACCATCGGGTAGCTCCATTGGCAGACCATAAATGGTGCTGGCGCCTTGAATATCATCTTTTAAAGGGAACTCCGTGTCTTCTATGAATGAATCCATAAGAGAAGGGATTTTATCTTCATGCTCAAGCCCAATGACGTGGCCCAACTCATGGGCGGCAACTCGCCTGAAATCAGAAACGTCAGCTCGCACTTTACCCGAGTAGATATCCCAGGGTTCATTGTCGTTGATTTCTATATCCGTTTCTATAAGTTCCTCTCCAACAAAAAGACTCAAAGTGAGGGCAAGAACCGTGGATCCAAAATCAAACCCGCAATCATCTAGCCGGAATTGAACGCTATTGATCTCGTCATCTTGACAAACATCGACGTTTTTAAGCGCGGGATTCAGCTTTGTATGAAAAGTAAAACCAGTCCGGGTATTCCAACGTTGGGCGGCTTCTTCAACGGCCGAGTTCCATGTTTGTCCGTTAGGTGCTTTGGCTTCCCCCTTGGTGTTGACGATATCAAAGGCCATTGTGACTTCAGGGGATGGCCATTTCTGTCCACTCAGCTCATAGGCATAAATAGATGGGGTAAGCAAGATCAAGCAAAGCCAGCTTAAGTGTTTCATTGAATAGTCTCCCATTTTTCCTTGAGTTGCCGTTTAAATTGTTGGATGGACAAAGCGTTTTTCGTCAGTGCTTGCTTGCTGGTTTGCACGCCCTGGGCAACTCCGCGGCTAAATTGGCGGGAGGGAGGAATAGGGGAAGAGATTAACCCGGTAACGGGGGTTTTTTGGGCGGTATAAACTCTGTGGGTTCCGTCCTCATCTTTAATCACAATAAATCTGCCTTGGGACCAACCGAAGAGGGGATTCACCAGCCTTCGTTTGAGAGACTCGACAAAATAAATGCCCCGCTCACCAATGGCGGGATAATCCATTTCGCCTACTTTCAAGGTTTTGCCGTCTTTTGTGCCACCCATGAAAACCAAGGTGATTGTCGAGCCGCCAGGATCGCCTTTGAGGACGTCAATGACTTTAAAAGTTATTTCTGTGGCCAGGCGTCCATACGCGTTCTCCTTGACCTCCGTATTGACTACCACGCCGTCAAAAACAAGTTCTGACTGACGCAGCATTTCTTCCAGGTTGACCTGCCGGATGGCGGTGGCATGGAGTTGGCCGCTTCCAAATAAAACAAGCGAGAAAAACAAGAAACCCCTATACCAGGGTCCCAAAAGTCGTAATAGTTTCATAACTTTATTGCCTATGGCTGTGAACAGATATGCGTGTTAATTTAGCCTTGCTGCGCTAAATCTAGTTATTTGATTTAGCGGATTATTATAGTTGGTTTTTATGAATTTTTCCCCAATGTAATAACAACGTGGGCATTAAGAGCAAGGTCAACAGGGTGGAAGAAAACAATCCGCCAATAATGATCGCCGCCATGGGGCCCATGATTTCCCGTCCAGGATTGTCGCTGTTGAGGGCAATGGGGAGCATGGCCAGGGCGGTAACCAGGGCGGTCATCAAGATGGCGGGCAGGCGCTGGCTGGCGCCGAGAATGCTGGTTTGAAGATTCCAGGGCATGCCTTCGCCGACAACCAAGCGGCGGTAGTGGGCCATGAGCATGATGGCGTTGCGCACGGTAATGCCGAACAGGGTGACAAATCCCACCAGGGATCCGGCTGAAATCATGCCGCCCCCGAGCCAGACGGCCGCCACCCCGCCTACCAGGGCGAAGGGCAGGTTGATGATGGTCAGTAGTGTCAGCCGCCAAGATCCCAGGGCGATATAAATCAGCAGCAATACGCCAGCGCCCGCCAGCAAGGCGTGGAGTATGAGCTGCTGGCGGGCATGGCGTTGTTCCACTGCGGCGCCGGTGAATTCAGGGTAATAGCCCGGCGGGAAGTCGATTTCCTGGAGGATTCTGCGTTTCAATTCGGTGATGAACTGGTCCCAGTCACCGGAGGGATTACAGGTTACGGTTTGTACGCGCTGGGCATTGCGGTGGAGCAGGTTGTAGCGGTCTTCGGTTTGCCGGATCTTGGCCAGATGATTCAATTCCACCAGCTTTCCCTCGTCATTCGTCAGTGGCAGATGGGAAAGAGGATCGAGTTGTTGACGCAGGGAAGGGGGCAGGATGAGCGTAACGGGATGGGTGCGGTTGCCCCGGTAGATTTCCCCGATGGCATAGCCTTGATAGGCCGTTGCCAGGGAGCGGGATAGGTCGCTTAAAGGCAGACCCCACAGAGCCAGGGCCTGGAAATCGGGAGTGATTTCTAATTGGGGCAGGGTGCTGCCGGTTCTCAGGCGAACTTCCCGGGCGCCGGGGATTTGCCGGATCAGGTTGGCGGTTTGCCGGGCCAGCCGGTCCAGTTGCTCCAGGTCGGGACCATAGAGGTTAATGGCTACCGAGGCAGTGTATCCCGACAGGGTTTCGTCAATCCTTTCTTTCAGGAAGGTATTGGCTTCATAGGCGATGCCGGGAAATCGGTCCAGAATATCGCGCAGCCGTTCCAGTATGCGCTGCTGCTGCCGGCCCGTCATTTCCTGAAGATGGACTTCGTATTCGCTGTAATGGCTGCCGTAGGTGTCCGCGCCCCTTTCCGCCCGGCCCGCCCATTGGGACACCGACACGATGCCTGGAATCCGCAAAAATGCTTCGGTGAGCTGTTTGCCTATTTTCAAAGAGGTCTCCAGGGAAGTGCCGGGCAGGCTGGCGGTATGGACGATGTAGTGACCTTCACGGAGTTCCGGCAGAAAGCGCCCGCCGATAAATGCCAGGGAGACGAGGGCAATCAGGCTGATACATACCGTGCCAAGCCAGACCGAATGGAAGCGTTGATGAACCCAGTGTAAAAGCCGGACATAGCGCGGTTGCAGCCAGCCTAGCAAAGGCGGGTGTTGGTCACGGCGGCTTTGGCCGAGAAGCAAATATCCCAGCGCCGGGGTAACGGTCAAGGCCACCAGCAGTGATGCCAGGATGGCAAGAATATAGGCCATGCCCAGCGGTGCAAACAGCCTGCCTGCCACGCCACCGAGGGTCAATAGCGGGACAAATACCAAGGCGACGATGAAGGTGGCGTAAACCACCGAGCCGCGAACTTCCAGGGAAGCCTGTAAAACGACTTGGGCCAGGGGACGGGGATTGGGTGCTTGGCGGTTTTCCCGCAGTCTCCGGAAAATGTTTTCGGTATCGATAATCGCGTCATCGACGACTTCACCGAGGGCAATGGCCAGCCCCCCCAGTACCATGATGTTGAGATTTACCCCGGCTTGGAGCAGTACCACCACCGCGCCCAACAGGGACAGGGGGATGGCCAGGGCGGAGATGAGCGCGCTGCGCCAGTCAAACAAAAAGGCATACAGCACCACCAACACAAACAAGGCGCCAAGCAATAAATGGCCGCCCAGATTTCGGATAGAGCGTTCAATATAATCGGCGGGGCGGAACAGGCGGGGGTAGAGGGTGATGCCTTGTTTTTCCAGTAACGGCTTTAGGTTGCTCAAAACTTGTTCCACGGAGCGGGAGACGGTCAGCGTATTGGCGCCGTATTGTCCAATAACCATCAGTACCAGGCCGCGTTTGCCGTCGATTTGGGCGGCGCTGATGGGAGGCGCTTCGCCCCAGGCGATTTCCGTCACGTGACCCAGTGTGAGACTCTGTCCTTGTTGGTGACGCAGCACCAGTTGGTGGATGTTGTTTGCCAGATCCCTGTCGGCATTCAGGGTGAGTTGGAGTCGTTGATTGGGGGTTTGGATAAATCCCAAGCCGCTGCGTTTCAGGCTGGTTTCCAGCGCCTGGATTATCTGATTAATGCCAATCCGGTATCTGTGCAGCTTTTCCGGATCCAACTGGATTTGCAGTTGCCGCTCGCCACCACCAAAGACATTGACATCCGCAACCCCCGGCACTGCCTTCAGTTGCGGTACCAAAGTCCAGTCCACCCAGTCTCTCAAAGCGAGCCGGTCTTGTTGCCGGGAGACCAATCCCAGGGTAAGAATGGTGGCAGAGGAGGACGACAAAGGCACAGCCAGCGGTGGTCCGGTTCCATGCGGCAGTTGTGGGGCCAGGGCGGCCAGGCGTTCGCTGACTTGTTGGCGGGCGCGGTAAATATCGATGTCGGGTTCGAACACCGCAGTTACTACGGATAGGCCCTGGATGGATTCAGAGCGCAGGGTCTTTAATCCGAGCAGACCGCCTAATGTATTTTCGATGGCCTGGGTAATGCGTTTTTCCACCTGCCCGGCGGTCAAGCCCGGCGCTTCGGTTTGAATGATGACTTGTTTGGGGGAAAATTCAGGGAAGATATCCAGACCTGCCTGGGACAGGCGCCAACCGCCATAAAACATGAGCAGCAAGCTCAATCCAATCACCGCGCCCCGGAAATGGATGGCGCCTCTAATCAGTGCAGACAGCATATTTAATGGGTAATTGAATCGGTTGAACCGGTTGCCGGGTCAGTCGTCGTCATCTTCTTCTGGTACTTGTTCCCGAAACGCCGAAGATAACAAAATCTGGGCGCCGTCCACGACAACCTTTTCACCGCTTATCAAGCCATCGTTTACCCACCACTTTCTTATGCCTTGCCGATATGCCAAAAGTCTGCGGCGTTGAAAGCGATTGTCTTCTGTTTGCACAAAAACCCAGGGGGCGCCCGATCGCCAGACAACCGCGGAGGCGGGGATGACAATGGCGTTTTGGGATTGGGTGAACCAGCCTGTCAGACGTTGGCCTACCGGAAGCCGTGCGTCTTCAGCAATAAACAGGAATCCAGCTCGATTCAAGACGGGATCGGCGCTGGGCAGGGAGGCGACGTAATCCAAGGGGATTATTTGTTGGTGGTATTCGATGGCGGCTTGCTTAGGGCAGGGTTTGCAAGATTGCGAAGAAACTAGTCCGACCAGTCTGATTTTCCCCTGTCGCAGGGCTGTCAGCCGAACAGGCTGGTTTTCCGCCCATTGGCGCAATTCCGTGCCCCATTGAGTCACAAATCCGGCGTTTTCTTGCTGAAGTTTTAATTTTAAGGTTTCAACCTCGCTCGAGGCGATCAGCCAATCTTGTTTCGCCTGTTCCACTTTGCTGCGTTGGGTGCTGTTCCCCAATGACTGTAAGCGTAGATACCGCGTTTTTGCCAAACCGGCAATGGACTGCCTCGCCTTGAGCTGAATCGCCAGTTGACGAAGGCGGGTGAGACCTTCCAGCAGCGGTTGAGGATTGATTACCTTGGCATAAGCCATGATATCTGGCAAAGGGGATGTTTCGGTCAGGGTTTTGATACGAATCCCGGCTAACTGTTGTAGCTCCGGGCTGAGTTCGATTGAAAACCCCGGCGGTGTATCTTCGCCGGGGTGACTGGTTTCAGCCTGGGCGCTCAAGCCGGCTAAAAGACATAGAACAGGGCCGAGCAGCGTAATCAGTTGGTTTAGAGGCATGCAAACTCTGAATGGGGACAAATAGTATTATTCTATCAGCCCCTCAGTGTTCTGGCCCTAAAACCGCAGCAACCCGCCAATCATGCCGTGATTGGCTACAATGCTGCGGTGATCCGGTTCCCGCACCACTTCCACATGACCACCTGAGTGAATGGTCTGGACAGCAATTTCCCCGATAATGTCCGCTTTTTCGATTAATTGATCAGAGCCGCAATAGGGGCACTTGGGAAGCGGTGTTTCTTGCAGATCCGCCGACCAGGCTTGACAGGATTCACATTGCCAGCCCTTTTGCACGAAGTCCGCAGGGAAAATCAATGTCAACAAGCGGAACTGTTGAGCTGCGTTTACGGTATCTTCAACGCCGGAAACCGCCAGTCCGCCAGGTCTTTCCAGTTCGCCCACCCATTGTTCCAGCGTGGCTTTTTCTTCATTAATTTCAGCTTGCCGGACAATGGGGGCGACTTGATCGCGTACTTCATTCAAAGAGCATGTCATGGGCATGGAGGCATAACCAATCGCTTTGGATTGGAGGGCCTTTGGCAGAAAATCCACCAAGTGTTTGGGTTCTTGCGTATCCGGACTGGCGAGAACTAACCATTTCCACCTGGTTTTTTCGGCAATTTTGGCAATGGCGGTAGCAGCGTGGCGCAAATAGTGTTTGTAATGCTCTTCCTGCCATTGATGGTGGTTGTGGGTGCCGTAGCCATGCCAGCTATGGGCCTTGGTCATGGGGAATGGATCCGGGTTCAAAAACTTGAGAGTGTATTCCGCCGCTTCCCCCATGGAATAAAGAAAGAACCGGACGGATTCGCGATCAAATAACACGACGCCGGTTTCTGCGTGTTCATCTTTCTGAATCAGCAAGGGTTCCAGTACTGGCGTTTGACTCCATACAACAAGATCGCTGGGGGCGTCAGGTAAATGGAAGACTTTAATCAGATCGTAGTCCAGTTTTTTGCTTTTCGGGTTGATCCGGCTTGGGCTTGCAAATAGAACCAAGCCTTTGCCTTGCACTGCTTTGCTTTCCAGATCCAGGCGCTGGGACATCTCCGCCACGACGGCATCAAACAGCATTTTTTCATCCCGATCCCAATCGCCTTCCTTGGCTTGCTGGATTTCCTTGATCAAATTTTTGAACCGGGTCAGGAGAGGCTTGGTTTGCAAGGTCTCGGGGCGGATGTCCAAATAGACGCTCAGCAGCCCCTTCGGAGATTTTAGTTGCTTGAGTTCCAGAAGGCATTCATCGGTCAGAAAGTCATAGCCCCTTTCATCGTCTCCTATCAGTTCAAGGGAGAACAGATCTGAATCTATTTTTGTAATGTTGGTGATATTCATTGAGGTTCCTTTGATTTTGAATTGTTTTTGGCGCAAGTCCGTTATTGAAAAATTCCTCAATCTATATGGTGGCCAGTTGTTCAGAAACAAGGGGGTAAAGAGGATAAAGAGGTTATTTTTCCTTAACCGGGGTGAAGTGATAACAAGATTACTTAGAATAACGGCCGGTGTTCTTCCCGGGTTGATTGATCCCATAAATGCCAGACAGACCATCCCCGGTCTTTCAACGCATCGGCCACATACTGGCGGTGACAATGGCGCCAATTCCGTTCCGCGCATAGGATAGCCGCCGGGGGTGCTGCGGCGTTGGCTTCTAGACGCAGCAATCCCAGTTCGAAAGCGTGGGTCTTCATATAGGCGGGATAGCCTTCCCTGCGCATGCCTCCCAATAAATCACCCAGCCAACCATAATCAATACCATGCTCAGGCAGGGTCAGTTCCAAGTGCTGGCGGCTAAAGTGGGGTTGGCGTTTTGAATTGGGGTTGCTGCGGATATCTATCAGCTTTACCACCCCCCAGGCCCGCAGCAACTGGACGAGATCCGCCATGGACTGGTTTGAATGCCCCACGGTAAAGATATCAGGCATCGGACCATCATTAGCCGATATCAATCCTTTGCCCGCTGGTCATGGATTGCAAAGCGGCATTGATGGTTTTGCAGTTCATTTTGGCATCCACCAGAGTTAGGGCAGGGGAGGTGTCATTCAAAACGCAATCGGAAAAATGCTCGATTTCCAGGCGGAAGTGATTGGCGGGAGGGAGCTGCTCCACGCATTGTCTGCCACTGTCGGTCTGCCAGGAAATGACTGGGATATCCCCCGGCTTGGCCCAGACATTGTGGCATTTGAGCCCTCCCTGGGTGCCGATAATCTCATATTCGGCCCTTCTGGCCCGCTGAAAACTGAAGTCGAAATGGGCATACCTGCCATCGCCATAATCCAATACGCCGCTGTCGCTCACATCCGCTCCGCTATCGATAGTGGTAACCATGGCGATGACCGATGACGGCGGTTCCTGGAAAAACATCCGGCATACATGGATGGCATAACAACCGATATCCCACATGGCACCGCCGCCTTGATCGATGGATCGGCTGATTCGGTACATTCGCGCGGGTGTCATCGGGAACGAAAAGGTGGAACGGATGGTGCGGATGTCGCCAATGAGCCCCGTATTAATGATCTCCCAAGTTCTTTGGTGCTGGGGATGGAAGCGGTACATAAATCCTTCCATGGCTTTGAGTTTGCGCTTGGTTGCCGCTTGTTCGATAGCCTCAATTTCTTCCACTTTCAGCGCCATGGGTTTTTCGCATAAGACGTGCTTGCCGTGTTCAAGCACCTTAAGCGCCCATTCCCCATGTTCCTCGTTGGCCATGGGCAAATACACGGCTTCCACCTCGGAATCTTTCAGTAATAGAGAAGGGTCATCGTAGGTCTTAACCCCGCTTATTTGGGGGGCACATTGGTTAAGCACCTTTGCCGCGGCGCCCGGGCGGCGGCTGGCAATAGCGACCAGTTGGGCGTTATCGGCGGTAATCAGAGCCGGTAGCATGACTTGAGTCATTCTGGCGGCGCCCAGAATGCCCCAGCGGAGTTTGGTTGCTTCAGCCATAATTTTTCCACCTTCTAAATGTTCATCTATTGAAATCATGGAATCGGATTATAGAGCATTTGAGGCTGATAAGAGTCATCAAAAGGGATCGATACGGCTCTGCGAGAGGATGAATACCGCCTTATTTTGCCGCCACAGGTCCGGGTGCGTGACCGAATAGTTGGCGGAAAATCGCTAAATCACCAAAACTGACAAAGCCGTTGCCGTCAAAATCGGCATCGGGGTCACCGGTTCCAAACCTGGCGCGGAACAGGTCCAGATCACCGAAACTGACAAAACCACTATTATCCAGATCGGCATCGCAAGCATTGCCGTAACCATCCTGGTCGGTATCACGTTGCTTGGGGTTGGCAACGTAGAGGCAATTATCATTAGAATTTTTGATGCCATCTTGGTCTTGATCGCTTTGAGGATCGAGTATGACTTGGCCATTTTCTTTTACCAAAAACCTTATAACGCCGCTCGAATCTGCATGGAACCGCCCGCCAGGGGAGAGTGATAATCGGGTATTACCGTCTTGGATTACGGCGTTGATCGTGTATCTCCGGTCAGCAGCGAGTCCTGTCCAGATGACGCTCACGACTTTCCCTGAGGTTTTTGGGATAATCGACTCGCCATAATAATGCGGTTGCCCATATCCTGAAATAGGAAAGATCGCGGCGTGATTATCCTGGCCAACGATTTTCCATCGTTCCCCCGACCATCCCCAGGCGGCCTCCACGGGCAAGTCTGACTCATCCGCAATGCGGAAAAGTGTGATCATTGTTAGCCTATTGCCATCCTCCGGCTCGATTTGTAAACGGTAAGAATATAGGCCCCCGTCTGTTGGAGAACCTTCCGGGGGAATGGCTGACATTGCTGATTGCGCTGGAAAGATCGCGGCGACATCCACGCGTTGGGCGGTTAACGCGGTTTCGGCCGGGATCTCAATGACTGCGGTGGCGCCGTTGACGGTGGGTGGCGCTTGATAAAAGTTGAAAGTTTGTTTTCTTTTAAGGAGAGGTGGCGCTTCAGCACTAGGTTCTACAAAGTCATATATATAAAGATAATCCGCGCCACCTTTGCCTTTTTCCCACAACACCGCGCGTTGGACTCGATGGTAATAGTGTAACGGCTGGGTACGGCCGTTATAGGCGCCAGTCGTGTCGAATACCACCAGGGTGAAGCTTTGACTGCGGTCGACAATTAAATGCCGTTGGCTGTTATCTGGGCTTTCCAGATGTTGATATTTCCCTTGGTCATCGTGGTAAACCGAATCATATTGAGAAAGGGCATCCTTGCTTCCCTTATCCCATGGAATTTGAAGTTGGAGGACATTATCTGCCTCTGCGGTGTTACCGCGCTGGCAGCAGGAGAGATTGCGGTTGATAACCCACCGGCCCCGGCGGTAAAACTGTATCGAGCCAGTATCGCCCAGATGGTGATCGAATCCGCCCCAACCGCCTCTTAATACAAGATAGGATGCGTCCGGAGACCAACTGCTGCGATCATAGAATACGCCAAAGCCACTATCAAAAAAAACAGGGGATAGGGTTTGGCCAGGGTCAATTTGAGGAATGGCATGGTAATCAAACAGCATTCTGTAGAAGGTGGTTAAACCTGAAATTGCATCGAGGTAGTAAGTATTAACGTGCCAACGGGCGATGCCAGCGGCGGCAGTTTCCCCCAACCGTTTTAACAGGCCTGCTTGAAAGAGTATTTTACGGGCGAAATCGGAACGCCTAAAAGCGGGGAAGCTGTTGGGTTCAGAAAAGGGTTTGCCGCTAAAGCTGAATTCAAAACTCTCTACGTCCCGAAGTGTTGCATAACCCCGTCCTTGGGGGGTGGTGGCGTGGATTTTCATGGCATAGAGATTGTTTTCTATGAAAGGCCCATAGTCAGAAAAATCGATCCCCGCGTTTGTCAGATTCCAGAAAGTTTCCATCCAGTAAGCAAAGGTGCCTTGTCCATAACGGATGCCGTCGGATAGGTAGCCACCGCTCAAGGCGAAACTGCCCTGGTTCCGCCGCGCCTTGACTAATTGCGTGCCGTACCAGCGTCGCATCCCTAGATCAAGCATTTGGCAGGCCTTTTCGGAATATTGGCCGTCGATACCTGCTGAATGACAAAGGGTTAGGCCAATGACAATCAAGGCCCGGGTGACGGAAGCCCATTCGTCGGTATCTTCCGGGCGGTTGAGTCTGCCTTTTTCTTCATAAAAAGCGGAAAGCATGGCCGCCGCCGCTTCATTGCGCTGGGTAAGGGAAAGTTCGTCCCAAAGCATATCCAAGCAATAACCCAGCTGATTATCTGCCCAGCGATAGTTATTCCCATTCAGTTTACCTGGAGACAGCCAAAAATCGTGCAAGGTTTTTTGAAGCAGACTCAGGGCTTGGTTGCGATGGGTTTTATCGCCGCTCACCTGATACAAAAGCGCAGCGGGAAGACAGAAGTGGGCATCCCCAATATGACGAAAATCCTTGATGGCTTTTTGAATTTCAAGGGCTAACTTCGATTCCCAGAAAAGCCACTCGTTGTCCCCATGATTGCGCCGGTTGCGCCATTGCTGTATCAGTTCCCGATCAGCGAAGACCCGGGGATGGGTGGGTGCCAGTTTGAGTCTAGGCGCTGGCTGGGTGTGGATTTTGATGATATTGCCCCTTTGATTGTTTGTGATGACGGTGAAATAGTAAGTGGTATCGGGTTGCAAGGTCGTAATCCAGAGGGGCGTTGAATAATTTTTTCTGGATCTGTCCCAACCGAGATTGCGCCAGCGGAGGGAACGGTTGACAGGTTCGCCGTAATCCGCCCAAATTTTCTGGATTTCAATGGCTTGACCCTGTTCTTGTAAGCCGAGGGCTGATTGAGGGTCGGCAAGCTGGTCTTCGCGCGTGCTCCAAACCAGCACCGCGCTCCATCCGGAAGCGGACGTTCTGGGGGAGGTGAAATTGAACCAAGCACCATAGGGGGTGACGTGTTCGGCGTGTAGGTCAGTAACCGGCCCGTCTTTTTCCGGGGGCGCATAGTCCGGATCACAGCGGTTACCCAAGCCATCGCCATCATCATCCTTTTGATCTGGATCATACACGGCGGGGCACAGATCCAGCGGAGAGGTAACGCCGTCACCATCGGGATCGATATGCCAGTCGGAGTTTAAAACGGCTTGTCCGCCATGGCAGGGCAGGTAGGCCGAAAGCAGCCATGTAAAGATTGTCAGCGAAAGCAGATTCCTTGATTTTCCCCAAGGTGCTTGGATGGATTTGTTCATGATGCTTACCTCCTGCGGACAATGGCCTGTAAGAATGAATCATCCCTTTTCATCTTGGTCTTCCTCCCGCGTGACGCCTTAAGCCCTTTCGCGCGACGTTTATGCTCGGACCCGGCCAAGAGAGACTTGTGGCGCCCGGCCACCAACGCTCGCGGAAGGAAGACTTAAACCGCGTTTAGTTCTAGTTCGGGCAAAATGTCCAAAAAGCTTGCCTTTGAGATTTCATTAGCCGTTCATAAAGCCTAAATCCCGGGTGGAAAAGTTATTCAGGTGAGGGAAAATCTTTATCAGATCGCCGTCGGTAATTCCCATCCATTTTGCCAGGGTAGCTCCGTACTGGTCGGTGGAATATTTTGGGATGAACCTGCCCGAACCAACGTCCCTGGGGCCAAAGAGCTTTTCGCCCCAGTGTTCGCCCAGGGACTGGTCGGAATATTCAATCGGTTCGCCATGGACCTTGCCCCCGTCCACGGCACCACCCATGACCAGTAAATCACAAGCCCAAGCATGATCGGTGCCATCACCGTTAATGGTCAAGGTGCGACCGAATTCCGAAGCGGTGAAAGTCGTCACGCTGTCTTCCACGTTCAATTCCTCTAGCGTGCGTTGAAAGCTTACCAGAGCATCGTTTAGCGAGGTGAAAAGGTTCTGGTGCTCGGTCAACTGCATGCTATGGGTATCAAAACTTCCCAAACTGGCAAAAAAGATTTGCCGTTTCAACCCCAGTGATTCACGGGCGGCGATGAGTTTGGCGATGGTGCGTAACTGTTGGGCAAGGTTGTTTTCCGGGTTGTAAGGAGTTTGCAACGGCGGGCTTTGTTCCAGGGCATTTCTAAGCAAGTTGGCGCGTTTCCGGGTATTGAGAAAAGAAGCGGCCGCTTGTTGTTGCAATAGATGGCTGCTTTGAAGTTTTAAAATCGCATCCCAAGCCGCGGCCCTGGACTTTTGCCAGGGTGGCCATTCCCGCTGATCGAAGTCCTCGAAAGAGCCAACGCCTTGACCGGGCTGGATTCCAAAAGGGTGGGAGACGACGCCAGCCTGCCAAGGGTTATTGCCAGAAAGGGTATAGCTGATTGGAACGGCTGGATTGGTATTGGCGGCCATCAGGCGGTCCGCCATTTTGCCGCCCCAGCCCGGATGTATTTTCCCCGCACCTGTCGATTTACCTGTCTGCCAGGTTTCTTGCTGATCGCTGTGGGAAAAGAGATTGCGGGGAACATTCAAACCAGCGTTATTGCCCTCGAGAAAATCGAAATAAGCCGTGGGCGTAATTTCCCCGAATAGCGGCCCAATATTGTTCACAATCGCCAGACGGCCTTCGTTATAAAGATCGCGCAATCCCTTCAAATTGGAATGGAAAGCGTACTGACTGCCCCGGACGGGATGGAGCTGACTACGGGCAATCGCCATGCCCTGCCGCACCTTCTTGTATTTTTGGTATTCGGCGTTGGCATAGGGCACGAACATATTGTGGGAATCGTTGCCGCCCATTAAAAAAACGCAGACCAAACTTCTATGGTCGGTCAGATTGGCGTATTTGCCGGGCGCCGCCAAGGCGGCATTGAGCAGCCGGAATTGATTTTGGGTCGCCAACAAGGCGGATCCGCCTCCCAGCCATGCCATGCGTTGTAGAAAACGTCTGCGGTTTATTCCATTTCCCATGATTTCCTCCCTTGATTTATTTTTGAATCAGGTATTCAGGCGAATTGACAATCAGCGAGATAGCATCCCGTGCCCGGGCCTTCAGTCCTTCCCTGCCATCGGGAAAATCCGGGCTGTTGAGGTGATTGAGGATGATATCTCTCATCTCGTTGCTCATATCGCCGTTCATGAGCAGAATATTCAGATGATCCAGGAGTTGTCCGGGGTGGGCAGCCAGATCGGTTTCCTTGTTGAGTCTCAGGTAAGTCCAATCATCCGGCCGGTTGCTCGGTTCAGACCATTGAATATGATAGTTGAGGGTATTGGTCAGGCCCATGACATTGCTGGCCGTGGCGATCTGGAATTCTGGCGCGGTGAGCCCGGCTTTGCGGATTTTGCCCGGCGGCGCATAATCCGGCTGGAAGAAATTGAAAACCGAAGGGGAACGCAACAAATTTTGGCCGATATCCTTTTCGAAAGAGAACAAGCCGTAATAAGAACCAGGTGAATTGTAAACGGCAATGGTCGGAGGTACGTCCCATTCGCCGCCTTTGATGGGCACAGCGCGAAAGGCGCGCCACAGATGGGTAATAGTTAAAAGCGGCTCCCGGAGCTTACCAAAGTTTGCCTTGTTTCTGTGGCCATTTCTGGCCTCGGAATCCAGCAGGATGGCTTTGATGACCGCTTTCATATCACCGCGCACGCCTTCGCCGTTGTCATTGAAGGCGGCTGCTACCCGGGCGATGTAACCGGGGCTGGGATTGCTGGTCACCAGTCGCTGAATCAAGCGCCTGGCGATAAAGGGACCGACATTGGGGTGATTGAAGACATTGTCCAGCGCTGCTTCCAGATCCTGGCGGGCGGTTTGCCCCGCAGGCAGAACGGTTCCGTTCAACAGATGTTTTTCGCTGGTATCGTGATAATTTTCATTGGGTACCATCGGTTTGGTTTTGTCGGCAAGTTGGTGCCATTCCCCCCAGGGAATGCCGGCGAAGTTCCAGCCGGTGAACACCTTGGAGAATTCCTGAATCTCCGCCTGGCCGTAAGTTGGAATGGGTTTTCCCGAGAGATCGGTTTTGGGGGTGCCGTTTTGATGGAGTTCGTGCAGCCCAATGGTGAACAGTTGCATCAACTCCCGGGCATAATTTTCATCCGGCCGCACGTTGCGCTGCGGATCGGCCTTTTCGTTTTGCGCATGGCTGAGATAGATACCCATCACCGGATGCAAGGTGACCGCTTCCAGCAGTTCCCGGTAGTTGCCGAAGGCGTGCCGGATCAGCGTATCGTAATAATCGGCAACGGCGAACTGCGAAGAACTCAAAGCGTCAGGCAAGTCGGAAACCACGAGGATTTCGCTCAAGGCAAAAGCAACCCTTTGACGAAGCTGATCCTCTCCGTTGATGACATTTTTCCACCAGACATGGCGGAATTGGCTGTATTCGGTATCAATAACATCATCTTGCCCCCGTGTTAGCGCTTCCCGCAGGCTGACGGGACAACCCCATTCGGGAGGATGGGTCAGGCAATATTCGTAATACTTCCGATAGATATATTTGGCTCCTGGAAGCAATAAGCTGGCGGGGGTGTTGAATTGTTCCTCGATCCAGGCTTCATAACTGCCCAGGCGGACCAGATGATCAATGGCTTCATCGGTTGGTCCGAATGTCGCCTGGGTGAGAAAACGGGCGGCATCGGCCTTGGAAAGGCTGGCACCGCTGCCAGCGGGCCCCGGCGGCTTGTTGAACAAGGTTTTGAAAATAACCAGGTCATTGAAACTGACAAAGCCGCTGCCGTCCAGGTCGGCGTCGGCGTTGGAGGTATTGAAGGCGCTTTTGAATAGGGCCAGATCGTTGAAACTGACAAAGCCGTTGTTATCCAGATCGGCGTCACAGGCATTGCCAAATCCGTCACCATTGCTGTCGCGCTGATCGGGGTTAGCGATTTCAATGCAATTGTCGAATTGATTGTCAATGCCATCTCCGTCGGTATCCTGGGCAATTCCAGAAGACGAATAGATCAGGGACAATGCCAAAACTATCCTCGCCCAAGAGCGGAAAAATAAAGTAAAGCATAAGGCGCCGCGTTTATGATGCATTGATGGTTTCCTCCTTAAAACAGTTGTGTATGTCCCAGCATAACCTCACCAAGAATGAGTTTATTCGTTATGCAAATAGCCCAGGCATCTGTCTCAGCTTAAAAGGAACATTGCCCGCGTTCCCCCCAGTGACGGTCGATTTCGCCAACTCAGCACCGACTGGAATTGCCTAACATCTAAAATCATTCTTTTTCTTTCGGGTTATACGTTAGCAAGTTTCGCTAAGTGAGTTTTCGTCTCAATTTGAGCCCAATACCCACCAGACCGCTTGCGAACAGGCCAATGGCGGCAGGGATGGGCACGGCTTGCACTGTCACTGTTGCGTTGTTAAAACTGACTGGTTCTTTAAATGGATCCTCAGGAGGCAAAGGTTTGCCGAGAATAAAATTGAATTCTCCTGGCTTAAGCGCCTGAAAAAAAAGGGTGATAGCCTTGCCGGAGCCTTGAATGCCACTAAAATTTCCAAAACCCAAATTGAAAGTATCGCTTTTTTGGGATAAATCCGGACTGACACGAAAACCAGGGTCGTCAGGCAAGTTGTCATCAAATGCCACTTTTTGAAGATCAAAAGCGGTGTCGTCGAATTTTATGGAAAAGCCGCCGCCTACCGTGCTTTTGCCCTCGGTATCATAAAGCACGTCCAGGGTGATCTCGTCCCCTGCTTGCGCAATTTGCCTGGCAGGATCTAAAGATAAAACCACTGCATTCGAATTAAAAGCCCAGGTCATCAGACCCAAGGCAGTGATATATTTGGTATGTTTTAACATAGGTTCCTCCCTCCATTTTTTTAAGGTATAAAAATGCCCGCCGTTTCCTAGGGAAAGGCAGGCAATGAAAGCACTTTAGCGATAAAAAAGCTATTTTGACGAATAGAAAAGAATACTAGAACAATTTGATGTTTCCGTATCATAAAATTCCCTCAATATCTCCCTCGGGCATCAATGCCAGGTTTTTTTATACTAAAAATCCATATACGATGCAACTGTTTGATATTAATATTATTTTGTATTGACAACAAACCTGATTAGCCCCGGTTCCGGTAAAAAAACAGCAATCTGCCGGTCAGATGGGCGAGGCGGTCGAGCCAGCTATAATTGACCGGACTTTCCGTGGTGGCGAGTTCGGTGCCGGTTTTCTGCAAGGCGCGGATTTCTTCCAGCTGCGCTTCCAATGCCGAGATAATTTCATCCTTGTCCCGCAGTTTGCTGGCCGCCTCAAACCGGATATCGTTGAGTAATTTTTCATAGCCGTCGATTTCCTTATCGCGCATTTGCTCCCTTTCCCGTTGCGCTTCGAGCTGTGATTCGGTCAGCTCTTTCTGGATTTTCCGCTCGGTTTCCTGCAGGTTTTTTAAATGGGCGGCTTTTTCTGCTTTCAATTTGGCTTCCACTTCCCGGCGTTTGCGTGAGCGGATGATTTTCCGTTCCAGTTCCATTTCCTCCAGCCGGGTTTGATGGATAAGCTTTTGTTGGTGCAGCTTCGCCTCCATCTTTTGCTGTTGGGCGTTGAATTCGTATTGGGCTTCGAGCTGTTTTTTTCTATGCTGGGCTTCCTCTGACTGCTTTTGGTAGGTGGCTTCCAGGGACAGGCGCAGTTGTTCCAATTCTTGCTTGAGGGTTTCTTCTTGTTGGCGCTTGAGTTCCCATTGCCGGTGCCGTTCAAATTCCAGTTGCCGTCGCAGAATTTTTAAATAAGCGTCTTTATAGATAAACCCTTCTTTTTTTTCGGTGTCATGAAGAGAGTGAAAATGAGGGGTAATTTGGCAGTGGGTACGGCATTGCACGTGATGGAGCGCCAAGGTTTCGTTTACGGCGCTGGCCACTTGAATTTCAGCCTCGGCAAGGCCCGTGTCAAGCCAATGCCCATCCGCCAAGGCGGTCATTTCCCCTTCCACCGCATCTAAAACCAGGGTCTCCAGTTGCGAGCGGATATAGTCGTTCACCTGGGGTAGGGATTCCGGATTATTTTCCACGTAACGCAAGGTGGCTTGAAAGCGGATTTTCAAGTTGATTTCCAGGCAGCAAAGCCCCCCGTTGAGGCAGGATTGAGTATTCAGCAGCCAGGTCTCGATGGGTAATGGATAAAGTTTGTGATAAAAGCGTGGCTGGAACCCCGGTGGGCGAAGACGCAATTGTCGATATGGCCCTAATCGGGTGTATACCAAACAGCGTCCGGCTTCAAATCCGGGTTCCCAATCTTCGTGATGGCCGGGACTTTCCAGTTTCAGCAGGAACCAGTCATCCATGGCTTTGCTCGGTGGTTTCGGCGCTTTCTGGTTTTGTCTTCGGTTGTCGCTGTTTTTGTAAGGATTTGAGTTGATCGCTCATTTGTTCGGCCATCAACGAATAGAGACCTGGGGAAAATTCCACTGTGCGTTTGTCCACTTTGCGCAATAGGCCGCGTTTCAGCAGCAGTCCCACGGCAAACAGCCGCGGCCAATCCGAATAACGGCGGGCCCGTTCCAGTTCGGATTTCTCGATCACCAACTCCAGCTCATCGTTTTCGTTGATCCGGTAATCATGGAAATGGCTTAGGAGCTTCAACGACAACTCCTGTTCGTCCTTGCTCAAGGGCGCGGGTGCGCTTAATTCGAGCCGATAGGATAAAAGCACGGTGAATAGATCCACCATCGCCGCGCACAAAAACGCGAAAAGCGAAAAGTTATGCCACATGGCAAAGGAAGGGCGGATTTTTTCCGTCAGCTGGGCATGGGTGCTGATGGCGGGTTCGGGCAAAGGCTCGCCGCCAAACTCGGTGATGACGCGGTTGATATGTAAATGGACCTGTTGCAGCGCCTCCAGCATGGCTTGATAGGATTTTTGTTCCACGCTCGCGCCATCGAGGCGGTTCAAGGCGGTTTGCAGCACGTTGATTTTTTGATCCAACGGCGTCAATTTCTGCCGCAACACTTCGAGCTTGGCCTTTTGCTGTTGGATGATTTCGTTGTAATGGCGCCAAAATGGCCCTTTGCCCACTTTCCCCCGGTAACGGGGAGAGATTTCCGGATGGGTGCCGAAATAGGCGGCTTGGGCATCTTCTTCAGCTTTAGACAATCGGGCTTGCTGGCTCTGGATCAGTGCTGCTTTGGCGCTTTGTACGTCTTCCAGATAGGCCTGAATTTTGTGCCGGACATTCTCCAATCTGCCGAGATAAATCGCTTCTTGATTGGCGACTTCGTAGAATTTGAAATAGGAAAAAGAAATGGAAGCCGCCAGGCTGATAGCCAATGAAGCCGCCACGCTCAAAAACCGGCCGCGATTGGCCTTCCAGCGGATCGAGGCCAGTTCCAGAGAGCAGATCACAATAATGGATTGAATAGCGACGGTGATGATTAGTGCGATCCAGGGGGTAATGAAATGGGACATTCCATAATAGGTGGTAAAGCCGGATGCCAGGCTTAAAAGCAGGACGATGGGAATGGTCCAGATGCGAAGCAGGCTAACGAAAAGAGTCTGGGTTTGATCGATTTTTTGCGCTAGCCAACCGGTCATAACGGTACTCTGGAGAGTCTAGTGAGAATTCGGCGAACTTAATTGAGATAGAAAGTAAAACTACCAGGATATGGCTCCTGATTCAATGTCGGCTCATTGTAACAGAGTGAGGAAAGGCTGAGAGGGAAGAATTTCAGTGGGAATGGGTCGGGATGTGCCAGCAGGGATGGCTCGGTCATCTACGGGAACTGGGCAAGGCCTGCTTCGAAAACGTCGTGAATATGTCCTTGTAGACTCCGCGCCAGCCTCCCTGCCATGGATAGGTAATTTAAGGGAGATTGGCAGATGGCCCGGGCGGTTTGCCAAACAATGCCTTGAATCGGTCCAGATCAGCAAAGCTGACAAATCCACTGCCGTCTAAATCGGCATCGGCATTGGAGGTACCGAAGGCGGCCTTGAATAAGGCAAGATCGGCAAAGCTCACAAAACCGTTATTATCAAGATCGGCATCACATGCATTTCCAAAGCCATCGCCATTAGTGTCCAGTTGGTTGGGATTGGCTATTTCGATACAGTTGTCTTGATTATCAAGTACGCCATCCCCGTCAGTATCCGAGAAAGGAGAAAAGAAAGCCGCGGCTGCCAAATTCATTCTCGGAAAGCTTAGGCCGTTATCAGGATCAGTGACAGCGGTGCCTGTTTCCACCAATCGCTGAATGGTTTGAGCTGGCGTATCGTTCGGGAAAGCATTAGGTGCCCTTAGTATTGCAATGGCGCCCGCGACATGGGGCGTCGCCTGAGAGGTGCCGCTCATGGTGATGCCGGCGGCTGTAATGCCCACGCCAGGGGCAAGAAGGGTTAAAAAAGAAGCGGTATTACTGAAACATGTAAGAGTATCGGCAGTGACCAAGTCATCGCTGCATTGGCCCCAATTTACATTTCCCCAATCCTGATCATAGACAGCGCCTACTCTGACCGCCCCAGGGGCGCAGGCAGGGGAGGCGATGCTATCGTTGTAACCATTGTTGCCAGAGGCAATCACTGGAATGATCCCAGCGGCCCGGGCGTGGGCAAAGGCGGTGGCAAAAAAACTGTTTTCGCAAACGGAGGTATAACGTCCACCGCCAAGACTGAGATTCAAAGCGACGATGTTATACCTGGCTTGATTCTCAATGGCCCAATTGATGGCGGCAAGAATATCCGAGCCATAGGCCACGTCAGACCTAAATACGTCCAGGGCGGCTATCCGGGTCTCTGGGGCGACGCCCAGGACAATGCCGGCGACATTAGTACCATGTTTGCGTGGATGGGCATCAAGGGTATTGTCATCGTGGCCAAAATCCTGGGCATGAACGACCCTGCATCCCTCCGCGCCAGGTGAGGGGCATTCGCCAAAAGCAGAGCGGGTATAATCGACCCCGGTATCCAATACCGCAACAGTGGTTCCAGCACCGCCCAAACCATGGGCGAAAACTTCTGGTTGCTCAATAAAGCTTAAACTTTCTGAAAGGAATGGCCGGAATTTAGGGTTTTTATAGACGGCTTTAACTGAAGGATTAGCCAGTAACTGATTCAGGGTTTCACGATCATTAACCTGTAGGGTAGCGAGCGGAAGTTGGCTATAATTTCGGACAATTTTGATATCCTGTGGCGCCATTTCAAACAAGACGTTTTCTTTTGTCTCGTTATAAACCGAGACTTTAAATTTTTGGGATTCTTGATCCATGTTTGAAGGACGGCCTTCTTCAAGGAACTGGTTGGTATAGAGGGGGGGCTGAAAGAGAACAATCACCTCGGGAGGGGGCATCAAGCTTGACATTTCCTGGCTAAGTGCAGGTAAGGACCTTAAGCTCGGAATCAGACTACTTTCTGTTTCTGCTAAAACTAACGTTGGTAAGGGGAAAAGTGGTAAGAGGACAATGAGACAGATTGGGCGGGCAAATGATTTGAATTTTTCTGTCAGCAGTTTTTTCACCAAACGAAGTTCTAAGAGCATTGTTTCCTCGGCACTACAATTGTCTAGATTGATGTCGGCGTTGAAAGATTGAAGGCGCTTTTAACGAAATATAGCGCTTTCCCAGAAACAAACAGGTAACGGTTTCACAAACTTTAAGATTGGAAAGAACAGAATGAAAAATAATCAGATCCTTTTGGGAGGCAATGGCCAAACCCAGGTTATTCTCGATATTGCGATGGCGAACCGCCACGGTCTGATTGCCGGGGCGACGGGCACCGGAAAAACCGTATCGCTACAGGTATTGGCGGAAGGTTTTTCCCAAGCGGGGGTGCCGGTCTTTATGGCGGATGTGAAAGGGGATCTCTCCGGCATTGCCGCGCCTGGGAAAGTCAATGACAAAATCCAGGAGCGAATCAGCCGCATCGGGATTGAGGATTTTTCTCCCCGGCCGTTTCCCGTGGTGTTCTGGGATATCTTTGCACGTCAAGGCCACCCGGTGCGGGCGACGGTTTCCGAGATGGGGCCATTATTGCTGAGCACCTTGCTGGAATTGAACGACACCCAGACGGGCGTGCTTTACAGTGCTTTCAAGATTGCCGATGACGAAGGGTTGCTGCTACTGGATCTTAAAGACTTGCAGTCCCTTTTGCGCTGGATGGGAGACAACCGCAAGGCTTTGGGGCACTATGGTCATCTCTCGTCCGCCAGTCTGGGAGCGATTCAGCGCCGCCTATTGGTGCTGGAAGAGCAGGGCGCCGAAGGTTTTTTTGGCGAACCGGCGTTGCAGCTGGATGATTTGATGCATGTTGATTTTTCCGGCCAGGGCGTCATCAGCATTTTGGATGCCACCGAGCTGATCCAGCGTTCTCCTCGTTTATATGCCGCCTTTTTACTCTGGCTGCTGTCGGAATTATTCGAAAACCTGCCGGAAGTGGGTGACCAGGAAAAACCTAAATTAGTCTTGTTTTTTGATGAAGCCCACCTGCTTTTCAAACGGGCGCCAAAAGCACTGCTGGATACGATTGAACAAGTGGTGCGGTTAATACGTTCCAAGGGGGTGGGGGTGTTTTTCATCAGCCAAAGCCCCCTGGATCTGCCTGATACGGTATCCGCCCAATTGGGTTGCCGGATTCAACATGCCTTGCGAGCCTTTACCCCCAAAGAGAAAAAAGCAGTAAAAGTCGTGGCCCAAACTTTTCGCCCCAATCCCGCTATTGACACCGAAAAGGCGATTACCGAATTGGGAACCGGTGAAGCATTGGTTTCCGTGCTGGACAAAAAAGGTGCGCCCACGCCGGTGGAAAGGATCTTGATTTGCCCGCCCAGATCGCAAATAGGCCCCATGGATGAACAAAAACGGCTTGAAATCATTGAGCGTTCACCCCTGCGGGGGAAATACGAACAGGAATTGGACCGGGAATCCGCCTATGAATTACTGCAGGTGCGGGCCCAAAAGGAAGCCGCGCTGCGGCAGGCATCCGTTGCACCAAAAAGGACATCCCGCGGTTCCAGCCGACAAAGCATTGGCGAGGCGTTTTTGAAAAGCGCCGCGCGCAGTGTCGGTAGGCAAATCGGCCGTCAACTTATCCGTGGGATTATGGGGTCGCTGTTGGGAAGACGATAAGTACATAGAGGAACATAAGTTGCTATTACTTTGAAACTTATGATAAAAAAGCCACGTTTCATGGAAAATCCATTGGACAAGGGAGAAAGCATGCATAGGCTTTCTTGCAGATACGAAATTCAATAGCGAGGTTTGATGAACATGGAAATAAAAAGGAAGGGATTATTCGCTTTGGCAGGTATCGCCACTTTGGGTTGGAGTGTATGCAACCCAGCATTTAGTGCGGTTCTAGCACCTACTCAATTTGATCAATACATGCTGGAATTGGTCAATGACCTGCGGGCCAATCCACAAGGATGGGCGAATGACTATCTTTCAGGCGATCTGAGTGAAGGGTTAGCCCCAGGGACATTAGGAACAAACTCTAGGCAACCGCTGGCATGGCACTCAAGCTTGTTTCAGTCGGCCCATGGCCATTCCAAGGATATGCTGGACAACGATTTTTTTGGCCATACTGGCACTGACGGGACTTCACCCCATGACAGAATGGATAATGCTGGCTATCCTTTCACCGGGTCTTGGGGTTCCGGGGAAAACCTGGCGGTCAGGGGAAATTCCACATTTACTGGTGTTTCCACCGAAACAACCAAGCAATTGGTGGTGGATTTGTTCGTGGATACTGGCATCGCTGGGCGAGGTCATCGACTGAATCTCCTCCAGGACAATTTTGAAAATGTGGGCATCAGCGTCCAGTTTGATTCCGCCTGGGGCGGTTTTTCTTCCGGCACTTTGCCCTCGGTTATAGCTACCCAGGATTTTGCCTATAACAGTGAGGGTCCTTATCTTACCGGCGTGGCTTATGACGATTCAGTGGTGGATGATGATTTCTACACTCCTGGAGAAGGCCTGTCGGGTTTGGATGTGGTTATCAAGGACCTATCAGGCAATGTCGTTGGCTCAACGACAACCATGGATACTGGCGGCTGGCAACTGGCTTTAAATTCAGGAACTTACGATGTCTACATTAATGGCCAATTGGCGGGAGACGACGTCGTGCTGGAGAGTGCCAATGTCAAGGTTGATTATGTCGCCGCGGTTCCCTTGCCGCCGGCCGTGTTCTTGTTTGGCGGCGCCGTCCTTGGTTTGGCTGGCATGAGAAGGCAAGGAAGGTCGGAATAATCTCTCTCCTTGTTCTGAAACAAAAAGCCCGCCTCCTACTGGAAGCGGGCTTTTTTGTGAAGACTTTATCGAGGCGTTGGAACATCAGAGGCTGGTTTGAGTTGGTAAAACGGTGAATTCAAACCAGTCAGAGTGATGCTTTCCCCCCGCTTTGAAATTCTTAAATAATGCCCCGTAAACTGATAGGGTCCGGGTGCGGCATCGGCCGCAAGGAGCTGATACAGGCCAGGGGGCAAGCCATAATATTGGAAGGATAGCTTGCCTCCATCGAATGCGATTTGATTACGGCCGAAGGGCCGGCTCAAAGGCTCGCCAATAAAAAGTCCCTCCCCGGGCCACGCCACGCTTTTCCAATAGGCTTCCAGTAATGTGGCGCCATTGAGATAATTTTCCATCAAAACCCCGGGATGGGGAAATTTAGTTAGATAATTACAAGGTTCCACCACGGTGCCGAAACTTCCGGTTGCGCCAGCCTCCAGCCATCGGATGGCGCTCATTTGCCTGCCAGGTTTGTCCCTGGGCCGCATCTGCCCGCCTGCGGATGTCAGGTGGTCGGCGGCGGCTCCCGGGAGAAACTTCAGTGTTTCCAGACCTTCCACCCAGGTTTTGCCAGTAAAATAGAAAAGCACATCGCTTTTATTTTTCAGGGTGTCCTGCTTTAAAATCTGAATAGAGATTCGGTGCCCTAATTTTTTTTTGATGGAAGGGAATAACACTGCCCTGACGCTACGGTTTTTATCGCTGGTTTCCAGCAAATAAGCAGTGCCTTTGGGGAAGGTTTCATCCGCGGCAACGCCCCGGTCAATTAATCGCTTGGCTTCCTCAAAACTAAACGCTGCCAGCGCCACGGATGGACGAAGCTTGAAATCCCGGTAAGGCGCAAAGCTAGTACTATTGAAATAAGGACTTCTTTGGGTAATGCCGCAAGGTTGGGATAAATCCTGCTTTGCCGCGCAATAATCCCGATCAAAACCGGTGGCGAAAGCCGATGTGATTGACATGCACCCAACCCGGTATGGGCGGGCCCAAGTCAGAACATAGGCTTGTATGGTTTTTTCTGTCTGTTGAGCAACACGCTTGAATTGTTTTTGAAACAGGGGAATGGAAATCTTGTCCCGATTGGGCGGGAAATTCACGTGAATAAGATTTTGTTTGGGAATTTTTCTTTGGGCCAGGTAATACCGGCCAATCTTCAGGCTAAGAGTGTCGCGGTCGTTAACAACCACCGCGACTTCATTAGGCTCAAGCGCTGTTTTGGGCAATAGCAAAACCCCGCTCTTTACAGGGAAAGAGCAGAGTAGCAAAAGGGCAAAGAGTAGCAACGAGAGAGTGGAATGTACCAAGGGTAATTCCGCTACTCTCCCTCCAAAAATTTCTCCGCGTCCAAGGCGGCCATGCAACCTGTTCCCGCCGATGTGACAGCCTGTCGGTAGACAGGATCAGCCACATCGCCGGCGGCGAAAACGCCTGGCACGCTGGTGGCGGTGGCATTGCCCTGGTTGTCGCCGCTGCCTTTGATTTTGATATAGCCGTGGTCCAGCTCCAATTGACCTTCGAAGATCTTGGTATTGGGCGTATGGCCAATGGCGATGAATACCCCGCTCACCTGCAGCACTTTGGTGCTGCCATCATGGACATGTTTGATTCTCAGTCCATTGACCCCTTGATCGTCCCCCAATATTTCATCTACGACGTGATTCCATTCGATGCCGATTTTGCCTTCCTCGACCCGTTTCATCAGCCGGTCCACCAGGATTTTTTCGGCCCGCAGTTTATCCCGGCGGTGGACTAAAGTTACGTGGGAACAAATGTTGGACAGGTAGATGGCTTCTTCGACGGCGGTGTTGCCACCGCCAACGACTGCCACGGGCTGGTCTTTGTAGAAAAACCCGTCGCAAGTGGCGCAGGCGGAAACGCCCCGGCCTTTGTATTTTTCTTCCGAAGGCAATCCTAAATAGCGGGCGGAAGAACCGGTTGCCACAATCAGCGCATCACACGTATAAGTGCCGGCGTCGCCTTCCAGGACAAAAGGTTTTTGACTCAGATCAGTGGTGTGGATGTGGTCAAAGATCATTTCCGTGTTAAAGTTTTCCGCGTGCTGACGCATCCGCTCCATGAGTTCCGGTCCTTGAACACCGTTGGGTTCGCCGGGCCAGTTTTCCACGTCGGTAGTAGTCATTAATTGACCGCCTTGTTCAATACCAGTGATCAGTACTGGATTCAAATTGGCCCTGGCGGCATAGATAGCCGCGGTATAGCCTGCCGGCCCCGATCCCAGAATCAACAGACGGCAATGTTTGATTTGGCTCATGGGCGAATTTCCTCCTGCGTTAGTATTATGATGACTGCAAATAATACCATTTGTCATCATTAGTACCTTGCCAATCCGAGCTTTTTTATCAACAATGATTATAGTTTTCACTATCCAGTGGCGTTATTCCCTTGTCCCAAACTAAAAAACTTGTTGCCGATGAAGCCGTGGAACGGGTCTTCCACGGTTTGCGTGAAGTCATTCTTGTGGCTTTTGTTGCCCTCGGGGTGTATCTGTTCCTTTCCTTGTTGAGTTATGACCTGGAGGATCCCGGTTGGCGCCATACGGGCACGGGCCGGCCACTTGCCAATGCCGGGGGGACTGTTGGCGCGTGGTTGGCTGATTTGACCTTCACCCTATTTGGGGTTATGGCCTTTCTGTTGCCGGTGATGGTGATCTGGCATGGTTTTTTGGTCTGGCGCGGCATGAAAGAGAACAGCAGATCGCGCTGGTTGCTGGGGCTCAGATGGATGGGATTCATCGCCACGGTGATTGCAGGCACGGGGCTGGCATACATTCATTTCCCCAGGTCCACCCCCGATTTGCCGGAAACTACCGGCGGTATTTTGGGAAGCGAACTGGGAGAGTGGTTGCTGGGCAAATTCGGTGTGCTCGGCGCTACGCTTGCCTTGCTGGTGATCTTGCTGGCAGGGTTGACTTTTTTTACCGGGATTTCGTGGTTGACGGTGATGGAGGTGACGGGTAAATGCACCTTAAAACTCGGGGCGTTTTTCGCTTCCCTGTGGGAGAAAAAGGCCTCGAATCGAGAGGTGCAAGCAACCGCCCCTTCGGTTTCAGTGCCGGCAAAACCTAAAAAAATCAAAAAACGTGAGCCGAAGTTGAATTTGGAAGAGCAAGATTCAACGCCTGAAGCAAATAAAAAATCACCGGTCATCACCAAAAAGGCGCAGGCCTCGGTTCAAACCCAGCTACCTTTGGCCCATGATTCCCTGCCGCCGCTGGATTTGCTGGTGGCGGGGGAAGGCCACGTGGACCGCTATTCCAAGGAAGATTTGGAATCCATGTCCCGCCATGTGGAGGCGATTCTTTCAGACTTTGGTGTTCAGGCGGAAGTCAAAGAGGTACATCCGGGACCTGTCATTACCCGCTTTGAAATTCAACCGGCGCCTGGCGTGAAAGTCAGCCGGATCAGCAACCTCTCCAAGGATCTGGCGCGATCCTTGTCGGTGCCCAGTGTGCGCATTGTCGAGGTCATCCCGGGCAAATCCTATGTGGGGCTGGAAATCCCCAACCGGGAGCGGGAGACGGTGTTTCTACGGGAGGTGCTGGCCAGTCGTGAATACCAGCAAGCCAAATCCCCTGTCACCCTGGTGCTGGGCAAGGATATCTCCGGCCGTCCGGTGGTGGCGGATCTGGCGAAAATGCCCCATCTTCTGGTAGCGGGCACCACCGGCGCCGGTAAATCGGTAGCCATTAACGCCATGATTTTGAGCATGCTCTACAAGGCGACTCATGACCAGGTCCGCTTGATTATGATTGACCCCAAAATGCTGGAATTGTCGGTCTATGAGGGGATTCCCCATTTGCTGAGCCCGGTGGTGACCGACATGAAGGAAGCCGCCAGCGCCTTGCGCTGGTGCGTGGCGGAGATGGAGCGCCGTTACCGGCTGATGTCGATGCTGAAGGTTCGGAACCTGGCCGGTTATAACCGCAAGATCCAGGCGGCCATCGATGCCGGCGAGCCCATCAAGGATCCCTTTTTCAATGCCGCCGATATGGAAGAGGGAGGAAGTTGGCCCACCCTGGAACCTTTGCCCGTCATTGTCGTCGTCATAGACGAGCTGGCCGACATGATGATGATTGTTGGCAAGAAAGTGGAGGAGTTGATTGCCCGTCTTGCCCAGAAGGCCAGAGCGGCGGGTCTGCACTTGATTTTGGCGACCCAGCGTCCGTCGGTGGATGTGTTGACCGGCTTGATCAAGGCCAACGTGCCTACCCGGATTGCCTTTCAGGTTTCCTCCAAAATTGATTCGCGCACCATTCTCGATCAGGGCGGCGCGGAAACCTTGCTCGGCAGTGGGGATATGTTGTTCCTGCCGCCGGGAACCGGTTTCCCCCAGCGCGCCCACGGTGCATTTGTGGATGACCACGAAGTACTGCAAGTCGTTGCCTGGTTGAAGCAAACAGGCCGTCCTCAGTATATCGAGGATATCACCCGGTATAAGGAGGATAGTGATGGCAGTGGCTCTTTGACTGAAGAGGGGGACGGCGAGGAAGATGAGCTTTACGATGAAGCCGTCAGATTTGTCACCGAGACCCGCCGGGTATCGGTTTCCAGTGTCCAGCGCAAGTTCAGAATTGGATACAATCGGGCGGCTCGGATTGTCGAGGAAATGGAACGGGCGGGTGTGGTCAGCCCGGCGGAAGGGAATGGTTCCCGAACCGTACTGGCGCCACCACCGGTGGAGGATTAAAGTTGAGAAATTTATTTATTTTATTGGCTTGCTTGTTTTGGTTAACCGTTGCCAATAGTGCCAGCGTCAAACCGATACAAGCGCTGGAACAATTTTTGGCGTCGATCAAAACCCTTTCCGCCCGGTTCGAGCAGGAAGTGATTGACGAGCATGGCCGGGTGAGTCAGCGCAGCCAGGGCAAATTCTATTTACAGCGGCCGGGACAATTCCGCTGGAACTACGAAACGCCGTTCAAGCAGGAAATTGTTTCCGATGGCAAGAAGGTTTGGTTTTATGACCCGGACCTGGAACAAGTAACGGTCAAGCTTGTCGATGAAGCGCTGGGATCGGCGCCTGCCTTATTGTTGAGCGGTAAAGTCAAGTTGAGTGAGCGTTTCGTCATCAAGTCCCAGGGGAGGGAGGGTGATATTAGCTGGGTCGAGCTGGCGCCTAAAAGCGAGGAGGACGTTTTCAAAAGCTTGAAGGTGGAAATGAAAAAAGGCCAACTGCAATGGATGGAAATGGCGGACAACTTCGGCCAATTGACCCGGATTCAGTTCAAAAATCTAAAGAAAAATCATTTGATGCCCAAAGGGATTTTTAACTTCACCCCGCCCACCGGGGTGGATGTATTTGAGGGCTGATGGATATCGACTTCTCCCGTCCTCTCGCCGACCGGATGCGCCCAACGTCATTGGATGACTTTGCCGGTCAAAGGCATTTACTCGCACCTGGGAAACCCTTGTATGAAGCGATTCATTCCGGGCGTCTCCATTCCATGGTGTTATGGGGGCCGCCAGGTACAGGAAAAACGACGTTGGCCCGCATGATTGCAGAAGTCGCTAACGCAAAATTTATACCGTTATCTGCTGTTTTATCCAATATCAAAAAAATTCGAGAATCCATCAAAAAAGCCAAGATTTTTCTACAGCAGGGGAAAGCCACTATTCTCTTTGTGGATGAGGTCCATCGCTTCAACAAAGCCCAACAAGACGCTTTTTTGCCCCACATTGAGGATGGCACGATTTTTTTCATCGGCGCCACCACGGAAAACCCTTCTTTCGCTTTGAATAATGCCTTGCTGTCCCGGGCGCGGGTTTATGTACTGAAAACGTTGACCTGCGAAGATCTCCATCAGGTTTTCCAGCGGGCACTCCGTGATCCAAGGGGCTTGGGTAGTTTGCAAGTGGAAATCTCCCCGGAAATTGAGCAATGGTTTGTGCAAGCCGCCGATGGAGATGCCCGGAGATTATTGAATTTGCTGGAAATTGCCGTGGATCTGGCCCTGGATGACCAGGGCCGGGCCATTATCACCGAATCTCTCGCCAAAGATGTGCTCGCCGGCGGCAGCGTCAGGCGTTTTGATAAAGGCGGGGATGCGTTTTATGACCAAATTTCAGCGCTGCATAAATCGATTCGTGGCAGTGATCCTGACGCCTCGTTGTATTGGCTGTGCCGGATGCTGGATGGCGGTTGCGATCCTTTCTATATTGCCCGGCGTCTAGTGCGGATCGCCAGCGAAGATATTGGCAACGCCGATCCCCGGGGACTGCAATTGGCCCTGAATGCCTGGGAAGCGCAAGAGCGGTTGGGCAGCCCGGAAGGGGAGTTGTCCTTGGCGCAAGCAGCCGTGTATCTTGCCTGCGCACCCAAGAGCAACGCCGTTTACCGGGCCTATCAAGCGGCACAAAAAGATGCGGCTTCTACCGGCAGTTTGGAAGTCCCCGTGCATTTGCGCAATGCCCCAACCCGTTTGATGAAAGAACTGGGCTATGGCAAGCGTTACCGCTATGCCCATGACGAACCTGAAGCCTATGCCGCCGGCGAAAATTATTTCCCGGAGGAAATGGATGGCCGGCAGTATTATCATCCCGTGGACCGGGGGCTGGAAATAAAAATCAAGGAAAAGCTCGCCCATCTTAAAGCTTTGGACGCGGCCCGCCAGCAAAAATAAGGCATGCCGGTTTCTGGTGCAATATTCGGGTTATAGCTTTGATACAATCTCCTTTCTCTAATCATTGAGCATTAACCATTGATCTGGATTGACCATGCCATCCTGGGCTTTATCGCCATTTCAGCCTTGATCGGTCTGCTGCGGGGCTTTGTCCGCGAGACTTTTTCGCTGCTTACCTGGGCTTCGGCGGTGTGGATTGGATTGCGTTATGATTCTGCCTTGGCCATTCAGTTACAGTCTTGGATCGAGGATCCATCTCTCCGTCTTGGATTGGCTTTTATCCTCTTGTTCCTGACGACACTGGCGGTTGGTAAAATTGCTGGGTATTTGCTCGGCACCTTAATTAATCACGGCCTGTTTCGAGCATTTAATCGTTTGGGCGGCTTGTTGTTTGGTTTTGCGAGAGGAGTGTTACTGATAGTCCTGATGGTACTATTTGCCCGCTCATCTCAATTGGTTTCAGAGCCTTGGTGGCATGAGTCCATGTTTTTGCCTTGGCTGGAGGATTGGGCGGTGGTTTTAGCCCGCCTCAACTCCGATGATTACCTAAAATTGGTGCATCAACCGTGATTATTCATCTACTACTTCGGGTCTGAAATATGTGTGGCATAGCAGGCATCGTTTCCCATTCCCCAGTCAATCAAGACTTATACGAAGCGCTCACAGTCCTCCAGCACCGGGGACAAGATGCCGCTGGCATCGTTACCTACGAGGGCGGCCGTTTCTATCTGCGTAAGGATCGGGGGCTGGTGCGGGATGTTTTTCATACCGAACACATGCTCAACTTGCCCGGTACCATGGGAATCGGGCATGTCCGTTATCCTACCGCGGGCTGTACCAGCTCGGCGGAAGCTCAACCTTTCTACGTCAATTCCCCTTACGGTATCACCCTGGGGCACAATGGTAATTTGACTAATTCGGAAATTCTGAAACAAGAATTGTTTTTGCAGGATCAACGCCATATCAATACCGATTCCGACTCGGAAGTGCTCTTGAATATCTTCGCCCACGAACTGCAAAGTCTCGGTAAACTGCGTTTGGACGTAAGCGATGTGTTCGATGCCGTCACCGCCGTGCATCGCCGCTGCCGGGGCGCTTATGCGGTGGTGGCCATGATTACGGGTTTTGGTGTGCTGGGTTTTCGAGATCCTTATGGTATCAGGCCGGCGGTGATTGGCCGCCGTGACACGGGTAACGGCCCGGAGTACATGATTGCCTCCGAAAGCGTGGCGTTAGATGTCTTGGGTTTTGAATTGATGCGGGATATTCAGCCCGGCGAGGCGGTATTCATCGAGAAGGACGGCACCTTTCACAGCCGTTTATGCGCCAACAATGACGTACACGCGCCGTGTATCTTCGAATTCGTTTATTTCGCTCGGCCCGATTCCATCATCGATGATATTTCCGTGTATAAATCCCGCCTGCGCATGGGGGAAAAACTGGCGCAAAAAATCCTGCGGCTGCGTCCGGATCACGATATCGACGTGGTTATCCCAATTCCCGATACCAGCCGCACCACTGCCTTGGAACTGGCGAACCAGCTTGG
This sequence comes from Methylothermaceae bacteria B42, assembly GCA_001566965.1. Classification (NCBI taxonomy): domain Bacteria; kingdom Pseudomonadati; phylum Pseudomonadota; class Gammaproteobacteria; order Methylococcales; family Methylothermaceae; species Methylothermaceae bacteria B42. The sequence continues at coordinate 349,979 of LSNW01000032.1, read as the reverse complement.
CGTGCTTTACCGGGAAGGTTTTATCAAAAACCGCTATATTGGCCGGACCTTCATTATGCCAGGGCAACAACAGCGGCAAAAATCGGTGCGCAGGAAACTAAATCCCATTGATCTGGAATTCAAGGGTAAGAATGTTTTATTGGTGGATGATTCCATTGTCCGGGGCACTACCTCCAAACAAATTATTCACATGGCACGCGAAGCTGGCGCCAAAAAGGTATATTTCGCCTCCGCCTCGCCGCCGGTTCGTTATCCTTATGTTTATGGCATCGATATGCCGGCCGCCCATGAATTAATCGCCCATGACCGGACGGAAGAGGAAATCCAATCCCTGCTGGGCGCCGACTGGTTGATCTATCAAGACCTGGAAGATTTGATCGCGGCGGTAAAGCAAGGAAATCCAGCAATTCAACACTTTGAGACTTCGTGTTTTAGCGGCCAATACATCACCGGCGACATCAGCCCGCAATATTTGCAGCATTTGAGTCGATGCCGCTCGGACGAGGCGCAACAAAACCACAATTCACAAACCACAATCATCGATTTGCACAATTCAGTATAAGGAAGCCACCCGTGACTCAGAACATCGATTGGAAAAAATACGGACTCGAAACCCAAAGTGTACGGGCGGGCCAACATCGCACCCCGGAAAATGAACACTCCGATCCCATTTTCGTTACCTCAAGCTATGTCTTCGACAGCGCCCGCCAGGCCCAGGCCCGTTTCTCGGGAGACGAACCCGGCAATATCTACTCGCGTTTCACCAATCCCACGGTAAGGACCTTTGAAGAACGCTTGGCCGCCCTGGAAGGCGGCGAACGTTGCATTGGTGTTGCTTCCGGCATGGCGGCGATTATGACCTTGTGCATGGGATTGTTGAAAGCGAGCAACCACGTGGTGTGTTCTCGGGCCGTTTTTGGCAATACGGTGTTGTTGTTTCAGAATTTCATGGCTAAATTCGGCGTGGAGACCACGTTTGTCGATTTGACCGACCTCAATGCCTGGGAATCGGCCATTCGCCCCGATACCCGGTTCCTGTTTTTGGAAACCCCATCCAACCCGCTGACCGAGATTGCCGATATCAAAGCCCTGGCGGATTTAGCGCATACCCATGGCTGTTTGCTGGTAGTCGATAATGTGTTTTGTACGCCGGCGCTACAGAAACCACTGGCGCTGGGGGCCGATATTGTGGTGCACTCCGCTACCAAGTACCTGGATGGTCAGGGACGCTGTGTCGGTGGCGCCATTGTGGGGCCGAGGGAATTGCTGGATAAGGAAATCTATCCTTTTCTCCGCACTGGCGGCGCGGCCATGAGCCCGTTCAACGCTTGGGTGTTTTTGACTGGCCTGGAAACCCTGAAGCTGCGCATGAGGGCCCACTGCGAGAATGCGTTGGGCTTGGCCCAGTGGTTGAACGATCACCCAAAAATTGAACGGGTATTCTATCCAGGGCTGCCTTCTCATCCTCAATACAAATTGGCGCAAAGCCAACAATCCGGCGCGGGCGGCATCATCAGTTTTGAAGTACAGGGTGGCCAGAATGCAGCCTGGAAGTTGATAGATCAGACTGAAATTTTATCTATTACCGCCAATCTGGGGGACGTAAAAACCACCATTACCCATCCAGCGACCACCACCCATGGGCGATTATCCCCTGAAGAGCGGGAGAAAGCGGGGATTAAAGATAATCTCGTGCGTATTTCCGTGGGGCTCGAAGATCTGGATGATATCACCGCCGATCTTGAGCGTGGTCTGAATGCTTAAACTGATTTGAAGGGAGAACCGGAATGAAAGTGACTATCTATGGATCCGGCTATGTCGGTCTGGTAACCGGCGCTTGTCTTGCCGAGGTCGGCAACGAAGTGGTATGTGTGGATATTGACGCCGACAAGATTCAGCGTTTGAACAACGGTGAAGTGCCTATCCATGAGCCGGGACTGGATCAGATCATTGCCCGCAACCGGGAAGCGGGAAGACTGCGCTTTACCACCGATTCCGAGGAAGGCGTGTCCCACGGATTGTTCCAATTCATCGCGGTGGGAACGCCGCCCGATGAAGATGGCAGCGCCGATCTGCAATATGTTCTGGCGGTGGCCCGGACCATTGCCGAAAATATGCAGGATTACAAAATTGTTGTGAACAAGTCCACCGTGCCGGTGGGCACTGCGGATAAAGTAAGGGCCGAACTTGGCCGGATTTTGACCGAACAGGGCAAACAAGTGGAATTCGACGTGGTTTCCAATCCGGAATTTCTCAAGGAAGGGGCGGCAATTGACGACTTTATGAAACCGGACCGCATCATCGTCGGTACTGATAATCCCCGCACTGCGGAACTGTTAAAGGCGCTTTACGCTCCTTTCAACCGAAATCACGACCGTTTGATTGCCATGGATATCCGTTCCGCCGAACTGACCAAATACGCCGCTAATGCCATGTTGGCCACTAAAATCAGCTTTATGAACGAGCTGGCCAATCTGGCGGAAAAACTGGATGCCGATATTGAACAAGTACGGGTCGGGATCGGCTCTGATCCCCGCATCGGCTATCACTTTATTTATCCCGGTTGCGGCTATGGCGGTTCGTGTTTTCCCAAGGATGTCAAAGCCCTGGAACGCAGCGCCCGGGAAGTGGATTACCAGGCGGAGTTATTACAAGCGGTGGAAGCGGTGAATGAACGGCAAAAACGCCGTTTGTTTGAGAAGATAAAAAGCCATTTCAAAGGGGATCTAAATGGCAAAACCCTTGCCATTTGGGGGCTGGCTTTCAAGCCCAACACCGACGATATGCGCGAAGCACCCAGCCGGGTTTTGATGGAAGCGCTTTGGGAAGCCGGCGCCAAGGTTCAGGCCCACGATCCGGTCGCCATGGATGAAGCCCGGCGGATTTATGGGGAGCGGGAGGATTTACAGCTGACAGATTCGCCGATGGCGGCCCTGGAAGGGGCTGATGGTTTGGCCTTAGTGACCGAATGGAATGTATTTCGAAGCCCGGATTTTCAGGTAATGAAAGCGGCCTTGAAGACGCCGGTCATTTTCGATGGCAGAAACCTCTACGATCCGGCATTCGTCAAGAATCAGGGCTTTGATTATTTTGGCATCGGCCGGGCTTGAAGCAACGCTTGAACATGGCTGGCGACACTGGCCGCCAGCGCTTCCAGGTGATATCCCCCTTCCAGGCTGGAAACCAAGGGAAGGTCAAAATCCAGTAATTGCCGGGTAATCCAAACATAATCTTCTTCTTCGAGCAACCACGAGGCTAACGGATCCTGTTTGTGGCCATCAAAACCTGCGGAAACCAGCAATAATTGGGGCTTGAAGTGACGGATGGCGGGAAGAATCCGATCTGAAACCGCCTGCCGGAACCTGGAACCATCGGTGCCTGCCGGCAAGGGGACGTTGACCAAATTGCCCACGCCGGTTTCTTCCGCGCTGCCGGTGCCCGGATAAAACGGGAATTGGTGGGTGGAAGCATAAAGCACCTTGGGTTTTTTTTCGAATGCCGCCTGGGTCCCATTGCCATGATGAACATCGAAATCGACAATAGCAACTCGATCAATGCGCCATCGAGTTATGGCATGACTTGCAGCGATTGCGACATTATTAAAAAGACAAAAGCCCATGGCCCGACTCGGTTTCGCGTGATGCCCCGGCGGCCTGATGGCGCAAAAGGCGTTATTGGCTTTGCCTGCCATCACTTGATCCACTGCAGCGCAAACCGCGCCTGCAGCCCGTAAGGCGGCAACACCGGAGCCCGGCGAGACAACCGTATCCGGATCCAAATAGTGATAGCCGGATTTGGGTATGGCCTTAAAAATTGCGTCGATATAAAGTTCGGGGTGGATGAGAGATAATTGATCCATGGTGGCTTCTGGCGCCTGCAAACGGGTCAGTGCCTTAAATTGCGGTTTCTCCAGGGCTTTTAAAATCGCTTCCAGCCTGGCACTGCGTTCAGGATGGCCGGGGCCCGTGTCGTGTTTCAGGCAGTCAGGATGGGAATATAACAAAGTGGTCACTGTCTTCCTGCTATTTCAACAATCCCAGTGCAGATTATGAACAATATTTTTCAACTTGCCGAGGCCTGTTTGACTTCTCCAAATTTGGAAAGCAAGTTAGACATTACCTGTCGAGCCAAACAGCTTCTCGAAAGTCAATCCCTGGATTTTTCGGAAGCCTTCCCGCCGTTGCCCATAGACCGGGTGCAATTTCCAAAACAACTGCGCTGGGTAGAACCTAAAGATTTAAAGCAACGCAAGTTATCTACCGTAGAGGGCAGGGTGGCATTGTTGCATGCAGTCGCCCATATCGAATTCAACGCCATTATGCTCCATTGGGATGGCGTTTACCGCTATCGTAACTTACCAGTCACTTATTATCGTGATTGGCTGGAAGTGGCCATAGAAGAAATGACCCATTTTTGCCTGCTGAGGAACCGATTGAATGAACTTGGCGCCGATTATGGGGATTTGCCCGTTCACAACGGGCTCTGGCAAATTGCGGAAGATACTGCGGAAAATATCCTCGCCAGGATGGCCTTGGTGCCTCGTTTCATGGAAGCGAGGGGACTGGATGTCACGCCAGCGATGATTGACAGGCTTGAACAAGTCGGCGATACAAAAAGCGCCGGGATTTTAACGAAAATTCTCTCCGACGAGATAGGGCATGTTGCCAAGGGTAGCCGCTGGTTTCAAACCCTATGCCATGCAGAAGAACAAAATCCGCAAAGCGTTTACTTTCAAATGATCGAAAAGTATCTTGGCGGAAAAATACGCAGGCCCATTAACCAAAACCTGAGACTGCAAGCAGGGTTTACTATTGAAGAGCTCCAGCGTTTGGAGGCAATGTCTTCTATACTTTAAACCAATGACAGCTCAATCATTGGTTGTGATGCACGCCCAGACCCTGCGCTTTGAAATTCAAAAACTCAAATCTCTGCCTCCATTGCCACAAAACCGGCAACGGATTTTGGCAGCGGTCAATGATCCGGATATCGATATCGAGTTGCTGGGAGAATTATTGGCGGAGTGTCCTGCTCTCACTGCAAGGCTGGTTGGACTGGCCAATTCTGCCTATTTTGGCCGGGCAGGAAAAATTCACACCCTCAAGGAAGCCATTGTTCATTTGGGTTTGAATATGGTGAAAAGCCTTTCACTCGCCATAATGCTTGCCGAAAACTTGAAGCCTGCCCAATGCCCTGGATTTCATTCCGAACGTTTTTGGTTGAATACTTTGCTGAATGCCCAATTTGCCCAACAACTTACCTTTGCTCTCACAGATCCAGAAAAACCAGAACCTGCCTTGGCTTACACCGCTGGATTATTGATGCAATTGGGCATCCTTGCTCTTGTCAGTGGTCAGCCAGAATTAATGCAGCAAATTTTCCAAGAGGCCCGTCAAGATTCAGTCTGTATTCACCAATTGCTGCAAGAAAAATTTGAAACCGATCAATATCAAATTGGTAAATGGATCATACTGCGCTGGCAACTGCCTGAAATCTATGCCCATGCGATTGGTGACCAAAGTCAAGGGCTGGAACAACTACATCAGGCGCCAAGGTTATCGCAATTATTGGCTGGTGCCAGGCAGCTTTCATCCATGATTCTCGACAGTGAAGATATAGAACCCGGAGTGGGAGAATTGAGCCGGCTTCTAAATATACCTTCTCAAGCCATTGAAAAAATCATGGCCAGAGTTGGCATGAAAAAGCAGGAATTACAGACCCTTGCGCGCCAATTCCACTAACACAGATGAATACAGAATACACCGTTAAACGAGAATCGGCCGAGGATCTTGGACCGCAATTTCTCGAGTTACTCAACTCCCTGTCCGCCCTCCGTTCTCTTGTTGCCCTTGGCAGCTTGGCCCAAGATGAAAATAGCCTGATCCGCTCTGCGCTTAAAGTATTAATCCAGAACCAGGATATGGAGCGCTGTTCGGTATTCCTTTTGCAAGGTAATGAATTAGTCAATGCCTCCGGTTTGGACTGGGAGGATATGCTCGATGACAACCCGGTAAAAAAGCATGCCCCGCAACGGTTTCAAATTGGCGAAGGCGTCATTGGTACCACAGCCCAGAGCCGGACAATCCAACATTGCCGCAATTGTCATGAAGATCCAAGATTTCAAGTAAAACAAGGTCAATCATCCAATAATATTCCCGGTTCCCTGATGTGTGCCCCAATTGAAGCGGCAGGAGAACTGCTGGGAGTTTTGAATATTTCCCACCCTCAACCCAACTTTTTTAATGAATGGCACCAACGGTTGTTAATCGTCTATTGCGGTATTTTGGGTCAACTGATCAGCAACAATAGACTGCTGCGGCGAATGGAAAGGAAAATCCGCCTCCGTACTACAGAGCTTGAATCTGCTTTGGGAGAAGCGCAGTTATTGAAAGCTAAATATGAACATTTATCCCTCAGGGACGAAATGACCGGCCTCTACAACCGCCGTTATTTTTTTCCTGCCACAGAAAAAATCTTGGCCCGCGCGGATAGAAATGGCGAAGCCGTAAGCCTCGCCTTACTCGATTTGGATCGCTTTAAATCTATCAATGATCGCTATGGTCACGCTGGCGGGGATCTGGTCTTGCAAAAGATTGCCACAATGTTGCAAAATGCAGTTCGCCAAAGCGATATTTTGGCGCGTTTTGGCGGAGAGGAATTCGTTCTTCTCATGCCGGAAACCGATTGCGAGTCAGGGAAAAGTTTGGCAGAAAGGATCCGTCAATCCATTCAATCTTTACCAATTATTTACCAAAATCATCACATTAACGTTTCCGTCAGTATTGGGGTGAGTTGTTGGCGACCTTCGGAGGGTCACCCCCAATTGGAAGCCATGCTCCGGGAAGCCGATGCTGCGCTTTACAAAGCCAAACGTAGTGGCCGCAATCAAGTTGTAGTCAAGTGCTAAAAATCCTTTTGGATTTTAGCGCATAATATTTTTAAAAATTATCAAAAGACGATATGAAGATTGCAATTCAAGCGGTCATCCTCTCGGGAGGATCTGGCACCCGCCTTTGGCCTCTGTCACGGGTCGCTTATCCGAAACAATTTCTAGCACTCACAGGCAATAAAACCTTGCTGCAACAAACCGTGGACAGGGTTCGTTGTTTGGAGCAAAGTCATCATGAGATAGCGCGTTGCACCACCCTGGTGGTATGCAATGAAGCCCATCGTTTTCTGGTAGCGGAACAATTGCGGGAATTGGGCCTGTCTCATCCCGCCATTATTTTGGAACCGGTGGGGCGGAACACCGCGCCTGCTTTGACAGTGGCGGCCCTGTTGGCCCGTCAGGAAGACAACGATCCGGCTCTGGTGGTCATGCCTTCCGATCATGTCATTCGTCACCAGGAAATTTTTTGTGAAACCCTGGCCCATGCGGTGAAATTGGCCCAGGAAGGGTATCTGATTACCTTTGGCATCGTTCCTACCCATCCAGAAACCGGTTTTGGCTATATTCGCAAGGGAGATGCTTTCGACAAGTCCGCATTCGTACTGGATGCTTTCGAAGAGAAGCCAAATCTGGAAACCGCTCGGGAATATCTGGCATCGGGCCAATATTTATGGAATAGCGGAATCTTTGTGATGCGCGCCAGCGTCTGGCTGGAGGCGATTGAACGCTTCCGCCCGGACATTTTGGCCGCGTGCCAACAAGCGCTGGAGAGAGGGCAACAAGACGCGGATTTTTTCCGCCTTGATCCAACCCAATTCGCCCAGTGCCCTTCCGATTCCATTGACTACGCAGTCATGGAAAAGATTACCAGCCATAACCCAGGAAGCGCGCTTGTCCTGCCCTTGGATGCCGGTTGGTCCGATTTGGGCGCTTGGCCAGCGATGTGGGATGTCAGCGAGACGGATGAACATGGCAATATTCTGCGCGGCGATGTTTTTATCGAGGATGTTGAGGATACTTTGGTCTATGCCAATGATCGCCTGGTGGCGGCCATCGGCGTCAAGGATTTGATCGTCGCCGAGACTACCGATGCCATACTGGTCACTCACAAGGACTGTGCTCAGAAAGTTCGCAGTGTTGCGGAATATTTAAAACAAGCAGGCCGTTACGAGTATCTCCATCACCCCAAAATTCACCGGCCCTGGGGCACCATTGAAACCATCGGCAAAGGCGATCGTTATAAGGTCAATCGTTTAACGGTGAAACCCAGCGCGGTAGTGGTTTCTCAGTTACATCATCACCGGGCAGAGCACTGGATTGTGGTGCAAGGAACCGCCCGGGTAACCCGGGGTGAGGAAACTTTTCTGCTTACCGAGAATCAATCCACCTATATTCCCATCGGCGTCAAACACCGGCTGGAAAATCCAGGAAAAATCCCTCTGGAACTGATTGAAGTCCAATCTGGAAGCTATTTGGAAGAAGACGATATCCTCCGCTTTGACGATAGTGAATAACTATCGCTTTTGATCACTAATTTAACAATTGCCCGTTTTTTTAACCCTTACCTATATGGAACCATTATGGCACTACACTGTGGCATTGTGGGATTGCCCAATGTGGGCAAGTCCACCCTTTTCAATGCATTGACCCGCGCCGAAATTGCTGCGGAAAATTACCCTTTCTGTACCATTGATCCCAATGTTGGCGTCGTGCCGGTACCTGATCCCCGCCTGCAACAGCTGGCGGAAATTATCCAGCCCCAAAGAACCCTGCCCACCACCATTGAATTTGTCGATATTGCCGGTTTGGTAGCAGGTGCCTCCAAGGGAGAAGGGCTTGGCAACCAATTTTTAGGCCATATCCGGGAAACCGACGCCATTGCCCACGTGGTACGCTGTTTTAATGACGGCGATGTGACACACGTGGCAGGTTCTGTAGACCCAATACGCGATATTGAAGTCATCAATACCGAATTGATGCTTGCGGATCTGGCAACCGTGGAAAAAGCCCTGCAGAAAGCGATTCGAAGCACCAAATCGGGGGATAAAGAAGCGCTCTCGGAAAAGTCATTGCTGGAAAAACTCGCGGCCCAGCTGGATCGTGGTGAACCCATCCGGCGCTTATCGCTCACCGAAGATGAAACAAACCGTTTAAAGGGATGGCATTTATTGACCGCCAAACCAACCCTTTACATTGCCAATGTGGAAGAAAGCGGGTTTGAAGATAATCCTTTGCTTGAGCAGGTGAAAGAATATGCAAAGGCCGAAAATGCCGAAGTCGTGCCGGTTTGCGCTGCCATCGAGGCGGAAATCGTACAGCTGGACGAAGAAGACAAACACGCCTTTCTGGAAGAACTGGGCCTTGCCGAAGCAGGTCTGGACCGGGTGGTACGGGCCGCGTACCGGTTATTGAACCTGCAAACTTTTTTTACCGCTGGAGAAAAGGAAGTACGGGCCTGGACTGTCCACAAGGGCGCAACGGCGCCCCAGGCCGCGGGCGTGATTCATACCGATTTCGAAAAGGGATTTATACGCGCCGAGATAATCGCCTTTGAGGATTTTATCCGCTATCGCGGTGAGCAGGGCGCGAAAGACGCCGGTAAATGGCGCTTGGAGGGCAAGGAATATGTGATGCAGGAAGGCGATGTAGCGCACTTTCGTTTCAATGTCTAAATAATCACCATGGTTGGTCCTATAAAAGAAGGCCCCTAAACATAAGGGGCCTTCTAAGTTATGGCACGGAAGGGTGTATTGTTATTATTTTTTAGCTTTTGCTTCTTCCGCCCGGATTTCTTCCCATGCCTGATAGGGGACGGAAGAAGTTTCCCGCTTCTTGAGCAGAATTACACCGACCACTACCGCAGCAATCAGAACTCCGATAATCAACCAAAAATTGTCTTTTTCTTGGGTTTCGTCTGCCATTTCTCCACCTCATACTTGTAGTTTTATAGTTAAAATCACCCTGATGAATCAGGGTTCTTCCATAGATCGATTACAATAACGTATCGATCTTGCCGTGAACCAATTGGCTCATCGAACCTTATTTTAAGCAAAGATTTTATTGTTTGTCTATAGATAATAGATTATTTCTTTAAGTTGCATTTTGGAGGCATATTTAATGACGGCTATAAAAGCGCAGTTGGGAGTGATTGGACTGGGGGTCATGGGGAAAAATCTCAGCCTGAATCTGGCGGATCACGGTTACCAAACAGCGGTCTATAACCGCACTCCCCACGTGACCAATGAATTTTTAAACTATTGCCGCCAACACGAACCTTCGTGGCAATCGATTTTGGGATTTCATGAGCTGGAAGCTTTTGTTCAGGCAATCGAAAAACCGAGAAAAATTCTGCTGCTGGTTAAAGCAGGCAAGCCAACGGACTTGACCATCGAAAGCCTGCTTGCCTTTCTCGACCCTGGTGATGTCATTGTCGATTGCGGCAACGCCTATTGGCTGGATACGATTCGGCGGGAACGCGAGCTTCGCCAGCAGAATATCGATTTTATCGGCTCCGGGGTTTCTGGCGGTGAAACCGGCGCCCGTTATGGACCTTCTTTGATGGCCGGAGGGACACTCGAAGCATGGCAAAAAATCGAGCCCATTTGGATGGCTATCGCCGCCAAGGTCGACCCTAAAACCGGCGAACCCATCGAAGGGGCCAAACCCGGCAGGCCAGTCACAGGGGGCGAGCCCTGTGCCGCGCGGGTGGGGGAAAATGGCGCCGGGCACTATGTCAAAATGGTTCACAATGGCATCGAATATATCGACATGCAGTTGATCGCCGAGTGTTATTGGCTCCTCAAGCACCTGCTGAAACTGCCTGAAAATCAAATCGGCCAATTGTTTACTACCTGGAATCAGGGAGATCTGGCCAGCTATTTAATTGAAATCACCGCCGATATATTGCAGCAACCCGATCCCCATGGCGAAGGTTTTCTGGTGGAAAAAATCCTGGATGTCGCGGGACAAAAAGGCACGGGCAAATGGACCGCCATCAGTGCCTTGGATCTTGGCGTCCCAACCAACTCCCTAGCCGAAGCAGTATTTGCCCGCTATATGTCCGCCATGAAACAGGAACGACAGAAGGCCAGCAGCATTTTCCCTGCCCCTGAACCCCAATTGCCCACTGATCCAAGTGCATTTAAAAAACAAATCCAAGCCACTTTATATGGCGCCAAAATATGTGCCTATGCCCAGGGATTTCAGTTGCTTAGGGAAGCCCAGAACCCATTTGGCTGGCATTTTGATTTTGCCACCCTGGCGAAAATCTGGCGGGGTGGCTGTATTATCCGGGCGCGTTTTCTGCAGAAAATTACCAGCGCCTATCAAGCCAATCCGGCGTTGGAGAATTTGCTGCTCGATCCTTATTTCCGGGATGTGGTGCATTCTGGTCAAGCTTCATGGCGTAAAGTGGTTGCCTCAGCAGTTGTCAATGGCCAGCCTATCCCTGCATTGAGTTCGGCGCTGGCGTATTTTGACAGTTACCGAAGTGCGACCTTGCCAGCCAACTTGATTCAAGCGCAGCGGGATTATTTTGGCGCTCACACCTACCAGCGGGTTGATCGCCCCAGGGGCAAGCATTATCATCTCGATTGGTCAGGAGACCGGCAAGAGCAGGAAATACCGGAGTAGTTTATGAAAAACATTTCAGCGGTTTTGTTGGCGGGAATGGGCTTGCTTGCGCCCATCACGTCACAGGCCATCGCAATCACCCTGGAAGAAGCCGGGGATTTTAATGTCCTGGTTTTTGGCGATATGGATCATCACTATTCGGATATCGAAGGGGCGCTGGCGGTTGGCGGAAATTTGACCCTTTCCCATTATGGCATTGCCAGGCAATTGGGGGACAGCGCTAACCATAAAGATACGCTTATTGTCGGGGGAGATCTGAATTTTAGCCATGGCCGTATTTACCATGGCAACGCCCGCAGCGGCGGCATTGCTGTGATAGATAACGTCGGATTTTATGATGACGATCCGAATCACCCCAATGGCGATTATATACCCGGAAATCCTTTGAATTTCGGTCAAATGGAAAATGAGATAAAGCAAAAGTCCCTTCAATGGGACGCGCTTGAGGAAAACGGAGAGCTTCGCCAGGCGTGTTTTCAATCAGGTTGTGATTTGATTCTGGAAGGTAACCAACCGCTCAATATTTTCACGCTTGAATCTTCCTTGTTCGATACCCTCCAAGGTTTCTACCTCGATGTTCCCTTGGACGCGACAATCCTCATCAATGTCGCAGGAAACCTAGCCGATATAAGCGATTTTGCCTTTTTCCGGAAAATTGGCACCGATTTTGAGCGTATTCCTGATAATTTGCCTGAAAAGTCGTCTCGCCATGACGGCAGTCTAACCCAAGACATATTGTTTAATTTTTACGAGGCAGAAACGCTCAAACTCCACGAGATTGGCATGAAGGGCAGCATTCTTGCCCCATGGGCGGATATTGCTTTCTACAACGGCCATTTAGATGGCAATTTGATCGGCGCCAGCTTACGTGGCCATCCCGAGTCGGACAAATGCGCAGATACCTCCATCCCGGACCATTTGCGTTTTTGCGCAGGGCAAACCAATTGGTATCCATTTGAACCCTTGACGCCCAGTACGCCTTTGACGCCCATTCCAGAGCCGCCATTGCTGCTTTTGACCGGGATTTTTATGATTGGCCTGGCGCGGCGTTATTCAAAAGCGCCGAATAAATAATTGGGGATATCGCTGCTGAACACCGCTTGCCGGGGCGCCAGTAGATATCGAACATAAAGCCCAGCGCCCAGTTCTTCCCAATCCATGGTTTTGCGGGCAAAAAAACCGCCGCCTATCATGAGTTGAGGCTGGACCAGCCACAAGCCTTTGATTTCCAGATCGGGTGCGAAATTACTTTCCCGGTTGCTGGCATATTCAATTTTTTTATTGGCTTCGCAAAAGTCATCCCGCAGTCTGCCAAAGCATCCCAACGGCAACCAAGGCGAAGGCTTTTCATGGAAATATTGGAAGCCCAGATTGAGCCGGCCCTTGACGATGAAGCGTTGGCCTTCCGATGTCAGGAAATTCAGTCCCAACCCTTGATTATAGAAGTATTGGGGGCTGAAATACCCCCCATGACCCGGGGTAAAATGATTAAGATTGTGGCGATAGTGCTGAAAACTGAAATAAGGTCCGATCACAAAGTAGTCAAAGTGCTCGAATGGAAACTGGTAGCCCAAAGAAGCGCTATATTCCACCGCCCAATTATCCCGCACCCGACGGCCATCGAGAAACTGCCAATCCAGCGATTGAGACAAGCCCCAATGGTCGGAAAAACGGTAAAACACCGACCCTTTCAGGCCCAGTCGAACCACTCTGCCCCATTTAATCCCGCTGCGCTGTTCTTCCAAGCCAGTAAAAGCCAGCAACGACTGCTGGACCGGCTTGGCATAAGCCTCCACATTCCAACTGCCCCAGGATTGTTGTTGCACCACGCCCAGATTAAAGGTGGGAAGGGGAGCAATAACGGAATTGATTGGGGTCAGGCCAAAACGGCTATAAAGATTCAGCCATCCCTGTTGCTCGTAAGTCAAGCGCAGGGTTTGCGCTTCAATATGGTGACGGGGGCTCAAGCAATCCGCCACGGAATTAAATCCCTGGCAAAAGCTATTTTCGAAAGCTTGCTGAAGCTGCCGGGTAGGGAAGAGGCTCCCGGCGGATTTGGCGTTCAAGCGCTTGCTTTCCAAATCCATGCCGCCAACCAGCAGGGTCAAACGGTGCCTGCCCTGGGTAAAAGACCCTTGGAAAGCCGGGGCAATCAGAGTATGCAGCCGGTCCAGCCCCCGTTTACCGGAGCGGAAACGATACATGCCGAAGGTTTCAAACCCGGGGGATTGGATGTTTTTCAATTTGGGAAATTGCTCCGGGGCGATATCGTGGGCCGCGAGAAATTGCTTTCTTTGGGCCAGGCGGGAAACCCGATAGCTGGTCAGGGTACGGATGACTATGGGATCACCAGCATATTGTTGTTCCACCCGTTTAATGGTTGACTCTTGTCCCGCTTTATCCAAGCTCAGAATCCAGGCTTGAGCGTATTTTTGTGTTTGATTTTGGCGATACAGGTCTTCGAAACGTTGAGCCGCGCTCAGATAACGGGATTGCTGAAAATCAAGCCAGGCCAAAAGTTCTTCTGTTTTTTCATCGGCGGTTTCACCCAGGCGCGCCGCTTCATAGGCTAAAACACGGCTCTTATCATAGTTTCCTTGGCGGAACTGTGCCCAGGCATTTTCCAACAACAATATACGGGCCAGATTCCTCATGGGTTGATAACGGTGAGAGTATCGTTTTGCCAGGGTCAGGGCTGGTTCTTTTTCCCCAAGGGCATATAAGGTTAGCGCCAAGCCAAAGGCCAAATCACTATCTTGCGGGTGCCAGCCTAGTCCTTTTTTAAACCAATACCGTGCGGTGTGGTAATGTTCCTGGTTGAAGTAAAACCAACCCAGGGATTTGGCCATGGCGATATCCTGTTTTTCCAGGATTTGTGGATGAATTTTTTCCACGGTTTTGGTGATGGTTTCCGGCGGCGACTGTTTCAACTGTTCCAGTAGCAAATTGCGGTAGTACTGATAGCGCAGAGCTTCTACGTCTGTGGCGGGTAAAATCTTGCCTGCATCGGCCAGCAGGTTTTCATAAGTCTCGGGATTGGACAAATGGGCGGCTGCTTTTTGCAGGGTTGTGATTTTCAACTTGCGATCACCGCACTGTAGTGCGCGGCGATAAAGGTTGACGGCCCGGTCTATTCGATTGGCGAGGACAAAAACCTGCGCCGACTCCCACAACACATCAATGGCATCGCAATTTAGGGCCGTAGGATAACGTTCACCCAGGGCCAGAGCCTCTTTGATCCGCTGTTGCCTGAACAAACGCCGTAATTGTTGTTGACGGCGCGTGATTGGATCTACGGCAGCCGAGCGCTTTAAGGGTTGCAGAAGATGGGGGGGAGGGGACCAGCCTGGATATTGCGTGCGGTATTCTTCTATGGCCTTTTTCAAAAGACGATGTTTTTTGGCATGAAAAAGCTGCCACAAGATTCTTTCATCCGGTCCTTTACCCGCATCACCCCAGGCAGGCAGCAGGAAAATCAAAGTAAGCAGGAATGCCAGCCGCTTCATGTCCGTCCATGCATCAAGGCCAGCCGGGATAATAGGGTCAGGCTGGCGGAATAGTAATTATCGTCCTTGGAAGCGGAAGGCAACCGCCACCACTGGTGCTTGATTTGTTTCCGAATCAAGGCATGGATTGCCTTAAAGCCGGGCGGAGCATCGTAGGAATCCATGCAATTGTTCCGTAGATTGGTCCACGCCGGCATGAAATCATCGGTATGGTTCCAAAAGGCCAGATAAGGCTCAAACAGATCGGCTTCCTGGTAACCCGCCCAGAGTAAATATAATGGGATGCGTACGGCGTTATAACCGAACACCGGTGGATGGTGGTCGGGCAACACCGGTTTGTCTTTTAAACCCAGCCAATCCGGCGGCAGTTGCCAGCGGCCAAAGCGGGCTTCCTCCAACAATTGCAGGCCGCTTTCTGTCAACTGCCGCCAAACGGGGTCCGGATCTTCTTCGGAAAATCTTTTTAAAGCCGGGAAAACCCAATAGGACAAATTAATGGTGAGCACCGAATCGTGTTCGAATCCTTGCTCGCCCGGCAGCAATACCGGCTGGTGACGCCACTGGCGGATCAGTCGGGCCTTGATATCACTCAAAATCAGCATTGCCTGTTGTTTTAAAGAAGGCGCTGATGGCCAGCGACCGGCCCCCTCCAGTAGCGCCCAGGCAATCAATATATCCCCGTCCGTGGCATTGTTGCGGTCTTCCTGCGCCACCGGAACCTTTGGCCGGCGGCGCCACATAAACAAATGGTCGCGGCGGACTTGAAGGTTGCTCCGGGTCCACTGCCAGATTTTTTCAAAAGTTTGCTTGTCATCCATGGCGACAGCCAACAACATGCCAAACCCTTGTCCCTCGGAATGGGAAACATTGCCATTGCCGGTATCTATCACCCGCCCGTCGGAAGTGATAAAACGGCTTTTATACCCTTGCCATTGGGAAGCCGAAATTCCCGGCGGCGTGCAACCGGCAAGCCCTAGTCCAAAGATGAGAAAAAACACAACCCACCTGAGGAAAAAATCAAGGCGCAATCTCATTGGCATCGGGATGACGGCGGTGTTTGAAGCGGGCCAGCAACCGGTGGGTAAGCCAGGCAAACAGCAGTAAAATACCGACCATGGCCAACAACCACTGCCAGGGATGGCGATTGAAATGATAACCCATCGCCCGGGTGGGGCTTATCTTGCCCACATAAAATGCTTTGCCGCTTTCTTGCCAGGCCAATTTGGGCGCTTTTGGGATCCACACGGCCAAATCGCCTTTCAATTGTCCCCACATTTCCGGTTGGGTCAAACGATAAGCGGATTTAGCCAAATTTTCAGAAGTTTTGGCCAAAAATGCGGTTATCAATCGTTTAGGGTGGTCCGGGGATTGAAATGCGGTGACCAAACCGTATTGGCCACTATCACCAGTGTGGGTCATTTGCGCCGCATAGGGAGTTACTTTCGGTTTTGGGGTGCTTTCTGGGGATAGGAACCGCCGCCACCAAGATTGCTTTGGCGGTTCATAACCTTTCCATAAAGCATAAGGCCAACGAGTGCCTTGCGGCGTCTTGCCAATTGGGGCCTTTTTGAGTAAATCATTAGGGATCTCATTGGACTGGCCAAAAATCAGGCGATGACGGTCTTCGGCGGCAGGGGTTGTGACGAATGCCGTATTCCAGAGCGGCACTTGATTGATCTGGGCCAGTTTCCCCATGACCAACCAGGCGGCAATTGCCGTGGAAGGTTTGTCATCCAGTAATTGCACGGCCATATCAGAACCATCGGCAGGTTGGGTATAGGGAAAACCCGTGCGGGAAAACAAGGCCAAATTAGGCAGGGCGGTGTAGTGATCCGCATCGGGCAAAGTCAAAGTGGAATCGTCAAACAAGGTGACATTGAGATTATCCAGGTTGATATAGGTACACTCCCCCGTAATCAATGGTGCCAATATGGGCCGGAATGTGATGCGGTTGGGGCCTGGCGAAAAGTTGCGCATGGGCAGAACAATTTGGTAATCACGATAGTGGGCGCCGCTTTCTTCGTTGAGCTGGATGGTGTCTTGAAGGACATCATTGATACGCACTTCCAGAACTGAATCGCGGCGCATCCCCCCGCTATATGCCAGGTGCAGGCTAAAAGTCGCGCTGGCATGCTCGGAAGCGTAGAAGTCCGGTGGCAGCTTTACCACCATTTCCGCCGGTTTGGGTTGCATGCTGGCATTAAATGAAGTGGTTGGAAGGCCCAATTGGGCAAAAGAATAAGTGGCGTCTGTTTTGACCAGCGGTGGGTTTGCCCGGGCCATGGAGGGTAGATCCAATGAATGGATGACCGTACTTTGGGTATCGGGGAATGGATAGTTCAACAGCGCAAAGGCCTGGGCGGCCTGGGTGACTTCCTGATCGTTATTGCCGCTGATCACCAATAAAAGACGCTCGGATTGACCTGGCTGCGCCATGATATGTAAATAAGGCCCTTGAATAGCGCCATGCACATTCTCTGGCAGCCACAGCTGTAGCTCATTTTTGGTGCCAATGAGAATGGCATCGTGGCTAAGTGAGGCGAAATCCAATCCCGCCGGCCCCGATTCGGAAGCCGGGCGCAAGGGAGGCGGGGAAAAATAAAGTTTCGGTGTGCGGTAATTCAGCCGCAGCGCGATCCCTTGGGTTGCCAATGCTCCCCACTGCAGGGATTGGGTAGTGATTTTGGGCATCAGGATTTGCAATGGAAATTCGAGTAAATGCTCGTCAAAAAGATCTTCCAATTGAGCCAGGGTGGGCTTGAGCATTTTGGGAGAGGCTTCCAAAATAAATTTGGAACGCAGGCTGTCAATCTCGCTCCACAATTCGGGCGAATCGGGGGCTTCGCATTGTTGGTCGGTGTAATGTTGGGCGACGGAAAATTCGATCCGGTTGTATCCAGGGGTAAGCAATTCCGGCGGAAATTCCATAGTCTCCAGTTGCCGCGGACTTTTGGGATTCAGCACAAATTGGCCGATGGTAATCCCGTTGACGCGAACTCGAAGTTGAGACCGGGACGGCACCAATACATTCGAATGACGAAAATCCAAAACCAAGCGGGATTTGTCAATCCGGTGGCGGGCGGAAACCGGCAAGCTGAGCTCATAAAAATCTTCCACGCCATGAAGCTGAATCGCCTCGGGCCGGGTCATGATTTTTGCCAAGGGAATTTCCAGAATTTTTGCTTGCAGAGATTGACAGGGAAATACAAGACTAAAGCATAAAATCCCGAAAATCTGACAGTAAAACAATTTTATTCTTTTCATAATATTTCCTTATTCTTGGTTTCAAAGCTTAACCAAATTCAGTGGAATTTCGATAAAAGAGCAGCGTTTTTAGATGAAACCAGGCATGGTAAAAACCGTTTTTTATTAATATACGGAAACTGGCCAAAATACCAAAGTCTCTGTCACGATTTTTCAGGAGCTGCTGCCACCTTTCGCTAGAACCATGGACCAGCAAAACCAGATTTCTGTATTCTTCTTGATTATCAGTGACAAACCTTAAACCTATCCGGGTAAATCCGTCCATCTCTCCCTGATTGGCAACGGCCACTCGGATAATGAAGGTTTCATTATCGATGGGATGATGTAACTTCAAGTGAATATCTCCAGACAGTTCCCGCAATATCGATTCCGCGATCAAAATACTGATGCCACCTACGGAAAGATCGCGTATCTTGACCGGGATTTCATCCCGGTTTTGTAAAATTAACATTGCAGAAATGTCACCGGCCGGTAATCTAGGGGAGATTCTTCTTTGCCGTCTTTCGTAAAGTGCTCCCAGACTGGTCATGATGATGATGCCATTGAAAATAGCCCAAGCCAGAGTAATCAAGACCAAAGTCCGTTGTTCCGGCAGGGTATTAAACTTGTAAATTCCAAGGAAAATAGCCAAGGTATTCACCAAAATTAATAAGTAAAAGGGTTTTGCCAGTGGGGAAATGGTGTCATTTTGTACGTTTTCAATTTTTGGTGTGACTTTAAAACTGGGAGAAATGGGGTTTTTCAGTACGTTGATAATTGCAGGCAATAGGAATAAAGACTGCATGGATTCGTAAATATCAGACACCATGAACCATCTTACCCGGCCAAACAAATAATGATTGAGCAATATCAAGGCCATCAAATAGGGAACGGCGTAACTAAGGATTTCCTCCCCATTGGCATCGTAGATTTTCAGCCCGAAATACAGAAAGAATAATGGGGAAATCAAAAATACCACCCGGGCAAAGGGAAACAGCCAAAAAACCATATTCGAGGCGTAACCCAATCTTTGCCAAGGTTTCAATCCTTTCAAAGTTAGTGGGTTACGGGATAGCAATAGCTGCAGCATACCTTGCGCCCAGCGGACTCTTTGAGCGACAAAACTGGTAAAAGTCTCTGGCTGCAGCCCGGATATCAATGGGGTTAAAATATACTTGGATTGCCAGCCCTGGCTATGGAGTAACAGAGCGGTTTCGGCGTCTTCGGTGACGGTTTTGCCTGAAAATCCGCCACAATCGCGCAGGGCATCCATACGGAGCAGGGCCGCAGAGCCGCAAAAAAATGAAGCCTCCCAAAAATCCAGGCCGGCCTGGATTGCCTCATAAAACATGTGGTTCTCGGAAGGGATTTGGTAAGAGAATTCAAGATTTTTTTCCAGGGGATCGGGATTGATAAAAAAATGTGGCGTTTGCAGCAAAAAAAGCTTGCTGTTTTCAATAAAGAAACCGACTGTTTTTTGCAAAAAATCCACGGTTGGTACGTGATCGGAATCGAGCACCAATATCAAATCTTGACGGATTTCAGGAAGAATGGCGTTTAAGTTTCCAGCCTTGGCTTGGGCATTTTCCTGACGAGTATGATATTTAACCCCTAAATCGTGGCATAATTGAAATAATTCATCATACCGTTGCCAGGCCTGGTTGGCTGTGGTGGGATCTGATGAATTCCTTTTTTCTCGGGTTGCGCCGTCATCTAGTAGATACACTTGAAATTTGTGTTTGGGATAATCCATGGCCAAAGCGGCGGTGAGGGTGACTTTGAGCAGCTCTTGCGGTTCGTTCAATGTGGGTATCAAAACGGCTACCGAGGGCCATTGGTTTTGGTCCGAAGGCAGGGGAGGCGGGTCGCGGGAAATGGGCCGGGCGTTGACAAAACTGCTCAGGAAAAACAATCCCATGCCATAAACTTCGGCAGCAAATAGTAATATCGCGGCTGAAAAACTTGGGAAATCATCATAATTCAGGGTGCTGGTCACTCTCCAAACCCCGTACCTGAGTACTAAAAAGGCGCATATTGACAGGAACAACACCCTTAAATAGCCCAAGCGGGGCGCTAGGCGCAGCAATAACAGGAGCACTACCAAAAACGTAGCGAGTAGCAATTGGATATGGTTGTCCACCTGGATAGCGGCAACAAACGCTAAAACCAGACAGGAAAGAAACCATAAACCAATCGCCAGTTTTTTCATTGTTTTTATTACCTTAGGAACCGAATGAGCGATTTTATTGTTATCGGTGGCGGCATCAGTGGACTGCTGATTGCGAGAGAATTGGCCAGCCATGGCGCTGAAGTCACCATTTTGGAGCAGGGCCGAATAGGTCAGGAAGCCTCTTGGGCAGGCGGCGGCATTTTGTCCCCCCTTTATCCCTGGCGGCAACCGTCTCCCATCAACGCGTTATGCCATTGGAGCCAACAACAATATCCCCTCCTTTCACAGCAACTACAACAAACGACTAATATTGATCCTCAGTGGAGCCGTTGCGGTATGTTGTGGCTGTCATTGCCAGATTTGAATGATGCGCTTTCATGGTGCCGAAACACGGCAACGAATGCAACCGTTTTATCCGGAAAGCAAGTGAGTAGTATTCAAACGGGATTGGAAGACCAATCCGGGACACATTTATGGCTGCCAGACATCGCCCAGATCCGCAATCCCCGGCTGTTAAAAGCACTCCGGCAAGATTTGCAGTTGAGGAAAGTCCAAGTGTTTGAACAATCTCCGGTGATGGATTGGGAAATGTCTGAAGATCAAGCCACCGCCGTCAAAACGGCCCAACGCGCCTTTTCAGCGGAAAATTTTATTGTCACGGCGGGGGCTTGGTCCGCCCGGTTTAAAATGAACGATTTCTGGCAACCGGCGATTCATCCGGTAAAGGGCCAGATGCTGTTATTCAAAAGCAGGCCTGGCCTGCTCCAAACGATGGTGCAAGCTGGCGAGCATTATTTGATTCCTAGGCTTGACGGCAGAATTTTGGCCGGGAGCACGGTGGAGGAATCAGGTTATGATAAACGCCCGACGGCATCTGGTTACCGGCGTCTCTATCAATTTGCCGTGACCACCTTGCCAGCCTTGAAAGATTATCCCGTCGAACTTCATTGGGCGGGCATACGGCCGGGATCTCCCGATGGCATCCCTTATATAGGACCTCATCCGCAAATCACAAACCTTTTTTATAATTGCGGCCATTTTCGCAATGGGGTGGTCATGGGGCTGGCAGCGGCCCAGTTACTTGCCGATATCATTCTTGAAAGACCGCCCATTACTGATCCCGAGCCATTCCTGCCTTGTCATCGCAACTCGTTGTCAAACACTGGATGACAAAGCGTTACGAAACCGCTTTTTGACCGCTTCTAAAATGGCTGCGACTTCCTCGGCTTTCATCTCCCGGATGTCAGCGATTTCTTCTTCGCTCAAGCCGCCATTCACCTTGAGTTCTAGGATAATCCGGCTCATTGGGGGAAGGCTTTGGTATGCCTGGGCTAAAAGCTGCCGGGTCTTTATATCTTTGACCTTGCTTTTTTCCAGTGCTAAAAAATCCAATAAATCCGTTTCAAAACCTTCTTCCAGGAGAAATAATTTGGGACGATAAGCTTCCTGTTGATATTCGATGTCATCAAACACCTCTTCGGGATAGAAAGTTTCTTCCAAACTTTTCACTTCTTCCCGCACAATCTCGTGGATTGACACTTTCCGTTCTTGCCATTGCGCTTCTTCTTTTAGAATCTTTTCCAAACGCTGGTCCGCCAATTTAAAAAGTCGAATTTTGAGCTGCTTTGGGTCGAGATCCTCTCGGCTGAAATTTTCGAATACTTCTAAATAGATCTCATCGGCAATGTCACTGGGAAAATACATTCTCTGGGGAATCAGTCCTGAAAATTCCGCATAGCGGAGCCGTGCCGTGATATAAAGCTTGAGTTGCGGTAAAAACTCAGCCAGGACATCATTGAAAGCCTGCTGGTTTTGATCTTGGTGATGGATTTTCAGATTATTCAAGTTGAGCGCCATGATTGCCATACTCCTTTTTTTGTGATTGTTCAATGGTGCATTATGGGGATAGCCAACCATAACTCCAAGTGGCGTTGGCAATACTATGACACATAACTTCGTATAATATATATTATGTTAAATTATAATTATTCCCCCTGGAGTACTTCATAAATTGGTAAGTCTCTTCACTGCGCCTAGTTGTTCAACTTTGAAAAAGCCCGCCTTACCCTCTTACGTCCTATCAAGTTAAGCACCGATGTTACGCACTGTCATTTCGAGCCCTGTCTCGAACGAAATGAGAGAACTTGCGAGAAATCTTGCAGCCGCCCCAAAATGGATGCTGATGTGTCAAGATTTCTCCCTCCGGTCGAAATGAAAGCCAAGGATTGCGCAAGTCTACACCTATCTGCCGGTACCTGCGTAACATTAGTTAAGCACTGGAATTTTGGCTTTCATCTTGCTGGTCTTCTGAGACGACTGGTTGATTCAAAGACTTCAGATAACGGTGACCACGGATGGAAGGCAAAAAAGGTTCTGGTTCAATTTTGAAGTCCCCTCGAGGTTTTCTTTTTTTTCTGTCGTCTGGAAAAGACGCATGATGTTTAGGCAGACTTTCTCCCGGATTCAAAGGAACCAGAATAGCCAAGGCAGCGCTTATCATCTTGCGGGTAATCCGTTTTTCTTCCATCTGTCTTTGAATCCAACAAAGATTGGCCTTGATGTGTGGCTTAAGGTCCTGAACAATAGCGATAAATTCATCTTTTGGCAGCGCTTCCAGTGCTTGAAACTGCTGTTGGTAGCCATAGGATGGATTGTCACCTGCCGCTTCAACCAGCCGCCGGTAAGCTTCTTGGCGGGAAATTCTTTTGATGGAACGGGTCGCTCCCCACGTAAAGCGAATGGATTCCGGTTTTTTCAAAATGATTGGAATATGCCGATAGATCTGTTTGAAATGGACTCTCGGGTAACCGTGTTGCTTCATTACCCGATGCGCGCCCTGCTTTTCTAGTTTATTCATGGCAATCACCGCCTGTTTAAACTGATCCTTGGCTTGATTCAACTCAGCCGCCAGCCAAAGGGTTTGCGGTGAGGCGCCTATGATGCCAGGGCAAATATCCGTTTCCCTGCCATCCCTGTCATCGGTGAACTCCAAGAGTTCTAAAACGTTAACAAACTGCCTTCTCGCCTCTGCTCCCATCAATTCTTTTCTGTTAGTGTCAAAGACCCAGGCGGCAATGTTTTTATCTTGTTCAATTTGTTTGGTTAATTGGGTTAACGCTGTTAGAAGTCTGTTAAATTTTAGGGTTAAATTTGATTGTGACATTTTGATTGTAAACTTAGATAACGGTATAAATATTATGAAAATAACATATTGGGTAAATCTTTACCATTTGCCATATTTAATATTGGGTATAATTTGACCTATGACAAACTTTTCTTCGCCAATGCAAGCAGCACCTCAAACAAATCAATACCTGGAAGTCACCTGCAACAATTGTGGGTTTAATACCATTTGCTTTCCCCGCGGTTTGACGCAAGAAGAAGTCACCAAATTGGATAATGCGGTTCAACGCCGCAAGGTTTTGCACAAGGGTGACTATTTGTTTCGGGCGGGCGATCCTTTCCACGGACTCATTGCGGTCAAATCCGGGTGTGCCAAACTTTCGTATCAAGACGAGTGCGGCAATGAGCATATTCTCTCGTTGTTGCTTCCTGGGGAACTGCTCGGGTTTGACGGTTTTTCCGGCAAAACCTATCGTTGTACGGCTCAGGCACTGGATACTTTGAGTTATTGTGAACTGCCGGCTTCCCAAATCACTCAACTTTGCTTGCGTATCCCGCCTTTATTCAAGGAAATTTTGCGCCACGCTGGCGATGCTTTGGAAATACAGCGGGAACAACTGGTTTTCATCAAAAAAACAGCGGAAGAAAGAGTATCTTCTTTTTTAATGGATCTCTCCAGCCGCTACGGTTACCGGGGATTTTCCACCCGCGAATTCTCAATCGGCTTTACCCGGCAAGAGTTGGGGAATTATTTGGATCTCGCTTTGGCTACTGTCAGCCGCACCCTCAAACAATTCGAAAAAGAAGGCTGGATCAGGCTTCGCGGAAAAAAAGTCACCATTTTGGATATGGACAGCCTCAGGCAGCTGTCCTGCTGCGGGAAAAAGTCCGCTAATGTTTGATTCCTACCCCTTTCCATAGAAAAAACAGCCCCGACAGTCCCAAAGTTAAGATCAATCCCCCTACCATCAAAAAGGCGGTGGTCAGATTGACATCGGCGACGCCTAAAAACCCGAAACGAAAGGCATTGACCATATACAGAATAGGATTGGCCAAGGAGGCGCTGTGCCAAGGTTCCGGCAGCAAGGTAATGGAATAAAAAACGCCGCCCAGGTACACTAGCGGGGTAAGCACAAAGTTGGGAATGATGGAAATATCGTCAAAACTATTGGCGAAAACCGCGTTGATAAAACCGCCCAGGGCAAAAAGAACCGACGTTGACAAGGCTACCGCAATCGCCAATTCGGGATGGGCAATTTTCAGATCAGTAAAAAACGCCGCGATGCCTGTCACGATAGCGCCTACCAGCAATCCCCGGGTCACGCCGCCGGTGATATAACCGGATAAAATCACCCACGCCGGCATCGGCGCGATTAGCATCTCTTCAATGTGGCGCTGAAATTTAGCGGAATAGAAGGAAGACACTACATTGGCATAGGAATGATTGATGACCGCCATCAAAATGATACCGGGAACGATGTAATCGATATAGGGAATACCCGCCATGGGACCGATACGCGGCCCCATCAGCGCGCCAAAGATCAAAAAATACAGGGACGTAGTCACCAATGGCGGTAACAGGGTTTGCGGCCAAATCCGCATAAAGCGGTGGATTTCCTTGCCGGCCAAAGTACGATAAGCAGTCCAGTATCCCATCAGGCAGCCTGTTTCCGTTTGCCTTGTTGTACCCGTTGGAAAAACAACTGTTCCAGCCGGTTGCTTCGAGGGCGGATATTAGCCACTTCGACCCCGGCCCGGGATAAGGCTTCAAACAACCGGTTCAATCCCAAGGCCTTGGGCACCAAAACCTCCAATACTTTGGGTTCCCCCAATTGGATCTCGTACCCGGGGACTTCCGGCGCCTCGGTCAGGGGACGGCGCAGATCCAAATAAAAAGCGTTGGTATCGAGCTTGTCCAGCAAATCCACCATGGAGGTGGACTCGATGATCGCGCCATGATCAATAATGGCCACATTGCGGCACAGTTGTTCTGCTTCCTCCAGATAATGAGTCGTCAGGATAATTGTCGTGCCTTGCTGATTGATCCGGCGCAAAAATTCCCACATGGAATAACGGATTTCAATGTCCACCCCTGCGGTGGGTTCGTCGAGAATCAACAACCTAGGAGAATGCACCAAGGCCCGGGCAATCATCAAGCGCCGTTTCATGCCCCCGGACAGACGCCTTGAGACCTGATTGCGCCGGTCCCACAATTCCAATTGTTTTAACACCTTCTCCACTTGGGGACGGGCCCGGCGTCTTGGGATGCCGTAGTAACCTGCTTGATTCAATACAATCTGGCCCACGGTTTCAAATTGATTGAAATTGATTTCCTGCGGCACCAACCCGATACAGCGCTTGGCCTGAGCCGTTTCCCGGTCCAAATCGTGGTCAAATATCCAGACCTTGCCCGCGGTTTTATTCACTAGTGACGTGATGATGCCGATGGTAGTGGACTTACCCGCGCCGTTTGGCCCCAACAAGGCGAAGAAATCCCCCGCCTGCACCGCCAGATTGATGCCACGCAGTGCTTCAAATCCATTGTCATAGATTTTTTTCAGGTCTTTTAAAATTAATG
This sequence comes from Methylothermaceae bacteria B42, assembly GCA_001566965.1. Lineage (NCBI taxonomy): Bacteria > Pseudomonadati > Pseudomonadota > Gammaproteobacteria > Methylococcales > Methylothermaceae > Methylothermaceae bacteria B42. The sequence goes on along the minus strand of LSNW01000032.1, from coordinate 323,841 downwards.
CTTGCATGACGTTCAAACTGTCAGGGCTCCATCATCTATTGATGCCGGCGGAGCAGGTGGTCTGCTTCGAAAAACGCCGTGAATACCTCCCTGTAGGCTCCACGCCGGCCTCCATGCCGGCGAGGCTTTCGAAAATCAGACCACCTGCCCCTTCAATCAATCCTTCACGTGTTTAGATGATGTGACCCTGTTCAAACTGTTTTACCGCTGGAAACAAACGAACTATTGTAGCAAAATACCGTCGCTATCTACTTGAGTACGCTGTAAAACATCCCCATATTTATGGGACCGGAAAATTTCAATTTAATTTAGGGAAAGCGATGATGAAATCCATATTGAGAGGCTTTGTTTTTATTCTCCCGTTGTTGGGACTGGTCTCCACCAGCCACGCCGGGATTATTCCTTGGTTCAAAGGGGACAACAATCAAGAGGTCCCCACCCTGGCGCCCATGCTGAAAAACGTTCTGCCGGCGGTGGTTAATATCGCCACCTCGGGTAAAGTGGTGATCCAGGATAACCCTTTGCTCAATGATCCTTTTTTCCGGCATTTCTTCCGTAATATGCCGCCCATTCCCCGGGAACGGCGCACCCAAAGCATCGGTTCCGGCGTGATTGTGGATGAGGACAATGGCTATATTCTCACTAACCATCACGTGGTGAAAAACGCCGATAAGATCTTTGTCACCTTAAAGGACAAGCGGCGCTTAAAAGCCAAATTGGTAGGTTCAGATCCTGAAACCGACATCGCGGTATTGCAAGTGGAAAAAGACAATTTGACCGAAATCCCACTCGGCAATTCCGACCAATTGCAAGTGGGGGATTTCGTGGTCGCCATCGGGAATCCCTTTGGTCTGGGCCAGACTGTAACCTCTGGCATTGTCAGTGCCTTGGGACGCACGGGACTGGGGATTGAAGGTTACGAAAACTTCATCCAAACCGATGCTTCCATCAATCCCGGCAACTCCGGAGGCGCGTTGGTGGACTTGCGCGGCCAGTTGATTGGCATCAATACCGCTATTGTCGGCCCCAGCGGTGGTAATGTAGGCATCGGCTTTGCCATCCCCATCAATATGGCCAAGGAAATCATGGAGCAGATAATTGAGCATGGCGGCGTCAAACGGGGGCTGCTGGGCGTCCAGGTGCAAGATATCACCCCGGAGCTAGCCAAGGCCATGGGCTTGAAGACCACCCAAGGCGCATTGGTTTCCGGCGTCACCAAAGGTAGCGCCGCGGACAAAGCAGGGATTAAACCTGGCGATGTCATCATTCGTTTTGACGGCAAGAAGGTGAAAAACTCCGCCACCTTGCGCAACATGGTGGGCCTCAAGCGGATTGGTGAAAAAGCGGAAATCGAACTTGTCCGCGATGGCGAAACCCTCAAATTAACCGCCAAAATTGGCCAACCGGTAGCAGAAGGCGCCGTGGCTGGTGAAATTCCCCTGCTGGAAGGGGCCACCTTCTCGGAAATCGTCCCCGAACATCCGCTCTACGGCCGGGTGGAAGGCATTATGGTGGCTGACGTGCAGATGGGAAGCCCCGCCTGGCAGGCAGGTTTGCGGGAAGGCGACGTGATTTTGTCAGTCAACCGCAGGCCGGTGAAATCAGTTGCCGAATTCTTCCAGGTGGCCGGCAAATCCCCCAACCGCTTGCTGCTCAGGATACAGCGGGGCAACTTCGCCTTGTTCCTGGTGGTTGAGAAATAACCATGAAAAATAGGAGGGTGTCGCAAAAGGCGCCAGCTTCTGCGATGCAGGGATGCATCGCCATTTTCGATGGCCATAAGCCATTGAAAATGGAGGAATCGGAAAATCGCACTTTTCCGATTCCGAGTCGCAAAAGTCCAAGGATGGACTTTTGCGACAGCCTCAATAGGGGAGCGGGAATCCCCGCCCCTCCCCTATTGCCTTCTTATCAGCTTCAAAAGCTCTGCCAGCGGCCGGGTATTGAGAATATCCTCCGGCCCCAACCACCCCCGCCGGGCCTGGGCCACGCCATAATTCATCAGTTTCAGCCCCACCGCGCTGTGGGCATCGGTGGAAATCGCCAACTTCAATCCAATTTCCCTGGCCATGAGGCATCCTTCGTCATTTAAATCCAGACGTTCGGGCTGGGCGTTGATTTCCAGAAAGCAGTCCCGCTCCTTGGCGCCTTGCATGATTTTTTCCATATCCACCGGATAAGGATCCCGTTTATGTATCAACCGCCCGCTGGGGTGGGCGAGGATATTGAAATACGGATTATCCATCGCCTTGAGAATACGCTCGGTTTGTTTTTGTTTGGATAGATTGAACTTATGATGCACGGAACAAACGGTCAGATCCAAATCTTTCAACACACTGTCGGCCAAATCCAGACTGCCATCTTCCAAAATATCCACTTCAATGGCCTTGAGAATTCGAATCCCCCGCAGAGACTCGTTCAGACGGTCGATCACTTCCATCTGTTGGCGCAAACGCCTTTCATCCAAGCCCTTGGCCACCGTCAGCCGCTTGGAGTGATCGGTAATGGCTAGATACTCATATCCCAGCGCTTGAGCGGCCTGGGCCATTTCTTCCAGGGAATTTTGACCGTCGGTTTCCTTAGTGTGGCAATGCAGGTCACCGCGGATTTGTTCCACAGTCACAAGCTCCGGCAGCTCACCGGCCACGGCGGCTTCCACCTCGCCCCGCCCTTCCCGCAATTCAGGCACGATTAGGGGCAATCCCAAACTCTGATAGACTTCCTCCTCGGTTTTACCGGCCATGCGCTGTTCTCCGCGGAAAACACCATACTCGTTGATCTTTAAGCCTTGCTTGACCGCCATGGTGCGCACGGCGATGTTATGGGCCTTGGAACCGGTAAAATATTGCAGCGCCGCGCCGAAGCTTGCATCGGCCACTACCCGCAAATCCACTTGCAGGCCGTTTTTGAGGCGCACGCTGGAGCGAGTCGGCCCTTGGGAGAATATTTCATCAATCCGCTCGTAAGACACAAACCTTTCCATGACAGGGGAATCCCCTTGCACTGTCACCAAGATATCCAGGTCCCCCACGGTCTCCTTCCAGCGCCGGTAACTGCCGGCTACCACAATCTTGTCCACGCCCTTGGCGCCGCGTAAATACTCGATGATGGCGCGGGCAATCCCTGCCGCTTCAAAGTGAAGAAAGCGCTGCTCGCCAATCACGGGACGCTGAATATGCTTGAGTATCAGCGCCTCGGTCTTGGGACCGAATCCCGGCAATTGACGGATTTTCCCCTGCCGCGCCGCCCGCTCGAGATCCTCCAGGGATTTGATGTTCAATTGCTCAAACAAAGCCTTGACCCGCTTCGGCCCCAGCCCTTCGATTTTCAGCAGGGTCAATAAAGTTTTCGGGGTCCTTGCCAAAACTTCTTCCAACTGAGGCAACTTTCCGGTGGTAATAATCGTCTTAATCTTTTCTGCAATGGCTTGCCCAATCCCCGGCAACTGGGTCAAATCTTCGCCGGCGGCCACCATATCGGCCAAACTCCGGGGCTGGCCTCGGATATTGCGGGCGGCATTGCGATAGGCCCGAACCCGGTAAGGATTTTCCCCTTCGATATCGAGCAGATCGGCAAGCTGGTCAAAAATATCGGCGATTTCGCTGTTACTAATAGCCATGGTGCTGTCAGACTCAGTTCATACTTTACTTTGTTACAATACGCATTACTTAATCGAGTTGCCAGTGTATTCCGCGCTATGAAATTACCCATGAAACACCGCCGTCGCCTTACCCTCACCCAGCGTCTGGGACGATTTGTGGGTGGCCGCTTCAAGCGCATGTATTACCAATTGGCCGAATCCACCAGCGGCAGTCACAAGCGAGACTTTCTGGTAGCCCGGGTGGAAGACGCGCGCGGCAGCCTGGAAGAAACCCGGGATCAGTTTCAAACCACCCTGGAAAAATTCTCCGCATTGGTGGAATTTGACGGCGGCGGCTTGCTTTTATATTACAAACAATTGAAACGCGAGTTCGATCTCAGCGAGCAAAAAGCCCAGGCAGTCCGCGACCATATCGACGCCATTGAGGATCTGGCCATCGCCCTGTTTCACGAATGGGAACAGGAGTTGGAGCAATATACCAACCGCTCCCTGCGTGGCAAAAGCCGGCAAAAACTCAAACGCACCCAACGCCATTACAAAACCTTGATGACCGCCATGCGCCGGGCGGAAAGCAAGATCGATCCGGTGCTCAATGCCTTCCGGGACCAGGTGCTTTACTTGAAGCACAACCTCAACGCCCAGGCCATCGCCGCCTTGCAGCACGAACTGGTTCACGTGACGATGGATATCGCCGGCATGATTGAAGTGATGGACAAATCCATCGCCCAGGCCGAACAATTCATGCGCACTCTGGAACATCCCCCTGCCCTGCCCGCCGAATAACCACACCACACGATTATGACCCTACAGGATCTTCTTTCCCGTTTGCACGACCGCAGCCGCGAGATCATCGACCATCTCCCCAAAGATTCCCCCCTGGCCTCCCTCCTGCACAGCAACTTACCGTCCCTGACGCTGGCCAAGGCTGCCCTGGAAAAAACCAATTTGAACAAGAACCGTCCTGATCATCCCCTGCAACTGGTGGTATTGGGTCCAACCCAATCGGGCAAAAGCACGGTGGTCAACCTGCTGATGGGAACAGAAGCAGCCGGCGTCAGCCCCCTGGCGGGTTACACCATTCATCCACAGGCCTTTCTCTACGGAGTCGAGCGCGCCCAGGCGGATTGGCTGAAGGACTTTTTTCCCGGCCAGGAACAGTTACCGGTGACTGAACTTCCCAAAGACCATTATGATTGCATCGGCGTGGAATTTGTCCAGCGCCCCGCGACCTCCACCCTGGAGCCTGTCATGATCTGGGACACCCCCGATTTTGACTCGATTACCGCCAGTCAATACCGCGACAACGTCATCCGCACCGCCGCGTTGGCCGATATCCTGTTGATTGTGGTCAGCAAGGATAAATACGCCGACGAATCGGTATGGGAAATGCTGGAGTTACTGGAACCTCTGGCACAACCAACCCTGGTTTGCCTCAATAAAGTCCGCCCTGCCCACCGGGAAACCCTGCTTAAATCCTGGCGGGAAAAGTGGCAACGCTATCGCAGCGATCCCCCGCGCCCGGTGGTTACCCTGGAATACATGCAAGCGCTGGACTTGCTGAAAGAAAAGGGGCATCAACTACTGGCGCAACATCTGCCAGCAGTGATGAAACAAGTCAACCGTCAAGCGCTGGAAGACCCTATCAAACAACTGGCCCGCAAACATTGGCCCGCGTGGACCGAACCGGTGCGGGCCGAAATCCGGGCCCAGAAAGCATGGCGCCAATTGGTGGACAAAACCCTGGTGCAAGCGGTGGAAATTTACCGCCACGATTACCTGGACCACCCCTACGCTTACGAGACTTTCCAGCGCGCCCTGGCGGAACTGTTGATCTTGCTGGAAGTGCCGGGGCTGGCCAAGCCCATGATGTATTTCCGCAAGGCCATTACCTGGCCGATCCGGGCCCTGTTCAAACGCAAACCGAAACGGACCGGTGAAAACATTCAGGAATTGGTTATCCTGCAAAATGCCGTGGAGCATGCTTTATTACAGTTGCAACAAGCCGCCCAGGAAAACAGCCAGTCCCAGGCGATGCTTTCGGAGTGGTGGCAAGCCTTGGCCACCCATTTGCGGCAACGTCACGACCAATGGAAAAAACAGTTTCAAACCGCGGTGGAAGCTTATTACCAGGATTTCCAACCCCAGGTGGAAGAAGCCGCTCAGGAACTTTATCACAAACTGGAAGAAATGCCCGCCACCCTCAACAGCCTGCGCGCCACCCGAGTAACCGCGGACGCCGCCGCCCTAGCGGTGGTTTTTCATACCGGCGGCATCGGTCCCCAGGACTTCGTCCTCGCCCCGGCGGTGCTGTCCATCACTTCCCTGCTCACCGAAAGCGCCCTGGGCAAGTACCTGGACCGGGTCGCCGACAAATTAAAAAAGACGCAATTGCAATCGGTCCGTGAATTGCTTGAGAAGCAACTTCAACAACCCCTGGAAGCCCTGCCCCGACACATGCACGCCGACACCAGCTTTGGCATAAATTCCGAAACCTTGGAAGCAGCAGAAAAAGAATTACAGGAAAAACGCTATGGCCTCAAATCCCTCTTCCAGTAACCTGTTGCAGCAGGCCCGGCAATGGGCCAGCCAAGCCGCGGAAGCCGGCTGGTTAACACAAAACCAATTGCAGCGCCTTAAGCAGCTGGAAACCGCCTCTCCAGAAGATTTATTCGCTTCCAGCGCCCGGCCTTTGGTGGTGGCCTTTTTTGGCGGCACCGGCGTGGGCAAAAGCACTCTCCTCAACCGCCTGGCGGGAGAACCCATAGCCAAAACCGGCGTGGAACGCCCCACTTCCCGCGAAGTGACCCTGTTCGCCCACGAGTCGGTAAAAATCGAGCGCCTGCCTTCCGACATGCCCCTGGAAAAAGTCAATACCGCCCATCACCGCAACCATAACCGCAAGGACATTCTGTGGATCGACATGCCGGATATCGACAGCGTCGAGCACGCCAACCGGGAACTGGCCCTGGCCTGGCTGCCCCACATCGATATTCTGATCTATGTCGTCAGCCCGGAACGCTACCGCGACGACAGAGGCTGGGAAATCCTGCTGGAAAACGCCCGCGACCACGCCTGGCTGTTTGTCATGAACCATTGGGATCAAGGGGTAGAAGAACAAATTGACGACTTCGCCGCCCAATTAAAACAAGCAGGGTTCCAAAATCCGATCATCTTGCGCTGCGACAGCCGTGAAGATATTACCGCCCGCAAACCAGACGATTTCGGCAAGCTGGAAGAAATCCTCACGGCGCTGGCCAACTCCCATACCATTTCCCAATTGCAAGCCCGGGGAGAACAGGCCCACCGCCAGGCCCTGAAACAAATACTGCAAGAAACCCAATCAGCGCTGGGAGAATCCGAAGCGTTCCAAACCCTGATTCAGCGCTGGCGCCAACACTGGCGTCAAACCCTGGAAGAACTGGCTCCCGGCCTCCAATGGCCCTTGCAAGCGCTGGCCAAGGAAGTCACCGCCAAAGGCCAAAAACGGCTAAAACGCCAGAAACCTAGCGACCCGGAAGACAATGACGAATCCCAATTAACCCAATCGTTAATGATGGATGTTTGGGTGCAAAAACGCCTGGAAGACGCCCTCGACCAGGCCGCCCTGGAAGCCGAGTCACTAGGCCTCCCCGCCGAACCGGTCCGCAAAGCCCTCAAGGATTACAAACCCAAGCTGGCCGACACCCTGGTGGACAAAGCGCAAAAATCCCTGCGCCTGGCCCTGGCCAACCCTGGCAACCGGTTGCAACGGTTCGCACTGAAACTAACCGGTATTCTGCGAATCCTCCTGCCCCTGGCCGCCAGCGGCTGGGCCGGTTATCAAGTGGTCATGCGTTATTACCAAGGCTACCTGGGTGAAGGCGAATACCTGGGGCTGGACTTTGCCATCCACAGCGGCCTATTGATCCTTCTCGCCTGGCTCATCCCCCACCTCCTCCACCGCCTGCTCCAACCTTCCTTGGAAAAAACCGCGTTGCGGGGCCTTAAAAACGGCCTGGATGCCGGATTTGAGCAGGTTGAGGAGGAAGTCACGGGGGTACTGGAAAACCTTCAGCAACGCCGCCAGCAAATCCTCAACCAGGCACAAGCCTTGATAGAACAAATCGACAAGGCCGACAACCAAACGCCGCCAACAGAAACACTAAACAATACCTATTTGAAACGAATGGTGGCGGCAAAGTAAGGCCATTTCCGGCGTTTAAATATCGGCGCCAATACCTTCCAGAACAGGCAACACCAAATCAGCATCTCTGGCATCGGCCAAAACCCGCTCAAGCCTCTCGACGGCCCGGCGGCCTCTGGCAGGACGGTTTGGGTAATCCTCGATACCCGCCGCCATGGCCTCAATCATCAATTGCCGGGGCAATGGCCGGCCGAAACGCAATTCCAACACCTGCAGCACCTCACCGGCCACTTGACATGCCAACTCATTGTGATGCCGCCAAATTTCCCCAGCGCTGACTGGCATCTTCAGGGCAGCAATATTGAGGGTGAGTATATACAGACTCTTTCGCGCCAGCTCGAAAATCAGCTCTTCCCCACTCACGAGAAGACGGGTCGTTACCCCTATTCGGTTCAGCGTTTCGATAACCAGATCGGCCTTTGGCCCAAATACCGGTGTAAAAAGAATATCCGTCAAGGGTTTGCCAGGCTTTTTCTCGAACCACACCACTGCCACAGTCACGTTTTTCAATCCGTGACATTGCCAGTCCCTCGGTGTTAACTCGTTTTGCACCAGGACAATATGATCGCGCCAAGCCATCGGCAATTGCTCCAACACCCGTTGGAGATCATTTTCCGCCACGGCTATCAACACCAACACCGGTTCAGGCACAGCCACTTCCGCCATTGCCATACCCCGCAGCACCGGCACAACCGGGTAACCACCGCGAAGAAATCCACAGGCAAACTCACCACCCAATTCCCCCATACCAATAATGACAACAGGATGCTTCATCTCATCAACACAAGATCAAAAAATCGAAAAATAAAAACTTCCAAATACACAATGCACTATGGGAAAATCGGTAGGATTCAATAGTTGACAAGCTATTTTGAACTATTTTTCAGATTCCAATACCATCCAAATACTGAAACCTTGCCACTAAATTTTTTTCAATACTGGGGCAAAGCCGGTAATGACAACGATTTACACCGGTTACCTTATCATTGTTTAGACGTAGCTGCTTGTGGTGTGTCACTGCTGCGCCATTTCCACCGTTGGCGTCAACGAGTGGAAATTTTAACCAGGCTGAAAAGCGATGATCTGGAAACCTGTATTTTAATTTTCTTTGCTCTTCACGATCTGGGCAAGTTCGCCACCGGCTTCCAGAACCTGCGTCCCGATCTGCTCGAAAAGTTACAGGGACGCAAGAGCGACAGGGGCTATCCCACCCGCCACGACACCCTGGGTTACGTCCTGTGGAAACACAGGCTCATGCCGCAGATATCCACCCGGCACCTGCGGCGGCGGAGCAGCAACAGTGATGCCGATGCCTGGATGCGGGTGGTCACCGGCCACCACGGCCAGCCCCCAGGTGAAGACATCTCTAGCTGCCTGAGTGATTCGTTCGAGGAATGCGATGTCGAGGCCGCCCGGTCCTTCCTCCAGGCCGTCATCGATCTGGCAGGCAGCAATACGCTGCCTCAGATCGACATCCCCGCCGAAGCCACCTGGTGGCTGGCGGGGCTGACCGTGCTGGCCGACTGGCTCGGCTCCAACCGCGAGTTCTTTCCCTACTGCGAGGACATCCTGCCGCTCGGTGACTACTGGAACCACGCCCTCGAACGGGCCGGAAAGGCCATCGAGGCCGCCGGCCTGAATCCGGACCCGCCGGCAAAGCGTTTCACCCTGGCCGACTGTTTCGCCGATCCGCCACAAAACCTGCTACCCACCCCGCTGCAGCAGTGGGCGGAAACCGTCCCCCTGGGCAGAGGCCCGCAATTGTTCATCCTCGAGGATGTCACCGGCGCCGGCAAGACCGAGGCGGCCCTGCTGTTGGCCCAGCGGCTGCTGCGGAAGAACGGCGGTGGGGGACTGTACCTGGGTCTGCCCACCATGGCCACCGCCAACGGTATGTATCAGCGTCTCGGTGGCGGCAAGCCACCGGTCTATGCCCGACTGTTCGTCCCCGATGCACAGCCTTCCCTGGTGCTGGCCCACAGCCGGGCCGAACTGGTGCGTGACCGCCTCCTCCCTCCACCGCCCCCGGAAAACGACTACGGCGACGGCACCGAAGCGGCCGCAACCCGCTGCAGCGCCTGGCTGGCCGACAACCGCAAGAAGGCCCTGCTGGCGGAAGTGGGGGTCGGCACCATCGACCAGGCCCTTTTGGCTATCCTCGCCTCCCGCCATCAGTCCCTGCGTCTGCTCGGCCTGCTGGACAAGGTGCTGATCGTGGACGAGGTCCATGCCTGCGACGCCTACATGAACCGGCTGCTCGAACATCTGCTCCGCGCCCACGCCGGGGCCGGTGGCAGCGCCATCCTGCTGTCGGCCACCCTGCCCCACAGACAGAAAAGCGCCCTGATCCGGGCTTTCGCCGAAGGGATGGGACGGGAGATCGACGACATCGAACCGACCGAGGACTATCCGCTCGCCACCGTCTTCGGCGGCGATGAGCTTCACCGGCAGCCGCTGGCCACCCGCCCGGAAGTGGCCCGCCGTGTCAAAGTGGATTTCATCAAGGGGGAGGACGAAGCCGAGACGCTCCTGGCCGAAACGGTCGCCCAGGGCCGCTGCGCCTGCTGGATCTGCAACACGGTGGATGACGCCCGCCGGCGCTTCGAAACCCTGCGGCAAAACCACCCGGACTGGCACCTGGATCTGTTCCACGCCCGCTTCATCCTCCACGACCGAATGGAAATCGAACAGCGGGTCCTGGCCGCGTTCGGCAAGCATTCCGGCCCCGAACAGCGCCGCGGGCGGATTCTCATCGCCACCCAGGTGGTGGAACAGTCCCTGGATCTGGATTTCGATGTGATGATCTCGGATCTGGCCCCCATCGACCTGCTGATCCAGCGCGCCGGCCGCCTGCAGCGTCATCCCCGCGACCGGGAAGGCTGTTTCACCCCCGATGCTCCGGACCGGCGCGGCATCCCGAAACTGACCGTGCTGGCCCCGCCCTGGAACGACGATCCGGCCGCCGACTGGCTGCGCCGGGCCCTGCCGGGGACCGCGGCCGTGTACGAGGCCGAGGACGCCCATTTGTGGCTGGCAATGAAGTTGCTGCGGGAGAAGGGCGGCTTCACCATGCCCGACGACGCCCGCCAGTTGATCGAGGGGGTTTATGGCACCGATCCGTTTGACGACTTCCCCGAGCGTCTGCAGGAAAAAGCTCTGGAAGCCGATGGTCTTTACCGCGGCAAGACCAGCATCGCCGAGGACAAGGCGTTGCCTCTGGAACAGGGTTACCAGCTGGACGGTCCCTGGCTCGACGAGGACACCGCCCCCACCCGCCTGGGCGAGCCGACTACCACCGTGTGGCTGGCGCGGCTGGAACAAGGCCGCCTGCTGCCGCTGCACACCGACAACACCACCCCGGAAGCCTGGCTGGAGAGCAGCCTGACCCTGCGGCAGACCCTAGCGGAGCGCGAGGTCATTCCATCAGGAATCTCACAGGAAAACTGGCTGAAACTGAAGGAAGGTCTGCCAGGAAAGGGAAAATGGGGTGTGGTTGTCGTCATGCATCAAGAAGAAGCGCATGACTGGATTGGATCGGTTCAGACCGAACAGGCACGAACCAAAGCGCTTGTCTATTCTCAAACCCAGGGACTTTTCTTTCCGGAGTAGCCTTACGCGTAGCTAGACTAGGTTCGTATCTAGTCCGCCATATTGATCCAGTCAGACATATCCTGCCAGCCCTTGAACTGCTTGTGCAGAGGGAGTTGTACAACAAAGTCAATCCCTGCCGAAGCAGGGAACGTATTGGGCCTAAACCCTTCATCCGCATCAAAAGACGGATCATCCCTTAAGACTTAAGGGAACAGACTACGCTCCATTGTAACACATAAAATATTGCGTAAGTCTTTTGATGCTGATAATATCAACGCAAATTCAAGATTCCTCCGGAGGTCCAGACCATGCTGATAGAAACGATTGTCCAAAAGATATCGGACGGGATATCAAGTAACCTATTGTATTTATTGATAATTTCCATCATCCGTCGCCTCCGTGCCATTCAGATAGGAAGCGTGCTTCGGATAGAGTTTTGGAGGAAATGATGAACCTGCTCGACACCCCCTGGCTCCCCGTCCGTCTCCAAGACGGCACCCGTACCCTGATCCGACCGGCCGAGATTGCCGCGAAGGACAATCCCCCGGTCGCCCTCGACAGTCCCCGGGCCGATTTCAACGGTGCCCTGGCCCAGTTCCTCATCGGCCTGCTGCAGACCTGCCTCGCGCCAAAGAACGACGACGAATGGGAGGAGCGGCTGGAGCGTCCACCCACGAAGGAACAGCTGGATGCCGCCTTCTCCCGTTATCACACAGCTTTCGAGGTGGACGGCACCGGGCCGCGTTTCATGCAGGACTATGACAAACTCGAATCTCTGAATGGTAAACGCAAGCCAGCCACGAACGAGATCGCTTCGCTGCTGATCGAGGCCCCTGGCGACAACACCCTGCGCAACAACGCCGACCACTTCATCAAGCGCGGCCATGTGGAGGCGCTATGCCCCGTCTGTGCGGTCACCGCCCTGTTCACCCTGCAGATCAACGCCCCGTCGGGCGGGGCCGGACACCGGACTTCCCTGCGCGGCGGCGGACCACTCACCACCCTGGTAGCCGTGGACCTGGAGGGCAGCGGTCTGCCGGACACCCTGTGGCACAACCTGTGGCTCAACGTATTGCCCGAGACCGTCCGGCTGACCGGCAACCGCAAACTGACCGGTCACGAATATATCTTCCCCTGGCTCGCCCCCACCCGCACTAGCGAGAAGAGTCAGACCGTCACGCCCGAGGACGCCCACCCTTATCAGATGTACTGGGCCATGCCCCGGCGCATTCGCCTCGACTTCGACCACACCCGTGACGGCGTCTGCGACCTGTGCCAGCGGAAAGACCGCCTGCTGACGCACTACGTCACCCTCAACTATGGCATCAACTACGCTGGTGCCTGGCGTCACCCCCTCACGCCCTACCAGGAACGGGACAACGCCGAACCCCTACCCCTCCATCCCCAACCAGGCGGCATCACCTACCGTCACTGGCTGGGACTGATCTACGAGGAACCGGAAGGCAAACAGCGCGTCACCCCCGCCATCGTGGTGCGGGAGATCCAGAGCGAGATCCGCAGCGGCCGTCTGATCGTCTGGGCCTTCGGTTACGACATGGACAACATGAAACCGCGCAGCTGGTACGAGGCCGTCCTGCCTTTGTACCAGGTGCCCGACGACATCCGCGAAACCTTGGCGAGACGGGTCGGCCAGCTGATCGAAGCGGCGGAAGTCTGCGCCAACCTGGTGAGAAAACAGGTCAAGGAAGCGTGGTTCAAGCGCCCCGGCGATGTCCGCGGCGACACCGGATTCCTCACCGACGCCTTCTATCAGCACACCGAGGCCGATTTCTATGCCCTGCTGCCCGCTTTGCTTACCGCCCTGGAACACGGAGACGACGGCCGCCCGCTGCTGGGCCAGTGGCACCGGACTTTGACTGCCGCCGCCCTCGCGCTGTTCGACGAGCATACCGCCAGCGAAGAACTGGCCTTTTCCGATCCTGCACGGGTGGCCCTGGCCCGGGACAAGTTGGTGAAACAACTCTATGGCGCCAAATTGAAAAAACTCCTGCTCATCAATCAACCCAAGGAGAAAGCCGCATGAACTTGCAAACCTTCGCCCCGCACGTGTCTGCCGGGCAATCGCTGCGGGACTGGTGGCTGGGCCTCGCCCAGGACCGCGGCGCCCGTGCCGAACTGCGCCGGGCCAAATCCGCCGGGGATGCCGTCCTGTTTCCGGTCAGCATCGATTTGATCACCCGCCTCAAAGCCACACCGGTCAGGGACCATGGGGGCTGGATCGAGCGTATCCCGCTCATCGCCGGTCTGGCCGCCCATCTGGACCCACACGCGGAACAGGCCGTATTGCACGACACCACCACTTTGCCCGAACGCATGGCCCGCAGCAAAGGCGACCGGCCAGTGGTGTCACAGTTGCGCTTCCGCCGCCTGCTGCGCACGCCGCGCGCTGAACTCTACCGCCCCATGATCCGCATCCTCGCCCTGCTCGACCACCAGGCCAACCTGTACGAACTGGCCGAGTCGATGTTCTGGTGGGGGCCGAACATTCAGAAACAATGGGCCTTCGCCTACTTCCCCAAACTGCCGAAAACCGCCTGAAGGAGACCGAACCATGGCACGCTTCATCCAACTGCATCTTCTGACCGCCTATCCCCCCGCCAACCTCAACCGCGACGACCTGGGCCGCCCCAAGACCGCCCTGATGGGCGGGGCCGAACGGCTGCGGGTTTCTTCCCAGAGCCTCAAGCGCGCCTGGCGGACTTCGGAGGTGTTCCAGGAGAAACTGAAAGGTCATCTCGGCATCCGCACCAAGCGCATGGGAGAGGAGATCTTCAACCGTCTGACCGCCGGCGGCGTCGCGGAGAAACAGGCCCGCGAGTGGGCGCGGCAGATCGCCCAGGTGTTCGGCAAACTGAAGAAACCCAAGGACGACGGCAGCGCCGAGGCCCTGCACATCGAACAATTGGCCCATTTCAGCCCCGAGGAGCAGGCAGCCATCGACGCGCTGGTCCGGCGCCTGATCGAAACCGGCCAGGGCCCGGAAGAAGACGATCTCAATCTGCTTCGCCAGCGCCACAGCGCCGCCGACATCGCCCTGTTCGGCCGCATGCTCGCCGACGTGCCCCGCTTCAACACCGAAGCCGCCTGTCAGGTGGCTCACGCCATCACCGTCCACAAAGTCGCGGTGGAGGACGATTTTTACACCGCCGTGGACGACCTCAACCGCGGCGAGGAGGACGTGGGCGCCGGCCACATGGGGGAAACCGAATTCGGCGCCGGGCTGTTCTATCTCTATCTCTGTCTCGACCGCCGTCTGCTGGTGGACAACCTCGGCGGTGACCGGGAGCTGGCCGAACGCACCATTGAGGCACTGGTGCAGAGTGCCGCCATCGTCGCCCCCACCGGCAAGCAGAACAGCTTCGCCTCCCGCGCCCGGGCCAGCTACGTCCTGTGCGAGAAGGGCGACAGCCAGCCCCGCAGCCTGGCGGTAGCCTACCTCAAGCCGGCAGAAGCCGGCCGGGACGGCCTGCTGGCCAATGCCATCGAGGCCCTGGAGAACGAGCGCCAGTGTCTCGATCAGGCCTACGGCGATGGCGACCCGAACGCCGCGGTCATGAACACCCTGACCCGCCAGGGCAGCCTTGCCGAGGTTATCGCTTATGCCAAAGGGGGGCTGGACGATGGCTGAGCTGCTGCTGTTCCAGCTCTATGGCCCGCTGGCCAGCTGGGGGGAGCCGGCAGTGGGGGAATACCGCCCTACCGCCACCCATCCGGGCAAGTCCCAGATCACCGGCCTGCTGGGCGCAGCGCTCGGCCTGACCCGCGAGCAGGAGAAGGAACTGGCGGCCCTAGCCGGAGGCTACGGCCTGGCGGTGCGGATCGACGCCGAAGGGGAGCTTTTGCGCGACTATCACACCACTCAGGTGCCCCCGGCCCGAAGGGGTCGCCGTTTCCACACCCGGCGCGAAGAACTTTCGGTGGACGATCTCTACACCATCCTGTCCCAGCGCGATTACCAGGTCGAGGCCGCCTGGACCTGCGCCCTGTGGCGCCGGGAGTACGCGCCCCATTCCCTGGAAGAGTTGGAAAAGGCGCTACGACAGCCCCGATTCGTGCTTTACTTGGGACGCAAATCCTGCCCGCCGGCGCTCCCCCTGAACCCCCGGGTCGTCACTACTACCACACTACGTGATGGCTTTGACCGTTTCCCCCCTGACGAGCGGCTGAGCCCCCTGAAGCGACCGGAGAAACACCGCTACTTCTGGGAAGAACCGCTTCCGGCCGGCCTGGAGTACGGCTTCACCGAGCAAGAAAAACTCTGGGTGGTGCCCCGCCGCGACCTGCCCGGCAGCCGGCGGCGCTGGCAGTTCGCCACCCGCGACGAACATCACGCCATGGCCTGACAGGAGACGATCATGTACCTGACCCGGCTCACCCTCCTCGCACACCCCGACACAGGCGCCATCGTCCGGCAGCTGGGGGATGCGTACCGCGAGCATCAGATGCTCTGGCAGCTTTTCGACCCCGACCCCGATGCCGGACGCGACTTTCTCTACCGCCGCGACGTTCACCGGGGCCGGCCGCGCTATTTCCTGCTTTCCTGGCGTCCACCGGTCAATCCTCTGGGACTGTGGCGTATCGACCCGCCCAAGCCCCTCGCCCCCCGCCTGCGGCCGGGACAGCGCCTGGCCTTCAGCCTGCGGGCCAATCCGGTCGTCCGCCGGGGGCAGGAACGCCACGACGTGGTCATGGAGTGCAAACGGCGAATGAACTGGAAAGCCCTTCCGGCCAGCGAGCGCCCCCCGCTGATGACCCTGGCCCACGACGCCGGCCTGGAGTGGCTGCAGCGCCAGGGGGAACGGCACGGTTTCCGCTTCGATCCCAAGGCCGTGCGGGTGGACGGCTACCGGCAACATCACTGCCGCCAGGGCAGCCGCACCATTCACTTCAGCACCCTGGACTTCACCGGCCTACTCACGGTCACCGAACCGGATACCTTCGTCCAGGCACTGTACAACGGCATCGGCCCGGCCAAGGCCTTCGGCTGCGGCCTGATGCTGGTCAGGAGAGTGTGATGCTGCCGCCGCTCAAACCCATCCCCATGAAGGAACGGGTGTCGATGATCTTCATCGAGAAGGGCCAGATCGATGTCATCGACGGCGCCTTCGTGGTGGTGGACCAGAACGGGGTACGGACCCAAATTCCGGTTGGTTCCATCGCCTGCATCATGCTGGAGCCGGGCACCCGGGTGTCCCACCGGGCCGCCGCCTTGGCCGCGCGGGTCGGCACCCTGCTGGTGTGGGTCGGTGAGGCCGGCGTCCGCCTCTATGCCTCGGGCCAGCCGGGTGGCGCCCGGGCCGACCACCTGCTGTATCAAGCCAAACTGGCATTGGATGAAAAGGCCCGCCTCAAGGTGGTGCGGAAGATGTACGAGCTGCGTTTCGGCGAAAAACCGCCAGAAAGACGCAGCGTCGAGCAGTTACGCGGCATCGAGGGGGTGCGGGTGCGCAAGATGTATCAGCTGCTGGCCCGGCAGTACGGCGTCAAATGGAAACGACGGGACTACGATCCGGAAGTCTGGGACGCCAGCGACCTGCCCAACCGTTGCGTCTCCTCGGCCACCGCCTGCCTGTACGGCATCACCGAAGCGGCGGTGCTGGCGGCGGGTTACGCCCCGGCGGTCGGTTTCATCCACACGGGCAAGCCGCTCTCCTTCGTCTACGATATCGCCGACATCTTCAAATTCGACACCGTGGTGCCCCTGGCTTTCCGCATCGCGGCCAAGAAACCCCGGCAGGCCGAACGTCAGGTTCGTCAAGCCTGCCGTGACCTGTTCCGGCAGAAGAAGATTCTGAAACAGATCATCCCCACCATCGAACAGCTTCTCGCCGCCGGCGGCCTGGCGCCTCCAAAGCCTCCCAAGGAAACCGTCCCCCCGGCCATTCCCAACCCGGAGAATATCGGCGATGCTGGTCATCGTGGTTGAAAACGCCCCACCACGACTGCGTGGGCGCCTCGCCGTCTGGCTGGTGGAAGTCCGTGCCGGTGTCTATGTGGGCAAACTATCGCGGAGGGTGCGGGAAATGCTGTGGGAACAAGTCAAGGCGGGGATCGAAGACGGCAATGCTGTGATCATCTGGAGCACCAACACGGAGTCGGGCTTCGACTTCGACACCGTGGGCAAGAACCGCCGAATTCCCATTGAACTTGACGGTCTCAAGTTGGTATCTTTCCTGCCGGAACCACAGGAGGAACACAAGGACGGCTGGTAGATGGGCTCTTTAACAAAAAGGCAGAAGCAAATCCATTGAAATTTCAACAGGTTATAAAAATACCCATACGGGCATTCCGCTGGTACAATTTACTTGCTTCCAAAATCTCTTGAATATCAAGGGATTGATGGAAGTGCGTTCCCCGCATGTGCGGGGATGAACCGCATACGCAGTCCCAGGCGCCGGCGCTATTGATGCGTTCCCCGCATGTGCGGGGATGAACCGGCGGCGATGTCATCATGCAGTCGCCTAATTTTGCGTTCCCCGCATGTGCGGGGATGAACCGATGGCAAACCGTCCTCGGCATTTTGCCGTGACGCGTTCCCCGCATGTGCGGGGATGAACCGTTGTTAGCAAAGACTCGGATATACCGCGTGCGCGCGTTCCCCGCATGTGCGGGGATGAACCGATTCTGTCGCCAAGGCAAACGAAGCGTATGCGGCGTTCCCCGCATGTGCGGGGATGAACCGACAGTTAAAGCCATGATTTCAGACCTTAACAAGCGTTCCCCGCATGTGCGGGGATGAACCGATGGCTGAGGCGTTGGGGGTAACCCGGAAAGAGCGTTCCCCGCATGTGCGGGGATGAACCGTATTGCTGGATCGCCACGCCAGGGTTAGGAGAGCGTTCCCCGCATGTGCGGGGATGAACCGGATGGAGCGACATTTAACAATGTTGCCGAGGCCGCGTTCCCCGCATGTGCGGGGATGAACCGGCAAACCTGGGAACTGCCTGGTAGCGATGCAAGCGTTCCCCGCATGTGCGGGGATGAACCGAATGCTGGCGTCAGCGCTCCCCAAGGGTGCGGGCGTTCCCCGCATGTGCGGGGATGAACCGTCAAGGGGTTGTGGCAGCACAAATGGGATGAGGCGTTCCCCGCATGTGCGGGGATGAACCGATCATAAACAACCTAACTGCCAGCGACTTGTTGCGTTCCCCGCATGTGCGGGGATGAACCGCCAAAACGCCACCGGCGCTGGTTTGAGACCGAGCGTTCCCCGCATGTGCGGGGATGAACCGTTGCTGGTCTGTCAATCGACCAATATAACGAGGCGTTCCCCGCATGTGCGGGGATGAACCGTGGGATTCGGCATCGGCAATTAGACGTGTTAGGCGTTCCCCGCATGTGCGGGGATGAACCGGCTATGCGTCAACATACGATTATGACTTGGTTGCGTTCCCCGCATGTGCGGGGATGAACCGATGAGCCTAATGCAGAAGATGGCGCAGATCAAGCGTTCCCCGCATGTGCGGGGATGAACCGATATGTTTTTCGCTATAACAAGAGAAACGGTTGCGTTCCCCGCATGTGCGGGGATGAACCGCAGACAATCCTAGACATTATGGAGATGAAAGAGCGTTCCCCGCATGTGCGGGGATGAACCGGCAGTTCCAAGCATCCAAAAATGGTCACTGGCGCGTTCCCCGCATGTGCGGGGATGAACCGTTTGTATGTCGGCACCGCGCTATCTGCACTATCGCGTTCCCCGCATGTGCGGGGATGAACCAGAATGGGCGTCTCTCAAAATAAGCACAAAGACGCGTTCCCCGCATGTGCGGGGATGAACCGCCAGGCTACAATTAAGCGTCGCAGAAAAGGGCGCGTTCCCCGCATGTGCGGGGATGAACCGACAGAGGCGCTAATTAGCGACATTAGGTTAATGCGTTCCCCGCATGTGCGGGGATGAACCGCAATCCGGCACGGCACGGAAGCCGTGTTGGTGGCGTTCCCCGCATGTGCGGGGATGAACCGTCCATCGCCCAACGGTTAATTGTCGAAGTCGCGCGTTCCCCGCATGTGCGGGGATGAACCGATCAGCTTCGGTCGCGGCGATCTCATCGCCGTCGCGTTCCCCGCATGTGCGGGGATGAACCGAGTTTTTACCGTATCGGACTGTTAGAGTATTAGCGTTCCCCGCATGTGCGGGGATGAACCGTCGGCGTTCTCCGGGCTGGTATGGTCATTGTTGCGTTCCCCGCATGTGCGGGGATGAACCGTATGGCTGGCAAGAAAGTCGTTGGCGTCATCAACGCGTTCCCCGCATGTGCGGGGATGAACCGAACAACAATGCTTTCTTTCTACTGCACCGGCGGCGTTCCCCGCATGTGCGGGGATGAACCGTCCGTCAGTTTCTTGATGAGTCTGATTTAGGTGCGTTCCCCGCATGTGCGGGGATGAACCGACGCGGGATGCAGATTGTATACGCCGGTCTCGGCGTTCCCCGCATGTGCGGGGATGAACCGTATAGCCATACGATACAGCAAAGTCAAATATCGCGTTCCCCGCATGTGCGGGGATGAACCGTCTGTGTCATTTACCATAGGGGTTAACATTTCGCGTTCCCCGCATGTGCGGGGATGAACCGCATATCTACTCGGCTGCTATTTTTTACCGCCGCGCGTTCCCCGCATGTGCGGGGATGAACCGTTTTGTTAGCAATGCTGATTCGTCATTTAAATGGCGTTCCCCGCATGTGCGGGGATGAACCGCTGCCCCTCCATCACTTCGTCATGTTGGTTCTGCGTTCCCCGCATGTGCGGGGATGAACCGGCAGTGTTTATACTGCGGCAAAATATTTGCGCGCGTTCCCCGCATGTGCGGGGATGAACCGAGTGCCCATTAGACACCCTCCCGACTGCAATTGCGTTCCCCGCATGTGCGGGGATGAACCGGCGGGCTTTTGATTACCCTATATCCTGATACCATAGACGATATTTATCAAAAATATGGCTGACCTATATATGGTTCGCAGCTACGATATCGAGGTCAACGACGCCCGCCCAATAAGCATTAATGCGTTGACAGACCGCGATAGATTACAGGAAGAATGGGAGCAATTGACTCCATCTGAACGTAAGGAGGTTTTTATCATTGATGAAATCCTATTAGATGAAGCGCTAAATTACGCCGATGAAAATATAGAACCGCAGGTAATGGAAGATCACCCCGATAAGCCGCTAGAGCATTGGTGGTGGCATTTGGGCGATATCGTCCATGGCGAGTATCAGGGACAATTACCGGATTATTTGGCGAGCATGATCGAAAATGGAAAATAACGGGTTTACAAGAAGCATCCATTCCTTGTCGCCACCCGTCAAGGCAAATAACGCCCTGGCCAACCGTATCAATAACAGCGCCAGCTCACCTTCCTTGGAATGGGGATCGAGAGCGCGGTTTTTTTTCAAGCGGCTGACCGCCGTGCGGTGAATGCCAATGACCGCGGCCAACTCGGCCTGTTTGAGTCCAAGCTGTTCGGAGGCGCGCAGGACTGCTTTGGCGAGTACAGTTTCAGGATGCGGAGAAGGATGGGCGTAGGCATTCATTGGCAACCCCTCAAAATGTTATATATGAACATAAACATATATGATTTATGCACACATGGATTATTGAGAAAATACTCAATGTGCAACCGCTCTTGTTGATGGGAGCCATGAAACCGGTTTAGTTATAGGCGAGGTTAGCCGTGCTTGACAGGTTGCTTCAGCTCCGCCATTTTATGAAGAAACACAGGAGTTAATGCATGAGCCTTTTTACCCGGTTTCTAAATATCGATATTCCACAACAACTGCAATGTAATGCTCAGGGGAAAAACCCTGCTTTTTCCATTTCTTTTCAGGCGGATGGCGAAATTCCATTTCCACAAGTCATTTTCCATGGGCAAGGAACCCAAAAAATTATCAAGGATGAAGCGATCCGCTGCATCAAAGGCGATAAAACTGGCTGTAGCTATGTTGCAGAAATTCCCGAAGGGTTGCTTGGCGGGGGCGATATAACCGTGCAGATCGAGGGTTGCCGCAAGGCGGATTTGAGCCAGGCCGGTGGCGGGGATTGGATCAAGGAATTTCGTCCATTGACTTTGATCGCCCCCAAACCGGCTACGCCCAAAATCGAATCCGTGGACGGCGTCAAAGTCTATTTTGGCATCCACAAGCACATGCACCAACCTTATTACCGGGCCGCCGATCCCAATTATTGGGATGGCGAGAAGGAAGAAATCTTCGGGTCCCGGGTAGGTAATTACACCGGCTTTGTTCCCATGGCGATTCGCCAATATATCGAGGGTAATTTACCCCACGGGGGCTTGTCCACCAGCTGGAGCGGATCGCTGATCGAGCAGTTGAACCGGGCGGAAGCGGAAGGTTTGTGCGGCGGCCGTTTTTCGGGATGGAAGAATGAACTGAGAGAAATGGTCAGCGCCAAGACCGAGCTTGGCAATCCGCGCCTGGCTTTCTCCGCTTTTGGCTATTTTCATCCCCTGATGCCTTTGATTCCGCCCCGCAATATTGTGCGGCAGATAGAATGGCACCGGCAGCTTATTCGCGACCAATTTGGCGTTGAAGCTTCCCGGGTGCTTTTCCCGCCGGAGACTGCTTTCCATGTCCGTATGATTCCAGCGTTGAAGCAGGCCGGCATTGAAGCTGTCATCTACGATTCCATCCACCGCTACCGGGCCTGCCGAGACTATCCTTACGCTGGCATCGAGGAAGGCATGTTGCCGCCCAACCCAGCGGAGCAGATCAATCCCCCCGTGGATGACTGGTTGCAACTGCATAATGTGTGGGCGGGATCGAAAATATCGCCAAGCCTGCTGCGGCCGGAATATGTCGCTTACGAAGATCCTACTGGAGAAGTCCACAAAATTATCGCCGTCCCCGCGGAGCGTTACATTGGCAATGAGGATGCCCGGGGCGGATTCGGCGCCCTACAGTACCCGGAAGTATTGGGGCAAGTCTATGAACAAATTGTCAAAACCGGCCATTTTGATCCTCAGCATCCACCTTTTTTCCTGCTTCACTCTGATGGCGACAATCACGGCGGTGGGGCGGATAGCTACTACGGTCACAACACGGGACAGATGGTCCGCTGGCTCCAGCAAGATCCCCGATTTGAATTGACCACCATTGAAGATTATCTGCAACAATTTCCGCCCGATCCTGCCCAGGCCATTCATATCGAACCCGGTTCATGGAGCGGCGCCGACAACGGCGACCCCCAGTTTATGAAGTGGTTCAGCCGCTATGACCAAGCCTATTCGCAGGATCTGAATTCCTGGGCGGTGCTGACCGCATTCCAGAATCTGGTGCACACGGTAGAAGATAACTTCCCTGACTATCCCGCCCTGCCCCAGGCCATCCGCCTGATGCTGACCGCCGAGACCAGTTGTTACTGGTACTGGACGGGTCAGGATGTGTGGGACGGCCAAGTCACCGAAGCCGCTAATCTGGGATGGCAACGCTTAGGTTCCGCCGCCAGGGACATAGCCGGCAACGACCGCACCGGCCCGACGATTTTTCCGCCCTGGGTCACCCCGGAAAATCCCGGCGGCCAACGTTGGGGCCAAGGCTGCTTGCAACCTGCCCCCAAGGAAGCCACCGTACACACTTTTATCCACGACATTTCCGGATTGAAACGGGTCACCCTGATCATGCGCACGGAAAACGGCGAAAAACGCCTTAAAATGACCAACCACGGCCCCTACCCCAGCCAAACCGGCGCTTCCGTCTCCGCCGATTATTACACCGCCCAACTACCGCCAGGCGGAGGAGACGTACGTTATTACATTGAGTCGGAAGACAACCACGGCAATATCACCGTGGGGGCGCTGGAAAGGATATTTTTAGGTTAAAATAGCCAAGGCCCAAAGAAAAAGGCCCGCATTAGCGGGCCTTTTGAACATGGCGTCCCCAACGGGATTCGAACCCGTGTCGCAGCCTTGAAAGGGCTGTGTCCTAGGCCGACTAGACGATGGGGACTAGGTTTCCCTTGGTGGAGCCAGCCGGGATCGAACCGGCGACCTCTACAATGCCATTGTAGCGCTCTCCCAGCTGAGCTATGGCCCCCAAAAGAGTTGCCCATTATAAAACCGAGAACCCAGCTTGTCTAGTAACTCTTCCAAAAATTTTGCCTATTTGTAGGGGAGCTTCCTCTTCTCGTATCAACCTTCGTCCACTTCATTTCTTCTCGATAGTCAGGAATACAATTCCATTCCCCTTGATGGCAACAAAAGCGGCTTGGCCCCTTCCCTACCCATTGATGCTAATGGCAACTCCAGCGTAAATGATGACCTAAAACATTGCTGCTGATCATCGTTTTCAACTCTCAAACAAATCTGTAAAGCGGTTCCAATCGATTTCCACCTGCGGTAACACATCCACCGCCTGCTGACCTTCCAGTTCGCGAACCTCGGGCGCGCCATAGTGTCCGTCCCGCAGGCGATACACTGCCACAATCCGGTCGACCGGATGCACGAGCCAATACTCGCGCACACCGGCCCGCTCGTAAACGGCGCGTTTGCGAATATGATCGTGACCAGCGGTGGCCGGTGACAGTACCTCGACAATCCAGTCCGGCGCGCCCCGGCAGCCGCGTTCATCGAGTTTGCCGGGATCGCAAACCACCGAAAGATCGGGCTGCATCACGGTATCCACCATCTCGTCGGCTTCGTCCGCCTTCGGCAAGCGCACATCGAAGGGAACAATAAATGCCTTGCAGGAATGATCAAGCAAAGCGTTGGCCACCTGGCGGGCCAGTTCCAATAATACCTCCTGATGAATCCGCGTAGGAGCCGGGGCCATGGCATAGGCCACGCCATCTATGAGCTCATAACGGGTATCATCGGTCCATTGGTAATATTCCCCGTAAGTATGATGGGCATCATCACGTCTGGGCAGGCTCATCTTTCAATTCCTCTGATATAAGAACATCCTATTATAAGACAAGCGCTGGAACGGAAATACAACCTTTCTCTGGTGTGACTTTTTTGTATTTGCCTATTAATTCCACGCAGTTAACTTGGCTATTTCACCAGCTGGATCTTTGCAAGACTTGACAGGGGGTCAAGGCGTCTTCGGCAATCGTAGCAACCGCTCACTGCGCGAGACGCGCACAATGCGAACCTTGCCCGGATCATGCCGATAAACGATACGAAAAGGCGGCTGAATCAACTCCCTTAAAAAAGGCTGATCAAACTCAGGCACGATTCTACCCTGCTCAGGATGCTTTTCTAATGCTTCAATTCGTTGGAATATCCCGGTGATAAGCCTCTCCCCGACATTGGGAACGCCCTGTTCCGCATACCAAAAGCGTATCTTCCCAAGATCGGCAACCGCCGATTCCGCAAAGCGTACAGTAACTTTGCCCAACGGCATCACTCCGAAGTTGACAGCCCAAGCCGGTTCTTTGCCTCTTCCAGGGACAACTCCCGCCCGGCATCGAGATCAGCAAGACCGGCCACCACCGCCCGCATGAACTCTCGCTCCTCCTCGGAAGCTTCATAATCCGCAACCGATTGCACCACGGCCACTCCACGCCCACGACTGGTCAGGAGTACCGGCCGGTGTGCCTCGGCAGCATGCCGGACCACTTTACCCGGGTTGATCTTCAAATCCGTCAGTGGCACCACGTCCTCGGAAAACTTGATTCCCATTGTTCACTTTAATTCAACATCAATCAGGTGCTGATTATAGCACCTTATAACAGCCCTGTTCAGTAGAAAACAAGCCTGAAACAAAAAGGAATTATTGTTAATGATGGAGGAACGAAAACCATTATGAAACACAAGGCTAATCCCGTACTGACTTGCCATTCATCCCCAAAAACCCGCCGCTGGTCGGAAGCCTCCCCACCAAATTTCAATCCTTGCCTATAGTTATTATCAAGCAAAACATCAAAATGGCTTGGAATGAAAAATCAAATGACAGGTTTCACCTTAATTGAATTAGTAGTCACCGTGGCCATGGCGGCGATTGTGCTGACCGTGGGCGTGCCGAGTTTTAAGGAGATGACCATAAATAACCGGTTGACCACCGCCACTAACATGCTGGTAGGCTCTCTCAATCTTGCTCGTAGCGAAGCAATTAAACGCGGAAAGGCTATTTCAATATGTAAAAGTAATACAGGAACTTCCTGCACCGGTAGCGGAACCCAATGGGAGGATGGCTGGATTGTATTCGTCAATGAAGACAAAGACAGCCCTGCACAAGTAGATTCAGGAGAAGAAATATTAAGAGTCCTGCCAGGATTAAGAGACAGTTATTCGTTGAGGTCAAACAACTTTACCAATTTCCTGACTTATAAGGCTAGTGGCCAAAGTAACAATAATGGCCGGTTTGTCATTTGCCATGAAAATCAAATCAAAAACTCTCGTGCCATTTTTATTAATAAAACTGGCAGAGTACGAATTGCTTCTGATGCAGATAAAAACCAAATTCCGGAAGATAACGATGGCAACGATATCACTAGCTGTTCCCCGTAACGATATGAATAAAATATCTTTTTTCACACGCTATCAAAGTGGATTCACTTTAGTCGAAATTTTAGTCTCAGTCCTGGTCCTGGGCATCGGTCTGCTGGGACTGGCGGGACTGCAAACCACGGGACTGAAAAGCAACCACAGCGCCAATCTGCGCACCCAGGCCACTTTGCTCGCCTACGACATGGCCGACCGAATCCGGGCCAACAAAGCCGGGGTTGATGGCGGTTTTTATGACAAACCCACTGCCACGGACAAGGGCTGCGTCTGGGATGGCAATACCCCCAATAATTGCACTGCCCAGGAATTGGCCCAGCACGATGCCCAAGAATGGCTGGATACCCTGGCCCGGGAGCTCCCCCAGGGTACTGGTATCGTCTGCAAGGACAGTACGCCTGACGATGGCGGCGACGATGACAATGATGGCGCCATTGACATTACCGATGACGATGAAATCGATTGCGATGGCGGCAACCTTTATACCGTAAAAATCTGGTGGGTGGATGAATTCGATGACGACGGAGACCCGATCATAAAACGCTTCAGCACCACCTTTCAACCATAAATTAGGATCGCTCCCATGAAAAGACAACGCGGCATCTCCCTGGTGGAAATCATGGTCTCGCTGGTGGCTGGGCTGATTCTCACCGCCGGTGTCATCCAAATCTTTGTCGCCAACAAGCAAACCTACCGGGTCGCCGAGGCTTCTTCCAGGCTTCAGGAAAATGCCCGGTTTATGATGGAACTTCTATCCAGAGATTTGCGCATGGCGGGATATTTAGGATGTGCAACTCGTGACCGAACTATCGTCAACACTCTTAACGATACGACATCCTTTCTTTACGATTTCAATACTGCTGTAGAAGGTTTGGAAGCTACCAGTTCATCAGCCTGGGATACAACGCCGGATAACAGCATTACAAGCCCTCTACCTGGCCGAGACATTCTAACTATCCGTGGAGTTTTTGGAAACGAAACACCGATTACAGGGCAACCCAGCAATACCGGAGACTGCACCAATGCCGCTAGCCATACGGCCAATTTAAAAGTTGCAAATACCTCGGGGTTGTCAGCTGGTGACATTGTGATTGCTGGAAATTGCTCTAGAGCTTCTATTTTTCAAATCACTAATGTTAACACCAGCTCTGCAACCGTTGTACATAACACCGGAGGTTCGAACCCAGGGAATTCCACAAAGGACTTGGGAGCCTGCTATGCCGGTAACGGTTCCCTTACCAAAATTAGCACTCGCACATTTTATATTAGAAACAATCCCGCCGGCAATCCGGCCCTATATCGCAAAAATGACTCAAGTCCCGCTGAAGAACTAATTGAAGGCGTCGAAAACATGCAAGTTCTATACGGTATAGATACAGATAACGATGATTCTGCAAATCAATTTGTGCCTGCCAATAATGTAAGCGACTGGAGTCAAGTCACCAGCGTGCGGGTGAGTTTGCTACTCCAATCCACCGAAGACAACATTACCAACGCCCCTCAATCCTATACCTTTAACGGCGCCACTATCACACCCAGTGACCGCCGTTTGCGAAAAGTCTATACCGCCACCTTCGGCATTCGTAACCGCTTGCCATAAAACGAAATGATGACACCTAAAAAACAAACCGGCGCTGCGCTCATTGTCAGCCTGTTGATGTTAACCATCATGACCATGATTGGCGTCACCGCCATGCAATCCAACCTGCTCCAGGAAAAAATGGCGGGGAATTTCCGCGATACCAACCTTGCCTTTCAAGCGGCGGAAGCGGGTCTAAGGGATGGTGAAGCTGATGTTAGCATTCGGGTAACTGGCTTAACCGGCTTTAACTCATCTTGCTCAAATGGACTTTGTGACGCCACTTCCGGATTCAATAGTGTATGGAAGGACACTGGCAGCGGAGATACCGAAGACAACGGCGTGACTTATGGCTCCAACACCGGTGCTATAGCCATTGCCAATGTCAGTTGCCAACCAAGATATTGGATAGAAGGGTTCAAAAGCTGGCCAGCAGGCAGTCCTTCTTGGAAAGTCCGCTACAGAATCACATCCACTGGATGTGGTGGTAATGCTGATACTCGAGTCACGGTTCAATCTGTTTTCAGTCCCTAAATTAGGATATCGTCTTTCATGAAACTAAAGCCTTTACCTTTCATCTTGCAAAGTTTAATCCTGGCAGGCGTCGGTAGCTCATCCCATGCTGCTTTAATAGATTTATCACAAAGCCCTTTATACTTAACGCTACCCGTCTCCCCTAATATTCTTTTCAATATGTCAGTGGAAACCCCCATGGGTGGTGCCGCATACGCTGATCAACCGGGAAACCCTCCCGGATGCTCAGGAAGAGTTGGCGGATTTGGTGTTTGTTACTTTAATAATCATGAGTATCTTGGCTATTTTGATCCTAAAAAATGCTATTCATACAATAGCAGCAGTGATTATTTTGAGCCAGTAGGAGCAACAAACGCCCTACACGAGTGCAGCGGCCAGTGGAGCGGTAATTTCCTCAATTGGGCAACTATGACTGCCATTGATGAGTTTATCTGGACAATGACCGGGGGGAACCGGGTTGTAGATACTAAATCGTTGACAATTATCAAAAGGGCTAGAAGACACTCCAATGATAACTGGTATCCCAAAAAGAAACTCAGAGCGTCTTTGAATGTAGACCCCAGTACTGTCACTCCATTTTCTGACAGTGAGATTTTCATCACAAATGAGGCTTTCAAACTAAAAATCGGTACTACCGACGGTGGTAGCCAAAATGGTATCTATGAAGTCCGGGTTAAAGTCTGTGATCCCACCATGCCCGAAGATAACTGCACTCAATATAGCGATGGTGGTTCCACATATTGGAAACCTGAAGGTTTGATTCAAAGAAACGCTGATTTCATGCGTTTTGCTGTTACAAGTTATTCACTTGATAATTCAAAATCAAGGGATGGTGGGGTGCTTCGTTCCAATATGAAATTTGTGGGCCCCAAAATGCCAGATGGCAGTGGTGGAACGACAACGAACCCCAAAATGGAAATAGATGAGGACGGCCTTTTAATCAATAATCCCGATGGCGCCGGAGGTGGACTGAATAGTGGCGTTATTAATTACATCAACAAGTTCAGTGAACATGGCTACAAATCCTATGACCCTGCTAGTGAACTGTATTATGAGAGTATACGCTACTTCATGAATCTGGGTAGGACCCCAGAATATGCCAATGGGCTATCTGATGCTCAAAAAGGGGGCTTTCAGGTTTTAACTAATTGGTCCGATCCTATTCAGTATAAATGCCAAAAGAATTTCATAATCGGCATTAATGATGCGAATCCGTGGCGGGATAAAAAACTTCCAGGTACATGTTTCAACAATTCAACGGTTAACGGTAAAACTGTTGATGATGGTGATTATGGAGAGCCCACTAATGCCAGTTCTTTTATTGACCCTGATTCTAGCAGTCAAATTAACGTATGCAGCCTAACTAACACAGTCGGTCAACTTGAAGGATTAAACGGGGTCACGTGGAGTAATTCCGGCACCTGGACCAGTGGAACTCTTTCAGGTACCAATGATTCGGTAGGTGGCGGTTTCTCCAATTTTGATAATACTTGCTCCAGCAAGTTCGTTTCCGCTTTAGGGGAAGTGATGGGAACCTGCCCTTATCCAGGGAAACAAAATTCTTATTACATTGCAGGATTAGCCTATTACGCCAACACCCACGATATACGCAGCGATTTTGACGATAAGCAAACCATCACTTCGTTTTTTCTTGATACACAGGAATACAATTCCAATCCTCTTGATGGCAACAAAAATATGCTGTGGTTAGCTGGAAAGTATGGCGGCTTTGTGGATATTGATAACAATAATGAACCCAACCTTCAAGAGGAATGGGATGCCGATTATGATGGTGTCCCGGATAACTTCGTCTTCGTCACACAACCTGAAAAAATGGTCATCGCTTTGAATAAAGCCTTTAAGACTATCAAAAAAAGCATTTCATCAGCCGCTTCGGCGGCTGCCAGCTCAACTTCATTGACTACCAACAGTAAAGTCTTTCAGGCCAGATTCGATAGCAGTGATTGGAGCGGTCAGTTATTGTCATATGATATTGACTTATCAGGCACCATTAGCAGCACTGCCAATTGGGATGCCGGAGATAAAATGCCTTCAAACCGGACAATCATCACCTTTGGACGTGATTCTAAAGATGGCATTCCCTTCACTTGGAGTGCCATCTCTGGTCTTTCCGATACCACTCAGAAGGATTTACTCAATCAGAATGGTTTTGGTACTGCAGACAACCTTGGCAACGACAGGGTAGATTTTCTGCGAGGCAGTGAGATTAAGGGTTTTAGAACCCGAAGCAGTAAATTAGGCGACATTGTACACTCGGCGCCGTTTTTTGTTGGCCCTCCCAAAGCAGGCTATATTGACAGCAGTTATGCGACTTTTGCCGCTTCAAAAGCTTCCCGTGAACCCATGATCTATGTAGGTGCCAATGATGGTATGCTCCACGGTTTTGCTGCTGCGACTGGAGAAGAAAAAATCGCTTATGTCCCAGGCTCGGTTTATAAAAATCTTAGCGCGCTTACCAATTCACTTTATGGCCGCACGCTTCTACCCCATCGCTATTATGTGGATAGCTCGCCCATGGTGGCCGATGCTGAAGTTAACAGCAGTTGGAAGACAATTCTGGCAGGTGGTCTCAATGGCGGCGGTCAAGGCTACTATGCACTGGATATTTCTAATCCTTCCAATTTCTCAGAATCCAAAGCCGCCGATCTAGTGCTTTGGGAATTTACCGATGAGGATGACGCCGATTTAGGTTATACCTACAATCAACCACCATTGAATTTCCTCACCCACCAATCGGCTCAAATTGCCAAAATGAATAATGGCAAGTGGGCGTTGATTGTGGGTAATGGCTATAACAATAGCGAAGACGAAAATGGGGCTTGTAGCGATAGTGATCCTGCAACTCTTTGTACCGCAAGCAGTACTGGTCATGCAGCGCTATTCATTTTATTCCTTGAAGGCGGAATAGACGGTGACTGGACGGATAGCGGTGACTACATCAAAATTGATACAGGCATCGGCAATACCTCCACACCCAACGGCCTGGCTACGCCCATGCCCATTGATACCGATGGTGACGGTGACATCGACTTGGCCTATGCAGGTGATCTGCGAGGCAACTTATGGAAATTCAATCTCAAAAATTCTGATCCTACAAAGTGGAAAAAGAAAAAGTTGTTCCAAGCTAAAGATAGTAATGGAAAAAAACAACCTATCACCACCGCACCTATTGTTGTACCTCATCCTCAAGGCGGTTATATGGTTAGTTTTGGCACCGGCAAATACTTGGAACAGTCAGACTTGTCCACTAGCACTACTCAAACCCTCTATGGGCTCTGGGACAACCGAGCTGGCGGTGGCGTATCCACCATTACTAATAGAAATGCTTTAGTAGAGCAAAAAGTAATTGGAGTAAAAAAAGTTGCGGGAATTGATTACCGACTCAGCACTAAGAATTCTGTGGATTATACCAACAAACGTGGCTGGTATATGGATTTGCCAACCTCTGGCGAGCGGGTGGCTTATAACCCGATAGCTCGGGATCAACGTTCAGTTTTCGTCACCATGATACCCGATTCATCCGATCCTTGCGCTGCCGGCGGCTATGGCTGGATTATGGAGTTGGATTATCTGAATGGCTCTCGCCTGGATGAACCGCCTTTCGATGTCAATGGTGACAACAAAATCAACAATAACGACAAAATTGCCTATGACGAAGATAGCGACGGCACGGATGAAAACTTGCCGCCCACAGGCAAAAAACTGGATGGCATCCCTACTACCCCCGCCGTGCTGGACAAGGACAAAGAAACGGAAGTCAAAATCATCAGCCAGAGCACCGGCGCCTTGGGTACCTTGCTGGAAAGCAAACCCGCGGGCATATACGGTCGGCTATCATGGCGGCAACTCTTTGGGAATTGAGGCAAAACAACGCTCGGCATGGCTGTGTCGGGCGTGTTTGCTACTATTCTCAGCAAATCAAATAAGAGCTTTGATCTTCACTAAAAAGCGCGAGTTAAACCACGCTTTTTAGGTTGGCGCCATCTTTTTATATCACCTTCTTTTTCAAAATCTACCGCTTACCCCAAAAATCCGTCCATTTGTCGGATACCGCCCCACTTATCCTTAATCCTTTCCTATAGTTATAGAAGAGAAATGACTCAACTGGGAATGGAAACCCATTTATTTACTGAACAGGGGTGAAGTCCGCTTTGGCGGCCATTGCACAAATACTAAACGTGTCTACCAAAACGGTCTCCATAAAAAGCTAACTTGCAGTAACTGACAGCCAAAAGAGTACCAATATGATGACTAAGAACAAACAAACCGGCGCCGTGCTCATTGTCAGCCTGTTGATGCTGACCGTCATGACCATGATTGGCGTCACCGCCATGCAATCCAATCTGCTCCAGGAAAAAATGGCGGGAAACTTCCGTGACATGAATGTAGCGTTTCAAGCTGCGGAAGTTGCTTTGAGGGATGCGGAAACGGATATTTTTACCAACATTTCCGGCCTTACTGGTTTCAATACCTCCTGTACAAATGGACTTTGCGATGCCACTACAGGCTTCAACCAAGTATGGAAAAATTCGGCCACTAAAAACAAAGGGGTGCCTTATGGCACCAATACAAACGCCACAGCCATTGCCAATGTCAGCTGCCAGCCAAAATATTGGATTGAAGGGTTCAAAGCTAAAACCTTTGGCGGGCAGTGGCAAACCAGATACCGCGTCACCACAACCGCCTGCGGCGGTAACCCTGATACTCAAGTAATTCTTCAAGCTGTCTACAAACCCTAAGCCGGAGTTATTCCAATGAAGCATAAGTTGATTCATATTGCCATCCAAAGCATGTTATTCACAGGGCTAACGAGTCCGCTTGAGGCTGCTTTACTGGATCTTTCCAAGGCGCCTTTGTTTGCTACTACCTCAGCCAAACCAAATGTTTTAGTCATTCTGGACAATTCCAACAGCATGGATGAAGCCGCCAATGGCTCGGCCGTGGGCAGCGCCAGCCAAGATAGCAAATCTGAAATCGCCCGCAAGGTAGTCAGGAGTAAAGATACTAGCCGCACAGTCAATCCCGACAATCCGAGTGATCCCGATGGTTTAATTGATCGCTATATGGGTAAAATCAATCTGGGTTTGATGGCTTATCAGCAATCTGGAGTCACGGCTCGACAGCTTCATAATTCTCCTTATGATGCCAGTTTTGATCCATCTAATTACGATCCTTCCTTCACTGGCGCCAGAGACTCCACTACCAAGAAATACCGTGTTCCCAACGCCTCTGATCCAGGACATTTCATATACTACAATGTCGCCTTGCCGTTCTACGCAAGTAACAATTTTGGCCATGCTTACTGCTATTCGACTACCGCAGATTTTGACAACGGCACTGAAACTTACCCAGGAGGCCCTTGGGACACATACCGTTGTTTTCACACTAAAACCGGTGATTCCGATACCATTCCTACTTGGGGAAACAGTGCTAGCGAGGCTGCCTCGGGTTTTTCCAATCTTTGGTTTACTTCTAATTTTTTTCCAACCGACAGCGATCTGGCTCAAAATATTTTGGATTTCGGCCATTTTCTAACGTGGGACTGGGTTAGCCCCACATGGTTTTCCAATTCTTCACCTGGCCGAGGCTACCTTCATGTTCCAATTGCAGAATTAGATTCCAGCCAAGCATCTAATTTAGATAAAAAGCTGGCACCATCGCAATTTACTGACAATAAACCCACTGATCCCGATTATCCTCTGCAAAACGCAGGCCTGACTCCGATTGAAGGTACGCTGCTGACCGCCAAGGATTATTTCGAAGGCAATTTGACGCAAGTGGACGAAGGCGGCCCCCAGCCTGCCCCGCCCAATTCCTGTGGCAAGGATTTTGTGGCGCTGCTTACCGATGGGCTTCCCTCCACCGACAAAAATGGCAACCCCATCAGTGATCCTGCAGCGGCCATCACTGCGGCGGCCAATGCCGCCGACGCACTGCATAATGCGGGAGTGGAAACCTATGTGGTAGGCTTTGCCCTACCCTATGGCACCGATCCCACCACCTTGGATCAAATTGCGAGCGCGGGTGGAACCAATACTGCTTTTCTTGCTGACGATCCCACCAGTCTGCAAAATGCCTTCGATGCAATTTTCACGAATATCCTGGATAAGGCAGGTTCGGCGGCTTCGGCAGCAACCAACTCTACTTCATTGATATCCAATAGTAAAGTTTATCAGGCCCGCTTCAACAGCGGAGACTGGAGCGGTCAGTTATTGTCACTCGATATCGACAGCACCGGTTTTATTTCTGGCTCCCCCAACTGGGATGCCGGAGATGTCATCGACACCCAATCCCCTGCAAGTCGGAAAATCATCACAATCAGCCGAGACAGCCACGATGGTATCCCCTTTACTTGGTCACATATCAATAGCCAGACTGACACGACGCAAGCAGATCTTCTCAATAAAGATCCTTTCGGCACTAGCGATGGCCAAGGAAGCAACCGGGTTGATTTCCTTAGAGGGAACGATGTTTCAGGCTTCAGAAGCCGCAGCAGTAAACTAGGAGATGTCGTACATTCTTCACCATTTTATGTCGGTGCCCCCCAAGCTGGCTATGCTGACAGTAGCTATGCTTCTTTTGTTTCCAACATTGCCGCCTCCAATTCTGGCAATGGCCGCACCCCTATCATTTATGTGGGCGCTAATGATGGCATGCTTCACGGTTTTGATGCGAGCAACGGAGAAGAAAAAATCGCCTATGTGCCAGGGCCCGTTTACAAAAATTTGAGCAAACTGACCCATAAGGACTATGGCAAAACCAATGTAACTCCTACCGTTCCACACCATTATTTTGTGGATGGTTCGCCTATGGTGGCCGATGTTCAAATCAACGGCGATTGGAAAACAGTCCTGAGCGGTGGTCTCAATGGCGGCGGCCAGGGTTACTATGCTTTGGATATCACTAACCCTAATAATTTCTCTGAGTCCAACGCCAGCGAAATTGTATTGTGGGAATTCACTGACGAGGACGATCCTGATCTGGGCTATTCTTATAATCAACCGATGCTGAATCAACTAACCCACCAGTCCGCTCAACTCGCCAAGATGAACAACGGCAAATGGGCGTTGATTGTGGGAAATGGCTATAACAACAGCGAGGACGATGGCCACAAAGGCAGTGGCCATGCCGCGCTGTTTATCCTGTTCCTGGAAGGTGGCATGGATGGAGACTGGACGGATAGTGGCGATTACATCAAAATCGACACAGGCGTAGGTTCTACTGCCACACCCAACGGTCTCGCCACGCCAACGCCTATCGATACCGACGGAGACGGCGATATTGATCTGGCCTATGCCGGCGATCTTGAAGGCAATCTGTGGAAATTCGATCTCACCGATTCCGACCCAAGTAAATGGACCAAAGGCAAGCTTTTTACGGCTAAGGATAGCGGCAACAAAGTTCAACCCATCACCACCGCGCCACTTGTAGTATTTCACCCCGATGGCGGGCAGATGGTCAGCTTTGGCACGGGTAAATATCTGGAACAAGCAGATCTTACCAATACTGATACTCAGACACTATACGGCATTTGGGATAACAAATCCGATGGTAGTGTTTCTTTGGTCACTGGTAGAAGTAAATTAGTAGAGCAAACAATTATTCCGGGTAATTTCAACAAATTAAGCGTTGATTACCGGCTCACTACCAATAAAACAGTGGATTATTCTAATGATCGGGGCTGGTATATGGATCTCTCTACATCAGGGGAACGGGTGGCGTACAACCCCATTTACCGCTTAAAACGGTCGGTTTTTGTTACCCTTATTCCCGATTCCACTGATCCCTGTGCTGCGGGTGGCTCTGGCTGGATTATGGAAGTCAATTATCTGACCGGCGCTCGACTGGACAAACCACCCTTCGACATTACGAATGACAAAAAAATCAATCAAGATGACCAATTCAGCTACGATGAAGACAATGATGGAAATGATGAAAAAATCCCCCCAACTGGTAAAAAGCTGAGCGGTATTCCAACCACGCCAACAGTCGTGGACAAAGACAAAGAATCGGAAGTTAAAATTATCAGCCAAAGTACCGGCGCCATTGGCACGCTTTTGGAAGGCAAATCAGTCAAATCCGGCCGGTTATCCTGGCGGCAAATTTTCGGTAACTAAACTTATAGGAGATCTCCATGCAAAACCCAATAAAACCAGTACTATTATCAGGAATACTATTAGCAAGTTTTACCGCTGGCGCCATGACTATTGCGCCTCTCCCAACTAGCGAAGAGAGCGACTCTGTATCTGAGCAAACCAGTGATTCCAATGAACAACCATCGCCACAAAAGCAGGAAAACGATGAAGACAAAGATTAAACAGATAGGCTTCACCCTCATCGAACTCATGATTGCCGTTGCGATAGTCGGGATCTTAGCAACGGTCGCCTATCCTAGTTATGTAGAACATATGCGCAAAACCCGGCGGACAGATGCCAAATCAACCCTGTTGGAAAGAGCGCAAATGCTGGAACGGTGTTATACCGAATACAACGCTTACAACAACAGCAATTGCCCTGCGGTGGACAATTCCGATAACACCAAGCTAGCCTCCGCCTTCGCCAGCTCAAAGGAAGGCCACTACACCATTAGTGCCACCACTTTGACGGCCAAGAGTTTTACCCTCCGGGCAACACCGGTAGCTGGCGGGCTGCAAGCAAATGATAAATGCGGCTATCTGACCTACAATCATACCGGCGTCAAAGGCGTCGAAAAGGACGCTGATGGCGATGGCAGCGTAGGCGCCAGTGATGTGGCATTGTGTTGGTGATTTCTCAAAGAAGCTGTCCAAACCATCAGACATGGTCAGCTTCCTGTTCAACAATAGGCTTCCAGTCCAGCCGAAGTGCTTCACTGGTAATCCCGTCTACCGTCCGGCCCAGCAAGTCCTCAAGATAAATTTGGACCCCAAAATAACGAAAGTATTAGAGACTCATACTCAACCCTATCGTTCCAACGACTAACATAAGCACAAAAACCACTGTCACATAACGGGCCATCGCCCCGCCCGCAATAAACACGGTCATTCCCGCCTTGACAATGGTATTGACCACCGCCGCCAACAAAATGCCCCATGCGGCGATTTTTAGCATGGCGGGATCCTCCGCCAATCTGGCCAGGGATAGGGTAATGGCATCCACATCCGTCATACCGGAAATGGCGGCGGTCAGATAGATTCCCACGCTTCCCAGCCAATTTTTCAGAATTTGGGTCAGCCAGATTATCCCGGCTAATAGCAAGCCGAAACGAAGCGCCGTGCCAAATTCAAAAGGGTTTTGCAGATGGACTGTCGGTGTGGAAATATGACGGGGCTGGCCGCGAACCAGCCACCACACAAACAGGTAGCCCAATCCTGTAACCAGCAAAATAGGCCATAGTAGTAATTCACTCAATTTCGGCCTAAGCACACCGGCTATCATTAGAATCCTGGGAAACATGGTGGTGGAAGCGGCGATTACGCCGGCGGCAAAAATCCGGTGCCCTTCGGGGGAGGCTTTTGCCATTCGGGAAAGACTCAAAGTCACGGCGGTGGAAGACACCAGCCCGCCCAATATACCGGTCAATAAGATTCCCCGTCCCGCCCCCGCTATCTTGACGGCAAAATAACCGACAAAGGAAATAGCGCAAATCAATACCACCATCCACCAGATTTCATACGGGTTGAAAGCTCCCCACGGATCGTAGGTACGCCTGGGGAGGATGGGCAGCATCACGACAGAAATCAAGAGCAGTTTAAAAACCGCATAGATTTCTTCCGGTGCCAGTTTTCGCACCCATTGGTGTAAAAGCGGCTTGGTTCCCAATATAATTGCGGTAATCACGGCGGTCGCCGCGGCTAATTTGGCATGGGGGGTCATGGCCAATGCCCCGAGTATGAAGGCGATAAAGGCCGCCACTTCCGTGGTGATACCATATTCCCCGGTCCGCTGCGCTTCGATAAAAGCCGCCGAGGCCACCAATAACCCAAGCCCGCCGAAGGCCAGGGCAATCACCCAGATACTGGATTCCCGCCCCAACAACATGGTCAACCCTCCAAGCAAACTGATCAAGCCAAAGGTGCGGATACCAGCGATCCGCCGGCCTGGTTCCAGTTCCCGCTTGGACCACCCCCGTTCCAGGCCGATCAAAAAGCCGATCGCCAGGGCGACAAGCAAATTGCTGAATAGGGTGAGATAGGTTTCAGTAATCGCTGTGGTCTCCATGGATTCAATTATTCCATAATCACTTTCATCATTTGGATAAATGAAGGGGATTTGATGAAAATTCAAATCACCATTAGCGAATGGCTTACTTTACAATAAGGGTAAAGTCCAGGAGTAAGGAATGACTCAACAACTCTCGCCACTACCCCCTGAAAAGCTCTATTCCGCCTGCGATCCAGCGCAATTTACCTTCCAAACTACGGAAGAACTTCCTGATGTCCCCTTGGTATTCGAACAACAAAGGGCAATGGAAGCGTTACATTTTGGGGTGGAGATGGAAGACCCGGGGTTCAACGTATTCGCCTTGGGCCCTACCGGCATTGGCAAACTCACCGCCATCCTGGATGTGGTTGGGCAACAGGCAAAACACAAACCCACGCCGGAAGACTGGTGTTATATCCATAACTTCAAGGACCCGGTCAAACCCAAGGCCATGGCGCTGCCCGCCGGTCAGGGGCGCAAGCTTCGCCAAGACATGGAAGATTTGATAGAAGATTTGCGCAGCGCTATCCCGGCGGCATTCGAAGGCGAAGAATACCGCGCCCGGGTGGAAGAACTGGAACAGGCTGCCCGTGAGCGGGAAGCCAAAGCCATTGAGGCACTGCGCGAGCAAGCCCGCGAGCAAGGTATTGCCCTGTTAGAAACCCCCACTGGCTTTGCCTTTGCTCCGCTGACTCACGAAGGACAAGTGATGAGCCCGGAAGT
Organism: Methylothermaceae bacteria B42; assembly: GCA_001566965.1. Lineage (NCBI taxonomy): Bacteria > Pseudomonadati > Pseudomonadota > Gammaproteobacteria > Methylococcales > Methylothermaceae > Methylothermaceae bacteria B42. Next base: position 284,945 of record LSNW01000032.1, on the reverse strand, counting down.
CTTCAATCAATTGCCGCCCGAGGTGCAGAAGAAAATTGAAGAACAGGTCAAAGAGCTACAACAACAATTACAGAAATTGCTGCGCCAATTTCCCGCCTGGCGCAAGGAAACCCGGGAGAAACTCCGTCAGCTGAACCGGGAAATCACCCAATACGCCGTCGGCCATCTGATCGACGACCTTAAAACTCGTTACCGGGATATCGAAGCGGTAGCCCAATTTTTGGATGCCGTGGAGCAAGATATCATCGATCATGTAGAAGATTTCCTGCCCCAACCCGCGCCTCCCATTCCCTTGCCCTTTTTGATTTCCCGGGCGGAAGAACGGCTCAAGCGTTACCATATCAATCTGCTGGTGGATCGCAGCGGCGATGAAGGCGCACCGGTCATCCACGAAACCTTGCCCAATCACGCCAACCTTCTTGGCCGGATCGACTACCACGCCCTGATGGGCACCTTGGTTACCGATTTCAGCATGATCAAAGCCGGCGCGCTCCATAAAGCCAACGGCGGTTATCTGATTTTGGATGCGTTGAAAGTGCTCACCCAGCCCCATGCTTGGGATACCTTGAAACGAACTCTGCAGTCCAAGGAAATCAAAATCGAATCCCTGGAAAAAACCTTGAGCCTGATCAACACCCTGCCCCTGGAGCCGGAACCGATTCCGTTGAATGTCCGGGTCATTTTGACAGGCGATCGGTTGCTGTATTATCTATTGGAAGCCCTCGATCCGGAATTCAAGGATTTGTTCAAAATCCCCGCGGACTTTGAAGGAGAACTCCCCAGAAATCCCCAAACTCATCAACTGTTTGCTCAGGTTTTAGCCACCTTGGCGAGGAAAGAAAATCTGCTCCCCCTGGACAAATCCGCGGTGATGAGAGTAATCGAACAGGCTGCCCGGGAAATCGAGGATGCGGAAAAAATCACCGCCCATCTTCGCATGCTCGCCGATCTTCTCAAGGAAGCCGATTACCAGGCCCGCCGTCATGGCCGGCAAACCATCGCCCGGGCCGATATTCAGGCCGCTATCGATGCCCGGATATACCGCAGCGACCGGCTCCGCTCCCGGGTGCAAGAGCTCATTCAACGGGGCGCCTTGCTCATCGATACCGAAGGGAAACAAATCGGACAGATCAACGGCTTGTCGGTCATTTCCCTGGGAGATTTCAGTTTCGGCCGGCCAACCCGGATCACCGCCACCACCCGCATGGGAGACGGTAAAATCATCGATATCGAACGGGAAACCGAACTGGGCGGAAAAATTCACTCCAAAGGGGTATTGATTTTGTCCCATTTCATGGCGGCCCGCTATGCCCGGGTGCAACCTCTTTCCCTGGCCGCCAGTCTGGTGTTTGAACAGTCTTACGGACCCGTCGAAGGCGACAGCGCTTCCCTGGCGGAATTGTGCGCGTTGCTTTCCTCCCTGGCGGATCTGCCTCTGCGCCAGGATTTGGCGGTGACCGGCTCAGTCAATCAATTGGGACAAGTCCAACCCATTGGCGGCGTGAATGAAAAAATCGAAGGCTTCTTTGACATCTGCCGGCACAAGGGATTGACCGGCCAGCAAGGGGTCATTATCCCTGCAGCCAACGTGCAAAACCTGATGGTGCGCCAAGATATCGTGGAGGCCACCAAGGCCGGGCGGTTTCATGTTTATCCGGTGACTACCGTTGACCAGGCCCTGGCATTATTCATGGGGCTACCCGCGGGTGAACGGGGGGAAGACGGCGCCTTTCCCGAAGACAGCATCAACGGCCGAGTGGAACGCCAGCTCCGAAAATTTGCCGAACTCAAGAAAAGCTTCAGCCACTCCCACAAAGACAAATCTGGTAACAACAATCATGAGTGACAATTGCCGCGTTCTGGTCGCCTTAAACAGTTTGAGACTCCGCCGCCGGGCGCTGGAAATCGGCGCGCATTTGGCGGTACAGAAACAGTTGCCCCTCACCGCGGTTTTTATTGAAAACGTTGAACTGCGTTATGCCTCTGAATTGCCTTTCGTCCAGGAAATCGACCGGCTTTCCGGTGCCCTGACGGCTTTCGAACCGCCCCGTCTGGAACAACTGCACCACCTGCAAATCACTCAGGTTCGGCAGTGGCTGGCAGAAATCCAAAACCAGTTGCCGTTGGCGGGTGATTTTCAAATCGTCCAAGGTAACTATACAGAATCGGTACTGGAGATGGCGGGGGAAGGGGATTTTCTGGTATTCAGCACAGTCCACGAGTGGACTGCAATCCGCCGTAGACCGCCAGTATGGGTGTGGTTCGATAATTCGCCCGAAGCAGACAAAACATTGGCGTTGGCGGCGGAATTTGCCGGCGGCGAAAATTACCCGCTGCTGATAGCGGGCCCCCAACCCAAAAAATCAACCGCCATGACGGAAAACCAGTTTATTCTGATGGAACCGGATGGATTTATCGACCTGCTCAACAAGCAAGGCTGCAGCGCGGTTTTTTGCCCCCGCTCGAGCCCCTTGGCCAAACGGCTCCCTTTGCTGGCCCCATGTCCAGTACTGTTGGTATAAATGCAATGATTGTCCATTCCTACGATATCAATAATCCTTTTCTTGCCACTGAAGGTGAAAAACGCATCGGTTGGGCGGCGGCGGAAATGCCAGTGCTGGCGCTTATCCGTCAACAATTTGAACAGGAAAAACCACTGCAAGGCGTGCACATCGGCGGCTGTTTGCATATCACCACGGAAACCGCCAATCTGGCCCGAACGCTCAAAAGCGGCGGCGCTCAAGTGGTGCTTTGCGCCAGCAATCCCCTCAGTACCCAGGATGACGTGGCCGCCGCCCTGGTGGCGGACGACATCCTGGTTTTTGCCCGCCAGGGGGAAGATTCCGAAACTTATTATCAGCACATTCGCGCGGTACTGGACACACGCCCGCAAATCACCTTGGACGATGGCGCCGATTTAGTCAGTACCTTGCACCGTGAGCGGCGGGATCTTTTAGAAACGGTCATTGGCGGCACGGAAGAGACCACCACCGGCGTCATTCGTCTGCGCGCCATGGCAAGAGAAAAAGCCTTGGGCTATCCCATTATTGCCGTCAACGATGCTTTGACCAAACACCTGTTCGACAACCGCTATGGCACCGGCCAAAGCGCGTTGGATGGGGTGATTCGGGCGACCAATATTCTATTGGCGGGCAAGACCTTCGTGGTTTGCGGTTACGGTTGGTGCGGTCGCGGCATCGCCCTACGGGCGAAAGGCCATGGCGCCCACGTCGTTGTCACGGAAGTCAAACCCTTACGCGCGCTGGAGGCGGTAATGGATGGCTTTCAAGTCATGCCTTTAACCGATGCCGCCAAAATAGCCGATTTCATCGTTACCGCCAGCGGCGACAAACATGTCGTGGACGCTTCACACTTCGCTGTCATGAAGGACGGCTGTGTCCTGGCCAATGCCGGCCATTTCAACGTGGAAATCAATATTCCCGCCTTGGAGAGGCTGGCTGAGGAAAAACAACAGCCGCGGCAGCACGTGGAAGAGTTTGTGCTCAAAGATGGCCGGAAACTCCGCCTCCTGGCGGAAGGACGATTGGTGAATCTGGCCGCCGCCGAAGGCCATCCCGCCGCAGTTATGGACATGAGTTTCGCCAACCAGGCCTTGGCGGTGGAATATCTTGTCAAGCAAGCTAAAACCTTGGATAACAAAGTCTATCCGGTTCCCGCCGTCATTGACGAACGGGTCGCCAAACTCAAGCTCGCCGCTATGGAAATCACCATCGACCAACTTACACCCGAACAAGAAGCCTACTTGGCCTCTTGGCAGGAGGGCACTTGATATGCGTTCCCCTTTTTCCATGTTTCACTTCTTGATGTTCTTTTTTCTGCTGGTTTTCCTGCTGACCTTTATCCAGTTGCAGTTGATTACCCTCTCTTTCCAAAAGCTTGGCTTGTCGCCGGAAGCCACCATGCTGATGCTTTTAGGCTCACTGCTCGGTAGCTGGATCAATCTGCCTCTGTTTTCTATGCGCGCCGATCCCCCACCCGAGATCATCGAAACCCCGTTCGGCTTGTTGAAACCCCCGCCCCTGCCCTTCACAGGCCGCACCATCATCGCCGTCAATGTCGGAGGCTGCTTGGTGCCTATCTTGTTTTCTGCCTATTTGATCAACCGGCTCGACCTCCCGCTCCCACCCCTTTTGCTCGGCGTTGCCATCGTTTCGGGCCTCAGCTATTTCCTCAGCCGTCCCATTCCCGGCATGGGGATCGCCATGCCCGCTTTGATCGCACCTTTGGCCGCCGCAGTTGTCGCCATCATTTTGGGCGATGAATACCGCGCGCCTTTCGCCTACATTTGCGGCACCTTGGGGGTATTGATCGGCGCCGATATTCTCCACCTTAAAGATATTCGCCACCTGGGCTCGCCCATCGCCTCCATTGGCGGCGCCGGGACTTTTGACGGCATCTTTATCACTGGGGTGATCGCCGTATTATTGGCTTGAAACCACCTTCTGATACAATCAAATCAATACTGTCAATAGGTATCGAGGTGATTTTATGAATGTTGCAATCGTACCCAAACGCCACCGCATTACGGTCGAAGAATTCCAGCGCATGGGGGAAGCGGGGATTTTTCCCGAAGACAAACGGGTGGAATTGATTGAGGGGGAAATTATTGATATGGGGCCAATCGGCAATCCACACGCAAGTTCGGTACGCAAATTGATTCATACGCTCTCGAGGCAAATCAATGGCAAGGCATTGTTGGATGTACAAAACCCCATCCTGCTGGACGAGTCTTCGGAGCCGCAACCCGATATTGTGATACTGCGGCCACGGTCGGATTTTTACGCAACCCACACTCCCACGGCAAAAGATGTATTACTACTGATAGAAGTCGCCGACACCTCCCTCGATTACGACCACAACGTCAAAATCCCCCTCTATGCCCGCCATGGAATCCCAGAAGTATGGTTAATCGACCTGGAAAATCAGGTTATCGAAGTGTACCGCAACCCCACGCCCCAAGGATATACCAGCGTCCAGGCATACCAGGCCGGGGAAATCATACAGGCAGAAACCATTTCCGGGATCAAACTGAATCCAGGTCAATTGTTCGATTAACAACTCAGCAGAATCGAGGTTATTCCATGAATGCCGTCATAAACCGGGGGAAATCTTGCAGGCATCGACCCTAAAGGGAATCGAGATCGACCCTTCCGAACTTTTCCCGAATCCGCCCTCACGGCCAAGGGTTAAGAATCGCTGAATACTTCACCGATTCCCGAGGTACAAGGCAGTACCGCCAAAATCAAGGGCATAGCGTGACCTTATGAGTAAGTTTCTTATCCCTTGATACACACCAAAGGCCGCATTTTAACAACAAGACTGGCCAGCCCTGCCTTATCCGCCACGCGCACTACCGCGTCCACATCCTTGTAAGCTTCCGGTGCTTCCTCTGCTACCCCACGGAAAGAAGGACTGCGGACAATGATCCCTTGCTGTTCCAATTCGCTGATGAGCGTCTGGCCTTTCCAGGTTTTGTTCGCCTGACGGCGGCTCATCCTCCGCCCGGCGCCATGACAAGCAGAAGATAATGACAACTTTTCACTATCATCAGTCCCTATCAAAATATAAGATGCCGTCCCCATGGAACCACCGATAATGACAGGTTGCCCCGTTTCCCTGAATACTTCGGGAAGCTCAGGGTGCCCTGGGCCAAACGCCCGCGTGGCGCCTTTGCGATGCACATAAACCTGTTTTGCTTGTCCGTCGAATTTGTGGGTTTCCACTTTGCAAGTATTGTGGGAAACGTCATAGATCAATGCCAAATCCGCTTCGGGGAATAATTCGGCAAATACTTTGCGCACCAGATGGGTAATGATTTGACGATTAGCCAGTGCGCAGTTGATGGCCGAACGCATGGCCCCCAAATAACTTTGGCCCACTGGGGAATTCAAAGGCGCGCAAGCCAATTCCCGGTCCGGTAGTTCAATGCCTGCTTCTTGGGCGGCTTTTTGCATTTTTTTCAGGTATTCGGTACCGATTTGATGACCAAGCCCCCGGGAACCGCAATGGATGGTGACAACAATATCGTCCAGTTCCAACCCCAATACCCTGGCAACCTCGGGTGAATAAACATCGGAAACCACCTGCACTTCCAGATAATGGTTCCCAGAACCCAAAGTCCCCATTTCCCGGCGCTGGCGCTTGCGGGCTTTGGCGGAAACTTCACTGGGAACCGCGCCGGCCATGCAACCTTTTTCTTCAATCCGTTCCAGATCTTCGGGCCTGCCGTAACCTTGTTCCACGGCCCACTTGGCACCACCGGCCAGCATCGCATCCATTTCCGATTCGCTAAGGCTTATTTGTCCCCGGCTCCCAACCCCTGCCGGCACGGTGCTAAACAAAGCTTCAGCAAGAGTCTGTTTGACGGGCTCGATATCCTCTCGTTTCAAACCCGTGCGCAGTGTCCGCACGCCGCAGGAGATATCAAATCCGACCCCACCCGCGGAAATTACCCCGCCTTGATCGGGATCGAAAGCCGCCACCCCGCCAATGGGAAAACCATAGCCCCAGTGGGCATCGGGCATCACATAACAGGCACCGACAATGCCAGGCAAAGTGGTGACGTTAGCAGCCTGTTCGGCAACCTTGTCATCCATTTCCTGGATTAATTCACGGTCGGCGAAAATCAAGACCGGCGCCCGCATCTTTCCCTTGGGCGGGATACGCCAGAGACATTCATCGAGCTGTACCAGTTGGCTAATATCCATCATTGCACCTTACACATCGAGAATACATTGGGCCATCCATTGGCCGTCTTCGGTTTGGCCCACCTTCAGTTCCGTGTAGGTTGCTCCTTTGACCTCCACCGCTGGCTGATGTTTCTGCCGATCTACCGGCTCCCCCCAGCAATCTGCCTTGAGGCGATGATCATCGATGGTAACTTGAAAGCGGCTGAATAACATACCGCGCACCGCCATTTCATATATCACTGCATTGAGGAAATCCACCAGCAGATCTTCGAGACTATCGCCATCTTCCCGCTCGACTTCTATCGTCATTTTTTCCCGGGGATCGACATGATTAGGATTGCAAATCACCGCAGTCATAGCCACTGCCGTCTGGGCAAATGCCTCCTCTGGCGTTGACCCAAACCCCCGTACGCCGATATCGGCCATGTGTTCAAAGTGTTCCCACTTGCCCGCCACGCTCACAACCCTAACTGATATGATGTTTCAAAATAATATGGGGCCTGACATGCTCGAATTCAAGTTGCTGCTTTTAGTGTTGGTAGCCAATGGCGCACCGGTGATTGCTTGGGATATCTTCAAAGAACGCTATGCGCTACCACTGGACGCTGGTCTAAAGCTTGCCGATGGCCTGCCTTTATTTGGCAGCGCCAAAACCTGGCGGGGGATTATTGCCTCTCTAGCGGTCACCCCCGTATTCGCCCAGTTATTGGGCATGAATGCAAGCATCGGATTTACCATTGCGGCGTCGGCCATGGCGGGAGATTTGATCTCGAGCTTTTGCAAACGGCGATTAGGGATTGAATCGAGCGGCAAAGCGCCGGGGCTGGATCAAATTCCTGAAAGTTTGCTGCCCTTGCTTGCTGTCAAGAACCAATTCGACTTGGATTGGGAAACCATTTCTTTATTGGTAGCGGTGTTTTTCGTGCTGGAGATTACCATCTCTCCCCTGCTCTACCAGCTGGGCATCCGCAAGCGGCCTTATTAACCCCGACGCAAAGTGTGCAAGACCACTTCAGGCAGGCAATTGAGGCGTACATCCACCACGCTTACCCCACAGCCCCGGGAGGTAAATCCCTGTAAACCCGCGTACTCCCAAGCCCCGGCACATAACGCATAAGGCGCATTGGCATTGCGTATGAGAGGAACCCCCCCAGGCAGACAAATCTGGCCACCATGGGTATGACCACACAGCATCAAATCGCATTTGGCATAGGCGGCGTTGCGATAAATTTCCGGAGAGTGGGCCAATAGAATTGTCGTTGCGTGATCGGGAATGGCATCCAGCGCTTTCTCCAGATTATCGGCCCGGTAGTAGTGGGGATCGTCAATGCCTGCCAAATAGATGGCGGCGCCATCGCGTTCAATTTTCACTGCCTCATTCATTAACATTTGAATGCCCATGGCCTCCATTCCTGGAACCATGCAAAGGGTGTCGTGGTTGCCCAAAACGCCAAAAAGCGGTCCTTTCAATCGCGGGATAACTCGTTTTAATCCCTCCAGGCATGGCTGCCAGGGACCAAAGGTACGCGCCCGGAAATCGCCAGTGAAAACGCACACATCGTATTCCAGATTGTGGATGGCAGCAGAAAGCACTTCCGGTATATCCGGGCTCATATCCAGGTGCAAATCGGTCAGATGAAGCAGGGTGTAACCGTCAAATTCAGAGGGTAAGCGGGACAACCAGACTTCGTTCTGGGTAACCTGGATTTTTCGGGCATTACGTTTTCCGCGTCCGTGCAGTCCACACAGTCTCAAAGTATGACGGATCATTCCGTGAATGGAATACCAATTTTCAATATGGAAGAAATTGCGTCCCAACCCCCCAAAGACGCGCCTTTCAAAATCTAGCTCCATCCCCAGACGCTGATTCATGTGGGCCCGGCCAACGCGCTGCTCCAGCACTTTTTGCAGGGCTTTATCCACGGGTGGCGCTTTCATGGCCGCCAACCTGCCATGTTTGCCCACCAAAACTCAGCAGTGCCTCTTGATATAAACGCTCGGGCTCTTTTTTGTAGCGGGTGGAAAAATGAAAGGGAATCATTCTTTTTGCGCCAACCCGGCGGGCGATTTGTCCCGCCTGCCACGCGGTCAAATGATATTTTTCGGTAGCAGATTCGACTTCCTCCTGGGAAAAACTGGCTTCAATAAAAAGCCAATCCACGCCGGTTAACAGGGCTTGTAATGCTTGACGATTCGCTTCACAGTAAAGTGTATCCACCACATAACCGATTTTCAAACCAGGGACGATTTGTAAGATCTTGGCTTTCAGTTCTCCCAATAAATAACGCTGCTCGTATTCTCCCCGCCTATCACACCATTTGACCACAATCGGGAAATCATCCGGTTTGCCCTGGAACACGGCTTGTTTTAAATCTTGCAGCCAAGGCCCGGTAGGCAACCCCAGTTCGTCTAGCTTGTTTTTCCATACATTGACGTGAAGCGGCTCTTCCAGTAAAAAGGCCAGACACGGAATCTTATGATCCAGAACCGTAGATTTCACTTTCAACCCTGGCTCATCCAAGAGTATATTATTTCTCACTGGAATAGGATCTAATCCTTCTTTGACGAAGGCTTTGCGACAACGGAACCGGGCCCGCTGCAGCCATTCTCCCCCATCCCATTGGTGTGCGATAAAAACCAACTCATCCGAATAGTTTTCCACCAAGTTCCAGGTGTATCCTCCCAACCGGTTCGCCACGTGATCAATAAAGCCTGTTGGACCATATAAATGGATAGTCATCGCCCGGCCCAAACATACCCGTAACAAGTAATCGAAGCCATAGAAGTGATCCATATGGGCATGGGAAACGAAAATATGTGTCAAACGCAGCAGCTTTCTGGGAGACAGCGCATGAATATCCCCAAGATCAAATAAAAGCGCCCGTCTTTGAAACAGAAATTCGATGTAGAGCGCGGGATCGCCAAAGGGATCGTTGACCAAATGCGCCTGAAAAGCAGGTTTCACTGATATAGATAATGTAAAAAAATTGTAATTGGATAGTTATGACACCGAAGAGTAGCAATCTAGTTGCCAGCAACATTTTATCTAACGGATAGCTCCAGCGGACAAAGATTCAATCAGCATCAAAACCTTATAAACTAATAAATTAACCCCAAACTTTCTGGTGAAATTACTTAATGATTTTTCCGGTCTTGCTGTCTACTTTTATATGCTGTACTCGTCCATCGGGGGTTAAAATGCGGATGATATGATATTTGGCCCCTTGCTCCTCCACGGTTTTACCACCCAACACCCGGCCACCCAATTCTTTTTGAACGATTTTAGCCGCTTCATCCATATTAACTGGCTTTTCTTCAGCGAATACGGAAGACGCTGCCAACAGCATTGCAAGCCCTATATTTTTTAGAGTAATTTTCATCGCAGTCCTCCATTCCCTGCTAGCGCTTGCCAGACCACATTACCCAAGGTAGAACCCACTTGACGGGATAATCGATCAAAAAAGTTTTCCTGGGGGGTAAAATTGACAATCTTTTCCGCACCAATGACTTCCTTGGCTACTGAGCGGTCATCACCGATACCATCGGCCAAACCCAATTCCACGCTTTTGCTGCCTGTCCAGATTAAACCGGAAAATAATTTCGGATCGTCTTTTAACCGATCTCCCCGGCCTCGTTTCACGGCGGCAATAAATTGCTGGTGGATTTCCTTCAACAAGCCTTGAACATGGGCTTTTTCTTCGGGCTTGACGGGGGAAAAGGGATCCAGCAATGCTTTATGTTCGCCGGCCGTCAATAAACGACGCTCCACGCCCAGCTTGCGAAGGGTTTCCACAAACCCGAAACCGTTCATGATGACGCCGATGGAGCCGACGATGCTGGAAGGATTGACATAGATCTTGTCAGCAGCGGCGGCAATATAATAACAACCGGAAGCGCAAACATCCGAAACGACGGCGATGACTGGTAAATCAGGTTTTTCCTGTTTAAGCCGCCGGATCGCCTCATAAACATAGGCGGCTTGAACCGGGCTGCCACCGGGTGAATTCATGCGCAGGACAATGCCTTTGGTCTGCTGGTTCTCCGCCGCCCTTTTTAATCCTTTAATCAAATTTTCAGCATTGCCAGGGGCTTTTTCGACAATGATGCCGTTCACATCCACAGCGGCGGTATGGGGTTTATCTCCGATAAAGCCCGTCGACATGGGCCTGAGCGCCGTTAATGTCACGCCTAATAAATAGGCAAAAAACAAAAACTTGAAGAAAATACTCCAACGCCTGGCCCGGCGCTGCTCAGCAATACCTTCCAGAGCCAGCTTTTCCAATACTTCCCGTTCCCAGGAGAAAGCCTTATCCCGTCTGCCTGGGACCGAATCTGAATGATGCGAATCGGTCATTTTTACTCCTAATATTTACAATTTCATCCTTTACACTCCTCCCTGCATTATGCTTTCTAGTCATAATAGGACAGCCACTGTGAACCTAAGCGTAATAACGCTATTTTTCCTTGACAAAGCGGATCCGGTAGATTGCTCCCCTGTGATCATCAGAGACAAGCAAAGAACCGTCAGGCATTTGCAGTATATCCACGGGACGGCCAAGGACTCTGCCGCGCGGCTGTAACCATCCCTGCGCAAAAACCGTTTCTTCCACGGGAACACCCTTCTTGAATTTTAGCGTGACAATCCGATAACCCACGGGATTGGAACGGTTCCAGGAGCCATGCTGGGCAACAAAAAGTTGCCCTTGATAGACATTCGGAAATTGATCGCCGGTATAAAAGCGGATGCCCAACGGCGCCACATGGGCGTCAAACCGCCATGCGGGGGGAATAAAGTCACCGCAGGAGGCTTCCGTCCCGTAGCGGGGATCCGGGATATCACCACCGTGGCAATAGGGATAGCCAAAATGCATCCCTTTTTTGGGCGCATGATTGAGCTCGTCGGGTGGACGATCATCCCCCAGCCAATCCCGGCCGTTATCGGTAAACCAAAGAGTTTTACTTTGTGGGTGCCAATCAAAGCCAACGCTGTTGCGCACCCCCTCGGCAAAAATCTCAAACCCGCTGCCATCCAGGTTCAAGCGGACAATGGTCGCGTAGATCCTTTCCCGGGACAGACATACGTTACAAGGCGCGCCTACCGCTGTATAAAGCTTATTATCCGGCCCGATCCGTAGATATTTCCAGCCGTGCCAGAGATCATTGGGAAAGCGGTCGAAGATCACTTTAGGTTTGGGGGGATTTTGCAGGTGTTTGCCTATTTGATCGAAACGGATAATCCGCGAGACCTCGGCCACATACAGATTGCCTTGATGTACCACTACGCCGTTGGGCATTTTCAAGCCTTTGGCGAGGATATATTTTTTGTCCGCACGCCCATCGCCATTGACGTCACGCAAGGCATAGACTTTCCCCTCGGTACGCGTCCCCACGTAAACGGTGCCATCCTCCCCTAAAGCCAACGAGCGGGCGTTGGGCACCTCTTTGGCAAAATACTCAATTTGAAACCCTGGAGGCAACTTAATGGCGGAAAGAATGGAATCGGCCTGTGCCCAAGCCATTGGTGGCAGGCTCAACAAAATCAGGAAAAAAGCTGCAAGTTTCATTTGTTTGCCCTCCACACTATAAAACGAATGCTTCTTATTATCATGGTTAAAGATTTTTTCGTCTATTCCAAATCGGTTAGGCCATATTCTTAAATTTCGGCCTTGAAACTTTTCGTTACCTCCCCCATCTAGAGCATTAGCCCAAAGAATGAAACACACCTTGTACCGGTCTTTTGCGTGAAAGGCAATCTTTTCCCCTTACTTAATCGTTTATAATTGCGCGGGGTAGAGATTGCCCTAACATTTACGAGACCACGCATTTGCAAACAGTGTTTTTGCTATCCAGGAGGAACCATAACCTATGCGAATATTACTTTTTCTAGCAACTAATGGCGCTATTTTGCTGGCCATCAGCATCTTGTTTCAAGTGCTAGGACTGGGAACCTACCTAGATCGCCAGGGGATACATTTGGATTTGAACGCTCTGCTCCTTTTTTCTGCCCTCATCGGCATGAGTGGGTCGCTGATTTCCTTAGTTCTATCCAAATGGATGGCCAAATCATCCATGGGGGTCTATATCATCGAACACCCGACCAATCAAACCGAGGCATGGCTTGTTTCCACTGTGGAACGGCTTGCCAGGCAAGCCGGCATTGGTATGCCGGAAGTGGGGATTTTCAACCTCCCTGAAGCCAACGCCTTCGCCACGGGCATGAGTAAAAACGAAGCCTTGGTTGCGGTCAGCACCCGCCTATTGGAAACTATGGATGCCGACGAGATAGAAGCTGTGCTCGGCCACGAAATCAGTCACGTTGCCAACGGCGATATGGTGACACTGGCCTTGGTACAAGGCGTGGTCAACACCTTTGTCTACTTCTTCGCCACCATTATCGGTCATTTGGTAGACCGGACATTATTCCAATCCCGGGATGATGAAGGCGGTTATTACGGTTATGGACCGGCCTACTACATTACCCAACTCATCGCTCAAGTTGTCCTGTCCATTTTTGCCACCATGATTGTCATGTGGTTTTCCCGCTGGCGGGAATTCAGGGCAGACGCCGGCGGCGCCCGCTTGGCGGGGCGCTCTAAAATGATCGCCGCGCTGGAAGCCCTGCGCCGGCTTTCCCAACCCCATGACTTACCCGGAGAATTCGCCGCCTTTGGCATCAACGGCGCCATTGGCCGTGGCATTGCCCGGCTCTTTATGAGTCACCCTCCCATCGAAGAAAGAATCGAGGCACTCAAGCGGCTGCAAAGCTAAAATCTGGCGGCCTTGAGGCCGCCTTTTTTAAACCTATCAAACCTGTCAATCCTGCGACTACAAATTGTGCCCTCGTAAAGAAGGCGTTTCAGATTACGGTTTGATACACCCTTCCCATTACAATGGAATAACTCGGGTTAACGCTACCGTCATTCGAGAACCCAAAACTTCATCTTATAGCGGCTCAGCCATGGACCTTGAGCGTTAGGTGCAGTAAGCTGACGTTCTGGTAAGGCTGACTTTTTAGTTTGTTATTACCGGGATTATTCATCCCTATAACCGTGGGACGAAAACAAAGTCACTATGGCTTTCACGCCTAGTACAAACAGGCAATCCATAATATGGAGGTAACCATGAAGCTATCTAGAATTTTTTTGGGGCTGTTTTTTGTATCGATCAGCAGCATAAGCTGCCTTGCTTTGGCTGAAGACGAATATGAAGTCACCATTACAAACCTGACCCGAGGGCAAACCTTTTCCCCCATCTTAGCCTTGACCCACAAGCAAGGCATCCACGCTTTTATGGCGGGTGAGCCTGCCATTTCTCAATTAGTTGCCATTGCCGAAGAAGGCAATACGGCTCCCGCATTGAGTCTGATATCTCAATTTCCTAATTTAATCAAAGACGGCAAGGATTCTGGAGGACCGTTGACTCCGGGCAAAAAAACCACTCTCCTTCTCAAGGGCGATGATAATGCGACCCACCTTACCGTGCTTTCAATGCTAATTTTCAGTAACGACGCATTTCTGGCATTAAATGGCCAGCCACTGCCCACCAGCGATCAATCTGTGACTTATTTCGTCAACGCTTTTGACGCCGGCAGCGAAGCCAATGACGAAAGCTGTAGCAATATCCCCGGGCAGTTGCCGGGAGAATGCGCCAATCCCGCAGTCAAAGGCGAAGGCGAAGGTTTTGTACATATCCATTCAGGCATTCATGGTATCGGGGATCTAACTCCGGCACAGTATGACTGGAGAAATCCGGTTGCCAAAATTACCATTCGAAAGGTAGCAAAATAGCCTTAATCATAGTTACAAAATGTTCCTTGCCCGAATCCGGCAGCAGCTGGCATCGGGCTAGCATTACAGGATTCAGCCAAGGAAACTCTGAAAAGTCCATTTTGTACATTGCAAAGTTAAGGAAAGCAAAAAGCACGCTTTTTGCTTTCCTTACATTAAACGACTTTCCCCGGCCCTTGAGCAAAAAAAGCTCAAGGACCATTTATTAATTATTGACATATACATATGGCCGCAGTACATTCCGCCCTAGATATTTAATGAGGAAATTCTCATTATTGCGTTTCCGTTTTTAGCGCTGTTCATAGCGTTTGGTTATGCGTTATTGGGCGGGTGTTCAGATAGTTCCGACCTTCCTCTGCTTGATCTAAATCAAGCGGCAAGCAGAGAAGAAATTCGCCTTGCCATTTCCAGTCAGGGCAAACCTCAAAGTTGGAAATTTGGTTTTGACTTACGCAATAGCCCCAAAGAGGATGCCCGCCAATATCTGCCATTGCTAAATTATTTGGAACGCACTACCCGTCTTGAATTTACTCTGCATTTCAGTCCCAGCGCTCACCAACTTATTGATGACCTAACGCGAGGCAAGATACATTTTGCTGTGATTGGCGCTGGAAGTTATCTCGTTGCCCGCCATAACCGTGCCTCCATTCGGCCCCTAGTGCGGGGCGTAAATGCCAAGGGTGATGCAGGCTACCGCGCTGTCATTGTTGTTTTGCCTGGGAGTGCCTTAAAAAACCTACGCGATTTAAAAGGTAAGCGGTTTGTTTTCGGCAGTAGAACATCCACCCAAGGCTATTGGATACCCCGTATCATGCTTTACAAGGCGGGTTTAAGGCTCCAGGATTTGGGATCTTATATTTTTGCAGGTTCTCACCAAGGTTGTGTGGAAAAAGTCATGGCGGCTCTGGCAGATGCTTGCGGCATGCAAGACACGCTTGCTTTGCGGCTAATCGCCGCTGGAAGGGTACGTCCATTAGCCATTTCCGAGCTATACCCCTCTAGTGGAATCTTTAGCCACAGGAGCGTGCCAGAGGATATTCGCCAAAAAGTGCGACAAGCATTGATTGATTTCGACCCCCGAGGCAAGGACAAGCCAGGGCTATATCATTGGGAAGCCACAGAAATGCCCAAGGGTTTTGTAGCCGCCAGTGAAAAAGATTACAGGCCTTTACAGATCTGGGCTGAAAAACTCCATCTACTCGAGCCCCTTCTTTTACCTGAAGATCCAAAATGAGCTTGTCCCGCCAAATTCTATTGCTTGTCACTGGGCTATTGTTGGTTACCGTATTGGCCTTAACCTTGTTCATCACTCACATATACAAACAAGCTTATCAACAAGAACTTCATCGCCACACTCAAGGATTGCACCTTCTGTTGGCTGAAACCCTTACTGATAAAGTCATTAACGGCAAGCAAATAGAAACCGAGCAACTGCTGAAACAAGAGCAACAAACAGAACCGGAGATTGCCTACCTCTACCTCACCGACTTCAACGGCCGTCTTTTCGCCCATACCTTTCAGGAAGGATTTCCCCTAAGTTTATTAGACACCCTAAGATACCCTGACGGCGAAGACAATTTTCTTCATTTCCACACCTCAAGTTTCACCATTGAGCACTTTAGCGCGCCCTTAATTTCGGGGCTGCCAGCCCACCTTTACATAGGCATCAGCAATAAGCAATTACAGGACAATCTGCAGGCGTTATACCAGCAAGTGCTCATCGCATCAGTATTTATATTTGTCTTAGGCGTTATCCTCACCATTATCACCGTCAAGCGGATTTCCAACCCCTTAAAGCAACTGACTAATTTGGTAAAGCGCTTTGGCCAAGGCAAACCAATTGCTTCAGATGAAGTTCCCCTCACAGGTTCCAAGGAACTGAATCTTTTAGGAAAGTCCTTTACCGCTATGATGGCAGAACGGCAGAATCTCCAAATACAAATACAATCGCGCCAACAATTTCTCGATAAATTATTCGACACTTCCCCCGTGGGCCTGGCCCTTTGCGAAATGGATGGCACCTTGGTCAAGGTCAATTCCGCGTTTGCAAGAATCATCGGTTACACAAAGGATGAAGTCCTTGGGCTAACCTACTGGCAAATCACGCCTAAATGTTACATGGATCAAGAGCAAGTCCAACTGGATGCCTTGCGCCAACACAGCCGGTATGGACCCTATGAAAAGGAATATCTACACAAAGATGGATATCGCGTCCCAATCAGGCTCTCGGGATTACTCATTGAAGAGGAAGGGCAACAGTACATTTGGTCTTCTGTGGAAGACATCAGTGCGTTTCGCAAAGCCAATGAATTAGAAAGACGTCTCCGTCATATTTTTCAGTACTCCTATGAAGAGTTGTACCTGTTTGATGGTGAATCACTCAGGTTCATACAAGTATCTCAAGGCGCATTAAACAACCTCGGTTATTCCCTACAGGAAATGCAGCAGCTCACGCCCCTTGACTTAAAAACCGATTACACCTTATCGGCTTACACCCACATGCTTAAACCGCTACGCCAAGGAAAAGTGCCCATACTCATCTTCGAAACGCGTCACCGCCGCAAAGATGGCAGCTTCTATCCGGTTGATGTTCGCTTGCAATATTCACAAAACTGCGAACAAACTCTTTTCTTTGCCATGATAGTTGATCTTACCGAACGCAAACGCCTTGAAAAGCAATTAGCCGAACATCGTGATCATCTCGAACAATTAGTTGCGAGCAGAACCGCCCAACTCCAGGCGGCGAACACAGAGCTGGAATCATTTTCCTATTCTGTTTCTCACGATTTGCGCTCGCCTCTTAGGGCTATTGATGGATTTAGCCTGGCGTTAATTGAGGATTATAGCGACCAGCTCGATGAAACCGCCCTGGATTATCTCAATCGGGTCAGGCAAGGTGCACAGCGGATGAGTGCATTAATTGATGATTTATTGCAATTATCTAGAATCAATAAGGCTGCGTTGAATTGGCAAAATATTGATCTCTCCCAATTGGCAAAGCACATCATTAGCGAACTGCAAGCAACAGAACCTGATCGTCATATCACTTTTATCATTGGCCAAAACCTTACGGTTAAAGGGGATGAAAAGTTGCTTAGAATTATGCTAGAAAATCTACTCAGCAATGCTTGGAAATTTACTTCTAAGAAAACCGACGCGCTGATTACATTTGATCGAATGGGGGATCGGCCGGAGGTATTTTATATTGCTGATAATGGGGCGGGATTTGATATGCGTTATGCCGACAAGCTTTTTGGTGCCTTCCAACGCCTTCACCAAACCAGTGAATTCCCGGGTACTGGCGTTGGGCTCGCCACCGTACAACGGATCATCCTTCGCCACGGCGGTAAGATTTGGACGGAAGCGGAAATCGATCAAGGGGCCGCTTTCTTTTTTACCTTGGTTGCCCAAGCAGGTCAAACAGAGCCTCAACAGGAAGCCGATTCAAAGGAAGTCCAGCATGGATAATAAAATCATACTCCTAGTCGAAGATAATCCTGACGATGAAGCTTTGACACTACGGGCTCTGCGCAAACATAATTTGGCCAATAAAATCATCGTTGCCCGGGACGGCCAAGAAGCACTCGATTATCTATTCGGGGAAGGCGCCTACAGCAACCGTGATACTTCCATCCTGCCTCAAGTTATTCTACTAGACCTGAAACTTCCTAAAATCGATGGTCTGCGAGTTTTAGAACGCTTACGTGCAAACCGCCACACTCGTTCAATTCCAGTAGTCATTCTCACTTCTTCCAATGAAGAACAAGACATGATCCGCAGCTATGATTTAGGCGCCAATAGCTATGTACGCAAACCGGTGGATTTTGTGCAATTTGTTGAAGCAGCCCGGCAACTTGGACTTTATTGGCTAGTATTGAACGAGGTCCCCTATGGGGAAAACTGATTGCAAGGAAATCCGGATACTGATTGTAGAAGATTCCGAGGACGATGCCCTTCTCATTGTCCGGGAAATTCAACACGGCGGCTATACCGTGCTGATGGCGAGAGTCGATTCAGAACTAACCATGAAGACTGCGCTCGGAGAGAAAACCTGGGATTTGGTCATTGCCGACCATAATTTACCCGGATTTGATTCCAAGCGTGCCTTGGAAATCGTTCGCCAGTTCAATCCAAATATGCCATTTATTCTTGTTTCCGGCAGCATCGGTGAGGAAGTCGCCGTGGATGCCATGAAATCAGGCGCCCACGACTATGTAATGAAATGCAATCTTGCTCGCTTACTACCCGCCGTCGAACGCGAGCTAAGGGAAGCGGAAAACCGCCGCGCCCATCAGAAAGCCGAGGCTCTCATTCGCCATATGGCTTTTCACGACAGTCTTACCGGTTTAATTAATCGCGTCAGATTCGAACAGGGCTTAAATGAAGCCGTAATGGAAGCAAACGAAGAGGGCAATATCCACGCCCTACTTTATCTCGATTTGGATCAGTTCAAAGTCATCAATGACACCTGTGGACATCTGGCGGGCGATGAACTCTTACGGCGTCTAGCTCAACAACTGCAACGGAAAATTCGCGATAGCGACGCACTTGCTAGGCTCGGAGGAGATGAATTTGGAATTTTGCTGCGGCATTGTCCACTACAAAGAGCTGAACAAATTGCGCAAACGCTTTTACAGAGTATTCAGTCCTATCAATTTATATGGGAAAACCGGCACTTTAAGGTGGGCGCCAGCATTGGCGTGGTTCCCATTGAAGGTAATGGGAATGCTCAAACGTTGTTAAGCCTGGCAGACATGGCTTGTTACGCCGCCAAAGATCAAGGCCGCAATCGCGTCCATGTATATACAGAAGGCGATAAACTGATTACTCAGCGCTTCGGAGAAATGCATTGGCTGCAACGGCTTCGCGCTGCAGTGGAAAATGACAGCTTGGTTTTATTTCAGCAGCAAATTCTACCCCTTCAAGTCGGCAACCCGCATTATGAATTGCTGCTTAGGATGGAAGATGAGGAACATCATCTTATTACGCCAGATTATTTTATACCCGCCGCTGAGCGTTATAATTTCATGGCGGAAGTTGACCGTTGGGTTATTCGCCATACTTGTGAACAAATTCAGCATCAACAACTGCTTACCGGGAATCAAGCAACAATCGCTGCCTATTTTATCAATCTGTCAGCCAACTCTCTCAGCGATGCTAGCCTGATCAACTATATCCAGCGACAATTAAATAGCCATGGTATTCCCCCTCAGTGTATCGGTTTCGAAATCACCGAAACTGCTGCTATTGCAGATTTAGAAAATGCCCTAGAGCTAATTCAAGCCTTGCGTAAAATGGGATGTAAAGTCGCGCTCGATGATTTCGGTACAGGCATGACCTCTTTTTCTTATCTTAAGTCCTTGACGGTGGACTATATTAAAATTGATGGAAGTTTTGTCCAAGCCATGCTGGAGAATGAAATCGACAAAGCGATTGTAGAGTCGGTCAACACTATCTGCCATATTGCCGGCATGCAAACCGTCGCGGAATTTGTAGAATCCGAAGCAATTCTCCAAAATCTCACAGTGATGGGGGTTGATTATGCCCAAGGCTGGGCCATTCACTATCCCTCACTTTTCACCAAACAGGGAAAGCATTTACTCCCCCATTGCTTGTAAGCTCTTCGCTCCTTCCGCGACTAAATTGAGCATTAGAAATAAAATCGCTTCCTAAAACGAATTTAATATCATTCAACCCCAAATCAATGGGAATCAAAACCAATAGCTGGATCAGGTTACTCCTCCTCGCCGCATTGACCGTTCACGCGGGGGAAATCCTCACAGTAGGTAATTTCTCCGAGGGAGACCTCAAAAATTGGAAGACGAAAAGTTTTGCCGGACAGACCTACTACCAATTCGCCAAATTGAATGACAGAACCGTGCTGAAAGCAGAAAGCAAAGCCAGCGCTTCCGGACTGTTCAAGGAAATCGAAGTGAATGTCGCCAAAACCCCTTATTTGCATTGGTGCTGGCAGCTAATTCAACCGCTGCCGCCGCTCCCGGAAACCAGCAAACCGGGAGACGATTACGCCGCCCGGATATATCTCGTCAAAAAAGGCGGCCTGGCCTTTTGGCGAACCCGGGCCCTCAATTACGTCTGGTCCAGCAGCCAAGCGAAAGAAAGCTTGTGGCCCAATGCCTTTGCGGGTGACAATGTCATGATGTTGGCGGTAAGAAATGCCAAGGACAAACCCGGCCAGTGGCGGTGCGAGAAAAGAGATCTGCGCGCCGACTGGCAACGGGTTTTTGGCAAACCCGCGGAGAAAATCGACGTGATTGCCATCATGACCGACAGTGACAACAGCAAAAAATCGACGGCGGCCTATTATGGCGACATTTGGTTTTCAGAAGATTGAAGTGGAAAACACCACGGACTTTCCCACCATCCGCCGCGGCCGCTTGGAAGTGCTTCAGGTCAATCTAGGCTATCGCTGCAATCTGGCCTGCACCCACTGTCACGTGGACGCCGGCCCCAAACGCACGGAAAGCATGGACCGCTCCACGATCGGGGAAGTGCTGGATTTTCTCCGCCGTGGCCAAGTCAAAACCCTGGATCTTACTGGCGGCGCTCCGGAAATGAATCCTCATTTCCGGCTGCTGGTGTCCAAGGCGCGGCAGTTGGGCGTTCACGTCATTGACCGCTGCAACCTCACCATTCTGGAAGAACCTGGCTATGAAAACCTTGCCGCTTTCCTCGCCGAACAGCAAGTGGAAATCGTCGCATCCCTGCCCTGCTATTTGGAAGACAACGTCGACAAACAACGAGGCAAGGGTGTATTCCAAGCCAGTATCGCCGCTCTGAAAAAGCTCAACCGGCTGGGATACGGCGCAGGCGGCGAACTCAAACTCAACTTGGTATTCAACCCCCAAGGCCCCCGGTTGCCCCCGTCTCAGGAAAGCCTGGAAACCGCCTATAAAGCGCACCTCAGCAAACAATTCGGTATCACCTTCGACCGCCTTTACACCCTGACCAATATGCCCATCCGCCGCTTTGCCCATGCCTTGGAAAGAGAAGGGAAATTGCAGCATTATCTGCAACTTTTGCGAGACAGCTTTGACGCCGCCAATCTGGAAGGATTGATGTGCCGCACAACCATCAGCGTGGACTGGCGAGGTTATGTCTATGACTGCGACTTCAACCAAATGCTCAAGCTGCCTTTAGCTGGTCGTAGAACCCATTTGCGGGAGGTTAGTTTGGATTTGATAGATAACGGTATAATTGCCACAGACGATCACTGTTACGGCTGCACCGCCGGCCAGGGCAGCAGTTGCGGCGGCGCCCTGAAAGCTTAATCAAACAGCCGTTCAGTGCCCGCCACGACGCCTTTCTCGAAGAATTCTATGGCATTACCATCCGGGTCGCGGCAAAACAACGCCCGGCGTCCGGATTTGCTCGCCGAATACACCACGCCTGCTTTTTCCAATGCTTGCCGAATCACTTCCAAATCTGGAACCACCAGGGCAAAATGCCGGTCACGCCCCCCATGCTCAGGGCGGCCTTCCACCGGATCAGGGTTGGGCAGTTCCAGTAAATGCACTTGTTGATGTTCGGCAATCTGTAGCCAGGCACCGGGAAATGGCAAATCCGGGCGCTGGGTTATCTCCATGCCAAGCACCCCACAATAAAAATCCAACGCTCTTTTGGTGTCGGAAACCAGCAAACTCACGTGATGCAAATGAAATGGATTTTTTGCCATTGCAAACTCCTTAATCTAAACATTGGTATTCATTTTACCCGGAATTGATTATGCCCTATCCACAAAATTCCGTTCTTTACAAAATTGCGGCGTTACAATAGCCCCTATTGACTAAGTCACAAGGAACACAAATGCTAAAACTCATAGGAATACTTTTGGTTACCGCGAGCCTGGGGCTTATTGCCTGCAGTGAAGAACAACAGAATCGGCTCGCTCGCATCGGGGTGACCTGGCTGGA
Source organism: Methylothermaceae bacteria B42 (assembly GCA_001566965.1). Lineage (NCBI taxonomy): Bacteria > Pseudomonadati > Pseudomonadota > Gammaproteobacteria > Methylococcales > Methylothermaceae > Methylothermaceae bacteria B42. The sequence goes on along the minus strand of LSNW01000032.1, from coordinate 262,514 downwards.
AGGCAATTACAAAGTCACTTATGCCGACGGCCCGCATGTGAAAAGTTGGATTGTCCGCAATGGCAAGGTGACTTCCGAACCTGCCAAGGGTTACTACTATTTTTGGACCAAGGTGAACGGCAAAAGCCTTTACGTTCAAACCCCCATTGGCCGTACTTACATTGAAGAAATCCCATAAAATTCCAAGGGCCAATTCAACTAACAGGTTTAACTCTTAATGAAAATGAAAAGGCAGGAGAGATGAGATAGAGAAATTTTATAAGTACATTTCCAATTCATAAAAGGTATCATATATAAAAGAAAATAACGCCAGACGGGCGCTTGGAATATCGCTTTTAATGGGTGAAGCAACAACAATTAAGTATGTTCGCTTACGATCCCCCTTTAAAGCAGAAATTGTTTCTAAGAGCTTAACTTCTGGTTTATTGATTGTATTTGTTTTATCAAAAAAATACCAATACCAAATAACTAGCTTTTTAATACCCCCTGAATTTATATCAATTGAATTTACCACCTTTTCCTTTACATCAAAATCACCTATTGGCAACGTCAATCTTCGCTTGACAATTTTAAGCTGCGACTCAATATTCCTTACAGAACCAGCAGGTGAAACCTTAGAAACATCAAAAAAAGGTTCAAGCTCCCCCACATAAAGCACAACCTCTTTATCTCCTTTTATATATGACTGATACATTTCCGATCTTGCTTGCTCAATAACAGGATACCAGGCCGATGATTTTTCGTAATTCACCTTCCATCCAGCCATCGCTAAAGGAATATTAATTCTTGCAGGTTGCTGAGTAAAATCATGTTTTATTTTATGGGCGACCAAGGGAAAACTTAGTGAAATTAAAACAACAAAGACTCCTGTCTTTATAAGATTATAAATATTACTGGACATAAAAACATTATTACTTTCCTTAGTTTTACATGACTGGTATTTTGCATTATCAGACGAATCGTATTCCCACCAGAAAGACCCGATAAAAAACATTACAGAAACAATTATCCCAAAAAAAATAAGCCCATAAAAAACATGATCAAAGGTAATGGCTACATTCATTCCACTTAAAGCACCTAACATGATCGTGCTGTAAATACGCAACCCATTACCGATAATAGGAAGCAATGCTGATATAGATATAAAAACCAACCTTTTATTATTGTTTTTATAAGCAATATATGCAAACACACACCCTATAATTACAGAGGTTATTAAATATTGAGTCCCACTACATGCTGGAGCCACATACCAATTACCCGTTGGGGTATGAAGTGTTGTCCCTTCTCTATACACTGATACCCCAGTTATTTGCAGCAAAAATTCCGCAATATCAGCGGAAACCTCCATCATTATTGGCACGAGATAATTATGAAGATTTACAGGCGGGACTAAAAACAACAAAAAAAGCAATGGAAAAAGCATATGCTTAAATACAGAGGCGCCTAACACACATAGGAACAATGAAATTAGCAAAGCGACTGAAGCCAACTGCTTGATATAGGAAAAACCCAACAAATCCGCTATTAACCAAACTACGCAGAAAATCAAAAGCAAAATCAACCCTCTCAACTCAGGGTTTGGATTTAAATAGGAAAGATTAATGCGATTTCGCCATAGCAACCAAAGTGATATCGGAAGTATTAAATATCCATAAGTAAATGCTCCATGATCCCGCCAAATTTCCACCATCTCAACAAATGTTTCTTCATATAGTATCAAGACCGCTACTATACATAAAAATAAAACAATTAAAGAAACGATCCAAGAATTATTTATTCTTGAAACAAATTTATCTAGACCTGTGCCTGACATTAGCTTGCCATCAAATCTCATAATGTTTCATAACACCCTTTATTTCCCTTAATTTTTTATATACAGCTATGCGCCATACCTTTATTTTTATCCTATTATTACTAATCATAATTCTTTAATACATGCCAGCACAAGGTTTCTATGCATATTATTCTTCGATTTCAATATAGTTTTTTATGAAGCACGATACCTACCATACCAAAGTAGAATAAAACATACCGAAGGATAGGTTTTGTTAGCACACTGTTCTGGTTCGATTAAATTACCACTAAATAATCTATCGACACCTGACAATCAAGGGCGTTTTATACGGAATGTTTTCCCAGAGAAAGTGAGTACCAGTTCATCGGGTCTGATTTCTTCTAATTTTAAATCTTGAGTGACTTTTTGACCTTCTTCATAACGAACCATATCGACAATAATAAAACGTTCTTGAGGGTCATCTGAATAGGCATGAACGTTGATATTCAGCTTCGGAACCATATGTTGAAAGCTGAGTGGAAGTTCGTCAAGAAATGGAATGCGTTGTTCAGTATAAATTTTTCGGTTTACACTTGGGTGTGACTGAACAATTTGAGAATTTGACGAAGTTTTTATAGATTTAATATTAGTGTTGTCTTCGTTTACAATAGGTTTTGACTGGTCTTTGACCAGCGCTGTTTTTGGTTTTTTAGCTACGATAATTGATTTATGATTGGTTGAGATTTTCGGCTTGAGGCTTTCTGTAGTAATTTTGGTTTTCGATTTTTCCTCACCTCTAACTGGTTTCTTTTCCAGCAGTGTCTCAAGGGAAACTTTATTCTCAACTGAGGCCACTTTAGTTTTTTTTACCTGCTCTGAAGAATGCTTACTCGATTTAATTATCCCTGTTTTCGAAAAGGCGGGGGGATTTTGCCTGGCAAGTGTGATCGATTCGATGGTTGCCACGGTATCAGTCTTTTTGGCTTTATTTTGCCGCTGGTGATACCAAAAAAACAGCAAGAAAGCTGTCAAGTTACAGATTAATAATATAATGAGCAATCGATGCTTGTGTTTTTCTGGTGGTGGTTGTTGTGACTGTAAAATTGCATTTTTTAAATCGGCTTTATTGTCCCGCTGTCTTTCCAGTTCTGCTTTGCGAATAGCTTTGAGTATGTAGGACATAGCTTATTTTAGATATTTCAGTTTAGGGAAGTTTTCTGCTTGAATGCTATTTTGCAGAATGATCATGGTTCTTGACCCCACAATACTGTCCTGTTGTAAACCGTGAAGCTTCTGGAATGTTTTGACACGGTCCTCCAACCGTGTATCAAAGACATCTGGTTGGGGGACATCGATGGAATCTTGCCCATCAATCCGATCCATTTGCTTTCTCAGCCACAAGACATTAGGAGAAGCTTGTCCGGGATAAATCCCTTTCATATTATGAATTAACGGCGATTTCCATAAAATCAAATAATAACCCTGCCAGAATTTAAGCACTTCCTCCAGAGGAAACGTGAGATCTTTGCCATCAACGGAGCGAATGATCGGGTAGCCCCGATCCATTCCAATCAATAGTGCATGACGTTTTCGTCCATCCGGCAGGGAAAACTCCAAAACTGCCGGCCGGTTATACTTCAGAACATCTTTCAAGGAACCATGATCGATTAAGCACCGTAATCCTTTTTGCTTAAGAGAATCACAGTCAATTTTTTTACCATGTGGTGCCTTTTCACCCCAAAGGGCGAGTGCTTGAGCAAACGCATTTTCAAAAGATAATTCTGGGTTGCTGATATATTCAGAAAAGTTTTCAGCGGTTGTTTCCGGCGCCCTCTCCTTTGCGGTTGGTAATGAAGGTATAGCGAATTTTTCAGGGCTCAGTATGTTTTCCGCTTTCAGGGAAATAAAATCCTCTATTGGCGCTTCCTCTACTGGTGTTTCAGTTTTAGTGCGATTTTCGGCGACAACAATGGCCTTGTCAGTAAAAACCGAACTAAAAAACGAAGGGTTTAAATTGAACATAAACAAGCCTGCAGTCACCAGAATCAGTAGAAAAAACAACAAAGATATGCGCCTATATGGCTTGTTTTCGGATTCCAGGACTTCCTTTGCCGCTTGCTCAACTATTTTTGGGGTGACGGTTTTCACCCCGCTTGCATACGCACCCAGCAAGGCGCGGTCACAAAGAAGATTAATCAATCGGGGAATACCCTGAGACAGGGTATAAATACGCTTAATCGCGCTCTTTTTAAAAACATTTTCCTCGCCACCGCTGATGACCAGGCGGTGTTTGATATATAGTTGGGTTTCTTCCAAATCCAGGGGCTCAAGATGATAGCGGGCGGTAATACGTTGATTGAGCTGGCGCAGCTCCTTTTGACTCAGAATTCTTTTGAGTTCCGGCTGCCCAACCAACACAATTTGCAGGAGTTTGGTTTTGGAGGTTTCCAGATTGGTCAACAAGCGTATTTGTTCCAATACCTCCATACTAAGATTTTGTGCCTCGTCAATCAAAAGCACGGTACGTCTGCCACGGGCGTGGGCGTCCAGCAAGTAAGTATTCAGTAAATCGGTAAAGTCTTTCAGGCCCGCTTTTTCCGGGTTATAGTCAATTCCCAGTTCATCACAAATATTGGCCAATAATTCCAAAGAATTCAATTTTGGATTCAGAATCAGCGCTATATCAACATCATCGGGTAATTGTTGTAATAAACCATGACAAAGGGTCGTTTTTCCGGTCCCCACCTCCCCGGTCAACACCACGAAGCCACCGCTATTAATTCCGTACAACAAATGCGCCAAACCTTCCTGATGGCGGCGGCTCATATACAAAAAGGCAGGATCGGGGGCAATGGAAAAAGGCGGTTCCTGGAAATTAAAGTATTGGTTATACAAGGTGGATTCTGAAACAGACCAGTGAATTCATCAACGATTTCATTTTAACATCACGGCGAGGTTGAGCTTCTCTTCTCAGTTCGAGTCTCAATAGAAAACCACAAATTTGCTTACCGCACTGCCATGCTTGGATTCACGATGGGCAACTACTCGCCCATGCCGGAAGAAGACCACCCATGAGGCCACTGGCAGTTACCACGATGTTTTTTCACCGCCAATTCCGTTGCCACAGCCTGGGCGCTGAGGAGGATTTGTTCAATTTCTTCAGTGATCTCTTCTTGCCTTAGGATGTTGCGTTGAATCTTGAGTTTCTCGGTTTGTTCATCCAGACGCTTGAGTGCGCCTTCCAGGTGTTGGATACGCCGCTGGTGTTCGGCCAGTAGCGCGCTGTAGAACAGGGCGTGAAGAGCGGCGAAAAGGTAATGGTCGGTCAGTTCGGTCAAAAATTGCTGGGGGGGGAGATATAAAAAAGGGGGACCGGCTTTTTCCGGCGGCGGCACCTCCAGGGATTGGAAGGGCGGCAGGAGTGAAGTCCTCCTGATTTCATCGACGGTGTGGTAGATGGCCGATACCCCGGCAATTTGCTTTGTGCGTTCCAATTGATCTAAGGTTTCCACCACTTGTTGCAGGACGGGAGGCACTTCTTCAGCCACGGCCGCCCCTGCCAAACTGGTAATCACCCTGCTGTCTTCCGCCAGTTTTTCCCCCAGCTTGCTTCCCACCGGCAGCCAAAAGGGCTGGCACTGTAATTTTTGACAGTGCATTATTACCCGTTCTATCAGCGCTTCGTTGTAGTCACCGCAGAAACCCCGCTCGGAACCCACAATGACAAAGATCATGGGCCCTGATTTGGGAACAGGCGTAAAATCGTGGTAAAAATGCAGAAAATCGGCACCGGCTCTTTCAATGGATTGCACGGCTTGTTGTTGCGCTTCAATAAATGCCGACAATTTGCGGGTTTCCATAAAGGACAGGTTTTTCATCGCCGCCATGATCTCGCGGATCTCACCCAAGGTTTGCAGGTGGGTTTCCACCTCCCGGCGCCGGGTCATGTCTGCAACCAGTCCTGCAGGTGCCGCACCCAAACCTCCCTGGGATCTTCCAGGCGCAAACCAGCAGCTTGAACCTTGTCTTCGAGCATTGGCAGCTTAGCAGCGGCCTCTGGCGGAGAAAACGCATCGAACAGACCTTCATTGAAAGCAATCAGCCAGGCCAGATGAAATTCTATGGGCAGTGGATGCAAACGGTCCTGCTTGAGAATCTCGCGCAAAATGCGGCCACGATGGAGTTTACGCGCCATGGTTTCTTCCAGCTTGGCGCCAAAGCGGGTGAAGACTTCTAGTTCCAGAAATTGGAGATAGTCCAACTTCATCTGCCCCGCTTCTTCTTTGATCCTGGGATGCTGGGCCTTGCCGCCTATGCGGGAAACCGATCTACCGATATCGATAGCGGGCCGGAAACCGGCGGCAAAGAGATGTTGATCGAGATAAATCTGGCCATCGGTAATGGAAATCAGATTGGTGGGAATATAGGCGGCGATTTCTCCCTGTTTGGTTTCCACGATGGGCAAGGCAGTCATGCTGCCACCGCCATAATCCGCCGACAGGCGGGTGGAACGCTCCAGCAGGCGCGAGTGGAGATAAAAAATATCCCCTGGATAGGCTTCCCGCCCGGGAGGCCGGCGCAGCAACAATGAGAGTTCCCGGTAAGTATAGGCGTGGGTGCTCAGATCGTCATAGACCACCAGAGTGTCCCGGCCCCGGCGCATCCAATATTCGGCAATCGCGCAGCCCGCCATGGGCGCCAGATATTTGAGCCCGGGCAGGGCGAAAGCCTCGCCGACGACAACCGTGGTGTATTCCATGGCACCGAATTTGCGCAGGGTTTCCAAGGTAGCCACCACGCTGGAGCGCTTTTGCCCAATCAGCACATAAATACAATTCACATGCTGGCCGCGCTGATGGATAACGGTATCCAGAGCCAAAGAGCTGCGCCCGGTACCCTCGTCGCCGATAATGAGCTGACGTTGCCCCCGCCCGATGGGAATCATGGTATCGATGATTTTGGCGCCGGTATACAAAGGGGTCTGGACGAAGTCCCGTTCGATGATGGGAGGAGAAGGGGCATCCAGGGGTTGCTGCACGGCGCACACCGGCGGCTCCAGGCCATCGAGGGGATTGCCCAAAGGATCCACCACCCTGCCCAACAGCGCATCCCCCACTGGAATACTCAGAATACGCCCGGCCCGGTGGACCACGGTCCCGGCGGTGAGTTGATCGGTTTCTCGCAACAGAATCGCCCCTACCCGGGTTTGATCCAGGGCAAACACCATTCCCTCGCTGCCATCGTCGAACGCCAATAGATCATCCATGGCCGCAGAAGGCAGCCCCGCAATCCAGGCAATGCCGTCACCCACCGAGAGCACCGTCCCCTGCTCCACCAGGCGGGGCTGAAGTGAATACTGTTGCAAGCGCGCTTGCAGCGCCCGGATTAGTGTATTTTGTTCGTGGTCAGAGGTGGCCATGGGCGAAGAACTCCAATTCATCCTTGAGGTTGGCGCGGATCACATAGGCGCCCAGATCCATACGCACCCCGGCCATTAAAGAAGCGTCTTCGACGAAGTGAATTTCCAGATCATCCCCCAGAAATTGTTCAAGGGCGTTTGTCAAAGCTTGTTGATGTGACGTGGAAAGCGGATACGCGGAGATGACCCGGATTGGCCCAGGGTTGCTTTGATACTCCCGTCGCAAGGTTTGACGATGGTCCTTCGGCCATTGGTGTAAATCTTCCAGCAACAGGGTGATCAGTCTTTGGTGAAGGTGTTCATCCGCCAGACGCTCGAGCAACTTGGCAACAAAAGCCGCCCCTAGTTTCAGGGCTTGTTGTTCGGCATGGCGGCGCCATTCACGCTTTTCCTGCTCCCAGACCACTTCCGCCTTTTTACGGACCTCGGCCAATTCCTGTTCAATAGCCTGGAGGCGGCGCTGGCGCTCGGCCTCGATTTCTTGTTGCAGCGCCTTCCAGGCCTGTTTTTTTTCTTTTTCCCAATCCGCCAGACGGTTTTCGTAACGGGCCTTCATTGCCTCGGCTTCCTGTTTGAGGCGGTCGGCTTCGGTTAATCTGGCTTCGATGGCTTGTTGACGGCGCTCGATGGTCTGTTTGACCGGCAAATACAAAAAGCGCTTGAGCAGCCATACCAGAACCAGGAAATTGATGATTTCCAGGACAAAGGTGGACCAGTTGATTTCCATGTCAGAGAACGTATTCCAACAACGGATTGCGGAATAAGATAATCAGGATAATCACCAGGCAATAAATGGCCAGCGACTCAATCATCGCCAGGCCGATGAATAAGGTCCGCATCAAAATCTTTTCTGCCTCCGGTTGCCTGGCCAAGGCATCCAGGGCTTGGGCAATGGCCCGCCCCATCCCCAATCCCGGCCCCAAGACACCGATACCAATGCCCAAAGCCGCCGCTACCGTCGAGCCCAATACGATCCACGTCATATCATGCGCCATTTCAACTGCCCCTCTCTTCCATCGTTTCCCGCCGGATATGGGATTGAATCCCCCCGGCAATATAAACCAACGCCAACATTCCGAAAATATACGCCTGCACCAGCGCCTCCACGATATGCAGCATCAAAATTGGCACCGGCACCAAAAAACCCGCCAACATCAATACAATCAACGCCACCAGATCCAGGCTCATCATATTGCCGAACAAGCGCACCGCCAAGGCTACCGTGCGGCTGATCTCGCTCACCAAATGAAAAGGGAGCAAAAAAGGAAAAGGCCGGACATAATGAATCAAATAACGTTTGATTCCCTGGCTGCGGATGCCAAACCAATGCACCGATAAGAAAACCAACAGCGCCAGGGCCGAGGTAATCGACAAATCCCGGGTGGGGGATTGCAATCCGGGAATCAGGCCAATCAAATTGGCCGCCAACAGGAACCACCACAATCCCATAATGAAAGGCGCCACCAATGCCACGTGCTGGGGTAGCACCTGGCGGACCGCGTCTTCCATCGCCAGCACCGCTCCCTCTATGGCGGTCTGAAGCAATCCCGGTTTCAATGCATGCCGCCGGGCCAGCCACCACCCCGCGAGCCAGAGAAAAAAAGTCAGCGCCAGGGCGGTCAAGAAAGTATCGGTCAATTGCACCGGCCCTAAGGAAAACAAGACGCGGGGAAATATCTCGCCGCCCATCAATCCTCCCGGAACAACAACCAGAGATTGACAATGCCCAGCGCCAGCCCCACCAGGATCAGGCTCAAGGTCCATTGAAACGAATAGCCGGGCAACAAGCTGTCAAGCCAACGGCCAAGATAAGCACCGGCCACCACTGGCAGAACCAAAACCAGTCCCGCGGTCCCCAGATACGTCAACTGCGCCAGCAGGGTGCGTTCTTCTTCCGCCGCCCGTTTGATACGCTGAACCTGGCGCTTGATTATCCGGGGCCACAATTGCAGATCGCCCCGTGAATCAGACACGGTATTTCCTTCCCAACTCCCACAAGCGTTTGAACATTTCCTCCTCCATTTTGTGGAGGCTTTGCTTGATTTGCCGCAATTGCTGTTCCTCTTTGGCCAACTGGGTTTCCAGAACAGCGCTGATCTGGTCCAAATTCCGGTCGCGGATGAAACGGCGGGTGCTCAGATAAATTTGATTGTCAATCAAATACAAAAGCGCTCCCGGCAAAGCCAAATATTCCCAATCCTGGCCGGTGCGGAAACGGGCCAAGCCAAACTCCAGCGAGGTCATCATCCGCACGTGGCCCGGCCACAGGCTGAAACTGCCGGTTCCGTCACGGCCCCAGAAAGCGGCGACATTGTCGATCTGCTCCGTATGGGTGGCGTCTTGTAAATGCAGCACCATCTTTCCGTTCATGATTCCATTGTCCCGCGCATATAACAAGCTTCTTCGGCAAGATCGTCATATTTACCCGCCAGAAAGCCCTCGCAATCTTCCAGCGTCTTCTCCAAGGGCACGGATGCCCCCTTGATGCCGGTGTAATGGGCGGTGACGTGAAAGGGCTGGGTCAAATACCGTTGCAGACGCCGGGCCCGGTGGACGATACGGCGATCTTCCAGTGAAAGTTCTTCCAATCCCAACATGGCAATCACATCCTGAAGCTCGGCATAGCGGGCCAAGTGTTCCCTTACCCCCTCGGCGATAGTGTAATGGCGGTCACCCAAAAAATGGCGGTCCATCATTTTGCTGCCGGAACGTAGCGGGTCCACCGCCGGATAAAGCCCTTGGGCAGCGATTGCCCGGGACAAAATCACGGTGGTGTCGAGATGGCTGAGGATGGCGCTGACGGCAGGATCGGTCATATCATCAGCGGGCACGTAGACCGCTTGCACCGAAGTGACCGCGCCCTTTTGGGTGGAAACGATCCGCTCTTCGATTTCCGCCACTTCGGTATTCAAGGTGGGTTGATAGCCGACGGTGGCGGGCATTCTCCCCAGCAAGCTGGAAATTTCGCTGCCAGCCTGGACGAACCGGAAAATATTATCCACCAGAAACAGGACTTCCTTGTGTAAAGAGTCCCGCAGATATTCGGAATAGGTCAGTGCCGTCAGGCCGACCCGGAAACGCACTCCGGGAGATTCGTCCATTTGCCCGAACACCAACAGGGATTTCTCCATCACCCCGGCGGCTTGCAGCTCTTTCCACAACTCGTGTCCTTCGCGGATGCGCTCCCCGACGCCGGCAAACACCGACACCCCTTGATGCAGGGAAATCACCGCGTGCATGAATTCCATAATCAGCACCGTCTTCCCCACGCCAGCGCCGCCAAACAAGCCAGTCTTGCCGCCCCGGACAAAAGGGCACAGCAAATCGATGACCTTGATGCCGGTCTCGAGAATACCCGTGATGCCCACCGCCTCGCTGAGGGCCGCGGGCCGGGCGTGAATGTTGCGATATTCCTGGGTTGCCAGCGGCGCCTGGCCGTCCAAAGGCTCGCCAAAGACATTGAGAAGCCGCCCCAAACAGGCATCGGTCACCGGCACATGAAGAGGAGCCTGAGTGTCATACACCGGCATCCCCCGCTGCAGTCCAGTGGTCCGGTGGAGGGTAATCGCCCGCACGTGGCGTTCATCCAGATGCTGGTGGACCTCGAAGGTATATTCCTCGTGATCCAGCGCCGCGCATAGCGCTTGGTGCAGTGGCGGAAGACGGTCACAGGCAATCACCACCACCGGGCCATGGACTTCGGCAATAGTGCCGATGGGGATTTTGCCGTTAGCTTCTTCCTCCATGGGAATACCTGCTTTTATACTGAGGGAAATGCCGATGAATCCATACCACTGAACGAAAGGCGGATACTAGTGGAGATGCCGACGGCCTAGATGGCCGCCGGCTAGCTTGTTTGGAATGTATTTACGGCATTCTAAAAAAACCGCCCAACATCGTAATGTAACTATGTATCTATGCCGATGTCAACGCAGGCTCTTCCTCCAAGGCTTCCACCGCACGGGTTTCGTATTTGCCGACCGTCAATAAATCCCAAACCAAAAGCGCAAACCCGGCAATGGTTACCCAGCCGAACAACATCCGCCAGGCCATGGACTCCACGAACCAGGGATGGGTCTGGGCGGCAAAGTAGGCGCTCCAGGTGGAGCCCCCTTGGGCGCGTTCGATGAAAGATTGCTCGTAACCGGCAATCAACAGCGCCATGGTCATCCCCATCACCCCCACGCTCAATAGGGTCATGGCCCATTTCCAACGCCAGCCGCCGAGCAGATTGGCCCCCATCCAGACATCGCCGCGCCAGCGCTGTACCGCCAAATAGAAGAAAGCAATATTAATCGTGGCATAGGCGCCAAAGAAGGCCAAATGACCGTGCGAGCTGGTCCATTGGGTGCCGTGGGTATAGAGGTTCACCTGCGGCAAGGTGTGCATGAATCCCCACACGCCAGCTCCCAGAAAGTTACCGAAAGTGTGGGCGATAATCCATGCCAAAGCGGGATGGTTGCGGTTCTTCAAGTGATGCACCCCAGCATCATAGATAGAGTGGACCACCATTGCCACCAGCGGAATAGGCTCCAGAGCCGAGAAAAAGCCGCCAATGGATAGCCAGTATTCAGGCTGTCCGGCCCAAAAATAATGATGTCCCAATCCCAGAATTCCCGAGCCGAACATCAGCGCCACTTCGATATAAAGCCAGGTTTCGACAATTTTGCGGCGCGCCCCCAGGATATGGATAAGGCTCCAGGCCACCATACAACCCACCAGCACTTCCCAGGTGGCTTCCACCCAGAGGTGGACCACCCACCACCACCAATATTGGTCGATGGAAATATTGGTGACAAAGAACATCCCGGCCAAATACAAGCCCGCCAGGGCAATCAGATCGAGAGTCAACACTCCGGCGATACCTGACCATTTCCCCTTGGCGAAAGTCATGGCAACGTTATAGAAGAATATCAGCATGACTATAACAATGCCGATATCCGCCCACCGGGGCGCTTCGATATATTCACGGCCTTCGTTGATGAACCAACGGGTAAAATCGTTGCCAGGCCCGGTCTGCACCAACAAATAAACCAACACCACGACGGTCACTGCGGCGGTCAACAGCCAAAACCCTAAGTTGCCCAATTTCAACCCGACCACTTCCCGTCCGCTTTCTTCCTCCAGGAACCAATAGACCGATCCAATAAACCCATAGAGCATCCATACAATCATGGCGTTGATATGGACCATGCGGTTCACGTTAAAATCCAGGATACCGTGAAGAAAATCGGGATGCAGATATTGCGCCCCGGCCAACAAGCCAAACAACAGTTGGGCGAAAAATAAAATCACCGCCACCGAAAAATATTTGATGGCCAGCTTTTGGCCGCCATTTAAATAATTACTGTCAAATGCTCTGACCATAGCCTTCACCCCCCAGTCTTGAAGTTATATGGAAATCCATTGGTATTGATGGATGACATCCATTTAAGAAAAGCGATAATGCCCTTGGCTTCTTCTTCGGTGATGCCCAGATTGGGCATTTTGCGTCCGGTGCCGTAAGTCCTGGCATTGCCCTCCGGATCCATGAGAAACATTTTCATCAATTGGGGACGCACCGCTTCCGGCCCCCAGGCGGGATCCAGCCAGGCCTTGGTCAAATCCGGGGCATAATAAGCGCCGTTGCCCAGCAAGGTATGACAATTCATACAGTTCTTTGCCTGGATGGTCTTTTTCCCCAACGTAACCCATTTTTCCGCCTCGCTCGCATCCATGATCTTGCCAAACAGCGGCGCCTCCCCGGCAATGACCGGCACCGAACGCCTTTGTTTCTCATCGTATTGATAATCGATGTGCTTGTTGATAACGGTATAATCTGGCACCCGGACCGTACCCGCCATGGTTTGACGCATGGTGTCAAAGGTCAAAAAAATCAGGACGACGAAAGATCCCGCCGTCACCCAAATAGCCGTTTTTTTCCAAAAATTGGTTGATGCCCAAAATGGTATGTTTTCCATCATTCACTCCCCTTTAGAATGTATTTCGATAGATCATGGCGGGGATCGGGATTGGCTTTTGGGAATGTTGGCGGCCTGGATGGCCACCATCAAGCCCTCAGGGATGAGTTAACGGCGTTTCCCAAAAGCCAATCCCGATCCCTATATTGAGACAGCCTCTTAGTCAGCTTCACTTTCATGGGTAGCCACGCACAATCGCCAAATCAACAGTGGCGCCAACCCATACCCTACCAATAACAGAACCGCCAAAATCCGCCACGTCCCGTTCAGATTGCCTAACACCGCCAATCCCGCGGTAGCGATGGCCAGTATCCCATAACTGACAGCGGCGATAACCAAAAAAGCCTTTTTCCCTTGCAACCGCCCCAAGGCATAGAACGCCGCATAACAAAACGCCGCCAAAATGACCAAAGCAGCATCAAAGAAAAACAAAAAGAAATTCCCCAGGGCAACGGGTTCAATCACAATAGCGGCTCGCTTATGTAGTAGATAATATGCATGTTAAAGAATAAACCGCCATGTTGTAAACCCATTTTGACTCCTTATTAAAATTCTTTTATCTACTCACGCTCATACACGTGAGTCAGCCAAGTCCATGTCTGGTTCTGATAACACTTTCGAAAACCCTGGGCGTTGATCCATTGTTCGATCTTTTGGGGATCATGGACAAAGGTGCGAAATTCACTGCCGCGCCAGGCTAAAAAACTATTCAGTAACTTGATGCTGAGGCGGGTCAGCCAGATATCCCGGGGATAGGTCAGGGCAATGGCTCTGTTGGTATGGGACACAGCGCATGCCAACAACGACTTGGCATCGGGATAACAGCAAATGACTTTGTCGAGGAGCGTGATATCGGCCGATTCCAAATCCTTGGATATCGCTAGAAAGTCCCCCTGGAGGTAACGCACGCGGTCTGCCAAGCCCTGCTGGCTGGCCAATTTCTCCGCCTCGGCCAACATACTGGCAGACAAGTCCACGCCTGTTGCCTTGCTGGCGCCATGCCGCAATAGCCATTGATGCAAATACCCCACCCCGCAGCCGATTTCCAACAAGCTGGCGCCTTGGTATCTCACTTTGTCCAATCCCGCCACTAACTGGCGTTGGGTTTTCTCCAAGCCAAAAATTTGGTAACGCAGGCGATAATAACGGGCAAGACGGGAAAATAATCCACTCGCCGCATTGGCATGGCCGCAACATTCCAACATGATTCCTCCAGCGCGTTGGATTCTGTAGACTTAGCTTACCATCATTTCATTTTAAGAAGTAATACAGATCGGCACCTGCTCAAGGACCGCGTCATTTAAACGCGTTAAGTATTGATAGCAGGGGCAGGTGGTCTGATTCGAAAACCTCGCCGGCAGGGAGGCCGGCGTGGAGCCTACAGGACGTATTCACGGCGTTTTTCGAAGCAGACCACCTGCCCCGGCTTGAGTAGATGACGGAGCCTTGGCGCTTTGCCGAGTGAATACCATGCCACGATTACCCTTACGCCCTTTGCTTATTATTTTGCTCAGCCTCGCCGGCATTGGCGGCATGGTATGGTATTTCACCCGTCCGCAACCGGTACCCGTGCGTGTTCATAAAGTGGCGCGCGGGGTGGTGGAGCAAACCGTGGCCAACACCCGGGTGGGAACCGTCAAGGCGTGCCAGCGCAGCCGCCTCTCCACCAATATTGGCGGTCAGATTGAATCCCTGTGGGTCCACGAAGGGGATCAGGTCAAAAAAGGGCAATTATTGCTAAGCCTGTGGAACCGAGATCTCAAAGCTCAGGTCGCCTTGGCCGAAAGCGAAATAGAAACCGCCCGGGCAACCGCCAGAGCCGCATGCCTGCGAGCCGCCAACGCCCGCACGGAAGCAGCCAGGCTGCGTCCCCTCCTGAAAAAGCAACTGATCTCCCAAGAACTGTTCGATCAAACCGCCACCGAAGCCAAGGCCAAAAGTCAAGATTGCCAAGCTGCCCGGGCGACCGTCGCCATCCGCCAAGCCCGACTCAGATTGGCGCAAGCGCAACTCGCCAAGACGGTGTTATATGCGCCTTTTGATGGCGTGGTGGCAGAAGTCTATGGTGAAGTCAGTGAATATATCACCCCTTCCCCGCCGGGTGTCGCCACTCCCCCCGCCATCGATTTGATAGCCAGTGGATGCTTCTATGTCTCGGCGCCCATCGACGAAATCGACAGCGCCCACCTCAAACCCGGCCTTGAAACCCGCATTCATATTGACGCCTTTGGCAAGCAGCATTTTCCCGGGCGGCTGCGGCGTATCGCCCCCTATGTTCTGGAAAAGGAAAAACAAGCCCGCACCGTGGAAGTGGAAGTCAATTTCGTCAATCCCGGCGATGAAAAGCGCCAGCGCGCGGGCTACAGCGCCGACGTGGAAATCATTCTCGCCCGCCGCGACGGTGTTTTGCGCATTCCCACCGAAGCGGTCAAGGAAAATCAAACTGTCTTGATTTTCAATCAAGACACCAGCCGCTTACAAGCGCGCCAAATTGAAACCGGCCTCAGTAACTGGGAATGGACCGAGATCAAACAGGGATTAAAAGCAGGGGAACTTGTGGTGATTTCCTTGGATCGGGAAGGCGTGAAAGCGGGAGCGCCGGCGGTCATTGAGCAGGATGAGAGCTCGTGATTGAACTGAAAGACATTGAACGCACTTTTTGGGTAGGCGGCGAACCCGTTCATGCGCTCCGCGCCATCAATCTGACCATTGCGGCGGGCGAATACCTGTCTGTCATGGGACCATCGGGCTCGGGAAAAAGCACGCTGCTCAATGTCCTTGGCCTCCTCGACCGCCCCAATCGGGGCAGCTACCGGCTGGATGGGGTGGAAACCACCAGCTTGGACGAAGAAGCCCGGGCCCTGATGCGGCAACAAAAGATCGGCTTTGTGTTTCAAGTATTTCATTTGATTCCCCGATTGACCGCCGCGGAAAATATAGAACTGCCCATGATGCTGGCAGGCATTCCCGCCGCTCAACGGCGCCAAAGGGTCAACGAACTCCTTGGCAATTTTTCTCTCAGCGACCGGGCCCGGCACCGTCCCGCGGAACTCTCGGGCGGGCAACAGCAGCGGGTAGCCATTGCCCGGGCGATTGCCATGCGGCCTTCCTTGATCCTCGCCGATGAACCGACCGGCAATCTGGATCACGCTTCCGGACAGGAGGTGATCGATGTTTTGGAAACCCTCAACCGTCAAGGTCCCACGCTGATTCTAGTCACCCACGACCGGGAATTGGGCGCCCGCGCCCATCGGCGTATCGAAATGCGTGACGGGGAAATTCTTTTGGACTCAGGCAGACAATGACATTCCGTGACCGGCTCGGTTTTGCTTTTCATGCCCTGACTGCCTACCCGCTAAGGACCGGCCTGACACTATTGGCAATGGCGGTGGCCACGGCCGCGGTGATCCTGCTCACCGCCCTGGGCGACAGTGCCAGGCGTTATGTTGTGGACCGCTTTGCCGGCCTTGGCACCAACCTTCTCATAGTCCTGCCGGGCCGCAATGAAACCCGGGGTGGACCACCGCCTTTGCTTGGTGAAACGCCCCGTGACCTGACTCTTGACGACGCCTTGGCGTTGCTGCGCAGCAGCGCCATTGAAAGGGTCGCGCCGATTGTCGTCGGTTCCGCGCCGGTGCAATATGGCAACCGCAGCCGGGAAAGCAATATCATCGGCACCACCTCGTCTTTTTTCGAGATTCGCCGTCTGGAAATGGCGCAGGGAAAATTCCTGCCTGGCGGCGATCCCCATCGTGGCCGCCCCGTGGTCGTACTGGGAAAGACGATAAAACAGGCACTGTTCCGCGAAGAGCCCGCCCTCGGGCGTTGGCTAAGAATTGCCGACCGCCGCTTCCGGGTCATCGGGATTTTACAAAGCAGCGGCCACGCCCTGGGCGAGGAATTGGATAAAATCGCCGTGATACCAGTCACTTCCGCCCAAGTTTTGTTCAATACCCCAGGTTTGTTCCGTATCCTGGTCCAGGCCAGCCGACGAGATGTGATTACCCGGGCGAAACAAGCCATCGAAACCATCATTCAAACCCGCCATGAAGGGGAAAACGATATTACCGTCTTGACCCAGGACGCCATCCTGTCAGCCTTTGACCGCATTCTCCGAAGCCTGACACTCGCTGTGGCGGGCATCGCCGCCATCAGCTTGATTGTGGCCGGCATCTTGATTATGAACGTGATGCTGATTTCCGTGGCCCAGCGCACCCCGGAAATCGGCCTTTTGAAAGCCCTCGGCGCCAGCACCGCCAGGATATTGCAATTGTTCCTGGCTGAAGCTCTGGTCTTGTCCTTGCTAGGGGCCGGTTGCGGCATGACGCTGGCCCTGAGTACCCTGGCGGTGCTCAATCGTTTTTGGCCCGCTGTAGCACTGCAGGCTGCCCCTTGGTCTTTGCCCATGGCGGCGGTAGTCGCCCTGGGCACAGGGCTTATGTTTGGCTTGTTACCGGCGCGGCGGGCAGCCCGTCTTGACCCGGTAATCGCTCTGCATCCCCATTAATATGCGCGGCATCGATTATTTTTTTCTGATATTCAAGTCGGTAACCGCCTATGGCAGCCGCAGCTTTCTCACTGGCTTGGGGATTGCCATCGGCATTGCCGCGGTGGTCCTGCTCACGGCCATTAGCGGCGGCGTGGAACGGTTCGTACTGGCGCAATTCACCCAATTTGGCACCCATCTCGTTGCGGTGACACCAGGAAAATCCCAAACCTTTGGCGCCTCTGCCGCCCTGATTAGCACGGTAAGACCGTTGACGGTGAACGATGCCCGAGCCCTGCGCCGTTTGCCTTACGCACTCGGCGTGGTCCCCATGGTAATGGGCAATGTGGAAGTCAAGACCGGCGAACACACGCGCCGCACTACTTTATACGGGGTCGGTCCCGAATTGCCTAAGGTCTGGCAAATGCGTCCGGCAGTGGGCCGCTTTTTGCCCCCGGGCAATCGTCCCTTGGTGGTGTTGGGAACCAAAGTCCGGCATGCGCTTTTTGGAACCCGCTCGCCGTTGGGCCGGCGACTTCGTATCGCCGGGGAAAGTTACCGCATTGTCGGAGTCACGGCGCCGAAGGGAAAAATGCTGGGATTCGACTTGGACGATGCGGTTTACATCCCGGTCAAACGCGCCCTCGGCATTTTCAACCGGGAAAGCCTGATGGAAATCGATATCCTTTACCGTCCCGAACTAAACAGCAATCAGGTAGTCAAGCGGGTACGCGAATTACTGCTCCGCCGCCATGGCCAGGAAGATTTCACCTTGATTACCCAGGACCAAATGCTGGAAACCCTGGGCTCGATTTTAGACGTGCTGACCATGGCCGTGGGGACCTTGGGGGGAATATCATTGGTCGTCGGCGGCATCGGCATTCTCACCATCCAAACCGTCGCCGTCACCGAACGGCGTGGCGAAATCGGCCTGTTGAGGGCCTTGGGAGCGCGGCGCCGGCAAATCTTGCTGCTGTTTTTAGGAGAAGCCATGCTATTGGCCCTGCTTGGCGGCAGCGCCGGACTTGCCATCGGCAGCGGCGGGGCCGGACTTATCGCTTTATTCGTGCCGGAAATTCCCGCCCGCGTCCATTGGGATTACGCGCTGCTGGCAGAAGCAATTGCAATAAGCGTTGGCCTGATTAGTGGCGTAATGCCAGCCTGGCGGGCTTCTAGACTGGATCCTGTGGTGAGTTTGCGGGCGGAATAATGAAAAACCAGCTTAACATCATTAACCTAGACGTTAGTCAAAAAATTTCACTTCCAACCTCTACGAAACCTTTTTGATTTCTAAATTTGAGTCAGGTTCTGTTAAGCTTAGATGGCAAAAGCGTTGGATAATAGCATTACCTTTCTTTAAGGAACCGCTGAATTATTCAGCGGTTCCTGTGATCCAAGGAAGATGAAATGGCGCATAAAATAGTGGTGCTGGCGCCGAAAAGCGCGTGATGCTCTATGTTTTCTTATCATACATAGGATTGAGCGCAACAGGTGAAATCAAAAAATTTGCCTGGCATTTTCCTCTTACAGCTAGTTCGGTGAATAGGTGCTGAGATATCAATTTCTACGGTTTTCCTTATGGCTTATATTTTGTGGCCTCTTCGGATTGATATTCATGCCTGTTCAAGCAGGCACGCTGAACATTACTCAACCCAGTACCGCGCCGATCGGCAAGTCTATTTCATGGTTCCAAGAATCCCAACCGTTGGATATGGCCGCCGCCTCACAAAAATACCGCCATGGAGTATTCAAAACCTCATCCCATGAGCTACTCAATTTCGGCATTGGTTCCAATCCTATTTGGCTAGCTATAGAAGTGAAAAATGACACTGAAGCTCCATTGCTTCGGCGGCTTAGTCTCAAAAATTCCTGGCTAGACAAAATCCACGTTTATTTTTTGGCGCATAATCGGCTGATCAAGGAATTCCAGACCGGAGATATGTTTCCTTTTCATCAGCGGCCTATCCCTGATCGGTACTTTGATTTTGACTATCCTTTCCCTCCCGGGGAAACCTTAGTCTTAATCAGAGCCGCAACCGTCGAGCCCATGATCTTGCCGGTTTTTCTCACCAGCCCTGACCAGGACTATCAAAGGGATCTCTTAGAGGGTTATAGCTATGGGTTGCTTTATGGTGGACTCTCCTTGCTTGCTGCCTATAACTTCCTACTCTTCTTGAGTCTTAAAAGCGCCCGATATTTTTATTACTCCGCCTATCTGACTGCATTCCTGCTATTGAATATCACCTATACTGGCCACGGCTATCGTTGGCTCTGGCCTAACTCGCCTCAGTGGCAATTCTCGTCTCACTTCATTTTTAATCTTCTATTCCCTTTTACGGGCCTTCTTTTTGCTCTTCATTTCCTCGATATAAAACTCGCTTTTCCCAGGTTATATCACTGGGTAATCTGGATCAGCACGGGCTGCCTTAGCACGATAGCCGGGATAATAATCGTGGCTCATAACTATCCGCTGGCTATTTCATTAATCTTAATGTTTACGCAAGCTTATTGCATAGGCATGATCCTGTTAGGAGTGCTTTCACTACGTGCTGGTGAACGTGCCGCCCGTTTTTTTCTACTTGGCACGGTCACCCATATAGTCACATCCATGTTCAGCATACTGACCGTTGAGGCGCTAATTCCCTATAGTATTTTGGGTCACCGATCCGCAGAAATAGGGTTAACCATTGACGCCCTATTACTGGCATTCGCGCTTGCCGATCAATTCCGCACTCTGAATCACCAAAAAATGGAAGCATTGGAACTTGCCATGTTGGATCCCCTCACCAGCATGAACAATCGTCGCGCTTTTTACTGGCAGACCCGGCCCATTTGGAATAATTGCATTCGTAAAAAGCGCGCCATGTCACTGGTGATGATAGATATCGATCACTTCAAGAGAATCAACGATGTTTTTGGCCATAGCTACGGCGACGTGGTGCTAAAAAAAGTAGCCCAAATTTTGATGAAGGAAGCCAGAACTTCAGATGTGGCAGCCCGCTGGGGTGGTGAGGAATTTGTCCTGTTTATGGGGGAAACCTCCTTACCAGAAGCGTTTTCTTTTGCTGAACGGATACGAGAAAAAGCAAGTAATATCAGATTAACGGACGGAAATAAATCGCTGTTCTTCTCTGTCAGTATTGGCGTAGCAAGCGTGGACTACAATGTGAGCGATCTGGATGAATTAATCGCAACCGCCGATAAGAGTCTTTATCTTGCCAAAAAGAACGGGCGCAACCAAGTTTGCACTACTCAAGAGGCTACCTTCGAACTTGCATAATGATGACTTTTTCCATTCAACAGGCATCGCCTCCTATTCTCTTGATCCACGGCGGCGCCGGTAAAAAAACCAAAGATAAAACCATCGAAGCGCAGCGTCAGCTATCATTGCAGCGCATCCTTTCTGAAGTCTGGCCTCAACTTGAGTCGGGATTGAGCGCATTGGAAACCGTGACCCTAGCCGTTCAAAAGCTGGAAGATTGCCCGTTATTCAATGCCGGCCGGGGGGCCGTGCTGCAAAGCGACGGCTTGGCCCGCCTATCAGCCTCGTTAATGGATGGCTGCCGGGGAAAATTTTCCGGCGTCATGCTGGCAACCCATCTTCTCAACCCATCGCGTCTGGCAGCCTATCTGCAAGAAAAGGAAGAATCTGTGGTGGGTCCTTTGGGCGCCCAATTGATTGCCCGGGAAATGGGTATTGCACCTAAGTCCCCGCTAACCCCAGAGTCGATACAACGCTGGATGAAGACTCTGAAACAACCCAATCAAGGTTACGGCACCGTCGGCGCCGTGGTAATGGATAAGCAGGGCCGGCTGGCGGCAGCCACCTCAACTGGCGGTCACGGGGCCAATTACCCCGAACGAATATCCGATTCTGCGACGGTGGCTGGCAATTACGCCTCGGCTTTTGCGGCCATCAGTTGTACTGGCATTGGTGAACAGATTGTTGACGATGCTTTGGCAGCCAGACTTGAAACCCGGGTGAGGGACGGTCATACGATACTGACTGCCTCAGAAAAGTGCTTAAAAGAAGCTCAGACAAAAGGCCGGGAATACGGTTGGATTGGAATAGACCATCAAGGCAATGAGTGCGTTTTTTGCACCACGGAAACCATCGCCTGGGCGGGAAAAGATGGCAACGGTTAACTAACAATCGAAAAAACCGGCGGAATTTCCGCCGGTTTTCATGGGAAAGCCCTCCTTAAGAAGGTTGCTTGACCCCTTTCATACTTAACCGTACCCGGCCCTGGCGGTCGATTTCCAATACCTTGACCCTGACCACATCCCCTTCCTTGAGGACATCGCGGACATTTTCCAGCCGGCCTTCGGTAATCTGGGAAATGTGCAGCAGACCATCGCGGCCTGGCAGAATATTGACGAAAGCGCCAAAATCCATGATCCGCACCACCTTGCCTTCGTATTCCTTGCCCACTTCCACATCGGCGGTGATTTCTTCCACCCGGCGGCGGGCTTCCTGACCCGCCTGCTTGTCCACCGAAGCGATCTTGACGATCCCGTCATCGCTGATATCAATGCTGACGCCGGTCTCCTCGGTGATACTGCGAATGGTAGCCCCGCCTTTACCAATCACATCACGGATCTTGCTGGGATCGATACGAAATGTGGTAATTCTGGGCGCATAGTCGGACATTTCTTTACGTGGCTCGGCCAGCACCTCATTCATCTTTTCAAGAATATGGAAGCGGCCTTGTTTGGCTTGGTTCAAGGCTGTCTGCATAATCTCGGGGGTAATCCCCTCGATCTTGATATCCATTTGCAGCGCGGTCACCCCTTCGGCCGTCCCTGCCACTTTGAAATCCATATCGCCCAGGTGATCTTCGTCCCCCATGATGTCGGACAGAACGGCATAGGTGTCCGCTTCTTTGATCAGGCCCATGGCGATGCCGGCCACGGGCGCCTTGATGGGAACGCCAGCATCCATCAACGCCAAACTGGTACCGCAGACGCTGGCCATGGAGCTGGAGCCATTGGACTCGGTAATTTCCGACACCACCCGAATCACATAAGGAAAATCCTCTTCCTTGGGCATCACCGCCTGGATAGCGCGTTTGGCCAATTTGCCGTGGCCGATTTCCCGGCGCTTGGGGGATCCAACAAAGCCCACCTCGCCCACGCAGAAAGGCGGGAAGTTGTAATGGAGCATAAAGGATTCCCAGTATTCGCCTTCGATGGCGTCAATCAACTGCGCATCGCGCCCGGTACCCAAGGTGGCAATCACCAAGGCCTGGGTTTCGCCGCGGGTAAACAGCGCGGAACCGTGGGTGCGGGGAAGCACTTTGGTGCGAATGGTGATCGGACGGATATCTTCCGGACCCCGGCCATCAATGCGAATCTTATCCTCGAGGATTTTGCCGCGAACCAGTTTCTTCTCCAGTTTCTCCAGTGCTTCTTTTACTTCCCCAGGTTCGAAACGTTCATCGGAAGTTAATGCCTCCACGACGGATTGGCGGATTTCCTTGAGCTTCTGGGAACGTTCTTTTTTCACCCGGATTTGATAGGCCACCGACAACGCGTCCCTGGCGTGGGTAACCACTAATTCTTCCAATTCTGGATTGGACTCGGCGACGGTGACTTCCCAAGGCTCTGGGTTGACCATTTCCGCCAACTCGTTTACCGCTTGAATTACCGCTTGCATCTGCTCGTGGCCGAACAACACCGCGTTGAGCATGACGTCCTCCGGCAGTTCCTTGGCCTCCGATTCCACCATCAGCACGGCCTTTTCAGTCCCGGCAACCACCAGATCCAACTGGGAGTCGTCCAATTGACCGATATCCGGATTGAGCAAGTATTGGCCATCTTTATAACCCACCCGGGCCGCGCCAATGGGCCCATGAAAAGGCAAGCCTGAAATGGCAAGCGCCGCCGAAGCGCCTATCATGGCGGGAATATCGCCGTCCACTTCCGGATTGGAAGACAAAACCGTCGCAATAATCTGCACTTCGTTATGAAATCCTTCTGGAAACAGCGGCCGGATGGGCCGGTCGATGAGACGGGAGGTGAGGGTCTCTTTCTCCGTGGGACGCCCTTCCCGCTTGAAAAAACCGCCTGGGATACGGCCTGCGGCATAGGACTTTTCCTGGTAGTTAACGGTCAAGGGAAAGAAATCCGTTCCGGGTGAAGCCTCCTTGACGCCTACCACCGTGACCAACACCACGGTGCCATCCATATCCACCATCACGGCGCCATCAGCCTGACGAGCTATCTCGCCGGTTTCCATAACGACCTTGCGGTCACCGTACTGAAATTCTTTGCGAATCGGTTTCACTGTTTTACCTTTAAATAGTCTTACTTACGAAGTCCCAGTTTTTCAATCAGGTTGCGGTAGCGTTCGACATCTTTACGCTTGAGATAGGCGAGCAACTTGCGGCGCTGATTGACAAGCCGCAACAGACCACGGCGGGAATGGACGTCTTTTTTATGCTGCTGGAAATGGGGCGTCAGTTGATTGATGCGATGGGTCAACAGCGCCACTTGCACTTCCGGAGAACCGGTATCTCCTTCCGAGCGTTGATATTCTTTCATGATTTGGCTTTTTTCTTCAGCGGTCAAAGGCATGGTTTCTATCTCCTAGATTGATGGTTTCAATAAAAATTGAACGGCTTTATGCCGCCATTTTGAACAACCGGCGTGGCGCAACCCGACCATCATCGAGTACCTCGCCAACGCCCAAAAAAAGTCCGTCACGATTATACAGGCGGACAAATCCTTGTGCTTGCAATTTGGGAATCAGTACTGGCTGTCCCCGCAACAGGTAAAATGCCATATCGTCAGACAAGGCCACTTCCGGCCAGGATGACACGGCGCTATCCACGGCCCGCAACAATTCCCGGCGTTCTTCCAGGGGCATGGCTTCCAGCTGATCCATGGTGATCGCGTCCTCGAGGTCAAAATCCCCTACTTGGGTGCGGCGCAAGCTTTCCACATGACCGAGCGTCCCAAGGGCTTTGCCAATGTCCTCGGCCAAGGTGCGAATGAAGGTTCCCTTGGAGCAAAGGGCGTCGATGGTCAGCCAGTCGCGGCCCATTTCCAGCAAATGCAGCTCATGAACCGTCACCCGACGGGACGGACGATCCACTTCTATCCCCTGGCGCGCCAGTTCATAAAGGCGCTTGCCGCCCTGTTTGAGGGCGGAATACATGGGAGGTATCTGCTCGATTTCTCCAACAAAGCTCTCAAGTACACTTTCCACCGCTTGTTCGGTCAATTCAGGGACGGGCTGACGTTCGAGAATCTCGCCTTCCGCATCACCGGTCGCTGTAGCCACGCCCAGCCGAATGGTAAATAAATAACGCTTGTCGCTATTGAGTAAAAAGGGAGATACCTTGGTGGCTTCTCCCAGACAGATAGGCAACAGCCCTGTGGCCATGGGGTCCAAACTGCCGGTATGGCCTGCCTTGCACGCGCCCAGCAAGCGTTTGACCTTCTGCAATACCTGGTTCGAGGTATATCCGGGTGATTTATCCAGCAATACAATGCCGTTGATATTTTCGCCCCGTGGGCGTTTAGCTTTATTCATCTGATTCATTGCCTTGCTTTTTAGCAATCTCATCCAACAATTGAGTGATACGCTGCCCCCGCTCGATCGCGGTATCTTTGTAGAATCTCAGTTCGGGTATGACACGCATGCGTAACCGCTTGCCCAATTCACGCCGCAAAAAAGGGGCCGCGTGTTGTAGCGCTTCCAGGGAAGGCGCCAACTGCCCTTCCTCCAGAGTACTGACATAGATTTTGGCAACCGCCAGATCGCGGCTGACCTCCACGTCGTTGACGGTCACCCAACCCAGCCTGGGATCCTTCAATTCGCTGCGAATCAAGTCCGCCAATTCCCGCTGCAATTGTGAAGCAACCCGCTGGGAACGTTCAAATTCCTTGGGCATAAGTTAAGCCTTGGCTTCCACCTCTACTCGTTCGAAGACTTCAATCAAGTCCCCTTCACGGACATCGTTGTAATTTTTCACTCCGATGCCGCACTCCATGCCGGCTTTGACTTCCGCGACATCTTCCTTAAAGCGGCGCAGGGATTCCAACTGGCCTTCGTAGATCACAACGTTGTCCCGCAACACGCGGATGGGGAGATTGCGGCGCACGAAACCTTCCTTGACCATGCAACCGGCAATCTGGCCGAATTTCGGATGACGGAACACTTGGCGGACCTCGGCCACGCCGACGATGCGTTCTTTCATTTCTGGCGCCAACATACCCTTGATGGACTTTTTGACATCGTCAATCACATCGTAGATGACGCTGTAATAGCGGATCTCAATGCCCTTTTCTTCGGCCAACTTGCGCGCGCCGGCATCGGCGCGGACATTAAAGCCGATAATGACCGCATTGGAAGCGAGCGCCAAATTGACATCTCCTTCGTTGATCCCGCCAACGCCACCGGAGACTACTTGTACCCGGACTTTGTCGGTGGACAATTTGGTCAGGGCATCGCGGATGGCTTCCAAGCTGCCTTGAACGTCGGCCTTGACCACCAAATTGAGATCCACCACCTCGCCTTCCTCCATCTTCTGGAAGACTTCGTCCAGCTTGGCTGCTTGTTGCGCCGCCAGCTTTTTGGAACGCGCTTTTTCAGCTCGCAGATCAGCTATTTCCTTGGCAATCTTCTCGTCCTTGACGGCAATGAGATCATCTCCGGCTTGGGGTACACCGGAAAGACCCAAAATTTCCGCCGGCGTGGAAGGCCCCGCTTCCTTCAATTGGCGGCCGTTCTCGTCGAACATGGCGCGCACCCGGCCATAGTGTTCACCGCATAGCACCGCATCGCCTTTTTTCAAGGTCCCGGCCTGGATCAATACATCGGCCACAGGTCCTCTACCCCGGTCCAGACGGGATTCAATCACGACGCCCCGGGCGCTACCCTTGGTGGGCGCTTTCAATTCCAACAGTTCCGATTGAAGCAGGATGGCTTCCAACAATTCATCCACGCCCTGACCGGTCTTGGCCGAGACATTGACGAACTGAGTATCACCGCCCCAATCTTCGGGAATGACTTCCAAAGCCGCCAGTTCTTGCTTCACCCGGTCAGGGTCGGCTTCCGGCTTATCGATTTTGTTGATAGCCACGATTAATGGCACACCCGCGGCACGGGCGTGTTCAATGGCTTCCTTGGTTTGAGGCATCACGCCGTCATCGGCGGCCACCACCAAAATAACAATGTCCGTCACTTTGGCGCCCCGGGCGCGCATGGCGGTAAACGCGGCGTGACCTGGGGTATCCAGAAAGGTGATTTTGCCGTGATCGGCCTTTACCTGATAAGCACCGATATGCTGGGTAATGCCGCCTGCTTCCTTGGCTGCCACCCGGGTGCGGCGGATATAATCCAGCAAGGAAGTCTTACCGTGATCCACGTGACCCATGATGGTAACCACCGGAGGCCGGGGCTTTTCCTCGGACAGTGGCACGGTTGCCTGTTCCAGCAGAGCTTCTTCCATGTCCTCGGCGCTTTGCAACTTGACCTTGTGACCGAGTTCTTCGACGACGATGGCCGCGGTTTCCTGATCCAGGGTTTGATTGATCGTCGCCATAATGCCGAGCTGCATGAGCTGTTTGATGACTTCTGAAGCCTTGACCGCCATCCGCTGTGCCAATTCCGAAACGGTAATGGCTTCTGGGATCACCACTTCTCGAACCATCGGGGTGGTAGGCCGGCTGACTTCCGCCTTGGCCTTCTTTTTCTTGCGCGCTTTGGCTGCCAAGAGTTTATCTGAGGCTTCCAGTTTCTTACGGGCGGGCCTTTCTTTTTTCTTTTCTTCGCGTTTGGCCTTGGCCTTTTCTGGCTTTTTCCCGGTCTCAACCGGTGGAATCTCCACAGGTTCAGTTTCCACCGGTTTCTCAGCTTCCATCGCTCTCTCGAGCGTCGTCGGTGCTTGAGTTTCAATTTCGGGCGCTGCGCCTTCGGCTTGGGCGGTTTTGGCTTCCTGTGCAAGCCGCGCTTCTTCGGCCCTGCGCTTTTCTTCTTCCTCGCGCTGCTTACGCTCTGCTTCTAATCTGGCTTTTTCTTCCGCAAGGCGGCGTTGTTCTTCCTCCTCACGGCGACGGGCTTCTTCCAGCGCCTGCTGTCGACGTTGTTCTTCCAGTGCCTGGCGGGCGCGCTCCGCTTCCTGCTGCTGGGGCGTCAGGCCTGAAATTTCGCTGCGTTTGACATAGGTCCGGCGTTTACGAACCTCGACACTCACGGTTTTTGTCCCGCGACCCGGCACGCGTCCTTGTTTAAGTTCCTTGACTTCTTTTCGCTTCAAGGTGACCCGTTTGGGTTCGGAAGTTTCTACTTTTTCGTTTTTACCGTGACTCTGGCGGAGAAAAGATAAGAGCTGGACTTTCTCTTCGTCACTCAATACATCATCGGCGTCATTTTTATCCAAACCCGCATTACTCAATTGATTGAGCAGCCGGTCCAAGGGGATGCCCACCGTATCAGCCAATTGTCTTACCGTCACTTCACTCATATGCGTTTCCTCTTCTTACTCACCCGCCTGACTTTCCGCAAACCACGGTTCGCGCGCTTTCATAATCAATTCAGCAGCGCGCTCCTTGTCTAAATCGTCAGCGATTTCCATTAGTTCATCCACAGACATTTCCGCTAAATCTTCCATGGAGCGAATGCCGGCGGCGGCCAATTTATAGGCCAATTCTTTATCCATACCCTCCATTTCTAGAAGGTCTTGCTCCGGTCCTTGCAGTTCAGTCTGTTCCTCACTGGCAATGGCCTTGATCAAAAGCGCATCTCTGGCGCGCCGGCGAAGCTCTTCCACCAGTTCTTCATCAAACGCTTCAATTTCCATTAATTCCTTGGCCGGTACATAGGCCAACTCCTCCAGAGAGGTAAAGCCTTCCTGCACCAGCGTTTCCGCCAGATCCTCATCGATATCCAGCTGATCCATAAACATTTGCTTGACGGTTTCAGCTTCCCCTTGGCGTTTTTCTTCCATTTCGGAAATCGACATGACATTCAATTCCCACCCAGTGAGTTGACTGGCCAGGCGCACGTTTTGACCACCACGGCCGATGGCCTGGGAAAGGTTCTCGTCGGCCACCGCGATATCCATGCTGTGGTTATCCTCGTCCATCACGATAGAGACAATATCCGCCGGGGCCATGGCGTTGATCACAAACTGGGCGTCATTTTCATCCCAGAGTACGATATCGACCTTTTCTCCGTTGAGTTCATTGGTCACTGCCTGAACTCTGGAACCGCGCATGCCAATACAAGCGCCAATAGGGTCGAGCCTTGGGTCGTTGCTTTTGACGGCAATTTTCGCCCGCGCGCCAGGCTCCCTCGCGGCACCTTTGATTTCAATGACGCCCTCGCCGATTTCCGGTACTTCCAGCTTGAATAACTCAATCAATAACTCAGGCGCGGTACGACTGACAATCAATTGAGGACCGCGGCTGTCTTCCCGAACCTCTTTCAAATAGCCGCGGACCCGGTCGCCAATCCGGAAGGATTCGTTCGGGATAGTTTCCTCCCGGGGAATTAAAGCCTCTGCATTTCCGCCCAGATCGAGAAAAACGTTACCCCGCTCTACCCGCTTGACCACGCCAGTAACCAGTTGACCAATACGATCTTTGTAGGCTTCGACGACTTTGCGCCGTTCAGCTTCCCGGACCTTCTGGATGATGACCTGCTTCGCGGTTTGCGCGGCAATCCGGCCGAATGCAATCGATTCCATCGGCTGCTCCACAAAACTACCGATTTCAGCATTGGGATCGAGTTTGCGAGCTTCCTCCAGCGTCATCTCCTTTTCCGGATCTTCCAGCTCCTCTGGCTCGACCACCTTCCAGCGCCGGAAGGTTTTATATTCGCCGGTATCCCGGTTGATCTCCACCCGCACGTCAATCTGGTTGTCGTGTTTTCGTGCCGTTGCCGTGGCTAAAGCGGTTTCCAGCGCCTGGAAAATAATCTCTTTGTCGATGTCCTTTTCATTGGAGACCACTTCGACAACTCTTAGGATTTCTTTATTCGTCATCGCCTTTACCCTTTCAAAATTGCGTTGTAATCAGGCACCAACCGGGCTTTTTCAATCCATTCGAAAGGAATGTCCACCGTCTCGCCTTCCTGAGAGACAAGCGTGACCTGATTATCATGAATCGCTTTAATTGTGCCTTTAAACCGTTTTCGGCCCTCCAGTGGTTGCTGCAAATGTATGCGCACCGGCTCGCCGATGAAACGGCGAAAATGCGCCAGCGTAAACAAGGGTCGGTCAAGGCCGGGGGAAGAGACTTCCAGCACATAGTTTCCAGGAATGGGGTCTTCCACATCCAACAACGCGCTGATTTGCCCGCTCACCAACTCGCAATCATCAACGGTGACACCATCCTCAATATCAATATAAATACGCAGCACCCGCCTTTGTTTGGGATCGGCGGTCCATTCGATACCGACCAATTCGTAGC
The DNA here is from genome assembly GCA_001566965.1 of Methylothermaceae bacteria B42. NCBI lineage: Bacteria > Pseudomonadati > Pseudomonadota > Gammaproteobacteria > Methylococcales > Methylothermaceae > Methylothermaceae bacteria B42. Next base: position 232,452 of record LSNW01000032.1, on the reverse strand, counting down.
CAAGTCCGGTAATGACTGGCTCTAATAGCTGTTTTAACTGATCTGACACTTTACTCATATGTTAAATGATGCAAATATTCCGCCCACAAAAAATGGGCCCAGGGCCCATCTTGTTATCGTCTTGCATCCTGCAAAGGCATTCTTAAGTCTGAACACCTTAGATAAAATAAAAAACCCCATAACGGGGCTAATTGGTTGCGGGGGCAGGATTTGAACCTGCGACCTTCGGGTTATGAGCCCGACGAGCTACCGGACTGCTCCACCCCGCGATTGATCTGTAAGATTATACCGATATTCTTTCGGTATCTCAATAGTTGTTTTACAAACCCCATTCACTCGGACAAACGGTTAGTCCATTAAAGGGGAAGAAAGTTCAATAAGATAGCGGTAAAAACGCCGGCCAAAACATCATCCAACATGACTCCCAGCCCCCCCTTGATTCTTTGCTCGCACCAACGGATGGGCCAAGGCTTGACGATGTCAAAAAAACGGAACAACAAAAATCCAACCACAATATAAGGCCAGGTAAGGGGTGATCCCAACATCGCGATCCAAAAGCCAACAATTTCATCCCAGACAATGCCTGGATGATCATCGAAACCCAATTCATCACAGAGTTGGCTGCAAATATAGACGCCGAAAATAAAACCCAAGACTATGGCGGCCAAATACAAGGAAGGACTCAGGGACTTTAACCCCCAATACAACGGAATAGCGACCAAGGTGCCCAAAGTGCCGGGTGCGCAGGTTGATATCCCCGCCCCAAAGCCGGAGGCTATCCAATATTCCAGGCGCGAGCTTTTAAAAATGAATGGTTTTGTGCTCATGAAAAGTGTTGATACCCCGCAGGTGACAGAACTGTCACCTTTCCCCCTTTATATAGGCGCAGCCCTGATTGTTGTTCTATTATCCCAATACGATGCCATGTCACCCCACTGTTTTGCAAGCTTGCCGCAAGATTCGGCTCCTTTTCCGGTGGCATGGTGAAACACAATTCATAGTCATCCCCGGCAGTCAAAGGCATTTGCCAATCCCCGGTTTCGGCGATATATCGCTTAACGCCTTTATTCAAAGGCAAGCGGTCAAATTCAACCCTGGCGCCTACATCACTGGCATTTAAAATATGATAAAGATCGGCGGCCAGCCCATCGGAAATATCAATACAAGCATGGGCCAAGCCCCGAAGCGCAATACCCAAGCGTACCCTTGGGGTTGGCCGCAACAATCGTTCTTCTGCAGCGGGATCGGGCCAACTGATCTGCTGCTGGAGAATTTTCAAACCCAGGCCGGCGCTGCCCAAGGTTCCGCTAACATAAATCCCATCCCCTACCTTGGCCCCGGATCTTTTCAGCGCGAGGGAGGCTTTCACAAAACCCAACGCTTGAAGGGTGACAGTCAAAGGCCCTCGAGTCGTATCGCCACCAGCCAAATCAACATTGAATTCATCCGCCAGAGACAAAAGCCCATTGGCAAAGGATTCCAACCAGGCCTCATCGGCTTTTGGTAAAGTCAGTGCCAGGAAAGCCCAGCCGGGCCTCGCGCCCATGGCTGCAAGATCGCTTAAATTGACGGCCAACGCCTTGTGGCCGAGATCCTCCGGCGCAACTTCGGGGAAAAAATGCACGTTTTCCACCAACGTATCCATGGTGGCAACGACGGCTTCCCCCTCAGGAGGTGACAAAAGCGCGCCATCGTCACCAATGCCGACAAAGGTATCTTTGCGTCTGGGACGGCGAGTGAAAAAGCGTTGAATGAGGGCGAATTCGTCCAAGGAATGTTAGAAAAGATCGTTCAGGGAAATATTAGAATGTGCGTTCAGGATTTGTGCCCTTGACTTCCGTTGATCTCACTTTATGGGCCAGTTTGTCGAGCACGCCATTGACATATTTATAGCTTTGCTGGGTAGCGCCGAAGCGTTTGGCAAGGTTAATGGCTTCATTGAGGACCACCCGGTAAGGCACCTCCCAGTGGTACAAAAGTTCATAAGCGCCCAAACGTAGGACGGCTCTTTCAATGGGATCAATCTGCACCACCGGCCGGTCAGTGAATTCACTAAGGGCATGGTCAATTTCCTGGCAATGATCGGTCACCCCTCGCAATAAAACGGAAAAATATTCCGGCAGCGCACCGCCAGATTCTTCTGATTTGAGGAATTGGCGTTCGATATCCAAAGGCGATTGCGCTGTCATCTGCCATTGATACAGGGCTTGCAGCGCACTGCGCCGGGCAGCACTGCGCGAAGGTTTGGCTTTTTTTTTCTCGAAACTCATGAATTTTTTATTTGCCGCAATAAATCCACCATTTCAATGGCTGTCATGGCGGCATCAAACCCCTTGTTTCCCGCCTTGGTTCCAGCCCGCTCGATGGCTTGCTCGATGGTGTCAGTGGTCAACACTCCAAACGCCACAGGCACTTTGTATTTCATGGTAACCGCCGAAATGCCCTTGACACACTCTCCCGCCACATAATCGAAATGAGGCGTGGCGCCGCGGATGACGACCCCTAAAGCGATAATGGCATCCACTCCACCGTGCTCGGCAACCGCCTCAATAGCCAAGGGCAACTCAAAAGCGCCAGGTGTTTTCAGTATTCGAATATTGGCAGGTTCCGCGCCGTGGCGAACCAAACCATCCACCGCCCCTTGCACTAACTGCTCAACAATGAATCCATTAAAGCGCGCCGCCACAATAGCGAAACGCATCCCGGTTGCCTGTAAGGCGCCTTCCAGTGTTTTTATCTCTGTCATATTCGGTTATATCTCCACGTAATCGACCACTTCCAGATCATACCCTGGAAGCCCCTTGAATTTCTTAGGCGCCCCCAACACCTTCAATTTATGCACACCAAGATCGGCGAGAATCTGCGCGCCGGTGCCGGTGGCGCGCCAATCTTCCGGCGATTCTTCAGGGGAAGTTTCTATCCCGTTATCTTGTAATTGATAGCGATGGATTTTTTCCACCAGTGACTTGCTATCTTCTTCTTTACGAATTACCACCAGCACGCCCCGACCTTCCTCGGCGATCTTGCGCATCGCCGCCCGGATGGTAATGCCGGGTTCGCGGGTGGATGCCAGCAAGTCCGTCAGAAGGCTGCGGGCATGCACCCGGACCAGTACCGGTTCATCCCCCGCCACTTCGCCCATAACCAAAGCCAAGTGCAGCTTATTATCCACTTTGTCCTGGAAAGCAATCAACTTAAAATCCCCGTACTCGGTCGGGAAATGGCATTCGCTGACCCGCTCCACGGTTTGCTCGGTCTGCATCCTGAAGCGGATCAAATCGGCAATGGTGCCAATTTTAAGCCCGTACTCCCGGGCGAACCGTTCCAGCTCCCCACGCCGGGCCATCGTCCCGTCTTCGTTGAGGATTTCGACAATGACCGCCGCAGGTTCCAGGCCCGCCAAACGGGCCAGATCGCAGCCAGCTTCGGTATGGCCGGCGCGGCTCAAAACACCGCCGGGGTGGGCCATCAAAGGGAAAATATGTCCCGGCTGAACCAGATCTTCCGGCTTGGCGTTTGGCGCGACCGCCGCTTGAATGGTGAGGGCCCGGTCGGCGGCGGAAATACCCGTGGTAATGCCTTGGGCGGCGTCGATGGAAACGGTGAAATTGGTGGAATGGGGGGTTTGGTTTTCATTCACCATTAAGGGAAGACGTAATTGTTTACACCGCTCCCGGGTCAATGTCAGGCAAATCAAGCCACGGGCGTGGTGGGCCATGAAATTGATATCCTCGGGCCGGGTGAAACTGGCCGCCAGAATTAAATCCCCCTCGTTCTCCCGGGATTCGTCATCCATAATGACCACCATCTTGCCCTGGCGGAGGTCGTCGATGATTTCTTCTATGGTATTCATGGCTTCGCCCCGGTAAATCCACTGCGATTCAATAAATCCAGAGTAATTCCATCTATCTGCTTATCACCCATTAACAGCCTTTCCAGATAGCGGGCAATCAGGTCTACTTCCAAATTGACCGGATTGCCGACCAGCGTATTGCCTAAGGTTGTTTCAGCCAGGGTATGGGGAATGATATTGACCTCAAAGGCCGCCCCTTCTACCCGATTCACCGTCAAACTGATGCCGTCCACGCAAATCGAACCCTTGGTGGCGATATATTTTGCCAGCGCCTTGGGAGACTCAATCCGGAATCTCGTGGAACGGGCGTCTTCCCAACGTTGGGTTACTTTTCCAATGCCATCCACATGACCGCTAACGATATGCCCGCCAAAGCGGGTGGCCGGCGTCATGGCCAATTCCAAATTTACCGGATCGCCCGATTTGAGGTTGCCCAGGGTGGTCAAACTCAGAGTCTCCCGGGAGACATCCGCGCTAAAGGTTTGGCTGTCAACCGCAACGGCGGTCAAGCAAACGCCGCTGATGGCGATACTATCGCCCAACTTGACTTCGTCAAGGGGCAATTTTCCCGAAGCAATGGTCAATCGCACATCGCCGCCCCGGGGAGACAGGGCTTCAATCCTGCCAATCGCTTGAATGATTCCGGTAAACATCTTTTAACCTTGATGAAAATGAATTCTTAGATCCGGGCCGATTAGACGGATATCTGTCATTGAAAGGCCGATGGAATCAGTCATCGACTCAATCCCTGGCAAATGGAACAAGCCTCTGGCGCTATCCCCCAATAATTTAGGCGCCAAATACAACAGCCACTCATCCACCAATCCTTGACTTAGCAGAGCGCCATTCAACCGGGGACCTGCTTCAATCAATACTTCATTGATTTGCCTGTCGCCTAAGTGATCCATCAATTGCCGAAGATCCACTCTCCCTTGCCCATCATCAGGCAAGACCAATACTTTAGCCCCCCGCTGTTCCAGTGCCTGCCGTTTATCTTTATCATTGGCAACCGTGGCGATCCAGGTTTCACCCGGCAGTCGAAGCATTTTTGCATCCATGGGCATGCGCAATTTGGAATCCACTACCACGCGGATGGGTTGTACGACTTCTATTTCTGGCTCCAACCGCGCTGTCAAAGCAGGGTTATCCGCCAAAACCGTATCGATGCCAGTGATGATGGCGGAACTGCGCGCTCTGATCCGGTGCACATCCCGGCGCGCGGCATTGGAGGTAATCCAGCGGCTCTCTCCCGAAGCCAGAGCAGTTCTGCCATCCAGGCTGGCGGCCAGCTTCGATGTGACCCAGGGGCGGCCATCCCTCATCCGCTTGCAAAACCCCCGGTTGAGCAATTCAGCCTCACCGGTCAGAATACCGCTGGCGGTTTCAATCCCCGTCTCCTGTAATTTTTGCAACCCATTACCGGCGACTTGGGGATTGGGATCAATCATTGCCGCAATTACCCGCTTGATCCCCGCTTTAATCAAGGCATCGGTGCAAGGCGGTGTGCGCCCGTGATGGCAGCAAGGCTCCAGGGTAACATAGCAATCCGCGCCGCGAGGGTGGGTTCCAGCGGCTTTCAATGCTTCAATTTCCGCATGAGGTCCACCGGCTTTTCTGTGCCACCCCTCCCCGACAATGCGGCCATTTTTGACCAAAACACACCCTACCCTGGGATTGGGATCGGTCGTAAATAACCCGCGCTCCGCCAGCCTCAGGGCACGGGCCATCCAATGATGATCTGTTGAGTGAGTCATGTAAGATTAATCGGAAGACTCGCTTTCAAGTCCTTCAATGACCTTGCGGAACTCGCTCACATCCTCAAAACTGCGATAAACAGATGCAAAGCGTACATAGGCCACCCTATCCAGAGCCTTCAACTCATCCATCACCATCTCCCCAATCATTCGTGCGGGTACTTCCCGGTCACCACGGCGCATTAAGGTTTCTTTGATCTTTTGCACACAGGCATCCACCTGTTCGCTTGCTACCGGCCGTTTTTCCAATGCCCGCAGCAATCCACAGCGCAGTTTTTCCTCATCAAAAGCTTCTCGCCGGTTATCGCTTTTAATCACTCTTGGCAATGTTAATTCCGCACTTTCGTAAGTGGTAAAGCGCTCTTTGCACGCGCTGCATTCCCGCCGCCGCCTGACTTTCCCATCCGGGGTCAGGCGGCTGTCGATTACCCGCGTATCTGGCGCGTTACAAAAAGGGCAGTGCATGGGTAATCCATTCTTTCTGCATCAATGGCCATAGACTGGAAAACGGCGGCAAAGTTTAAGAATCTCGTCCTTGATCTGGGCAATGGCATCTTCATCATCGATATTATTCATCACATCGCACATCCAATGGGCAAGTTGCTGGCATTCCCTGACCCCAAAACCCCGAGTCGTCGCTGCCGGCGTACCCACCCGGATGCCGCTGGTTACAAAGGGTGATTGGGGATCGTTGGGAACCGTATTCTTGTTGACGGTGATATTGGCCCTCCCCAACGCTTCCTCCGCTTGCTTGCCGGTAATGCCCTTGTCAATCAGATCCACCAGAAACAAATGGTTGTCCGTGCCACCGGAGACGATATGGAAATCGCGTTCTATGAAAGTTTGCGCCATGGCCCGAGCATTTTCCACCACTTGCACTTGGTAATCCCGAAATTCCGGGCCTTGGGCTTCCCGGAAGGAAACCGCCTTGGCGGCAATCACATGCATCAAGGGACCGCCCTGGGTGCCCGGAAAGACCATGGAATTGAGCTTTTTCTCCAAATCCGGATTGGATTTGGCCAAAATCAACCCGCCACGGGGGCCACGAAGCGTTTTATGGGTTGTAGTGGTAGTCACATCGGCAAGGGGCACTGGATTGGGATAAACGCCAGCGGCCACCAAGCCCGCCACGTGAGCCATATCCACCACAAACCAAGCACCGATGGCATCGGCGATCTCCCGGAATCTTTGCCAGTCCACCACCCGGGAATAGGCGGAAAATCCGGCGATAATCATCTTTGGTTTATGCTCTTTTGCCAGCGCTTCCACTTGGCCATAATCGATCTCGCCGGTCTCGGGATTGATGCCATATTGCACCGCGTTAAACAGTTTGCCGGAAAAATTCACCTTGGCGCCGTGGGTCAAGTGGCCACCGTGGGCAAGGCTCATGCCCATAATCGTATCGCCCGGCTGAAGTAACGCCAGATAAACCGCCGCGTTGGCCTGGGAACCGGAATGGGGCTGGACGTTGGCATAGTCCGCATCGAACAGCGCCTTGGCCCGTTCGATGGCAAGGCTTTCCACCACATCCACATACTCGCACCCACCGTAATAACGCTTGCCCGGATAGCCTTCCGCATATTTGTTGGTAAGCACGGTCCCTTGCGCCTGAAGCACCCGGGGGCTGGCGTAATTTTCCGAGGCAATCAACTCCACATGGTCTTCCTGACGCCGCACTTCGTTTTGAATCGCCGCCCACAAATCGTCATCAAATCCGGCAATTTCCATACCTTTGCTGAACATAAAAATCACTCTCCTGGACAAATTTCTCGAATTTTTTATATTGTTACTATTCTAAAGGGTTCTCATTCCCCGCGGCCAAAATTTTCCCTCGGAAATAAAAAAACGCCCTGATCTCAGGGCGTTGTGATATCGATTACCTTTGTATTCCTCTAAGAATACCAAGCAATCAAGAGAGCACCATTGAACTTTGGTTACTGATGTTACGCAGCCACCGGCAGATAGGCACAGGCTTGCGCAATCCTTGACTGTCATTTCGACCAGAGGGAGAAATCTGACACATCAGCATCCATTTTGGGGCGATTGCAAGATTTCTCGCTACGCTCGAAATGACAGTGCGTAACATCAGTTTGGTTACTTATCCGGCTGTCGGCGCTTCAAGCCTTTACGCATCGCCATACCAGCCAAGCCAATACCCATCAATAAAGTTACTGGCGGTTCGGGTACGGTAACCGGATCCACTTCAATCCAGTCGTTGGCGCAGGCCATGGTCCAGTGAACGGTGAATTTCTGCCCCAGCAGATTAGGGTCAAATAGATTCAAGGGAATGGCGGTTTCAAAAACGTAATGCTGATGTGAGTCGTCTGAATTGGTGGGATATGCTCCTAATTTAGAAATTTGGCTGCCATCCCACTTGGCTTTATTGAGTGAATAAGGCACTTCACCCTTTTTCTCACCTGACTTGATATTAGTTGGATGAGCATTTTTACTATATCCAGTATTTGGATCATCCTCCCAGATCCCGTAGTTCCATTCTGACACTTCGTAAAAGTCACCTGCCGAACCTATCCCTCCTTTACTATTATCTTCGTCGCTATAAGTCACTACACCGTATTCGAAAGTGTCGTCATTTCCAAAATCAATGGCAATATCACCAGGGGGCCAGTCAATAACGGAAGAGTCAACACCGGATACTACGGTGATGTATAAATTACCTGAATCAATGGCAACATACATTGCCTCGGCATCGTAATCCTGGCCTCCATAGCCTGGATTAAGGAAATCTTTATATTGGTCTTCTATAGAATAGAAAACGTTGGTTTTATAAGGTTGCCAATCTGTAGCCTGGCCTTGTGGCTGATTGATCCAGTCTTTAAGATCACCATCCACGGCAAAAGGGACCGCCGATACGGAGAAAGCAGGCAAAGTCAAAGTTAACACTAAACTTAAGTGAAAAAACCTTTTTTGAAATAAACGCATCTTTGGCACTCCAAATTAAATACTTAACAAGGGTGCCCTCAACAACCTCTCCTGCAAGTATAAATACACTTTCCATGCCAATCTTGTATCTATTTGTTTTAATTAGTTTTTTCATGCAACACACAAATTGAGTGAAAAAATTTATGACAGTTATCTCATTTTTTTCCTACATTTTTCGTCTATTTTTTACACCTTAATGAAAGATCATTCGCCAGAATCTTTCACTCTCTACAAAACAGGCCAATCCACTTTTGCCACAAATACAGTACAATGCCTGCCCAAGTTTAACCATCTGATTGATAACCATGGCCCAATATATTTTTACCATGCACCGGGTGAGCAAAACCGTGCCGCCCAACCGCACCATTCTCAAGGATATTTCGTTGTCGTTTTTTCCTGGCGCCAAAATCGGGGTATTGGGACTGAATGGTTCGGGTAAATCCTCTTTATTGAAGATAATGGCCGGAGTGGATAAGGAACACGATGGCGAAGCTCGGCCTATGCCCGGCATCAAAATCGGTTTTTTACCCCAGGAACCCCAACTGGACGCTGAAATGACCGTACGCGAGGCCGTCGAAGAAGGGGTGGCGGAAACCGTGGCGTTATTGAAACGTTTCGAAAAGATAAGCAATGCTTTTGCCGAACCGGATGCCGACTTCGACAGGCTGCTGGCAGAACAAGCTGAATTACAGGCCAAAATAGATGCCGCCGACGCCTGGAATCTGGAACGCAAACTGGAAGTCGCCGCCGATGCTTTAAGATTGCCGGATTGGGACGCCAAAATCGGCCCCCTCTCGGGCGGTGAAAAAAGGCGGGTGGCATTGTGCCGGTTATTATTGTCCAATCCGGACATGCTACTGCTGGATGAACCCACCAACCATCTCGATGCTGAATCGGTTGCCTGGCTGGAGCGGTTTCTGCACGAATATCCCGGCACTGTGGTAGCGGTTACCCATGACCGTTATTTCCTCGATAACGTCGCTGGCTGGATTCTGGAGCTGGATCGGGGCCATGGCATCCCTTGGGAAGGTAATTACAGTTCCTGGTTGGCGCAAAAGGAAAAACGCCTGGAAATGGAGGAAAAGCAGGAAAACGCCCGCATCAAGGCCATGAAAGCGGAATTGGAATGGGTGCGCAGCAATCCCAAGGGGCGCCATGCCAAATCCAAGGCCCGCTTGGCCCGGTTTGAGGAACTATCATCTCAGGAATTCCAAAAACGCAACGAAACCCAGGAAATTTACATCCCGCCCGGTCCGCGTCTGGGGGATTTGGTCGTCGAAGCCGATGGATTAAAAAAAGCTTATGGCGACAGGCTTTTGTTTGAAGAACTGAGTTTCAATCTTCCGCCTGGCGGAATTGTCGGAGTCATTGGTCCCAACGGGGCGGGGAAAACCACCCTTTTCCGGATGATTGCCGGCCAGGAGCAACCCGATGCAGGCACCTTGCACATTGGCGACACCGTGCAGTTGGCCTACGTGGATCAAAGCCGCGAATCCCTTGACCCAGACAAAACCGTATGGGAAGAAATTTCCGATGGCCTGGACATGATTGAAGTAGGCAATTACAAGACCCCTTCCCGCGCCTATGTCGGCCGTTTCAATTTCAAAGGCGCCGATCAGCAAAAACGCATCAAGGACTTATCAGGTGGGGAACGAAACCGGGTCCACTTGGCCAAGCTGCTCAAAAGCGGCGGCAATTTATTGCTACTGGACGAACCCACCAACGATCTGGATGTGGAAACCCTGCGCGCACTGGAAGAAGCCTTGCTAGCGTTTCCCGGCTGTGTCGTGGTCACCTCTCACGACCGCTGGTTCCTGGATCGTATCGCCACTCACATGCTGGCTTTTGAAGGAGACAGCCGAGTAGTCTGGTTTGAGGGAAATTACGCGGATTATGAAGCAGACCGTAAACGGCGGTTAGGGGATGACGCCAACCGGCCCCATCGAATCAAATACAAAAGGTTAGTGGCTTAAGCTTCTGTCAGCTTTTCCAGGCGTTTCAAGTTGATCAATGCCTCAGTGCTGCTTTCTCCACACATTTCAAGTTCGGCTTGAAATCGAATGCAGACACTGGGGCGTTCGGGCTTCCCAAACAAACGGCAGCGATTATCTTCGGTCAACTGAATGCAACGAACTCCTGCAGGCTTGCCTTCCGGCATCCCCGGAATAGGGCTGGATATGGATGGCGCGATACAGCACGCGCCGCAACCTACGCGACATTCCATGGTCATGGCATCTGGGCAGAGTTACAATGCCATGCATCATACCGCTGAAGTGAAAGCCATGCCAATCACCGTCACAGACCAAACTGTTCTGCAACAACTGCCTGCAGCGCTTGAAAGAAAGAAGTTTTTAACGAAAGATTTTAAAGGATTAGAGTATTACCACGCCATTGACGATTGGAAACACATTCCCCGGGGCACCGCCGTGTTTGGGGAACAGGTGGTCTTTGGCTATCCCCATATTGGCCGGGTATTGGCGCTGGAAGCCGGTCTCAAAGCTCACTTTCAAGCCCCATTCTGGGCGGAAGAAAAAATCAACGGGTTTAATGTCAGGATCGCTCGCATAGGGGACAAAATCGTTGCATTGACCCGCGGGGGATTCATTTGCCCCTTCACCACCGACCGCCTGCCGGATCTGATGCCTTTGGAGATTTTCCAAAAGGAGCCGGGCATAATCGTTTGCGCCGAAGTCGCAGGTCCCGACAATCCTTACCTGGAAAGCTATCCGCCTTTTGTCAAAACCGATATCCAGTTGTTTGTCTTTGATTTAATGGCGGTTGGCAAGCCTGGTTTTTTCCCTTATGAAGAAAAACTCACTCTGCTTGAAAAATACAGCTTGCCATCAGTGCCGCGTTTTGGCCGATTTGAGATAGAAAATGTGGAGGCAATCCGCCATCTAATCTTGGATCTGCACCAAAAATGGCACGAAGGCATCGTCTTCAAAGAAGACTCGGAGCGGGATCACCGGGCCAAATATGTGACCGGCAATTCCAACATCGATGATATTCGCGCTGCCGCCGATAATCTGATGGAATTGCCCCCGGAATATTTCACCAATCGGTTACTGCGGCTGGCACTGTTTTTAGAAGAGAATGGGTTGACCGCCTCCGCCACTATGAAGCAGGATCTGGGAGGGGCATTTCTCGACGGACTCCACCGGGCAGTAGAGCACTATCGCAGGGAACATCGCGTATATACCACATTCCGCTGCCGTTTCCGGGAGAAAGAAAACGCCGAATTGATGCTCAATCACCTCAAACGGGCCAGCAGACGCATTAAAATCGTGCAGCGTGATCTGCATCAGGAAGAAGGTCACTGGCTGCTCGAATTCGACCGTATTTACCCGCACCTCACCGGGATGCTGGGGGATTTGTTGTCAGGCCGAATGATATTCGACTAGCTTCTCCATGACATGAAGCAAGTTATGGGGCATGATGATTTTGACGCCCACCTTATCCGCCCAGGTTCTCAGCCCTGCATCCGCCGAAAGCAACACGCCATCCATTTCATAAGCTAGGAGCAACACATCCATATCCTCGCGGCTGTCGATGATCCCTTGTCGCAGCGCCTCCCGGTACCGCCCCCGCAGTCGATTGATGACCCGTCCGACATCTTCTTCCGCGCTACCGTCGCCAAGCATTTTGGCGTGCTCCTCCGCAATTCTCAAACCCCGGTCGATGCGGACTCGCACCTCTTCAATAAATTCGTATAATATGCCGGCCGGGATTTGGATATTGAAACGCCGGGGGGAACGAATCCTCACTACCGCCTCGAATTCCGTGGGCACCCCGGTCTTCTCCCGCATCAGCTGAAGTTCATCATAAACAGAGCTGGGCATGTAAAATTCCGCCCCGGTTTTACGGGCAAGGCTCAAAAAGGCGTGCATGGCAACCAGCGGCTCTTCGCCAAACTGGGAATAGACATCCGGGTTGGTGAAAATACTAGTATCGAGAATAAAGCGGTCCATTCAGTCTCCGTTGAACTAAAATTTATAAAATACCCTTTTACCTGACAAACCACCATGCCTACTTACGACTATTTTTGCAAAGCAAATCAGACTACGGTTGAAGTCCGTCACCGAATGACCGATACGATTCAAACCTGGGGAGAGCTTTGTCGCTTGGCAGAAATAGACCCCGGAAACACCCCTCCAGATACGCCGGTAGAAAGGCTCATTACTGGCGGAAACGTCATATCCAGTACAACCTTGAAAAACCCTGAGCCTGCCTGTAATCAGGGGAACTGCGGCCACCCCATAACGGCGTGCTGTGGTGGTGGGGCCTGTTCAATGGACCATAATGTCTGAGAACCGGGCTGGAGCGGGTGATGGGAATCGAACCCACGTCATCAGCTTGGGAAGCTGAGGTTCTACCATTGAACTACACCCGCATTTACTTATGTGATTATATCCATGCCCCTCGTTAAAACAAGTACCTGGTCCTTTCCAAGCATTTTTAGCAGGAATATTTTTAGAGCTCATGAAGCTTTGCTCGGTCGCCCTACCTTCGGATATTGGGCGGAATTAGAGCGAACCCAGTACCTCACCTGTGAAGAAATTAAACGTTTACAACTTAAGCGTTTGCGTAAACTTCTAAGTTCCGCTCTTCATCATTGCCCCTGGCACGCAGAAAGAATTAGAAAAGCTGGAATCGACCCTAAGCATTTAACCTGGGACGAATTTAAGCAGTTACCTCTCATGGACAAGGAAGACGCTCGGCGCCATGGCAACGAAATGGTTTGGAAAGATGCTCCTGGTGGAATTTATCGCTACAACACCGGAGGTTCAACGGGAGAACCATTGATTTTTTACTTTGGGCGGAAACGTCAGGCAGTGGATGCGGCATGCAGAATGAGGGCAAGAAAGTGGTGGGGATTAGAACCTGGGGACAGAGAAGTTTTTCTCTGGGGCGCACCTACGGAATTAAATCGTACCGACAAAATCAAACAGATTCGAGATAGATTATGTAACCAATTGCTTCTAAATGCATTCGAGATGTCCGAACATCACATGGCCAACTATATTGACATTTTGAATGCGTATCAACCCAAATGCATCTATGGCTATGCCAGCAGCCTAGCTTTACTGGCCGAATATTCGGAAAAAGAAGGAAAACAAATAAAAATTCCGCAACTTAAGGTCGTCTGTACAACAGGAGAACCACTATACCCCCACCAACGTGAACTTTTAACTAGAATCTTTAACGTACCAGTAGCCAATGAATATGGCGCCAGAGATGCCGGCCTCATGGCTTTGGAATCGCCCCAGGGTCAAATGCTGGTAAATTCGGAGTGGATAATAATAGAGCTTCTTAATAATAAAAATCTCCCAGTGGCTGATGGTGAGATAGGAGAAGTTACAATTACCAATCTGGCATCAGAAGTTCAACCATTTATACGGTATCGTACCGGAGATATGGCCAAATGGAGTTCTGAAACATGTCAAAAAGGCCGAGGATTAAATGTATTAAAAGAAATTAGTGGCCGGCAAACCGATTTTATCATCCGCTCTGACGGAACAGTAATGCACGCATTATCCCTAATATATGTAGTTCGGGATATCCCGGGTGTAAGAAAGTTTAGAATTATTCAAAAATCCCCAAAATTCATAAAAATAAAACTGGTACGAAACCCCAAGCATTGGACGGATGATAAAAACAAGTTAATCGCAGAGGGCATTCGAAAAAGGTTGGGTAATGATGTCGATGTAACAATTGATATTGTTAATGATATTGTACCAGATAAATCTGGCAAATACCGGTATGTAGTCAGTCATATCAAACACTCTTAATCCTCACCTAATCTAATCACAAAAGTCAGAAAGAACCCATTAATGACAACAAAAAAAGATTTATACTCTACCATTTCGTGGGTTCTTACAGGCAACACTGCCAATTATGTACTTAATTTTATTACCGGAATTATATTAGCACGTCTATTGGCGCCGGAGGAATTTGGAACGCTGTTAACAATTCAGGTATTCACCGGGTTGGCAGGCTTTTTCGCTGGAGGAGGGATGGTGCAAGCCCTGATACGCGAAAAAAATGTCACAAAAAAAGATTACAATATTGTATTTACCTTACAATTCTTAGCTGGAACTTTAATCTATTTGATATTTTATTTTTCTTCTCCATGGTTTTCCAAATGGTATAACAATGATATATATACCGACCTTCTAAGATTATCTGCAATATCTTTTGTTTATAGGCCGCTAGCCAACTTGCCAAACAGCATGCTGCAGAGAGAAATGCGCTTCCAACTAAAAATGCTTTTAGACTTCATAGCGCTTTTAATTTCATCGATATCCAGCATAATCCTAGCTTTCAAAGGTTTTGGAGTATGGAGTTTAATTTGGGGTGGAATTATTGGATCAATAACAAATATATTTATGTTGTTTATAATTACCAGATGGTTGCCGAGATTTAATTTTGATTTTAAAAAGGGAAAGCATTTGGCACAATATGGAATGTTTAAGGCGATGAGTGACATTATTCTTTACTTAAGGAATCAAGTCAGCATTTTTATTCTCTCCCGCACACTGGGACCCGCAAGTGTAGGGCTTTATAATAAAGGTGAAAGCTTAGCCATGATGCCTCATACTTTCTTTTCCGGATCAGTACAACCAGTATTATTTCGGGTCCTTTCCGTTGAACAAGATAACCATGACAGGTGTCAATACATTTTCTTTAGAAGCATCGCACTTCTTGCTGTCTATGCAACACCTGTTTACGTAGGATTGGAGTGGTTGGCAAAACCAATAGTTAGTGTTTTATACGGAGAAAAGTGGGTTGAATCTTCTACTCCCTTAATGATATTAGCATATGCTTGGCCTTTTTGGATGGTTAGCACACTCTCTTCTAACGTATTAGCCGCAAGAAATTGGTTGCATCGTGATTTGTTTGTTCTAGTTTCAAGCTTAATCATTATGTGTTTATCTATCATTATCGCCCTCCCCCATGGGCTCAAGGGTATTGCCTTGGCGGTAGTATTCTCCCTTATATACACCGCTTTTCATCAGTATTTTTTAGCCACCAGTTGTATAAAAGCAAAAAAATCGAGAATTTTTTTTGCTATAGCTCCCGCTATCTTATTGAATTCCATTTTAGTTATCACTCTTTTCGCTGCTGAAACATGGATACCTAATCATATAAAAAACAACGATATATATTATATATTATATATGACACTTGTAGGAGGATTTTCTTATGCCATTTTCTTTCTGTTTATACCTTTAAAATCCCTAAAAACAGAACAGCAAAGATGGAAATTTAAGTTTATAAATTTATTTTTACGCCATACAACCAAGCAATCTCATCAACAATGAGGAATTCGATAAATAAAAATACACTTAAAAAATCACTCTGTTTCACCTCCGCGCTAGTCAGCGCTACTCTGCCTTTAAAACTTCTTCATGCGGATAACTTTACATTTACCGATATCTCCCCGGCTATCGAAAAATTAAACACCATTCCGGAAAATAGCTGGATCAAGCTGAACACGAATCAATTCCAGGAGGTATGGACACCATCGGATCAAATACCCAATCCCCCTCCCGAAGGTACCGTTAAAGGGGACCCTGGCAGGATTATTGGCGCTTGGAGTTCCATGGCGTGGGATAGCAAACGGGGGGACTTGATTTTTTATGGAGGCGGACACGCCAACTATACCGGCAACGATGTCTACCGCTGGCGCGCTTCCACATTACAATGGGAGCGAGCTTCGTTACCTAGTGCCATTAAATTTACCCCTCTCGACCATGATCCTTGGGGCGGGGTGTTCACCTCAGTCTTCGGCGTGGATGACGCGCCTGTTTCGGCACATACATATGATAACTCGGAATACCTCCCCACCGTGGATCGTTTCGTAACTTTTGGGGGAGCAGCCTATGGCAGCGGACCATTTAGACGACCCGACCTTGCCAGTAATAGCAGTATTTTGTCAGGCCCTTATTTCTGGGATCCAAGCAAAGCTGATCCTAACAAAGTTGGTGGCGCGACCGGTTCTCAAGTCAATCCTGCCAAGTATCCCCAGGTAGTTGGAGGAAACATGTGGCAAAACCGGGATAATATTTTGAATTCGAACATTAATGGAAGGGCATTAGAATCCATGGTGAATGGGGCAACAGCCTATACCTCTGAAGGGGGTAAAGATGTCTTGTATATACAAAGCAAAAATAGTTTATTTAAATATACTGTAAATGATCTGAGTGACCCTTCTCAAGATGCTTATGAGTTAGTAGGTACAGCCAGTGATACTTTTTCAGGCCAAGGGGCGGGAGCCTATTCCCCTGACCATAATCTTTTCCTAAGAATGGCGGGAATAACCAAAGACTTTAATCTATGGTTATTGGATGAACCGGGAGAAAACAACAAGAATATAAACTTTGTGCCCCAGGTAGTTGGGGGTGTTTTTGATTTTCAGAAATTAGGCGACTACGGCATGGATTATGATCCTGTGCGCCAACGTTTTATATTATGGGGCGGGGATTATGATGTATGGGAATTGCTTCCACCGTCCGATGTAAAAAACAACCCAAGCGAATGGACATTAAATTTACTAACGAATGAAAACGACCCTATTGCGCCATCATTAGAGGGCTTAGAAGCTTCTTTTAGGGGGGTGCTGGGAAAATGGAAATATAGCAAGGAATTAGATGCCTTTCTGGGAGTGGTTGACCCTGTCAAAGGTGATGTTTGGGCATACAAACCGGATAATTGGCAACTCGCTGCCGTTCCTCTATTACCTAGTTTTTTGTATTTTCTTTTTCCCACGGGATATATGTGGTTAATAGGCAGAAATAAACGTCATATCTCATAATGATTTCTCCTCTTGCATCCCATACGTTTTAAATAATAACCGATGGGATGAAAGGGAAAATCATTGGCTTTGATTTAAAAAGCATTGTCTATCTTTTGTAAACTTGCCAATTGCCTTCCACCATACTGGCAATAGAGAATTGCCGTAATACTTTTTGTCTGCCCGCCTCTCCCATTTTGGATCTTAACATTGAATCCCGGGCAAGGTGATTGATAGCACAACCTAAGGCATTTGGATCACCCGGCGGGACTAACAAACCATTAACACCATCTTCAACCACTTCCGGCATCCCACCCGAGCGGCTGGCAATGATGGGCAAGCCGCAGGCGGCCGCTTCCAGCAAAGCTACTCCCAGCCCTTCTTTCAAAGCCGGGTGTACGACGACATCCATGGCAGGCAGAATTTCCGCCATGTCTTCACGATACCCCATCCACCGGACTTGATTTTGAAGGCCCAATTTTTGGCAATGCGCCTTCAGTTCCGCTTCCAATGGTCCCTTGCCAAACACCAAACTAGTCAGCTTTAGTTCCGGGTAGTCGCGGCGTAGTCTGGATAACGATTCGAATAAAACCAGATGGCCCTTGCGGGGAATGAGCTGGGCGACGACGGCAATGACGATGTGATCCGGCGGGATCCCCAATTGCCCCCGCATAGATTCTTTCCTGGGGGGCCGGAAAATTTGGGTATCCACGCCGCTATGAACCAGGGAAAGTTTCTCTTCGGGCAAGCCTTGTTTGATCAGTACTTCGGCTATGCCTTGGGATATGGCAATCACCCGCCGGAAATGACGGTATTTCAGTTTGGCCAACCATGGGTTTTCAGGATTGTCCACCCGTCGGGTCACAATCATCGGCACCTGGGACGCCACACCAGCCAGCATGGCGGGCAATTCACCCCGGCGGCTGTGAAGGTGCAAAATATCGGGTTTTTCATGCCGAATCCAGCGGTAAAGTTGAAAGGCGAAGACAAGGTCCGCGTCTCCCCCCACTGGACAAGGGAAAATACGGACTTTTGGATTATCAATGGCTTGCGGCAACGGGCTGGACCGGTGACACACCAGGATGTGCTCTGCCGGATAATCCCTCAGGCCATTAAGCAAATAGGCCACTTGCCTGGCACCGCCGTATAAATGGCGGCCACCTTCCACATGCAGTATTTTCAACGGATTACCTTTTCAATGGCTTCCATGACATCGCTTACCCGCCATTCCCTCATGCAATCATATCGCCCATGACAGATTGGCCGCTTGCGGCAGGGAGAACACTCCCTGGGGCGATACAGCACCTTGGCTTTTGCAAAACCAGGATCAAGATAAGGGCGGGTCGCGCCAAATAGGGCCACCATGGGACGCTGAAACGCGATACCCAGATGGGTCATGCCGGTATCCACCCCCACCACCAGCGCTGCCTTTTGGATCAATGCGGCACTGACGCCAATGGAGGTCAATCCCGCAGCCGATAAACAGGCAGCGCCGCTTTCCTTAGCAATGTCTTCCGCTGCCTCTTTATCACTAGGCGCGCCTACTACCAAACCAGGGAAACCCCATTGCGACTGCACGGATTTAGCCAACTGTGGCCATCGGGCTTGCAGCCAATGCTTCTGGGGCCGGGTGGTGAAGGGACACATGACCACGTAAGGGCCATGGATATTTAAACCCTTTAAAATATCCTCCGCTTCCTTTTGATGCCCAAGGGAAAGATAAATATCGAGCGGAGTGTCCCCAGGTTCCACGCCCAGTTCCCGCAGCAATTGGAGATATTCCGAAGCAATGCGGCGGTCCTGGGTTTTCCGGGAAACCACCTGGTCCATCCACCATTGGCTGCCCTCCCGCGATCCCAGCCCCACCCGGAATTGACCTTGGGCCAGGCGGGCGAACAGGCCGCTTTTGAACAGTCCCTGGGTATCGAGTATCCAGTCATACCGCCGCGCCCTGAACTGTTTTATCAGGGTTTTCATTTCGCCAATCAAAGTAGGCCATTGCCTTTCCCGCCACAAGCCACCCCAGCGCCGGCGGGGCCAAAGATAAAGTTTGTCCAAGCCGGGATGGGCTTTTAGCAAATCCTGATAGGATTCTTCCACCACCCAGTCAATGACCACGTTGGGATAACGGGCTTTCAAGGCCGGAATCAAACCACTGGCAAAGACGATGTCGCCGATGGCGCTGAGGCGGATTATCAAAATTCGCCGGGGCGGTGTCACGGGCAACCTGTGGTTTGGATTCATGTCAGCAGTCGGTACAGCTCAAGATAAGCCTGCACCACGGCCTGTTGGCTATGATGCCGCTTCAGGGTTTGCCATCCTGCCTCGCCTATTTTCCGCCGGTCATGCTCAGGCATTACCAGCAGGTTCCGAATGGCACTGGCGAGAGATTGTGGTTGCCGGATTTCCACCAAAATTCCGTTAAAATCCGGCTCAATCAATTCCGTGGCCCCAAAAGTTGATGTGGCAACGACTGGCAAACGATAATTCCAGGCTTCCAGAATGACATTCCCCAGGGGTTCATGGCGGGAGGGACAAACCAGCATATCGGCCACGGCATAAAGAGGATCGGGCGGATTTAACTGGCCGGTCCAAGTAGTTCTCGAAGCGATTCCCAAGTCACGGCCTAATTGCCGCAAATTGCCGAATTGAGGGCCGTCTCCGGCAATGACCAGCCTTAAAGGCCGGTGATGGATTTCACCAGGCAAGCGGGCAAAGGCCTGGAGTAAATCCTCAAATCCCTTGACCGGGTACATCCTCCCGAGCGCCGCAATCACCAGAGCCTCCTCCGGAATACCCCAATGCGCTTTAAATTCACTAATCTGATGTGGGGAATACGCCATTGGCGGCGGCACGAAATTGCCGATTTTAAAAATCCTGGACGCCGGCAACCCCGACCGCACCAAATAATCACAAATGCCTTGGGTATTGCCTACCCAGGCGTGGGCATGGCGGTAATAACCGTCAATTTTGTAATAGCCCCCCAATCGTGCAATGTGAATGGTACTGGAATTTTTGGGTAGCCGGGTCAGGCGGGTGGCGCGGCCCATGTAAGTCTGCACCACCGCCGGCTGCCACTGCCGGACCAGCCGCCTTATTTGCAGGACCGACCAAAGGTCCCATTGATTGGCCAATGGGACTTGAACTTGCGGCACACCTGCCCTTTCGAGCAGCGGCGAGACCGGGCTGGCGGGCCGGTTGACCGCCAGCACCCAATGATCGCCTTGATGAAGCGCCTCGACCAATCGGACATAAAACCTATCCGCGCCACCTAACTGACGGCTGCCGAGAATGTGTATCGAGGGAAGTGAACTACTCAACTTCCCCGTTTTCATTTTCAGAAAGTAAATCTACGCCTTCTCTTAACAAATACACTGTCACTTCACCAGTTTCCTCATCTACGCTCGCCATGGTCTGTCCTTCCCAACCCATTGTACCGTGCAAGAGACCGTCAATGCCTCCTTCCTGTTCCAGCGCTTGGGGAGAAATACGGGCATTGAGCTTGCAAAGAGTGCCGCTACAGGACATTTCCCTGATTTCGTAATCATTTAATTTTTCAAAGGTCTCCTCCAGACGCTCTGTGGTGCGGGCAGACCACTTTTCATCCTTGGGCGCTGTAACCAACGCGGCGTCCAATTTTTCCAACTGCCTTTCATACCATTCTTCTGCTTGTTGTTGGGCTTGTTCCTCACTGATTTCTTCGGATTCTTCGGAACTCTCCAGGGTATCCGACGAAACGGCCCGTTGCTGCTTCAACATGCTCATTTTCTGTTCCATCCTTTCCGAGAGAGTCTCCATTTTTTTCTCTAACTCCCTCACGGATTGGGATAAAGATGCGATGACAGGTGCCAGATTCTCCTGGCTCCCTGCCGCTTGCTGTTGAGAAACTTGTGCTTTGGGCAGGGAAAAATAACTCCAGGCCAACACAAAGGTTGAGGCCATTAGAATAATGATCAAAACTAAAAAATACTGTTTTTTCATCATGGATTTCCTCCATTTAAGAAACGGGCCGCTCGATTGCGGCCCGCATTGTTATTGACTGATTATTCGTCACTGGAGTAGTAAGTGATTCCAGAAGCGCGACCATGCTGCTTGGGTGGGATTAGGCAACCAATGTAATACCAAGTGTTATCGTTTGCCGGCACTCCTTTGAAATCCAAATTCTGCTCATGAGAGCCGAATCCCACTGTGTTACGAGTGCCTCCACTCCAAGAATACAGTCGAGAAAGGTTTTGGTGCCTACTGGCAAGCCAGCACCTGGCATTGCTAGTTGAATGCGCATCAATCACTCCGATATCCGCATCATCTAATGAATCTTTTTGAAGATTTAAAAATCCTTTTCTAAAATCTTGATGGAGTATCGGACAATCAACTCGCATCCACCTTCGGGTACTATCATTAAAAATTCGGCTCGAATTCAAACGGGGAACCGGATCGTTTGCAGTCCAAGGTACGCACATGGAACCTGGATAAATGGTTTTCCCCGCATCTGCCATAACAGCAGGGCTTCCACTGATAGCAATGGCAAAAACACCAAAAATTAAAGAAAGATTAATCATTTTCATAATACTCTCCTAACTGTTTGTTAATCGAATGTGAGGGAAGTCTTTCATGTATCTCCTCCCTCGCCATCAACAATAATGATTTCGACTCAATCAGTCGTGGTAATCCTCCACAAAAAACAGGGTAATTTTATTTTTTCAATAAAAGATTGGATCTGATATTCTTTACCCGCCCGTCGTTTACCTGAATTTGTCTGATGCCCTATTCCAAATTTTCTTTTGAAGACATGATTCTGCGCGATCACCTAGCCTATGAACGCACTGTTCTCGCCATCGAACGTACCTTATTGGCATATCTGCGCACGGGACTGGCTTTACTGGCGGCGGGGGCGACGTTGATCCGGTTGTTTCCCGGGGATATTTATTTCACCGTGCTGGGTGGCGCGATGTTGGTGATTGGGTTGATTGTCAATGGGGTCGGGCTGGGGCGTTTTGTCTCTGTATCGAGAAAGCTGAAGAAAATCGGCGTCAAGTCAGAGGATTAAGATACCTCAACACCTATCAGCTCCGCGAGAGGGGGCTGGGAAGGGTCTGCCAGCGGCCATGGATGGCCGCTCCGGGCCTAAATTCATGGACGAATTTCGGTCCGGCAGACCCTTCCCAGTCCCCGGAGAAGCAAACTGACAGAGATAAGTTAAGACATATCAAAACGGTATCCAAAGCGTCGGATATCTTCGGCATAACGGTCGGCCACAAGCTCGGCGGTGGTGTCGTTATAGTAATCCCGGTAATCGCGCCGGTTGTTGGCTTTTCTCAGCCTGGGCAACGGGGTGGCCGGCAATTGCAACCGCCGGCATAGGGTCAAAAAGTCCGATTCCAGATTTTCATACCGGCCCACGAAATCCACAATCATATTTCCGTGAAGATCCACCAAGAAATCTGTCTGCGGCGTGGCGGTCATATCGGCGTGGTACTGAGGGGCTCTTTCCGGGTCCAATTTCCATTGCAGGAAAGCGGTAAAATCCTGGCAGTGGGCAATCAAAGCCGGCCGCTCCCGGCGCAGGTGATGATAGGAACTGACTTGCAAATCCCAGGGGTTGCGCACAAAAGCAAATTTGAACAGGTCATCAAAAAGCTCCCTTGGCAACATTTCCTGGGCGCAAATGGCCTTGGCGTGACGGGGCAGTTTGACTCCCAGCCTGTGACCGGACCACGCGCTTATCCTATGGCAAAACCATTGGGGATAATACCAGGGATCACGCCAGCGGTATTTCCCCAGCGCCCGGCGCACGCTGGTGCCGCCGGTCTTGGCGATATGTATGAAAAGAAAGCGGTAGCGCAGTGACAATAGCATGGGATTTACCTGGTATGGAGCACTTCCAAGAAAACCCGCAAATAGGCATCGGCGCTTTTTTCCAGGGTATAGTCCTCCAGCGCCCGAGGCAAATTCTCCTTGGGCCGCGAAGATTGCAATTGATGGAGGATGGCGCCGGCCAAGGCAGTGGCATCTTCCACCGGCACCAACGGACCATGGGCGCCATTGTTCAATATCTCCCTCGGCCCACTGGGACAATCGGCGGCCACCACCGGCAATTGCAGCGCCAACGCCTCAACCAGCACATTGGGCGAACCTTCCCAGCGGGACGCTAATACAAACAGGTCCGCCCGCTTCATGGCGGCATAGGGATTGGAGGAAAAGCCGGGCATGGCCACTTCCTTGTCAACGCCCAACCGGCGCGCCTGTTGCTGCAGATTCAACCGTTGCCTGCCCTCCCCCAAAATCAGCAACCGGCAATGCCTTTGTTTTCGCACCTGGGCGAATGCTTCCAGCAACACATCAAATCCTTTTTGCCGGGTAAGCCGCCCCACCCCCAGCAGTACCGGAACAGGGTCATCCAGCCAAGGATGATAGTCCGCTGTATCGGCGAGAGCAAACAATTCAGGGGTAATGGTGGGATTGCGAATCACCGTGACCTGTTGACGGGACAACCCCACTGTCTGTCGCAAATCCTCCGCCACCCCATGGGAAACCGCAATCAACCGGTCGGCCTTGGGATACCAGTATTGCATCGGTAAACAACGCAACTTCCTTTGCCAAGCAGCTTTGTGATGCATAGACTCGGAAAGATGGGTCCCCAAGCGCCCCACAATTTTGGTTTCCACTCCAGCAAGACGCCGAGCCAGTAAAGCAGTACGGATTGCCCGGTCCTTGGCGGCAAACAACAGGGGCGGAGATTCCCGGCGCAGATATCGCACCAGTGACGGCAACGCCAGACGGGTGTGGCGGCCCAGATAGATTACCCTGACCCCTTCCAAGGCTGGTAGTTTCCGGTCCCGAGAAGTGGCCAGCAATTCCACGGAAACCCCTCTGTCCCTGAACCCCCGGATCAGATTGAGCACCATCTTCTCCACCCCGCCGCTGCCGGAGAAGTTCAGGAAAACAGGCACTTCTGGAATTACGGGCAATTGATCCCCCACCAGATAAGTTGCTCTGCAGTAGGGGAGGTTAGCGACTTTCTGAATGATCAATCAAAGCAACTGGAGGAATACGTGATAAGTTGGAACAGCTATCTAATACCTGCTCACTTATTATTTCCATATTCGGAAAGTTCAAACGTCAAAGGAGCGGAAGAAATAAGCTTTAATTTCGCCCAGTAAGAACTTTCTCCTACTGTAACCATGGGAATATCAAGATGAGCACCGTCATACCTAGCACTGCATTTCTGCGCATTTACTAATTTCCCACTTATGCAATCTCCTGAAATACATTTTAGCTCAACGGTATAATCTCCTGACTGTGCTTGCTTATTATTGCTGTTCACAACAATGGAATAGGTTTCACCAGCCACAGGGAATAATCGAAGACTTGGAAGATAACAGCTAGCAGAACCTAATGAAAAATCCTTACCAATAAGCCTATTGGAAGAATCAAATACTTCTACTTCGGGGTCGAAATAATCAATACCTTCACAGCTTCCATCAGGAGGAAGTACTATAATTTGAACCCCGGATTCATTACTCACTGATAAAACAAACACATCCACATCATTGGGTTGCTCAAAACCACACGAAACCTTGTCTCCTATTTGAACCGGCGTTGGTTCGTTCCCTTTATTTACACAAGTAAGATCCGATGCCCGAACAGATGACGATATAGATGCTAACAAAACCATCCAAATCATTGAAGATATTGCCATTTTCATGGTGACAGCTCCTTTGTTTTACCTAATGAAAGGTTCATTCTATTTCAGAGCACCAAATCACACAATCACTCTCTGGCTATAATCCCAAAACCCTCCTATAAGCACCCAAACTATTTTCCAGAAAATAAGGTTGTACAGCTTTCTGCAAAACTCCTAATGGAACAGGTTCTTCAAGCAGAGTCCCTATCGCCTGCGCCATCGCCTGCCTATCCCCCACCGGCACCAGTGGCCCATACCGCCCGTCGGCCAAAATTTCCCTGGGTCCGCTGGGACAGTCGGCGGCCACCGATGGGACGCCCAAGGCCAATGCCTCGATCAACGCCACCGGCAATCCCTCGCAGCGGGAGGAAGATACAAAAACGCTGGCTCGCGACAGCCAAGGATAGGGATTGACAAAACCCGGCAGATGGACGCAGTCCGTCAAACCAAGGTCGCAAATCAATGATTCCAGCTTTGACCGCTGGCGGCCTTCGCCCAGGATGATCAACCGGCAAAGCCGCTTTGCGCGGATCTGAGCAAAAGCCTGAATCAAGGTGGCAAAATCCTTGCGTGCGCACAATTCGCCAACCCCAATGATTACCGGGATTTCGTTGTCCGCCAGCCACGGATGAGGGGCTTTTTCCGCCGCCTTTTGAAACATTTCCGGCACAATGACAGGACTTGGCACAACAGTAATTTTCCGTCCCGGCAAGCCACTGACTCGAATAAGATCCTCCGCCGCCCCCCGGGAAGGCACAATAATGCCGTCGGCCCAGGGATAAAAGCAGCGCAGCGAAATCCGTTGACTGGTTCTGGCCCACCAGCTTCTTCTGGCCAGATTTTCCGACACCGTGGTGCCAATCCTGACTACCACCCGGGTCGGGACCTGGGCGATTTTCCTTGCCCACAATGCCGCCCGGTTGACCCGGTCTTTATCGGTCAAAAGCACCTTGGGCCGGACTTTCCGCAGATAGCCCACCAATGCCGGCAACGACGTATTCACGTGGCCGGCTCCCAGATCAATCAGGCGCACGCCTTGAGGCAGGCTTTCCCAGTAAGGTCCGTGATCCCGTAGTCGCAAAATATCCATGGCGATTCCTTTGGCGGCCATGGCGGGAATCAGGTTTTTCATGATCCGGTCCACGCCGCTGTGGCCGGAAGTCGCTAAAAACACGGCCAAATCCGTCATCGTTAAATAGCCAGACCAAAGGCTTTGAGATACTGGGGAATACTCCTTTCCAAAGTATAAGGCGCGGCGCCCTGGCGAAGCACCTCAGGCGCAAGGGGGCGCTGCAAGGTTTCCAGCATTGCCCGGGCCAGGGCCACCGGATGACGCACCGGAACCAAAGGCCCATAACGGCCATAATGCAGCACCTCCGCCGGCCCACAGGGACAAGCGGTGGCCACCACCGGTGTGCCCAGGGCCAACGATTCAATCAAAACATTGGGGCAACCTTCCCAGCGGGAAGACAGTACCAACAGATCGGCCCGGGCCAGATAGGGAAAGGGATTGTCCACAAATCCAAGAAAATTCACATCCCCCGCAACGCCTAATTTTCCCGCCAAAGATTGCAGGCTGTGCCGCTGCCGCCCATCCCCAATCAACACCAAACGGCACCGCCGTTCCTGGCGCACTTTGGCAAAGGCGCGGATAAGCGTGGTGAAATCCTTGGCCCGGACCAAACGGCCAACGCCCAGGATCACGGGCACCTGATTATCATGGAACCAGGGATGTTGCGGCGATGCCTGGGCGCTGCGGAATAATTCACCCGTCACCGTCGGGTTGGGGGCAAAGTGAATCTTGTCATCCGGCAAACCCAAGCTGGTTTTCAAATCTTCCCTCACACCCAGGGAATTGACAATGACCCCGTCACATTGCTGGTAATTCCTGCGAATCCGGCGAATATAGCGGCGATATCCCAAGGGGCCATACTGGCGCCTGCCTTGAATACTCAAGGGACTCCCCACCCGGAAATAGCATCGAAGACCGGCCATAGCCAGCCGGGATTTAACCTCAAGCGCCAGGGAATCATCCTTGAGCTTGGCGGATAATAATATCGCGGGTTGGATATCCGCAATCCTTTGGCAGAGATCCGCTACAAAGGAAGCTGATTTACAGGGTAATGGGATAAGTTGGACCATCGGGGAAAGTTGGTCCAGGTAAGATTGCGCTGTTTCCGGCACCAGAAAATAAACCGGCACTTCCTGCGCTTGAAGCCCATTGGCCAAGTGCACCAGCATGCGCTCTACTCCCCCAGCGCCATAGGTAGCCAAAAGCATTGCCACTGGGGGATAGGCCCGGGTCATTGCGGTGAGTTCTGTCCCTGAATCCAGCGCAACCGTCAGGCCCGAACCAGAATCTCTCCTCTCCCGGTGGAGGCCAAATCCCCACCATACCGGTGCACTCGATTAAAGGCGGATTCGGGTTTGGCAAACAGGCTGTCCAGATCTCTCAAGCCGGAGAACCATAGAGGCAGAAAGGCCAAAGTATGGGTGCCGCAATCTCCATAGGTGGGAGGAACCGATTGCGGAGATTGCCATAACAGCACCGTCCCCCGCCGCAGGGCATAACCGAGATAGGCGCCGGTCTTGCCCATGACGGCAATGGTGCCGGCAATCATGCGGGAAGCGCAGTAATCGCCAGCATCGCCTTCCACCAAAATGATGCCGCGCCGCATTTCATCGCCGCAGCGCGCGCCCACATTGCCTTTGACCAACACCCGTCCGCCGCGCATGCCACGCTTGTTGCCGGGCAAAGCGCCACCGAGAAAATCGCCGGCATTGCCATCAATCTGCACCAGGCCGCCACGCAATTCACACGCAGCGAATATGCCGGCGTTGCCCGTCACCCGTAAGCTGCCCGACTTCATCCCCATGCCCAAATAAGCGCCGGCATCGCCTTCCACGGTGATTTCCAGAGCATCGGCATCTTTACCGATATAATCCAGTTTGGCGCAACCGTTTTGGATCACCAGTTTGGAGGTATCTTCGCCACTCATCTCGAACAGTTCATCCACCCGCAAAGTGCGTTTGCCCATGCACAATTTAAGCGCAGCGATTTCAGCCGGCGTCAAATGAGGCAAACTACTCAAGGGGGAAAGATCCACCCGGCGCGGGGGCTGGGCTTTCAACGTCAGGGTTAACGGATTACCGGTCATGCCAAAATCTCCCGCAAATGAAAGTGATAGGGTCCTAGTTTTCCACCGTAATTCCCGGCACTTATGCGGTGGATGCCCTTTTCCACACCCAGCTCACACACCGCTTCGATGCCGGCTTTCATCGCCTTGTCGATGTCCTCTTTGGTAAGTCCGTCAATCACAATTTCCATCACCGATTCAATTTCCGGCGACAGTTGGCTTTTCGTCACACCTTTCAAAGTAGGGCAAAAGGCATCGTTAGTGGAAGCATTCAGCGCCTTGTATTTAGACCCCACTTTGGAACCCGACCGCACGACCCCGCCAGGGAAGGGCATAATGACATTGGGAATCTTTTTCATTGCCGCTACCGCCGCCTCGCACGCCGCCAGCGCCTGGGGTTGGGACTCGGCCAGAATCAGGAAATTACCGCCACCGACCGCTTCCACCATGTAGGTGGCTTCCTCGGTCAGAAATTCGCCATCCATCACCGGGATGCGCCAGTAACGCTTGCCATTAATGACCTTGGAAATCTGGAACCCATCGCCGTAGTAGCGCATATTTTCTCCCAGGGGGATGGGTTTGCCTTCGTCAATCCCGGCAAACAAGGCGGAAGTCGGCGACGTCAAAACGCATTGCCCGGCCCGGGTTTGCACCTGCTTAGTCAAGCCCTTGCCGCCCATGGCAAAGAACAGGACCGACAACCCCGGTCGGCCATCGGGGGTTTCCTCAGGGCTCAATTCCCGCTCGATTCCCGCCTCGCAGCCGCAGGCAATCACCGAGGTGGCGAAACCGGACATGGCACGGGCGGCATGGTAGGCCCATTCCATATTCAGTGCGGTGATGATGACCCGGGTGGCTTTCATGGGGAAAGCTTCGGCAAAGGTATCGTCGATAGCAATGCCGTTGATAATCATATGCCCCGCCCTCCCCAGCAAGGATGGATAGTGATGCTGCCGCGGCCATCTTCGGAAATTTCCTCTTCCCGGATGACAAAGTTATCCAGTTTCATAGTCATATAACGGTCAAAATATTTTTCCAGGGATTTTTCAATGGCGGGATCGTACTCGGGTTTGACCACATGGGTGGTTCCCCAGACCACCTTCACCACCTCGCCATCCTTGACCACCAATTGACCATCCTTGAAAACATATTTGGGATGGCTGAACATTTTTTCCTTATTGTCATCGGGGACATAAACGGTGATATCCGCCGCGGCCCCGGCGCCCAGGTGCCCCCGGTCCGACAACCCTACCAACTCGGCGGCGCCCGCCCGGGTCATGATGGCGATTTCATACAAGGAATATTCCCTTTCGATGGACGCCAGCGTCGTCATTTTCTGAGCCTCGGGATGCAGGCGGGAAAGTTGCTCGTTACGGAAAGACCGATCCATCAACAGCCGGATCAGGTGCGGATAACTGGTGAAAGGCGCGCCATTGGGATGATCGGTAGTCAAAAATACCTGCCAGGGATTGTCCACCAACAGGAAAATTTCCAGGCCAATGGCCCATTGCAAGGCATTGACGAAGTTCTTGTCCCGGTATTTGAAAGGCACCACCCCGCAGCCGGCATCACACTCGATATCCATGCACACCCATTTATGAGGATGGGCGTGGCCGGCGTTGGCGTGTTGGCGCATATTATCGCCAGAAGCAGTGACTGTTTGGCCAAACAAAATCTGCCCCACATCCACGGTGATATTTTTGTTGGCGTTGATGGCTTCGGCAATCTGGGCGGCGCCGGAAGAAAACTTGAAATCGCCTTCAGTCCCGTAGCTGTGGAACTGAATGTGCGTCAGGTGCATGGGCAGCCCTTCAATGCCGGTAATGGTGTTGAGGGTCGTCTCCATGTTGCCGGGAACCCCCAAGTTGCAGCCATGAACGTGGAGCGGATGAGGCACCGCTAATTCATTGACGGCCGTGGCCAGTACTTTTAGCACCTGGCGCGGTGTAACGCCGTAATATTCGTGTTCCTCATCCAAATCCAGCGCCCGCTGATTGAACTTGAAAGCACTGATGCCACCGGGATTGACCACCTTGATGCCGATGCACTGGCTGGCATTCAAGGTCCAGGCCACATAGTCGTTGATTGCTTTCTGGTCGGCGCCGGACTGCATCATTCGCAGGAGAAAATCGTCACTCCCCAGCATCGCGTAGCCGCCTTTATCGAGTATGGGAATATCCCCCATCTCCATGTGGGCCTGACGGGCATTGACCGGCAACACCGCCGGTTCAAAGGCGGTGGTAAAACCCATCTCGGCATAGCGGTAGCCAGTAGTCAGGGTGCTGGGCGCGGCGTGGCCACATCCTGAACGCAGCAATTCGGTATGGGCCTCGGGATCGGCGCGGTGATCTTCCGGCAACAAGGTGCGGGCAATGTTGACTTTGCCGCCGCCGATATGGGTGTGCATGTCGATGGCGCCGGCCATCACCACCATACCGTGAAGATCGTATTCCTTATCCACATGGGCGCCCGCGGGAGGATCGACAATCCGGCCATCCTGGATATAAAGATCGTGGACGCGGCCGTTGACCCGGTGAGCGGGATCATAAACCGTGCCGCCAGTCAATTTAATAAGCATGCAACTTCCTTAATTGATCATCAAAGAGCTTCTTGAATCGCTTGCAAAACCTGGGCAGTGCTGGGCAATCCCGCTTCCCTCAGCTTGAACAGACGAACCGCCACCACGTTATCCATGCGGTAAGTATGGCCTGCGTGATCGATACCGGGAACGCCAATGGGAATATAGACATCGGGGGATTGCTCGAAGGTCATGCCGCAACGCCCCAGAACAATGGTGGGCAGACCGCACTTGGGCGGGGTGCGGTTGGTATTGTAGGCCGATACCCAAAGCAGGGCATCCGCTTCCCCACTCTCAATCAATACATCGCATGCATTGAGATAGGGGTCATATTCCGGATATCCCCGGCTGAAACGGGTGCGCACCGGATAACCGGTTTGCCACCCGCAAACCTGATTGGCGGTCTGGTCGCCTTCCTTACCCCCCAGAGGCAGGCCGGAGCAGCGGGTGGTTTGATTCAAGTCCTTGACCATCTCGCACAAAATCTGCACCGTCAATTCCGCCTGGGGCCAATCCAACGCTGCCGCCGCCCAGGCGACCACGCCGTAACGGGCGTTTTTCAAGCTATCGGCCAATGATCTGAGTTCTTCCACGGCCACACCACCGACGGCCTCGGCCTGAATAGGCCTGTCATTAATCAGAGCCCGCAACATGCCAACTACGGCGGGAAGGTCTTGGTCAGAACACGCTAGAACCTTGCTGACGCTATTTGGTTGTCCCGAAGGCGCCTTGCCCAGATAAATCACTTCCCGGGCGGAATTTTCAGCAAACATGCCATCCACCCAAAGATGGCGCTCAAAAAAGCGCGGGAATAGGGTTTCCATGTCAACGCCGACCACCACCAGCAGGTCGCAGCGATTTCTGACTTCCGCCAACGTAGTCGTCATCCAGCCACTGTCTTGCAATACCAATATATTGCGCATGGCGGCAGTGCTGTTCATGTTGTCCACCACCGCCCCCAGCCGGTCAGCCAGTGACAACGCGGCCCGCATTCCCGCCACGTCCGTGGCTAGCCCGCCAAGCAAAGGCAGCTCGGCATGCTTCAAAATTTTGGCGGCCTGGGATACGGCTTCCTCCAAGGGCACCGGCTTGCCTGAGATGCTGGGTTGCCGTTCTCCCAAGGGTTCTTCAAAGGCGGGCAGAGTCACATCGTCGCCGTTCTCCAGTACCTCGACTTGATCCCCTCGCACCCTTATTTTCAAATCATCAGCGCCGATGCCGCAAAATGGGCTGGGAACATGTGCCCACAAACCCGGCTCAATTTCTTTGGCCATACGTCTACTCTAAAATTGTATTGGCGGAAAAATGCTTGGATGAACCACCGGCTACCAGGCAAATGGAGCCTGCAGATTCTTATCCCCCCTTAACCCGGATATTTCACCAGCCGGTTTCGGGCTGTTTTGTAATTAACTGATTTTTTACCATAAAATGCTTAAGTTTCATGATTTCTACGAAATCCAATTTGGATTCAGCCCGAATCCTATCCCGGCCCTGGCTTGTCCAGGCACGTCTGGGCTTGGGCTTCCTTCAAGCCATAGCTACGGCTATTGCTTTCAGTCCAGCCCGGCGCCCAGCCGCACCTGTCCTGCGCCATCATCCGGGATGCTGGTGAAATATCCGGGTTAAATATAAGCTTCTAATTATACCACCAGCCCATGTAATTTCAGGATTGAAAATTTGTAAATTCAGCTGTTGCCAATTCCTGGGGTACAAGTAAGGAATGGGGTTTAGTTCTGCCGCTCAATATAGTGAATAGCCCGCTGAATGCGTACCAATGTTTTCTCCCGCCCAAGGAGGTGCAAAGTGACATCGATCGGGGGAGACACCGAAGTGCCTGACAGGGCAACCCGAAGCGGCTGGGCCACTTTGCCAAGCTTTAGCCCCAATGCCTCGGCGGTATCTATTACTATCTGATGGAGCGGCTCCGGTTCCCATTCGCTGATATCCTCGAATTGCTCGTAAAGCTTTTTCAGGGGCGCCAACGCTTCCGGCTTTAAGTTCTTTTTCGCGGCCTTCGGATCGTATTCGTCAAAATCCCGATAAAAGAAAACACTGGACTCGGCCATTTCTACCAGGGTTTTGCATCGCTCCCGCTGGGCAAGGACGACCAACAGGGGATCAGGACCACCTTCCGCCGGATCAATATCTAGCCTTCCCAGGTGCCAACGCAGATGGTGGGCCACGTGCAGGGGGTCAGCGTGCATGATGTAATGGTGATTGAGCCACAATAGCTTGTCGGGATTATAGGTGGAAGCCGATTTATTGACATCGCTGATGTCAAACAGCTCAATCATTTCATCCACGGAGAAAATCTCCTTGTCCCCGTAAGCCCACCCCAACCGGACCAAATAATTGAGCAACGCTTCGGGCAAATAACCCTGATCACGGTATTCCAACACACTCACGGCGCCGTGACGCTTGGACAAGCGGCTGCCATCTTCCCCCAAGATCATGGGAACATGGGCGAATTTAGGCGGCTCGGCGCCCAAAGCCCGCATGATATTGATTTGGCGCGGGGTGTTGTTCAGATGGTCGTCGCCGCGAATCACATGGGTCAACTTCATGTCCAGGTCGTCGACCACCACGGTCAAATTGTAGGTAGGCGTGCCGTCAGAGCGGGCGATAATCAGATCGTCCAATTCTTCGTTACGAAAGACCACGCGACCACGCACCAAGTCATCAATTACCACAGTGCCGGAATCAGGGTTTTTAAAGCGGGTCACCGGCTCAACGCCGGGTTTGGGCTCAGTACGGTTGCGGCAACGGCCATCGTAACGGGGCTTTTGTTTGCGCGCCATCTGTTCCTGGCGCATGGCATCCAGCTCTTCCTTGCTGCAGTAGCAGTAATAGGCCTTGCCTTCATCCAATAGCTGTTGAATCACTTCCCGGTAACGGGGAAAGCGCTCGCTTTGAAAATAAGGTCCTTCATCATAATCCAGCCCCAGCCACGCCATGCTTTCCAAAATAGCGTTGACCGACTCCCGGGTGGAACGCTCACGATCTGTGTCTTCAATCCTCAAAATAAATTGGCCGCCATGCCTGCGGGCATACAACCAATTGAATAAAGCGGTACGTGCACCGCCGATGTGAAGATAACCGGTAGGGCTGGGAGCGAAACGGGTGCGTACGGTGGTCATGTTACGTATCCAGGCGGAAAATTAAAAATCCAGCAATTATACCAAACTGGCTAATTTAGCTTGATAAAGCATATTGGAACCTTTAATGCATAAACTTTTTGGACGATGGCCAAAGCATTGTCACAAAGCAGTAAGTCAATTCAAATATTGCGTTGCTAGACGACCGGTCATATAATACAATTATGAGCCGTCTCCTCAACAAACAACTTAAGCGGGATAAAATCTTGGACCAAGGAGTGCAACTATTAATGGAGCGAGGGTATCACGGGACAGGAATCAAAGATATCCTGGCATCGGTTGACATCCCCAAGGGTTCTTTCTACTACTATTTTCCCAGCAAAGAGGCATTTGGGGCGGAGGTTATCCACCATTATATCGAGCCTTTTATCCAGCAACTCGATGAATTTTTAACTCAACCCGATCTAGACCCAGTCACTGCCCTGCGGCGGTATTTCGAAGCTTTAATTGAAGAATTAATCGAAAACGATTTCAAAGGGGGTTGCCTGTTGGGCAATTTGATGGGAGAAATCGGCGATACCAGCGACACCTGCCGCAAAGCCTTGCAAGAGGCGGTACGTAAATATCGCAACAAAATCAGCCAAGGGTTGGCCCAGGCTCAACAGCGACAGCTCATCCGCACCGATCGAAGTGCCGAAAGCCTGGCTGATTTTATGGTGGATTATTGGCAAGGGGCGTTACTAAGAATGAAAATCGAGCGTTCTCCAGCACCGCTCCATGCTTTTATGACCCAAGTTTTTGAAGAAACCCTGCCCCCATGATTTTTCCAGAGGCCGTTTTGAAAAACAGCCTAATCATTCAACCACACAAAGGAGGCCAAAATGCCTAAATACATTATTGAACGTGAAATCCCCGACGCGGGAAGTCTTTCCCCCGAAGAACTGCAAGCCATTTCCCAAAAATCCTGCGGTGTATTGAGGGAGATGGGACCGGCTATTCAATGGGTTGAAAGCTACGTTACCGGAGACAAAATCTACTGCGTTTACATCGCGCCCAATGCCGAAGCCATTAAAGAACACGCCGCCAAAGGGGGATTTCCCGCCAACCGAATCAGCGAGGTTAAAACCAAAATCGATCCCACAACAGCAGAAGCAAAATAATCATCGCCTTCAATGAGGGTGCAAATCAGGCTGAAGAGGATAATACTTATGCGATTACTAAATTTGATACTCATCACACTAGGCCTGCTTCTCGGGCAACAGGGCTTCAGTGATGAAACGCCGCTTTCCCCCTACATGGCCAAAATAGTGGGTCAAGAAGACTTTGTCTACGTCTGGACTTTGGGCATGGAAGGCCTGGGGGATGGTTCCGATAAACTGGTCACCATTGATACCAACCCGGAATCGAAAACCTTTGGCAAAGTCATCCACACGGTTTCCGTCGGTGGCCGGCACGAAGCCCATCACTCGGGGTTTACCGATGACCGTAAATATTTGTGGGCGGGCGGTCTTGATACCAGCAAAATTTTTATCTTTGACGTCCACTCCAACCCGGCCAAGCCCAAACTGGTGAAGGTGATCGACGATTTCGTCGCCAAAAGCGGCGGCGTGGTCGGTCCCCATACCACCTATGCCCTACCTGGCAGGATGATTATCAGCGGTTTATCCAATAACAAGGATTATGGCGGACGCACGGCCTTGGTCGAATACACCAATGACGGAAACTATGTCGCCACCTACTGGATGCCCACCGACGATAATTTGCGAGGCGCCATCAAAACCGGCAAATACGCCGATGGCTATGGCTACGACGTCCGCGCCCTGCCCCGCCTGGATATCATGCTGACCTCCTCTTTTACCGGCCATAAGAACTACATGCGCGATTTCGGTGAGCTGGTGCAAGACGAAAAAGCGATGAAGGAATTTGGCAATACCATGGTGCTGTGGGACTTGCACGACCGTCGACCCAAAATGATCTTCGATGTTCCCGGCGCGCCGCTGGAAATCCGTTGCGCTTGGAATCCCAACCATAACTATTGCCTGACCAGCACCGCGTTGACTGCCAAAATCTGGCTGATTTATCTGGATGATAAGGGTAAATGGCACGCCAAAGCAGTTTCTGATATTGGCGATCCCAGCAAAACGCCCCTGCCAGTGGATATTTCCATCGAAAGCGACGATAAGCGGCTGTGGGTAACAACATTCATGGACGGCACTGCCCATCTATTTGATATTTCCGATCCCTTCCATCCTAAAGAGGTTTACAAGAAAAAAATCGGCGCCCAGGTCAATATGGTGTCCCAAAGCTGGGATGGAAAGCGGGTGTATTTCAGCTCTTCCCTGTTATCGAAATGGGACAAAAAGGGGAAAGACAACGAGCAATTCGTCAAAGCCTATCGCTGGAATGGCAAAACCTTATCTCCCCTGTTTACCATCGATTTCATCCAGGAAAAACTGGGCCGTCCTCATCAAATGCGTTTTGGCGCCCACGCGCTTTACCGTTAGGACTTAGGCTGAGGGGTGGTCTGCTTCGAAGAACGCTGTGAATACCTCTCTGTAGGTAAGGCTTTCGAAGCAGACTATCTGCCCCGGCTTGAATAGATGACAAAGCCCTGAATAATTTCCTTGCAGGGATTGCTTTTTTTTATTGAGCAATTTAAAGTAGCGAAAAACTGATATAGTCATCAGTTCTTACCGAAAAGCCCTATCCCCGCTTTTCCCAGAATTAATCATCAGATGCCCTTCCCCCGCATCCTTTAACCGGAGGAAGCCGCTTGCGAAACAAGCAAAGCTTCCCCAGGATTCGTTCATTTGATGAAAAGCATGCTTAAACCCCTGCAGATGATGATTTCTTCGAAAGACATTAAACTGCGCCAAACCTTTCTAGGCATTTCTAATCAAGATAAGGCTATTTTGGGCCAACACCGTTCCCGCTTGCAGCATCATGGCAAGCAATTTGTCGGCCGCTTCTATCAACACCTGCAAGGTTTCGAGCCCTTACAAAAACTGCTCGACCCCCCGGGAAAAGTCGAACGCTTGAAGGAAACGCTCACCCAATATTTCAATACCCTGGTGGCTGGCCGCTGTAATCAAGACTATGTCAAGGGAAGGCTTAAAATCGGTCAAACCCATCAACAAATTGGCCTGGAACTCAAATGGTATTCGGGCGCCTATGCTCTTTATTTGAACCATATCCTACCAGCGTTGTGGCAAGACCCGGAACTGGACCAAGAAACTTGCGCCCAATTGACTCAAGCCCTGGTCAAACAAGTTTTCTTCGATATGGGTCTGGCCCTGGAAACCTATGTTCATTCCGAACGGGAACAAATATCGGCGTTGAAAACCTATGCCGAACGGATCATAGAAAGCGCCCCTTGCGGCCTGGCCGTCACCACCCAGTCACTAAAAATCCTCACTGCCAATCCGCAATTGACCAAAATGCTTGAATGTAAGGATCCAGTCAATCGACAACTCAATGCCTTATTATCCATACCTGATTTATCTCATTTGGCCAATTCGGTAATACATAATCGCTGCACCTTCGCCCTCAACTTTGAATATGTCCGCGGCAATGGCCGCCATTGTCTGTATCACATTGAGATAGCGCCTATAAAATTGAATGACTTATTTGCCGGCGAGGGCGATTTTGGCCTTGTTTTCAGCATCGAAGATTACACAGAACAGGAGGCTCTCAAACTTTTCAGTTCTCAAAAAAGCGCCCACCTGGACGCCCTGATGGACAGCGTTCCCGACGGCATTATTACGTTTCGCGCTAACGGTACCTTAGAAGTCTGGAACCAGGCCCTGGAGAAACTTTTCGGCTATAGCGCCCAAGAGTTACAAGGCAGCAACATCAGCAAATTGCTTTTTCGAGAGCGGTACCGGCCTATTTTCTCCCATTACCTACTGGAACATCTCTGGCAACATAAAAGGGACCATTTAGAAGCCTTTGGCCTCAACAAAGAGGGCAATTTGTTGCATCTGGAGGTTGCCGTAAATTCGGTAACTCACTCTAATCCGCCATTATTTCTAGCCGTATTACACGATATCAGCGCCCGAAAAAAAGCTGAAGCCGATCTGAACCGGCTGGCCAGATACGATTCTCTCACCCACCTTCCCAACCGGGATCTCTATTTGGAACGGCTGCAATCGGAATTATCCCGCGCCCACCGGTATCAAAAGCTTTTAGCGGTCATGTTCTTGGATCTGGATGATTTTAAACAAGTCAATGACAATTTTGGGCACCTGGTCGGTGACCTGTTGCTCCAGGAAGTCTCTTGCCGGCTCTCTCAACATATCCGTGAAACCGATATCGTGGCCCGGTTCGGCGGTGATGAATTCACCTTTGTCATTACCGATCTGACCTCCTTGGAAAGCGCTTATACCATTGCCAATAAGATTCTAGAAGCCTTCCATCAACCCTTCTCTTTGAAAGGGCGGGAATTCTTTGTCAAAGCCAGCATCGGCATTAGCCTTTACCCCATCCACAGCAACGATCCCCACACACTGCTCCGGTACGCGGATGCCGCCATGTACCGCGCCAAATTCCAGGGACACAACCGAATCTGTTGCTACAACGCCGAAATGGAAACCGAAGCCGCCCATCAAGTGACCTTGGAGAGTGAACTGCACCGCGCGCTGGAGAGAAGAGAACTAAGTTTGGTCTATCAACCCAAAATCATGCTGGAAACAGGTGCCATCATGGGGTTTGAAGCCCTGCTTCGCTGGCACAACCAGCAACTGGGTAATGTCCCCCCTGACCACTTCATTCCCGCGCTGGAAAATCTGGGATTGATCCATGACATAGGAGAATGGTGCCTGCGAACCGCCCTGACGCAAATTCACCGGTGGCAAATGAATTATCACCAGCCACTGCAAATTGCCGTCAATATCTCCAGCCATCAAATCGGTGAAGAGCAATTCGCCGAACGGGTACTAAAGCTCCTCGAAGAAGAAAAATTACCCGCACCCAGCCTTGAGCTGGAAATCACTGAAACAGCGTTGATGGAAAGAAACCGATGTACCATGAACAACATCCAAATCCTCAGGGATGCCGGGGTGCGGTTCGCTATCGATGATTTTGGCACGGGTTACTCTTCCTTGAGCTATTTGCGCAACTTCCCATTCAATACCCTAAAAATCGACCGTATTTTTATCGAGCATCTGGATACGGCCGAAGACTTGGCTCTAGCCCAACATATCGTTGGTATCGGCCATAGCCTGGGGCTTCAGGTGGTTGCCGAAGGGGTGGAAGACCAAGAACAAATGGCAAAAGTCACTCGCTTGAAATGCGATCAAGTCCAAGGTTATTTATTTCACCGGCCAATGGCAGTCAACGAGGTGGAGAATGTCTTAAAAGATGCGTTTGCCTGATTTGCAATTAGCCACTACGGCTTTTGGGCCAATAATCGCGAACCAGACTATTGACGAAATCGCTAAATTCAATCACTTGGGCAGCCAACGTCGTGACCTTGCAACGTTGGGTACGCGCTTGGCTGCGCAAACTTTCATACGCTTCCCGGTAAGGCATCCGATACCGTTCCATCAAGACACCGACTGCCGCATTGATTTCCCGATTGCGTACCAGCGCCTTTTGCAGACGGGCTTCCCGTTCCTTCAATGTGCGCAATTCCCGGGCCCGTTGCAGACCAATTTCCAAGGTGGGAAGCAAATGGTTGATAGCAAAGGGTTTCACCAAATAACCCAAACCGCCGACGGCGGTAGCTTTTTCGACGGACTCCCGGTCATCATAGGCCGACAAAAACAGCACTGGGATACCGTCTTCCTGGCTCAACCGCTCGGCAATTTCCGGGCCACTCAAGTCGGGCAACCGCACATCCACCAAGGCCAAGTCAGGTTTTGCGCTCTTTGCCTGCTTTATCGCCTCATTGCCACTGACCGCCTCAAACACTTCATACCCTTGGGCCCGCAAACCGCTCGCAAGGGTTCCCAAAATCAACCGGTCATCATCCACCAAAAGAATTTTGGTTTTTTTCTTTGTCTCAGAATTCATTGTGCATAATCCTTCTCCAGTTTAATCATAGTTTTATTATGAACCAAACTGACAACCAATTCGAGAATCAAGACCTTTCCCAACCTTGCAATTGTTACGATTCTGCACTCATTGGGGCAATGCAAATCGACGCCGAAGGAAGAATTCAAAGCGTCAATACTTATTTTGCCTCCATGCTGCAATGTACCGTCAACGATCTCATCGGCGAACACTGGGAAACCCTGCTTTTTGCCGAGGATCTTAAAACCATGCAGCAGTGGTGGAAGGATCTGTGGCGAACGCGCCAACCCCAAACCATAGAAGTCAGGTTCTTCTCCCGATGGAAAAATACCGCTATTCCTACCCTAGTTTCTGCTCGCATTCTTCCAGATCAGGGGCAACTGCTGCTGATTCTCCAAGACATTACCGAAATCAAGGCCAAAACCGAAGAAATCCTCAGCAAGGAAAAGCAAAAATATGACGTATTGATTCGGGAAATTCATCATCGCATCAAAAACAACCTGCAAGGCATTGTTGGCCTGCTCAATAACGAACGCCTCAACCACCCAGAGGTTTCCACCCTTCTCGAAGCCCCAATACGGCAAATCAATTCCATCGCCCTTATCTACAATTTAAGAAGCCGCAGCCCCGATGACAGGATCTATTTATGCGATCTGGTCAAAATCGCCACCCGGGCGAGTCAGAAATTCGGCCAAGTTCCCGTTGTCACGGAAATACCTAACTACACCATTGAAGTAAACGATGGAGAAGCGGTTTCCTTGACCTTGGTCATCAACGAACTGCTGTTTAATGCCATCAAACACAGCAACGTAGCCGATCCCAAGGTTATCCTATCTGTGGAAAAAACCCCTGACTGCGCCAAAATACGCATTCGCAATCGCTACCAAGGAGAGCCGTTGAGTTTGGATATGATGACTGGCACAGGATTAGGGACCGGCTTGCAGTTGGTCCGATCTTTACTGCCAAAAGATCACTCAGCGCAGCTAACCTTCCAACACGAGGAGGAAGAAGTCGTTGCCGAACTGAAACTGCGAGAACCGCTAATACGGTTTATTTGTTAGTCCGCCATTTTGGAAATATTGGAAAAATGGCATACTGAAATCATATTCAATCATGCAGAAGAGGCTAAAGCCCCGCAATCAGGTAAACCTGCGGTTTAGGAGGTAACCGTTATGTTGAATTCAAAATGCTTGTTGGTCACGGCGATCCTAACTTTCTTTTTTACTTTACCCAGTCAATCTTTCAGCGCGGAAAGTCATCATGAATGGGCAAACTTGGGAGATAATCTGAATCCCTATCCTAGTGATTTTATCGGGAAATTCTCCCTAAGCGCCGATCCCAGGAAAAATCCTGTACTCGCATTTTCCCACACTGACCGGGAAACCTATGCATCAGAAACCTTGGTCATGAGATGGCGGAATAAACACTGGGAAATGATAGGCGAGCCTTTGGCTGGATTGAAAAATCCCTCCATCGGGCAGGATGCGGAGAAAAACCTTTACCTTTGCGCTGCTGGACGTGGCGGGATTGTCTCTGAGTCTGACGATATCAAAGGCGGCCCCTATGTATTTCGATGGGACGGACAGCAGTGGCAACCAATTGGCGGCTCCATCGCAAAAGAATCAGGGAATTGGAGCCGTCGCCGATTCAATGTCAATGCCTGTGATGGCATTGTACTGGATAGTTCTGGTGCTCCCATTGTCACCTGGAGTTCTCACGTTGGTTCGAAAGCCCACTTTGCCTTTGCTGCCCGCTGGGATGATGACCTTAACCAGTGGGTATCTCTCGGAGAATCTTTAACCAGTTTTGCCGGACGGGCAACGCGAGCCTATATCGACATCGATTTGAAGGACCGGGTGTATATCGCAACCCATCGGCCCGGTGGGTCCTACGGCGGGAATAATACAACCGAAGTCTGGCGCTGGAATGGCGAAAAATGGCGGCAATTGGGAGGAAACATGCCCAACACTCGCACGCCTGTGATCGCCGTGTACGACAACAAAGTCTACCTGGCGTTGACTGACGTGGAAACCGGGCAAATTAAAGTGATGCGTTGGAAAGGCAAGCGCTGGAAGGAATTGGCCAGTCCCGGCTACGGGGAAAATCCCGTGCTGGATTTCACTTTAAGAGGTAAAGTGGTAACTGCCTATATTGATAAGGAAAATCCCGAAACTCCATTTGTTCGCGTCAAACTCCTAAGAAAGAAAAGGTGGCGACCCGTAGGTAACGTAGTCAGCGAATTACCAACAAATATATATTCTGAACTGGACATTGCCATTGACGCAAAAGGCAGGCCGACGGTCGCCTGGTCGGAAAGCGATTTTAGCGAAGAAACAACAGGGTTGTTTGCGAAACGTTATCACAAGATAAAAAAATAAGCAGAAATAGCCGCAGATCTTTGGCAGACCGTCTCAACGGTCTGCCTTTGCTTTATTCAGCCATTAACTCCGCGGGGAAAGGGTGAAGAAACAGCTCAATAGCTGGATCAACGAAATCAAGACAAGCGAGGTTTTCTCGAAGCAAAGTCATGAGGGAACTCACCGCCGTTTCCTTTTCCCCACACGATTCGATCGCTTGATCAATGGCCTGGATAGTTGATGGATTGAGTTGGCTTGCCAATGTCTGCGAAATCGCGTGCACAATTTCCAGCAAGTTGCGCCGATTTTCTTCACGCTTCAGTACCGCCATCATTTGCTGGAGATAATTGACAGATAGATTGGCTACTTTGCGATTCTGCAACATCTTTCCCAAGCGCTGATAGGCATTGAAGCTCCGGGCCATGAGCAAATAGCGATGACATTGATGAAAATCCTTCAGCGCTTCCAGAGTCAACGAAGTGCCTCCTAAATCTCGCCAACGGCTGTGGGTAAAAACCCGCAGGAGAAAATTGCCGCGCTTCTGCGCATCTTCCAAATCTTGTTCTTCTATTACAGGTAACGCCGGATAAACCCTTTGTAGAGAACCGGAAAAAGCCCCCTGACCAAAATGGTGCATCAACCCCCCATTTTTCTCATAAACCGGCACATTACCCAAACCGCAGCTGGGTGAGTTGCGTTTGGCAATTAGACCGTCCATTGACGCCATTTCACCAACCTGTGACCGCACAAAATCCGCCATTTTCTGGGTATGGTCCAGGTTCGGATCATTGACCTCCAGCAATTTAATCCCGCTTTCCCCTGCCACCAGTTGAATCGGCGGCCGGGGGATGCCAAGGCCGATAGCCACTTCAGGACAAAGGGGTATGAGATCCACGTCCTTGGCAAGCGCGATGACATCAAGGTGACACTTATGTCTCCCGTCATATCGCACCTCTTGTCCAAGAAGACAAGCGCTGACCAGGAGTCTGGGACGAATTTCTAACTTCATCAACCTAAACTTAAATTCTGCAAGTATTTCGGCATTCGGCTGCCGAATCAAGCCTTTATGCTGCGTTGGCTGCGCCAATTTCATGCTCGAAGTGGCGCTGCTACTCCTGCGCGAAAATCGGCTTGCCGCCTTGCCTAAAGCCTTGCTTGGCACCCTCGGTGCTCGCATCACTTGCAAAATTTAGGCTAAATATTCTACCGGCATCCTGAATGATGGCATGGGATAAATACAGCTATTCCAAAAAATAGACCAGACACATCACTCCACTGCCACTCCTGGAAAAGGCTCACCATTAATCAGTGACTCTCCGTTGCTCTCGTACCACCAAACAATGCCATCCCAAATTTCCTGGGCGGTCTCTGCATACCAGAATAATTCCTTATCTTCAGGGTCGATGGTCCCCTCCTCTACCAGAAAATCAAAATTAACTGCCCGCTGCCAATATTCCTTCCCAACCAGCACCACAGGCAAGGGGCGGATTTTGCGGGTTTGGACTAAGGTCAGGGTCTCGAATAATTCGTCAAAAGTGCCGTATCCGCCGGGGAATACCACCAGTGCCTTGGCCCGAAGCAAAAAGTGCATTTTGCGCAGGGCGAAATAGTGGAATTGAAAACACAATTCCGGGGTAATATAGGGGTTGGGAAATTGCTCGTGGGGCAAGGTGATATTCAGGCCGACGGTTTTGGCGCCCACATCGAAGGCGCCGCGATTGGCTGCTTCCATCATTCCCGGACCGCCACCGGTCATGACCACCAGGCGGCAATCGAGAGGGCCGTGGCCGGCATGACCCACCAGTCGGCCAAATTCCCGGGCAATATCGTAGTAGCGGCTTTTGGCGGCGATTTTTTCCGCCACTTTGACTCGCTGTTGCAGTTCCCCGCTATCGGGCCGTTTGGCCAGTGCTTCCTTCAGCACTGCCAGTTTCCGTTTCGCCGCCGCCGGTTCTGGAATCCGGGTACTGCCAAACACGACGATG
This sequence comes from Methylothermaceae bacteria B42, assembly GCA_001566965.1. Classification (NCBI taxonomy): domain Bacteria; kingdom Pseudomonadati; phylum Pseudomonadota; class Gammaproteobacteria; order Methylococcales; family Methylothermaceae; species Methylothermaceae bacteria B42. The sequence goes on along the minus strand of LSNW01000032.1, from coordinate 188,263 downwards.
GTGTTGCGCACCCCGTTTTCCTGCAATCCCAATTCCGGTTTCATGTAATCCAGTTGCAGCCGCGCCGGGCGGGTTTCATAACGGTTCAAAAATTGAACATCCTGCACCGCCGGCCGGTAACTGGGGCTGGCGAGAATTTGCTGAACCCGGCGGGGGGCATCAGGATCCTCTTCCGGCGGTTTGGGCGCTTGCCAGGGCAAAGGCTCCAAACGCTGAGGGGATACGGGTTTGGGCAACAATGGATGGGAAGGTGATTGTTCCGCCATTAGCAACTCCTGATCTTTAATGGATTTGCATGTCAGGTTACCATAGTAAGATGATGAAATTTCCCCACGCCAAGACCAAAATCGTTGCTACCATCGGGCCGGCTTCCGACCACGTCAATACTCTGGAAAGGATGATTCGCAGCGGGATGAATATCGCCCGCTTGAATCTCGCCCATGGTAAACGTGATCAATGGCGGCAAACCATCTCTCGTATCCGCCAGGCTTCAGATAATACCAAGCGGCGGGTGGCTATTCTTGCGGACCTGCCCGGTCCCAAGCTTCGCATCGGAAAAATCGACCCCGATCCTCTGGTTTTAAAAACCGGCCAAACCTTTATGTTAACCACTCGCCCAATGATTGGCGATCAAAGTTGCGTGTTTGTGGATTTCCCCCAGCTTACCCAGGCAGTCCGTCCCGGAGAGGCCATTTTCCTCAACGATGGCTTTATCGAATTGAAGGTGGAATCGGTCTCCAATGATGCCGTTCTGTGCCAAGTGGTGGTCGGGGGTGAACTTCGCTCCCACAAGGGCATCAATATTCCCAGAATGCATGTTCCCTTGCCAGCGGTCACCGAACACGACCTGGCCTTGCTCAGGTTCGCCTGCGAACAAGCCATAGACGCTGTCAGTGTGTCATTCGTGTCAATGGCGGAAGATATTATGCAGGTTCGTGAAGCCGCCCGCCATTTGGACGCCTCGCCTTTTGTGATTGCCAAAATCGAGCGGGCCGCGGCGCTGGATAATATCGATGCCATTCTTCAGGCCGCCGATGGCATCATGGTCGCCCGGGGCGATCTAGGCGTGGAAACCTCTATCGAAACCATCGCCATCCTGCAGAAACACTTGATCCGCAAAGCCAATCAAGCCGCCAAACCGGTTATCACCGCCACCCAAATGCTCGAATCCATGACCGAGCACAACCGCCCTACCCGCGCCGAAGCCACGGATGTCGCCAATGCCGTGCTGGACGGCACCGACGCGGTAATGTTGTCGGAAGAATCGGCACTGGGCAAATTTCCCGTGGACGCGGTGAAAATGCTGGGCAAAATCGCCCATCACAGCGAAAAGGAACTTAACTGGTTTCCTTCATTGACTCCCAAACGCAGCCCGGATATCGGTGAAGTCATTGCCCTCAATGTAGTCACTGCCGTGGAGCAGTTGAATGTCCATTATGTCTTCACCCCGACGGAAACCGGCTCTACCGCCAGACGCATTGGCCGTTTTCATTTGCCTTCCTGGATTATCGCCTTGTCCCCCAAACCCGTCACTTGCCAACAACTGCTTTTCAGTTACGGGGTGTATCCGGTCTATACCGGTGATGACTCCCGCCCCTGGGAGACCATCGTCCGCGAGTGGCTCCGTAATCAGGGCATTGACTCAGGCCCCGTCGTAATTACTCAAGGTCCTTCCCGCGGGCACCCTGGCGGCACCAACCGGCTGGAAATCATTTTGCCCGAAACACCCCATGCGCATGACGCTTGATCCCCAATGGTGGGTTTGGATTGCGCTGGCTGCCGGGCTGTTAGCCGGTGGCCTATTGGTATTTTTTTTCCACAAACGCCAAACCCGCCACCAAATCGCCCTGGCCCAAGCCAACCATGACAAAGAACTGGCCCTGCTCCGCCAGCGTTTAGAGCAGGTTACCGGGGACAATCACAGGCTGCAGGATTCGGTTGACCTGCTGAAACAGGAAAATACCGATTTGAAAAACTGCCTGGGACAGGCTGAAAATACCCTCAGCCGCCTGGAAACCCGGCTCCAGGAGCGGGATCAGAAAATCCAGGAACAACAACAAGACATTGCCCGGCGTGATCAACGCATCGAGTCTCTTGAACAACAGCGCCATACTCTCAACGCGGAAGTGGCGGAGATGAAAACCCGCCTGGCGGAACAACAACGGCACAATGAGGAAAAACTTGCCGAACTGGACAAAGCCCGCGCCCAACTGAAAACCGAATTTGAAAATCTCGCCCACCGCATCTTCGAGGAAAAAGGCCGCCAATTCAGCGAACAGAACCGCAAGGGACTCGACGAGCTGTTATCTCCGGTCCGCACCCAATTACAAGACTTCCGCAAGCGGATTGACGAAATCCATACGGAAGAACAGCGCGGCCGCGGCTCGCTTCAGGAACACTTGCGCCAGCTGCAAGAGATGAACCAGCGCCTGAACGAAGAAGCCCGCAACCTGACCCTGGCCCTCAAGGGTGACAAAAAGGCACAGGGCACTTGGGGGGAAATCGTACTGGAAACCGTGCTGGAACGTTCCGGCCTGCGCAAAGGACAGGAATACGAAGTCCAGGGCAGTTTCCGGGATGACGAAGGCAAACGTCTGCAACCGGATGTCATTATCCATCTGCCGGAAGGCAAGGACATCATCATTGACTCCAAAGTCTCCCTCAACGCCTATCAAAGCTACGTCGCCGCCAACGATGAGAGCGAAGCCAAGGCCGCGCTAAAAAGCCATTTGCTGGCCATCCGCAACCACATTACCAGTCTCAGCGGCAAAAATTATGAGCACCTTCAGGGGGTCAATTCCCTTGATTTCGTCCTCATGTTCATGCCCATCGAACCCGCCTTCACCACTGCTTTTCAAGAAGATCCCCAGCTTTTCTCCTGGGCCTTTGAGCGCAAGATCATTGTCGTCACCCCCACCACCCTGCTCGCAACCCTGCGCACTATTGAAAACATGTGGCGCTTCGAGCGGCAAAACGAAAACACCCGCAAAATCGCCGAACGCGCCGGGCGGCTCTATGACAAACTGCGCGGCTTTCTGGAAGATTTCGAGAAAATCGGCCAACAACTCGACACCGTCCACGGCAGCTACCAGACCGCGCGGCAAAAACTGGTGGAAGGCCGGGGAAATCTGATCCGCCAGGCAGAGCAATTCGTGGAACTGGGCATCAAGGTGAAAAAGACACTACCCCAGACCTTGCGAGAAGAAGCTGGCACGGATGAAAGCTTAAATATGCTGGCCGACGATGATGAACGGGACAATTCCGTTCCGTAGTTTTTCTCTTACCGAAACCCTATGACTGATCTGTTTCAGTAGGCTTATGCAACGCTACCACATCCGTCACTCAAGCAAGCAAACAACAACCATACAAGTGATGCCGAAAGGCACACATTCTTGTTGTTTTTGTTATAATTTCATTAATGAAAAACATCAACTGGAATACCGATAAAAATTGGCAACTCATAGAGGAACGCGGTATTTCCTTTGAAGATGTCGTTTTTTATTTGCAACAAGGCGCTTTAATGGACGATATCAAGCACCCCAATGAGGAAAAGTACCCAAATCAAAGAATCTTTGTCATCGATATAGACGGGTATATCTATTTGGTGCCCTATGTGGAAAACACAGAAGAAATATTCCTGAAAACTATCATTCCCAGCAGGAAAGCAACCAGGCAGTATCTTGGAGAGAAATCATGAGCAAGACCAAACTCAGCAAAGAGGAAAAAGAAATCCTCAAAGACTTTGAAGCGGGTGAATTTGAATCGGTGCTTACCGATAAACGGAAGAAAAAAATTCAAGCCATAGCCGAAGCCACGTTTAAGAAAGACAAAAGAATTAATATTAGAATTTCAAGCCGGGATTTACGTGCCCTCCAAAGGCGGGCGCTGGAAGAAGGGATTCCTTACCAAACCCTGGTAGCAAGTATTTTGCACAAATATGTCTCCGGCGGCCTGCGGGATGTTGTGGCCAACAAGAAAATCAAGCCAGAGGAAGAAACACCCTGCTGACCCGTATCACCATTTAGCCCGGATATTTCACCAGCATCCCGGATGATGGCGCAGGACAGGTGCGGCTGGGCGCCGGGCTGGACTGAAAGGCATAGCCGTAGCTATGGCTTGAAGGAAGCCCAAGCCCAGGCGTGCCTGAACAAGCCAGGGCCGGGATAGGATTGGGGCTGAATCCAAATTGGATTTCGCGGAAATCATCAATCTTAAGCATTTTGTATAAAAATAAGTTAATTATTGGAAAGCCCGAATCCGGCTGGTGAAATATCCGGGCTAGCCTGAAGCGGATTCAATAATCCGGTTAAACGTCCGGCTGGGACGCATCGCTTGAGCTGCCAATGAATCATCAGGACGGTAGTAACCACCGATATTTTGCGGCCTGCCCTGGACGGCGTTGAGTTCGGCCACAATTTTTTCCTCGTTCTCGGCAAGCGCTTGAAATATGGGAATAAAGCATGTTCTCAATTCCGGTAGTTCCTGCTGGGAGGCCAGTTCCTGGGACCAATACAGGGCCAGATAAAAATGGCTGCCCCGGGTATCCAGTTCGCCAACCTTTCTTTTGGGAGATTTGTCATTTTCCAGGTATCTGCCGTTGGCCTTGTCCAAGGTATCAGCCAATACTTGGGCCTTGGGATTGTTGTATTTTTCTGCCAGATGCGCCAGGGAAGCCGCCAATGCCAGAAATTCACCCAGGGAATCCCAACGCAGGTGGCCTTCTTTGAGAAATTGCTGGACGTGCTTGGGTGCCGATCCCCCCGCGCCGGTTTCGAACAGGCCGCCACCGTTGATTAAGGGCACGATGGACAGCATCTTGGCGCTGGTGCCCACTTCCAGGATGGGAAAAAGGTCGGTGAGATAGTCCCGTAGCACGTTCCCGGTGACAGAAATGGTATTCTCTCCCCGGGAAATCCGCCCGCAAGTATATTTGGTCGCCTCAACCGGGGGCATTATCTTGATTTCCAGTCCGGAGGTATCATGACGCTGGAGACAGGTTTTGACCTTCTTGATCAGCTCCGCGTCATGGGGGCGCTCTGAATCCAGCCAGAACACCGTGGGCCAACCGGTAGCCCTGGCCCGGTTTACCGCCAGTTTGGCCCAGTCCTGGATTGCCAGGTCCTTGGTCTGGCACATTCTGAAGATATCCCCTTCCTCCACCGGAATTTCCAGCAACACATTGCCTGCCTCGGAAATCACCTTGACGATGCCTTTACCTTGTATTTCGAAGGTCTTGTCGTGGGAACCGTACTCCTCCGCTTTTTGCACCATCAGGCCTACATTGGGCACCGTCCCCATGGTGACGGGATCAAAAGCCCCGTGTTGTTTGCAATGGTCGATAACCGCTTGATAAACCCCGGCATAGCTGGAATCGGGAATGACCGCCTTGGCCTGATGCTGCTTTCCATCCGGTCCCCACATGGTCCCAGATTCGCGGATCATCCGGGGCATGGAGGCATCGATAATCACATCGTTGGGGGCGTGCAGATTGGTGATGCCCTTATCGGAATCCACCATCGCCAATTTGGGGCGCTTGGCATAAACGGACTGGATATCGGCTTCGATTTCGGCTCTTTTCTCCGCCGGCAACTTGGCAAGTTTGTTATACAGTTCCGCCAAGCCGTTATTGGGATTCACCCCCAGTTCCTTGAAGGTCTGGGCGTGTTTCTTGAACACATCCTCAAAGAAAACCGACACCACATGACCAAAAATGATGGGATCGCTGACTTTCATCATGGTGGCCTTGAGATGAACACTAAACAGCACATCTTTGGCTTTGGCATCTTCTATTTGCCCGGCAAGGAAGGTTCGCAAGGCGTCCCGGCGCATTCCAGTAATATCAATCACCTCGCCTTCAAGCAAAGGGATGTTATCCTTGAGCACCGTTACCGCGCCGTCATCGCCGTGCATTTCGAGGCGGCAATTACCCGCCTCTTGCGAGCCGATGGTAGTGGATTTTTCATTGTGGCGAAAATCGCCGCCCGTCATGCAGGAGACATGGGCCTGGTTATCTGGTGTCCAAGGCCCCATGGGATGTGGGTGTTTGCGGGCATATTCTTTCACCGATGGCGGAATCCGGCGGTCGGAGTTCCCCTGCCTTAGAACCGGGTTGACCGCGCTTCCCTTGACCTGGTCATAACGGGCCCGGTAGTCCATTTCTTCTTGCGTGGCGGGATTTTCCGGATAGTCCGGCAAATCATAGCCTTTTTCCTGAAGTTCCTTGATAGCCGCCTTGAGCTGAACCACAGAAGCGCTGATATTGGGAAGTTTGATAATATTGGCCTCGGGTCTTTTCACCAGCTCCCCCAACTCGGTCAAATCATCATTGACACGCTGCTGCCAGGTCAGTCTCTCGGGAAATTTGGCCAAAATCCTGCCAGCAAGAGAAATGTCCCGGGTATCCAAAGTTACTCCCGCGGCCGATACAAAGGCCTTAACGATGGGGAGCAAGGAATAAGTCGCCAAGGCCGGCGCCTCGTCAACCTTGGTCCAAATGATTTTTGAGTTTTCAATTGACATCGCTCTCCCCCCTGAATTTGGGTTTATATTAAAATGCCCCTGGAAACGATAATTTTCACCGCAGAGACGCAGAGGGCGCGGAGTTTTTTAAAGAAAAATTAAGAGCAAATAGAGCTGATACATTTGTTATTTCTTGAATACGTTTGCAATGACATAAAAATCAAAAATTCTCTGCGCCCTCTGCGTCTCTGCGGTGAATCACCGGGAAATACCTTTCATGAGCGTTGATGAATCATCCCACAACCTCCAACGCCTGAATCCGTATCTCCAACCCCTGAATTACGTCCATTGGCTTTTGACATTCAGGACATAAATCATACAACGCTTCCATTGATACCGTTGTTCGGCAAACAGGGCAAAATCCTTTTCCCTCGACCTCTTCTATCTCCAAGACAGCCCCTTCCGCCATGCTCCCGCGCATGACCTCATCGAAACAGAACCGCATAGCCGATGGCATGACACAGGATAACTTGCCAATCTGCAGACATACTTTTTTCACCTGCCCAAACCCCTGACGACCGGCCTCGGCTTCGATGATTTCGCGCAGATTTTCAGCCAGCGACAACTCGTGCATTGGCTAACCAAGATTCAACAAAAGAGAGTGCCTGACACAAATGTTCATGGGCCTGGGGTGAAAGAGATTCTCCCAACTCAAAGTTCTGACCACGGATGGTAAGAAGATGCGCAGGAGGGGATGTTTTTTTTAGTGTATCACGGTAAACGGCCAACAAGGTCCAGGGACTGAGGGCATGGGAAAAGGCGCATGAATCATGACAGGGTTGTAATGGCTCGAAAGCAAACGGCGCCGGCGTGTTCAAGCCGGCATCCACCAGCAGCACTTGTTCATGGTGGTCGAGGTCAAAAATATGCTCCGGCTGAAGCTGCATGGTTGTCAATAGGGTCACGTCGGCATCCACCCGTTCTTCGAGCTGTTCCACCAGCAAGGGTCCTAACCCATCGTCACCACGGCCGGGGTTGCCAAATCCCAGTACCAACACCTTGTTCCTCATTTTCTCTTTTGGAACATCAATGATTCGGCTTGTCAAAGGAATTGACAATACGCAATGCCCCAAACCGTTGATTATTTTGCAAGTCTTCGCTGTACAGTATTCCTGCGCCGCCTTCCAACGCAGCCTGGATAATCAAGCTATCCCAGAAAGACAGTTCATAACGGCGGCAGAGCTGGATAGCGTCTAACACCATTTCTCCGCCAACGGAAACAACTGTGAATGCCAACAAATCACGGATTGCCTGTTCTGCTTGTTCTGATGTTAATGGCACCTCTAACTTGCGGGTAGTGATGACATAAAATTCTTGCAGTACCTGCGTACTTATCATCAGGCTGCCATTAGCCATCGCCTCTGAAACAAGAACTTCCGTTTGACGCTGCTTTTCCGGGTAATCAGCGTCAAACAGATAAACAAGAATGTTGGTGTCAAAAAAAGCTAATTCCATCAGCGCTGGTGTAGTTCATCCCGCCGCCATCGATGCCCGCCGCTTCGGGATTGGGTTTTTTTGGCCAAACCCAATAAATCCGCGGCCGCCTCCAGGCGTTTATTATGAACCCCGGCATAGTTTTCAAGATATTCCCGCAGCACCGCATTTACGGACGTACCTTCCTTCAACGCACGAAGACGCGCATAGCGCAAAACTTCACGATCAATCTGAATGGTTAGATTACTCATATTTTCCCCAAGCTTTTCGTGCCACACGAGAATAGTGTAGCACGAAAAGCTTGAGGAAAATGTGAATCATTCAAGACCGGGTAACTGTATAAATTACCGCACACTACCATCAGCATCACGGATCAGTCGCTGTACAGTCTCCCCTGCTGCATCTACCAGTTCAACCTGCAACGGCATCTTGCCAATGGCATGGGTGGCGCATGACAAACAAGGATCGTAAGCCCGGATGGCGATCTCGATGCGATTGAGGAGCGGTTCGGTCAGCTGATGCCCATCCAGGTACTCCGCCGCCACCTGACGAATGGATTCGTTCATGGCTGTGTTGTTGTGAGTGGTGGAGACAATCAGATTAGCTTTGGTCACCAGACCATCGTCATCGATTTGATAATGATGTATCAGCACTCCCCTCGGGGCTTCGATTACCCCGATGCCTTCATGACATCTATTGCCTTTGGCTTCCAGCTCGCCTGCATAAAGCTGGGAATCGGCCAAAAGATCGCGGATTTTCTCGGCACAGTGAAGAATCTCAATCATCCGCGCCCAGTGAAAAGCTAAAGAAGCCTGAACCGGCAATCCATGATCCAACTCCATAAATTGCTGCCGCGCTTGCTCGGCCAGTGGGGTATCGATGAAGTTACAGGTATTGATCCGTGCCAGTGGCCCGACCCGGTACCAACCCTCCTCCGGACCCAGGGCAGCCAGATAGGGGAATTTCATGTAGCTCCAGGATTTGACTTGTTCGTGAATATAATTGGTATAGTCCTGGTCGTTTAGCTGGTCGAACAAAATTTGGCCATCCTCGCCCTTGACCCGGATCCGGCCATCGTAGAGTTCATGCCCCCCTTCCGGAGTCACCAGCGCCATGAAATGAGAATGGATAACCGCAAAGCGCTGGTGATAGTCGGCATTGGCGAGATAGATGCTGCGAATCAATTCAAGGCCATGCCGGGCCCAGTGAATCACTTCATCCAATTGCGGCGCCAGATAATCCTGGTCTTGTGTAGATAAATGCTTGTTCATGCCGCCGGGAATCGGACCAACCCCGTGAATGCGCTTGCCGATCACTGCCTGGATAACCTCCTGCCCAAACTTGCGCAGTTTGACGCCTTCCAGGGCAATGTCACGGAATCGCTCCGAACGTAGCAGTTCTAGAATGTTACGTTTCTCCGCCTCGCTGTCGAAGCCAAACAGCAAATCCGGCGAAGCCAGATGGAAAAAATGCAGGGCGTGGGACTGGAGTACTTGACCGTAATGGAGCAGTCGGCGTAGCTTTTCAGCGCTGGGAGGGATGCGATCCACTCCTACCAAGCCGTCCACCGCCTTGGCCCCGGCGAGCAGGTGGCTGACCGGGCAGATGCCGCACAGGCGCTGCACCAGCACCGGCACCTCCCAGTAAGGCCGTCCCTGAATAAACTTCTCAAAGCCGCGGAACTCGACAATATGCAGCCGCGCCTGACACACGCGGTTGTCCTCGTCGAGCAGCAAGGTCACTTTACCGTGCCCTTCCACCCGGGTCACAGGATCGATCGCAACCCGGCGCAGGTTTTGCGGATTTCCGGCAGACTCCAGATACCGGTAACGTTCCTTAGTCATAACGAATCAGTTCATAAGGCAGTTGCGGCACGTTGCCTTCGATCAGAGCGGTCAAGGCAGCCCAAATGGTGTCGGCCGACGGTGGGCAACCGGGAATGGAGTAATCCACTTTCACCACCTCGTGAATCGGGTGGACCTTGTCAAGCAGCAACGGTAGCTCCGGATCACCGGGCACTTTGGGATCAGTCACGCCGATTCCGGTGAGAAAGGCTTCTTCCAGGCAATCGCCCAGATCATAACGGTTACGCAGAGCGGGAATGCCGCCGTTGATAGCGCAGGCGCCGATGGCCACCAGAATCTTACAGTTCTTGCGGAATTCCCGAAGCACCTCGACATTCTCGGCGTTACATACCCCACCCTCGACAATGCCGATGTCACAGCCCTCGCAGTGCTTGATATCACTCAAAGGCGAGCGGTCGAAATCGGCAATTTCGGCCAGATCAAGCAAGCGCTCATCAATGTCCATGAACGACATATGGCAACCGAAACAACCAGCCAGAGAGGTGGTGGCAATGCGAATCTTTTCAGTCATTCCGCTTCCTCACCAACGGCGCCTCTTCCGCCAGACTGACCTGGGCAATCGTCTTGTGGTCGTATTTACGCTGGCCAATGGGCGTTCGGAAAGCGGTTTCCTTGATAATAATCGCGCCCACCGGGCAGATATGGGCGGCGCGGTCGTTGACATCCAGATCGCTGTCCCCCAGCTTGCCCGTAGGCGAATTGACCACCAGGCGGGTATGAATGCCGCGCTCGGCCAGTTCAAAAACATTCTTGCCCTCGGCCTGGCTGGCGCGCACGCATAGCTCGCAGAAAATACAGCGGTCGCGGTCAAGGAGTACATGGGGATGAGAAGCGTCAATCTCGCGTATAGGAAAGAAATGGGGATAATGATTGTCGGTCATGCCAACGTAATAGCCCATCGCCTGGAGTTCACACTGGCCGCTTTTCTCGCACGAAGGACAAAAGTGATTGCCTTCCACGAATAACATTTGAGTAAGCGCCAAACGCAATTGGCGCAGTTCTTCCGAATTGGCCACGACCTCCTGCCCTTCAGCGGCGGGAAAGGAGCAGGCAGAACAGAGCCGGCCATTGACCTTGACACTGCACAACTTGCAACTGCCGTGGGGTGGAAACTCAGGATGCCAGCACAGATGGGGAATGTAAATGCCAGCAGCCATGGCTGCCTCGATGATGGTCTGGTCTGGCTCGAAATCAATGGTTTGTCCATCGATAATTAATGTAGGCATTATTTACACCTGTTTAATATGATCGCCAAACCTTCCCGTCAACTGGCGGGCGGTTTCCAGTTCGGCATCGAGATCAAAACCCGGGGAGTAATCCAGATCCTTGAGCCTGGCCTGGTAATAATCGGCATAGCGGGCCAGGGTGTGCCGCACCGGATTATGGGCGGTATGACCCAAGCCACAGTGGCTGGCCTCGAGCAATTGTCCCAGCTTTTCCAGTTCTTGGATATCGCCAGCCGTGGCCCAGCCGCGGCGGATTTTTTCCATCAATTTCAACTGCAAGGATGTGCCTATCCGGCAGGGGGTGCAAAAGCCACAGGTTTCGTGGGCAAAAAAACCGGCGAAGCGGGTGACAATATCAATCAGATCCCGGTCGGCGCCAAATACCATGAAAGAACCGCCCGTACCCAACTCTTCATAAGCTATGCGGCGGCCGTATTCCGGTGGATGAACGAAAGTCCCCGCCGGACCACCCACCTGCACCCCCAAGGTTTCACTGGCCCCGCACAGTTCCAGAACCTCGGCCACGGTGACACCAAACGGTACTTCATAGATGCCGGGCCGATCACAATCGCCGCTAATCGAAAGCGACTTGGTGCCTTTGGATTTTTCCGTACCGATTTCTGCGAACCAAGCGCCACCATGCACAGTAATAAGACTGGCTGCGGCAAAGCTTTCCACATTGTTGATCACAGTAGGCTGTTGCCATAGCCCACAGGTGACCGGATATGGGGGGCGGTTACGGGGATGGGGCCGCACGCCCTCGATGGAATTTAATAAAGCCGATTCCTCGCCGCAGATATAAGCGCCGGCGCCGAGCACTATGTCCATGTCGAAATGGAAATCCATTAAACCGCAAATATTCCGTCCCAGCAGTCCGCGGCGACGGCGCTGGCGCAGGGTTACTTGTAAATGGGGCAGCAGGTATTCGTATTCCCCCCGCAGATAAAGAAATCCTTGCCGGGCGCCGGTAACAAAGGCAGCCAGGGTCATCCCTTCAAACACTTGATCGGCATAATGCTTGAGCAGTTCCCGGTCCTTGAAAGTACCCGGTTCGCCTTCATCCGCATTACAAACGATATAGTGATCGCCTGGAGTCTCACGGCAAAACCGCCATTTTTTTGCGGTAGGAAATCCCGCTCCGCCGCGGCCACGCAGACCGGAAAGATCCAGTTCATGCAACAGCCATTCAGCGCCATGGCGCAAAGCACTCTTGAGGCCCATCCCAGATTGCCACCGGGTGCTGAGCAGCAGATCACGGCGCTGAAAATTGTCTTCAATGACAAACCATTCAGCAGGCCATTGAGATAATGGCACACGCCGTTCGATGTGATTGGCGATAGTATCGATAAGCGTTGGCGTCAGACGGGGAATAGGTGAGCCATTGATCAACAACGCCGGCCCCTGGTCACACAAACCGGTACAAGAGGTAGTATCAATGGATACCCGTCCGTCGCCCCGCACCTGGCCAGGCTGAACCCCCAAGCGGTTGCACAGGCGCTGCATCAGACCTTCAAAGCCATGGAAAACGTCGATGACGCAGTCACTGAAATAGATGTCATACTCGCCCCGGGGCTGGGTATGCAGGAAGCTATAAAACTCGGCGACGCCTTCCACCCGCGCCAGGGGGAGATCGAAATGATCAGCGACAAGTTGGAGCGCCTGGCGCGGCAGATAGTGACAAGCTTTCTGGATAGACCTAAGGACAGCCAGCAAATGCTCCGCTCTGTTGCCGTGAGCTCTGATAGCCTCTTGTACAATGCTAGCTGTGCTGATATCCGCCACCGAGCTCTCCTGCCTCGAGACCTAAAAATCTAGACTACTGCTGTTTAAACTCAACCCTACCAAGGGTGTCATTGAAGAGCAAGCAAAAGAACCGCGTGACCTGGGAAATGCTGAATTATTCAGCAATCGCCTGGTTTTTGCCGGGTACATTCGCCGCCTTCATCAAATGATAAATCACATTTTGCTCAATCACGCCACAGAGCAAATGCCCGCAGACCATTCGCATTGGTCACCACACTCCCTTCGTTTTGAAAAAAAAGCCTGTTTTAAACCCCTTTTGGAACAAAACAATGTTACTGCCTGCCAGATAAAAAAATCCCATTATCCCGCAGCTTTCCCAGTACAATTCTTGAAACTGTTGATGGAGACAAGCCCTTGCAAACGCATTTCCACCCTCCCAGTTTCCTGTCTATTCCAGAACCCTTATCGGATCTGATCCCGCTTGCCCTGGATCTGCGCTGGTCGTGGAGTCATGTCAGTGATGTGCTTTGGGAGACGCTGGACCCGGAACTATGGAAGCGCACAGGGAACCCCTGGCTAATTTTACAAAGCGTTTCCCCTACCCGCCTGCAAGCCCTGGCGCAAGATAAGGCCTTTTGCCAAAAACTTCAGGAATTGGCCAAAGAACGCCGTACTTACCTGGAAAAGTCCACCTGGTTTCAAGCATATAAAAAAGATGCCCCTTTGGAAACTATCGCCTACTTCAGCATGGAGTATGGCCTGACCGAAGCGCTCCCCCTTTATTCCGGTGGGCTGGGGGTTTTGTCGGGGGATTTCCTCAAAACTTGCAGTGACCTGGGAGTGCCAGTCATTGGCATCGGACTGCTTTATCAGGAAGGCTATTTCCGCCAGATTCTCGATGAACAGGGCCAACAGGTAGCGGTTTATCCAAATAATAATCCCTGGGAGCTGCCGATTACGCCGGTACGAACCAATGACGGCCAAATCCTGCGGATGCGTTACCGCTTCAATGGCTTTGATTTGTGGGTCAGGGTCTGGCAGGCACAGGTGGGAAGAGCCTGGCTATATCTGCTGGATCTGAATGATCCCGCCAATCCACCTGCGGACCGTTGCATCACCGACCGTCTTTATGGCGGCGGCACCGAACTTCGCCTGCAGCAGGAAATGCTGCTGGGGATTGTCGGCTGGCAATTGTTGGAAAGATTGGAAATCCAGCCGACCATTTGCCACCTCAACGAAGGCCACGCCGCCTTTGCGGTACTGGAACGGGCGCGTAGTTATATGACCAGGCACCAGGTAGATTTTGAGCTGGCATTGACGGTTACTCGGGCCGGCAATCTGTTTACCACCCATACACCGGTGGCGGCTGGATTTGACCGCTTTTCTCCCACCTTGATTGAACGGTATTTAGGCTTTTATTGCGATTTGCTGGGGATCTCCCTGGATGACCTTCTCGCCCTGGGACGAGCGGACCCCAATCACCCTGGCGAATCCTTCAATATGGCCTATTTGGCTATCCGTGGCAGTGGCGCGGTCAACGCAGTCAGTCGTCTTCACGGCCAGGTCAGCCGCCATATTTTCACGCCCCTTTTCCCACGCTGGCCGGAAGCGGAAGTACCCGTCGGCCATGTGACCAATGGTGTGCATACGCCCTCCTGGGACTCGCCAGGCGCGGACCGACTGTGGACCGCCACTTGCGGTGCGGAACGCTGGACTTGCGATCCCTGCCAGATTGGCGACCGGATTCGCAAAGTAAGCGCCGAGGAGTTATGGGAATTTAGAGCCGCCAATCGTCGCCGTTTGGTGTCTTTTGTCCGGGAGTTCAGACAGCAGCGGCCCACCTCGTTTAATTATCTCCCCCAGGAAGTCGAACTTTTGGACCCTAATATTCTAACTTTGGGATTTGCACGCCGGTTTACTGGCTACAAGCGGCCCAACCTGCTGTTAATGCAACCAGAGCGGCTAACCCGTCTCCTTTCTGACCCGCTCCATCCGGTCCAGTTGGTCTTGGCCGGCAAAGCCCATCCGGAGGATCTGGAAGGACAGGCGATGATACGGGCATGGATTGATTTCATCCGCAGGCATCCTGAAATTGCCGGCCGGCTAGTCTTCCTGCCCGATTACGACATGCAAATGGCCGAGCAATTGGTGGAAGGCGTCGATGCCTGGATCAATACGCCAAGACGACCCTGGGAGGCATGCGGCACCTCCGGAATGAAGGTGCTGGTCAATGGCGGCTTGAACATTTCCGAACTGGATGGCTGGTGGGCGGAAGCTTATGACCCCACCGTGGGCTGGGCCATTGGCGATGGCGCCGAACACGATGCCGATCCCGACTGGGACAGATTTGAGGCCAATCAACTTTACGATATTTTGGAACGGGAAGTCGTCCCTGAATTTTATGAGCGGAACAACCGGGGGTTACCACCCCGCTGGGTGGCGAAAATGCGCGAAAGCATGGCCAAACTGACGCCATTTTTTTCCGCCAACCGCATGGTGCGGCAATACACCGATCAATATTACCTGCCGCAATCCAAAGCATTGGCGCGGCGCGACGCCGACAACCAGGCTTTGGCAAAGGCGATTATGAATTGGCGTAAACAACTACAAAGCCAGTGGCATACCCTCCACTTCGGCGAACTCGCCATTGACACGGCAAATCAGGTTCACCGCTTAAGCATCCCGGTCTATTTCGGAAGCATCAATCCGCAATCCGTGCGCGTGGAAATCTACGCTGATCCATTGAATCCCGAAGATTCTCCTTGGCGCCAACCAATGCAAATGCAACACCCCCTCCTGGGCGCCATGGGCGGCTTTCTCTATGCGGGAGAGGCTCCGGCCTCGCGCCCGCCAGAGCACTATACCGTGAGAATCGTGCCACATCATCCTGATGTTTTTGTACCGCTGGAGAATCAGTTGATCCTTTGGCATCACTGAAATACCTTTATGAGAGGCTAGACAATTAAGCCCCACAGGCAAGTTAATGCAAATACTTGGCTTATCAGCATCACTTCCGCCGCGCACCACCCAATACCCATGGGAATGATACGCCTACAGCCAGGAAAGGGCGTACCCATACGGAAATCAAATCATGCAATCACCGCTTATGCCACCGGCACTTTCACCTCACGGTAAATTAACAAGGATTTGCTATCCCGTTATTACCCAGTGGGCAGAAAAAAATCAAAAAGCGGATACTTAATTGCAAAACCCAACTTGGTGCTGCTAGCGACGCTCTTTAAGTTGCGAGGATATTATTAACTGTGATAGTTTTACCCTTGTATCTTGATATATTGATGTAGACGGAATCCGCCTAGCATATAAGCATTGTATCTGCCGTGTACAGCACGGCAGATACAATGCTTATATGCTAGAAGAAATAAATAGGGTTTGTTAGAAATGTCTATATTTGATTTATACATGAAGAGCCGGATATCCGCGAAATTACTTGAGGAAGAGCTTTACGCAGAAGCTCTCCGCGAATTGGAACATGGAATACGAAGAGACGGATTGTGGGCTAAAGCATTTTCTAAGAGCAGCGGTAATGAAGAAAAGGCAAAAGCTTTTTATATTGAATTTCGTGTTCAAGCTTTGAGGGATGAGTTGGCTTTATATAAGACTCTGATAAAAGAAGAACAAGAAAAGGTAGAAAATCCAAACACTAAGAAATATATTAAGAAAAACGAAAAGGATCGGTCAAGCCAAGAAGAAATGAGGGCAAGAAAGGAAAGAATAAAAGTCAGTCTACGAGAGAAGCTTGGGAGAGAGCCCACGGAGGATGAAATTGATAGAGCGAAATGGGATGGTATATGTCTGTAGAATTTCGTTAGCACTTTCTAACATGCGGCTTCAGCGGACACGCCAAATACGTGCGCCGCTGAGCTTGTCATTAGGACTCAATCATGGATCAAAGAGATAGAGAATCTGGAAGCAACGACGAAGCCGAATTCATCATCACCATCGAGTACGATGAATTCATTACGCGCTTTGATCTTGACGAAATCCTAGGGTCAATAGATAGGATTATTGAATTCGAATATCTCGACCATTTAGGACCAGACTTTTGGATTCTACGCCAAAGGATTCTACATTTCTTCCCATACTGGGGTAGGCCCAAGCCTGACTTTATGTATATCGGGATTAAGTCCGTTGAGGCTGGGTCTATCACCCTAGGCGTTTTTCTTGGTGGGGCTGTCTTGGGATATGTCGCACATAGATTTAAAAAGGGAGTTGACGAAAGTCTATTCGCTGAAGAGTTGGAACGTTCTGGAATCCTAACGGGCGATATTGTGGGTTCACTTTTAAAGTGTATCAATGACTGGGCGGAGAGATTTGTTCCGAAGCAGCGTGAGCTTGGTGGTAGAGTAAAAAAGATCACCGCGACACAGAAGGAGAGAAAGAGTAACGAAGAACACGAGTCCTAGACATCTATATGACCGCCTCTTGTCAATAGGTAAAACGATTTTTTCCGAAATATTCAGATTTATTAAATATACGTTATGCTGTTCCTACTGCCGTCATTTTAATTGTGTGTCAGGCTGCGCCTGCGCACACAGATTTGACAGGATCAATTGGACAGCAAGCTGCCTGAAGGGTGTGCAACAGGGGAGGTTTACACGCTGATCAAACACTTTGGTTTTGCGGATGATGTAGTTTTCCAGCTGCGTGATTTCATGTTGCAGGTGATCGGCCACCGACAGATCAACCTTGATATTCTTGCGCACGTGGATCGGAAAAAGTACAGGGCTTTGGTATGCAAATCAACGCTAAAGAAATATTAATGGAGTTGGGTGTAGAATCTCATCCGATCGCCTCCTTTGTTTGATGCATTGACATCGTACACTTCATTCGAAGCTTGGATAGTGGCCAGTCCACTAAGCCCATTTACCAGAGGAGGCGGTCATGAATAAGTATCATAATGCTGCACCTGATTACTTTCCGTTTTGCTTCAAAGCGTCAGGTGAGCATAAGCATTAGGCGTATTAGAAAAACATGGCTAGAAATCCTGATTATCTAAATAAATATATAAAGCAGCTTCTCCTGACTGTCGTGGATAAAGACGGATTCGCACTATATAAACCAAAGGTTTTTATGCGGGTGAAAGGACCCTTTGTTGACACAATTTCATTTCAAGTAAGCCAGTACGGAGACAAGTGTTTTCATATTCACTACTACAAAAATTTGATTGCATATCCGTTTTTAGATATTAACTCATATACAGTTGGTAACCGTTTGTCAGATAATCGTCTTAATGGGGATGAAACTGAGTGGTGCGGATTTGAGGAAGAGCAGGCAAAATTAGCCATAGAGAGTGTTATAAATGCATACAATAAGACAATAAGGCCGTGGTTCAGCGCGGTTAGCACGATACCTGAGTATATATTCGAAATTGTATCACAGCATAACAATAAAGGGTTTTCCTCCTTGGAAAGTGCCATTGCCTTTGCTGAAGGTGGGAAGCGTAATCGTGCCTGGTGGATATGTAGTGACCTGGTAAATGATGAGGAGGAAGATGAAGAAATCGGTGATGACGAAAAAGAAGAAATACGGTTACATAAAAGGGCCTGTCAGCAATATCTTGATGCGAGTGAAGCAGAAAGTTTTTTTGAGATGAAAACCGACTCGGCAGGGAATAGTCAAATACTTCAAGCACTAACTCAATTACCTAAGCCAAATTCGGAAGTAAAAAGCGTTGATGCGCTTCTGGAGATCTGGAGAGATCAGAACATTGAAAAGTTTAAATTACTCGAGTATGTTGCCTAACGAATAAGGTTATTTGATATAGAAAAACAAGATAAGCCATGATACTTGCTGAATTAAGACAATTGATAGAAAAGCATACGGGAATATTTTATTGTCGTGGGCGTTCACACCATAATGAAAATAAACATATCAACTTTAAACATGTTTATCAAAAACCTGGGTATACTTCTTGTGTTCTTGATATTGGGGATTTACGAGATTTCTATAGTACTTTTGGCAGCCTGACTCTTTATTATGATGAAAAAAGCGGGGATGCTGCATTTTATATTGCCAAGCCTGAAGAATGGGGCGGTTTATTGGAATGTTTTAATAACTGGATGGAAGATGTCACTGATGATAATCCCGAGTGGCTACCCTATTGGGTTGGTAACTGTATCGCTATTGGTGAGATACCTGAGTCTGGTAACTATTTATTAGTCCCGCTCAGTGGCGATAAGAAAGGCCATGTTTTTGAGTTTGAGCACGATGGTTATGAATTTAAGGAATACGGCTCAAGCGTTGAAGAATTCATTAGAAAAGCTCTTAAACCGGACTCAGAGCTTTTGACGGATATGGCATCACACATGACTTTTACTGAGAATGATCCTATGGATCAATGGTGGATTGAAGAGATGCATGATAATAAAGGCTTAATCGTAAAAACCTTCACATAACGGATAAGGTTAGGTCGTGATCGCTGAGCGAGCCACGACCTGAACCGTTTGTTGGAGGAAGCCGCTTCTGCCGCGAAGTAGCTTCCTCCAACAAATCATTCCACCTGATCACAAAAAGCGGCGTTGCGCTTTGCTGCACTCTGCTTTTTTTGTCAAGTTAACTCAGGCATTAAGTTCATATGGAAAAAGAATCAGACATCGTAATATCTCAAAGGATAAGGAATCATCTTATTGAGTATTTGGAATATGCATGTTCCGAAGAAAGATTATTGGAATATCAAAAAAATGCGCCAATTGCTCAAGTACCCATCGAATTAATTGAGCAATGGTCTGATTCATTTGATATGGATGGTTATGTTAAAGGTTGGTACTCACCTCCTACCTATACAGAAGAAGAATTACAAGCAGCATTAGCATTTGAAGCTATTATTAACTATGCATGTAAAAACTTACCAAATATAACTTACGACATTAATGAAATATTTAAAATGCCATGGTGGCCTTTATTTAAAAAACAAGCAAAGATTACGCTATCGGTTTTCATGAAACGCGGTAAATTGTCTAATGACACAGAAGAACTTAATAAATAGCACCAGTGGACGGACAAAAGTTGCACATCTTTTTGCTTGTGCTGATGTTGGCGTTATGCGTAAACTAGATATATGAGTCAAGTCATATCCATTAAAGTGCCTTCACACTATGAAGAGGCTTGTGCTGAGTTTCGAAAAGAAATGAAGACTGCAGATAGGCGCGGTTACAATAAATCTGCAGAACACGAATTCATGATTTTTTACGATGAATCTGCTCATGAGATACGATGCGAAGGAAATATTCCCGATTCGGTGTTTTCTGCTCTGATTAAGGTGAAAGGCCAATTCGATGGAAAGCTGTTCTATGAAGGCGAAGAGTGGAGTGAAGAAGATGGTGAAGTAGTTGATGAAGCCAGCCCAATGGAAAAGGCATGGATTATTCTTGCCATCATATTTTTTCCTGTCACGCTAATATATTTATTTGCAAGAGCTATTGTGTGGGTACCTTTTAAAATCTGGAAGGCAACAAGATGAATAAATCGTATAACAAAGCGAATTCACTCAGACGCCAAAAAGCGCCGCTCGTTACCCGCTCTGTTTTTTGCCGCCGGTGATTTGCAACGTTATGCGTAATAGGAAACGACGAGGTTCGATATGAGCTCGGAAGACCTGATCAATTACGATGAAATGCTATTTCTCGATGCCGAGGACTTAGCGGAACAGGGTATTGCGCGAGCCTACGAAGAAATTAAAGCTGAATTCCAGAAACGTGGTATCGATCTATCCCCGATAGAAGAAATTATTGATAACGAGAATGGGACGTATCACGTAAACTATGGTGGAAAAACATACTGTATATATGCAGATATCGATGATAAAGATAGTTGGGCAAATGCCACAGTTGCGTTATTCGATATTGTGAATTCGCAGTTACAAGAATCGGATATACGCTTGTATGCGATAAATGGCGGTAACGATCTCGTAGGCGTAATTTTGACCGAGAACGAGTACGCTAAGGCACGAGACCAGCTTGAGAATAAGACCGATTGGCCATATTTGCCAAAACAAGGCGACGAATGGGTGGGTCAGCCACATTAACGCATAATCGGGTACGGGTGGGGCTCTAACTCGCCTTCCCCACACCACCTAGCATGCGGGTCCGCTACTCAAGCGGTTCACAAGAAGGGAGCACAAGACGATATCAGACATACCCATGCGCTTTCAACCAGAGGTCACGCACGGAGATCAAGCCCTTGGCGTTTGAGCCTGTCAGTGGTCATGCCTGTCTGGGTTGCCAGGGTCCTGGACAGATGCCAGTAGCCTTTGCTGCTCATGGTAGTCAGGATGGCTTGGCGTTTGCCCGTTCCCAGGGCCAGGAAGTTGCGGACCTTGGTGCACATATTACGACCTACTTCCCTACAGGTCGCCCTTTTGGCCAGCCTATGGCTGTTCAAAATGGCTCCCGGCGATTTTGTCTGTCCGTCGGCTCGCACGTTTGCACTCGGGCTTCCTTCAGACAGACACTCGCGGGTTTGCCCTTGCCGCCGGCTAGTAGTTATAGTGGTCCACATCGTGAACATGACAGGTACTCCTACAGGGGACTTGCACCCCATCAGTTCAGGCCCATGCCGGGCGTACCAAGGCGTTGTAGTGGACGCCAATTCCGCTGCACTCCATTGGCGCCAGTGAGCTTGATCATATGAAATGATGAAAAATACTCTCAGCATCAAAAAAGAATATTGGCCGGAAGTCACAGACACGCCACATTTCATCGTCAAACTAAATTACGAAGGTTGTAAAATAGAAGTTGATGATATCTATTTTGATAAATTAGATGAGATTATTGTTCGGTTGGAAACCCTAAATAAAGAAAGAACAGGATCTGTAGAACTACAAGGTGGATTTAGATTCAATGCCGTTATTGAGGTAAAAGAAACAGGGGCTTGTCAGTTTATCTTTGCCACTGAATCATCGGGGGAATTCCCTGGGAAGTTACATTTAGAAGGTATTTTTTCAATCAATGGCGAAGATTCAGGCCTGTTCATTAACTCTTTAATTAAGCTGTTCAGAGATGGTAAAGAATTTATCATATAACATCTATATGACCGCCTCTTGTCAATAGGCAATACGATTTTTTTCCGAAATATTCAGATTTATTAAATATACGTTATGCCGTACCTACTGCCGTCATTTTAATCGTGTGTCAGGCCGCGCCTGCCCACAAACATCTAAATGAGGTAAAAAGCGTCACATTTATTGATAAACAAAAATGTGACGCTTCTTATCCTTATTCTTCCACCATGAAGGAATAATTACTGAAAACGGATATGGGTCTCCGTGCTTTTAGTCATAAAACACAGTTCCAAAATATCTTCCAAACGGGCCTGAGCCAAGGCAATGGCGCTGTCGGCGGCGCCGTAATACATTTTAATGTGGCCATCTTCCACAATCACCCCACAGGGGAAGACAACATTGGGAACATCGCCGACCCGCTCGTAAAGTTCTTCCGGACCGAAAATAAAGTTGGGGGTATAACCGATAACTTGCGCTGGGTTTTCGAGGTCCAATAACATGGCGCCTACACGGTAAATGCGGCCACTGGGGGTTTCACGAACCCCGTGATAAAGGACCAGCCAGCCGGCTTCGGTCTTGATGGGCGGCGTGGAGCTGCCCAGTTTGGAATTGCCCCAACCTGGTTGGGGTGCCAGCATCGCCTGGGCCCGCCCCCAGTAAACCAAATCCGGAGAATATTGCACCCAGATCGCGCCCGTGGAACCGGCAAATCCGCCCGGACGATCCAGCATTACGTATTGATTGTTGAATTTATCCGGGAACAAGATGGCATCTTTGTTGGGCACTTCGGTAATCAGGGCGATTCGCTCGAAGCTTTTGAAATCCCGGGTTTTGCCAATGCCCACCCGGGGACCATGGGGACCAAAGGCGGTATAGGTGATGTAATAGCTATCGTCTTCCGGCACATAGGTAATTCTGGGATCTTCAATCCCGTAGCGCTCATAAACTTCATAGTCAGGAGCAGTGGACGGGGTGATCCAGGGCTTCTCATCCACCTTAAATTGGTAACCGTCTTGAGAACGGGCCAGGGTTAAGTGACTGTGGCCATTGAGGTCTTCCACCCGCAGTAATAGTAAATATTGGTTCCCAAATTTACAGGCCGCGGCATTGAATACCGTATTGCTCCAATAGGGAATATCTTCCCGAGTGAGAATGGGATTGCCCGGGTAGCGCGTAAAAGGATGCAGCTTTTTCATCGTTCTTCTCCTTAATCCACCACGATTACCTGAGATCCAATATCGGGAATATTATGCAAACTTTCATAGACTTGCCTGTGGGCGGCGGCAATCTTGGGCCAGGCCAGTTTACTTCGCACATATTCACGGGCGCTTTCAGACATTTGCCGGGCCCGTTGTTCATCGGCCAAAAGCGATGCTATGGCATTACTGAATTCTGGTTCCGAAGGCACAATCACGCCAGCGCCAGATTCCTCGATTAATTGCGTCATCGCCTTGCTGGCGCTGGTGACGACGGGCCGTCCAAATGCCATGCAGTGAGCCAGAATACCGCTTTGGGAGCTGAGTTTATAAGGCAGCACAACCACATCCGCAGCGGATAAAATGGTGTCGAAGGTTTGCTGGGACAGTTGTCCGAGAATCACGCGAATGTGATCCTTTACCGGCGATTGGCGGATACGGTCAAATAGCACATGCTGATATTGTGAATACTCTTGGTTACGGATTTTGCCGGCCAACACCAAGAGGGCATCCGGGTATTTTTTTAGAATTTCCGGCAATTGATCGATAATCAATTCAAAATTTTTGCTCGGACGAAAATAGCCAATCATCAAGATAATCTTCTTATCCGCCGGCAGTCCCAATTTGTTCTTGGCATCGGGGATGGGTGCCACCACTCTTGCCCCATGAGGAATCACCGTCACTTTTTGCGTCAGGTTCTCCGGGAAATGGCGACGCAAGCTTTCCCGTTGATAGTCCTGATGCACGATAATCCGACTGGAATTGGCGAGAATATTCTCAATCAACAGCAAATGGCTCCGCTCCGGTTGTTCGTAAACCGTATGCAGCGTGGTCACCACCGGCACGCCGATCAAGCGAAATTTGACAATGACCGGCAAGATATTCACCCCATAATGGGGCCCGTAAAGACCGAATTCGTGCTGAATGTGGACGATGTCGGGGGTGAACCGCAGCGCGACGGTATAGGCCTTGTCGTCCAAATCATTCTCATTGAATGCCGGAAAGACTTGAGTTCCACTCGCGCCCATGTGGCTGACCACGTAAACATCGGCCCCTTGCTCCCGCAAAGCGTCAATCAAATAGGATGAGTAGGTGGCTATGCCGCACTCGATGGGAGGATAGCTGGAAATATACCCAATACGCATGGCACCTCCTGCTGGAAAATGACTTTACACGTTAGTTTTTGAAATCGATTTTCTTGCCAATCTCCCGAGAAATATGGGGATTATTCTTCATTTTCCAAAGTCTAAGAAAGCACTTTCCAAACTTCCCCTGCTCTGCCAAACTGTGGCTGATGTATGCATCAATGAAGGAGAATCGTGATGACACACCGCTTTCACGCTTTATTTCGGTTTTTCTGGGTTTTACCTGCTTTCTTGTCCGCTTGTGCTAGCCTGCCGCCTGAACTGGAAGCCCCTGATGTGGCACCCGTATATTTACCACAAGTAGTTGAAGAACCGGTAGCTTTTCAGGGTGAAAAGGTCCGCTGGGGGGGCGTGATCCTGACCGTGGAAAACGAAGCAAAAGAGACTTGGGTGCAGATCCTTGAAAAGCCTCTCAACCGTTCGGGACGCCCAAAAGATTCCGCCCAGCCCCGAGGCAGATTTTTAATGCATACCACAACCTTTCTCGACCCGGCTATCTATACCCAGGGTAAAGAAATCACGGTGGTCGGCACCATAAATGGCATGGCGGAACGAACCGTTGGCAAACGAAAAATCCAATTGCCAGTGGTTGAAGCAGATAGTTGGCGGTTGTGGCCCAAGCAAGAAGCGGTCAGAACGCTAGTGTACCCTTATTGGTGGTATGATCCCTGGTGGGGCATGTATTATCCGCCATATTGGTATTACTAATCCAATTTCGTATAAATTTGCCAAATGGAACAAATCACTCACTTGTGGAAACATCATTTCCCACAATTTTTCAATAATCCCGACCCCGAGGTCCGTTCCTTGATGGAAACGGCTACTTTGGTGAATCTACCCGCTGGGAAAACGCTATTTTATCCAGGTGCTCCATGCCAAAACTATGTCTTGGTGGTCAATGGAACCATCCGCGTGCAATTAATTGCCGAATCAGGCCGCGAAATTCTACTATATCAAGTCAAGCCTGGGGATTCCTGCGTCTTGACCACATCTTGTTTACTGGGGCAAAAAGCCTACCCTGCAGAAGGGATTACCGAAGATGAAGTCAGCGCTTTTGTGATCACCCGTGATAAGTTTCAACACGCACTCCATCATTCCGAGTTTTTCCGTGAGTTTGTTTTTGACAATTTCTCCTTGCGCTTGGCTTCGGTAATCACTCGAATGGAAGAAGTCGTTTTTGAAGCATTGGAACAGCGTCTAGCCAAAGTATTGCTTGCCGCTCCCGGCGGACAATTGAACAAAACTCACCAATCTTTAGCGTCTGAGCTAGGAACGGCACGGGAAGTAGTTTCAAGAAATTTGAAGCGTTTCGAGCGTTACGGCTGGATTACACTCAACCGGGGTGTTATTGCCGTGCAAAATCCACAGGCCTTACAAAGGATTGCTGACTCAAAATAATCCTTTCATATTGTGCCACTACGGATTATGTGACTTAGTCACTGAAACCCCCTTTTCTTTTTCTTTATGATGGATATCGTCCCAGAGGATGCATCTATTTTTGAATCACTGATCCGTATCGCGATTCCATGGATGCAAATAAAAGCTAAATTCACAACAGGAGAAGACTATGAATTTTCTATCCAGCATCATCGGTGTCAATCTTATGAGTCCTCACGCCATTCCTTTTGCCGCACCCATTGTGGTTGCTTCATTCACCGGTTTTGCCATCGGCTTTGCCATATTGAAATTAATGGATAAATCTACCCTCATTGAGAAAGCTACCAAAAGAAATTCGCATCTTTAAAATTTGCCTTTTTCATCTTATGCCATCATCGGGACCGTTTGCCGTTTCGATGATGGTTTTTCATGCCCCCTTCCCTACCCCGTCTTTTCTAATCACTAAAATTTTCAGCTCATTTTCTGACAACACCGCCTGACTTAAGACTTTTTTCATCTGATACCTGGACTGGTATAATTCCTGCATATCAATTCCCATGCTAAAAGAGGAGGCATGAATGTCAGGATGGTTTGCTGCTTTTGCCATTGCCAGCGTTGCTTTTCTCGGCGCTTTGGCCGCCGGGTTTGTCCCCCGCTATCTACCCACTGCCAAACCTAGTCTGTGGACAATGGTTTCTGCCGTAGCCGCAGGGTTATTGCTGGCGTCGGCAATGGTCATCGTTATTCCCGAAGGGTTTGAAGTCCTCTTTCTTTCCCACGAATCCGGACAGCAGCTTCACTCTGACTCTTTTCTGGGACTGCCGCCTGTATTGGCTTCAGGACTGGCCATTCTCGGGGGGTTTTTGCTTATGCTCGGTTTGGAAACCTTTGGGCTAGGCCATGAAATGCCTGAAGAACAAGGGACGGTACAAATCCTCTCTATTGGCCTCGGGCTACATGCCTTGACAGACGGTCTGGCTATCGGCGCTAGCCTGGCGACTGGATTGCTGGCATTAACCTTACCCATTCTGGCAGCAGTGATGGTGCATAAAATTCCCGTAGCTTTCGGCTTGGGCGTGTTTTTATGGCAAAAGGAGGGCGATGTCCACATAAACCCTCTGCGCACCCTGTTATTATTCAGCGCCGCAACGCCCATGGGACTCTTAATCACCTTCTTATTTCTACGGCAACTGCCCCACGAGTGGATTGGCTTGATGCTGCTTCTTTCCGGCGGGACTTTCCTTTACGTGGCTACCGTGGATGTATTGTCGAAGATAAAGAAAGAACAATCGGGAAAAGTTTTGCTCCAACGGGTAGGGGCCGGGGCTATTTTGGTCATCGCCTCATTGATTATTTTCCAGATGCTTGGGCTGGAAGCGGAATTTCATGGCTGAATCTTTTGCACGCAAAAGCAACAAGATTGATTAAAAACTTTTAAAGAAAACCTGTTTACAAGTTCACATAAGCTGTGAACTTGACCAATGACGATATAGGCTAGAATAACTTTAACAATGTTAAAAAATAGCTATCCAACAAGAGACCTATGAAACAAAGCCTGCAACTTCGTTTAGGGCAACAACTCACGATGACGCCCCAGCTTCAGCAAGCGATTCGTTTGCTGCAGCTTTCTTCCATCGAACTCAAGCAGGAAATTCAAGAAGTCTTGGAATCCAACATCATGCTGGAAGTAGCGGAAGACAACGCCACGGCTGAAGTCAAAACCACACCCAGCGAAGATCAGTCCGTCACCGCCAACAGCACTGAAATCCCGGAAGAACTCCCCGTCGATGCCAACTGGGATGACGTATATGACAATGTCTACACGACCTTGGGGCCCGCCGATTCGGATTCAGAATACGCACAACAAAATGCTAAGCCTGAAAGCTTGCACGAACACCTTCAACAGCAACTGGAACTGACCCGTTTCAGCGATCGGGACAGGACCATCGCCTCAGCCATTATTGATGCCATTAACGATGAGGGCTATCTATCCATTCCTTTGACTGAACTCAGTGATGATCTGAAAAGCCAACTGGAAGACTTGGAATTGGATGAAGTCGAGGCGGTTTTGCATCAAGTGCAAAATTTTGATCCTCCTGGTATCGCGGCCCAAAATCTTGGCGAGTGTCTCGCCATTCAGCTACGCCAGTTGCCTCCTGAAACGCCCTGGCGGCGGGAAGCTTTCTTACTGGTTACGGATCATTTAAAAGCCTTGGGGGAACAAAATATCACGGTGATGAAGAAAGCACTGCATGTAAACGATGCTGAGCTGGAACAAATCATCTCTCTCATCAGAAGCTTGAATCCTTATCCGGGCAGTGAATTCTCGGCCAACGAAACCGAATACGTTATTCCTGATGTTTTCGTCTTCAAAAAAAACGGCAAATGGGAAGTGTCGCTAAATCCAGAAATCGCTCCCAAACTGCGTATCAACCCTTTTTACTCCAACATGATCAAAAGGGCTGATACCAGTGACGATAACCAAAGCATGAAGAACCATCTTCAAGAGGCGCGCTGGTTCCTCAGAAGCCTGCAAAGCCGTACCGACACACTGCTCAGGGTGGCCCATTGCATTGTCGAGCGCCAGCAGGAATTTCTCGAGCACGGAGAAATCGCCATGAAACCCATGGTGCTCAGGGATGTGGCGGAAACCTTGAATATTCACGAATCCACGGTTTCCAGGGTGACCAACAAAAAGTACATGCACACCCCTAACGGCATCTACGAATTCAAGTATTTCTTTTCCAGCCACGTATCCACCCAATCCGGCGGCGAATGTTCCGCTACTGCGATCAAGGCTTTTATCAAAGAACTGGTGGATCACGAAAACCCCGCCAAACCCTTGAGCGATCTTAAAATTTCCAAACTGCTGCAGGAAAAGGGCATCAACGTCGCCCGGCGCACGGTCGCCAAATACCGGGAGGCTCAGGGTATCCCATCATCAAGTCAACGCAAGCGGCTTTTGTGATGCACCTGGTATTCGTCAGCGGCTTGTCCGGGTCTGGCAAGAGTATCGCCCTTAGCACTCTGGAAGACTGCGGCTACTATTGTATCGATAATTTGCCGGTCCGCTTGATTGAAACCTTCATCCGTGACACCTGCCAGAAAAATCCTCGGCTGTACGAAAAAACCGCCATCAGCATCGATTACCGCAACCTCAGTAGCGATGCCGAATTATTTCAGCACACGCTGGAAACCCTGAAACAGTTTTCCATTGATTATCAGTTGCTTTTTCTAAGCGCTGACTCCAACACTTTGTTGAAGCGTTATAGCGAAACCCGGCGTAAACACCCTTTAAGCCATGCAACCCTGGACGGCGCGGGACTCCCCTTGGCGGACGCTATTGAGGAAGAACGCAAACTACTGGAACCCATTACCGTCCTCGCCGACCTTTTGGTTGACACCTCCCGCCTCAATATTCATCAGCTTCGCGAGCTTGTTCGCGAACGTATCAGGCAACGGGATGTTTTCCAACTTTCCCTGTGCTTCGAGTCTTTCGGATTCAAATACGGCCTGCCCCTGGATGCCGATTTCGTCTTTGATGCCCGCTGCCTTTCCAACCCTCATTGGGAACCCAGCCTCAGAAATTTATCCGGCCGCGACCAACCTGTTGCCGATTTTCTGGAAAATCTGCCGGAAACCCAAAAGTATTTGAGCTCGATTCAGTCTTTCCTGGATACCTGGATTCCCCAGTTCCTCAATCAAAACCGCAGTTATTTGACCATTGCCATCGGCTGTACCGGTGGGCAACACCGTTCGGTCTATCTGGCTGAAAAACTCGGCCAACGCTTTAGCGACTCCCCCTACCCCGTTCTGGTACGCCACCGGGAATTGCAATAATATTCACCCTAGGGGTACTGCAAATCTCTCTGCGGGCGCTGGCGACAAGGATGGCCAGCGCTATAAAATAAGCACG
Source organism: Methylothermaceae bacteria B42 (assembly GCA_001566965.1). NCBI lineage: Bacteria > Pseudomonadati > Pseudomonadota > Gammaproteobacteria > Methylococcales > Methylothermaceae > Methylothermaceae bacteria B42. The sequence goes on along the minus strand of LSNW01000032.1, from coordinate 158,823 downwards.
AGTTGTTTTATGTTGCAAACCAGGAGTGATTGATGCGCCTATTCCTTACCTTTATACTAGGTTTTTACCTACCACAAGCCGTTTACGGGGCTAACGCAATGAATGATTCCCAACGCCTGCAACGAGCCACTTTTGCCGGAGGGTGCTTCTGGTGCCTGGAAGCAGACTTTGAAAAAGTGCCCGGGGTGATTGAAGCCGTTTCCGGCTATACCGGCGGAGACGTTGAAAATCCAACCTACGAACAAGTTTCTTCCGGAACCACTGGCCACCTGGAAGCCGTTCAGGTAACTTTCGATCCCAGGCAAATTACCTACCAACAACTGGTTGACGTCTTCTGGGGCCACGTCAATCCCACCGATCCCGGGGGGCAATTCGTGGACCGGGGCCCACAATACCGAACCACCATCTTCTATCACGATAACAATCAAAAGCAATTGGCCCAAGCGTCCAAACAGGCTTTACAACAGTCGGGGAAGTTCGACGGCCCCATTGTCACGGAAATCCTGCCTTTAAAGAAATTCTACCCGGCCGAGGGCTATCACCAGGATTATTACCAGCATCATCCGGTAAAATATAAGTTTTACCGGCTAGGCTCAGGCCGGGATCAATTCATCCAAAAAGTGTGGAAAGAGATGGATAAAACCAGTTTCCAAAAACCCGATCCTAATACTCTCAAGCAAAAGCTCACGCCTTTGCAATATCAGGTTACCCAGGAAAATGGCACCGAACCGCCGTTCAAAAACGAATACTGGGATAACAAACAGGCAGGGATTTATGTGGACATTGTCTCGGGAGAGCCCTTGTTCAGCTCCCTGGACAAATTTGATTCCGGCACCGGCTGGCCCAGCTTCAGCCAACCATTGGAACCTTCCAATATCGTGGAAAAGCAAGATAATAGCTGGTTTATGCGCCGGACCGAGGTACGCAGCAAGCACGCCGATTCCCATCTGGGTCATGTCTTTAACGATGGGCCACCTCCCACCGGGCTGCGTTATTGCATCAATTCCGCGGCCCTACGTTTTATCCCCAAGGAATCACTGGAAAAAGAAGGCTATGGGCAATATCTTAAGCTCTTTCAATCCACAGAAAAAAGCAACAAGGAGTCTGCCCCATGACCACGATTTTCGAAAAAATCATCGCTGGTGAACTGCCCGCCGATATCGTTTACCAGGATGACCAGGTAACCGCTTTTCGCGATATCAACCCCGCGGCGCCTACCCATATCTTGGTTGTCCCCAACAAAGCCATCCCCACGGTCAATGATATCCAGCCGGAAGACGAACCTCTCGTGGGACACATGATCTATGTGGCTAAATTATTGGCGGAAAAGGAAGGCATCGCCGAGGATGGCTACCGGTTGATTATCAACTGCAATAAAAACGGCGGCCAGGAAGTCTTTCACCTGCACCTGCACTTGATTGGCGGCCGCCCGCTGGGGCCAATGGTAGTCAGAAAATAGTTTCTTTTCTGCGTTCGCGCCCTGAACGGGCGCGATTGAACCTCCGAAGAACAGAATTCACAGGCAAATTCTCAATGCCGAAAATGCCGCATGCCGGTAAACACCATGGCAATGCCAAACTCATCGGCGGCGGCGATGACTTCTTCATCCCGAATGGATCCGCCCGGCTGAATGATGGCGGTCACCCCCGCCTCCGCCGCGGAATCGACACTGTCACGGAAAGGAAAGAAAGCATCGGACGCCATGACCGATCCGGCAATCTGCAAACCCTCTTCCTGGGCCTTCATAATGGCGATTTTGGCCGAATACACCCGGCTCATCTGCCCGGCGCCAATGCCCATAGTACGCCCATCCCGAGCATAAACAATGGCATTGGATTTGACATATTTCACTACCTTCCAGGCGAACAGCAGATCTTGCCACTCCGCTTCGGATGGCGCGCGCCTGCTGACGGCTTTCATAGCCTCCCGACCCAACATGGCGATATCCTTTTCTTGCGCCAACATGGCCCCGGAAATCCGCTTGAATTCCAGTTCCGGTTTAGGCTGCTCCCACATGCCACAAGCAAGTACCCGGAGATTGGCTTTGCTTGCCAGCGCGCCTTCCGCCTCCTGGGTAATGCTGGGAGCGATGATGACTTCTACAAACTGACGTTCGACAATCGCCTGGGCCGTCTCGCCATCCAAAGCCTGATTAAAGGCAATAATGCCGCCAAAGGCAGAAGTGGGATCTGTTGCGTAAGCCCGATCATAGGCTTCCATTAAAGTCGGGGCTTGTGCCACCCCACAAGGATTGGCATGTTTGACAATCACGCAAGCAGGCTCGTCACGGAATGTTTTGACGCATTCCAATGCCGCATCAGCATCGGCCAAGTTATTGTATGACAAAGGCTTGCCTTGTATCTGCCGAGCATGCCCCAAGCTTCCGACGGGCGGTTCACCATCCCGATAAAGGGCGGCCTTTTGATGGGGGTTTTCGCCGTAGCGCAAATCCCTGACCTTTTTCAAACTCAAGTTGGCCACCACCGGCAGGTCGGCATCGGGGTTGTGGACCTTTTCCAGATAAGCCGCAATAGCGCTATCGTAACCGGCAGTATGTTGAAAGGCTTTGGTGGCCAACTCAAGCCGTAATACGTCGGGCAAGACATTTAGATTCAAGCGCAAAGCCTCTAAAACCCCACCATAATCCTCGGGATCGACGATGACCCCGACGGCATTATAATTTTTGGCGGCGGCGCGGATCATGGCAGGGCCACCGATGTCGATATTTTCGATGGCCTTGTTTAGATCACACTCTGGTTGCTGAATGACTTTGGTGAATGGATACAGGTTGACGACCACCAAATCAATGGGTTCAATGCCGTGCTCTGCCATCACCGTCTCATCGATGCCCCGGCGCCCAAGAATGCCGCCATGAATTTTAGGGTGAAGGGTTTTTACCCGCCCCCCCATGATTTCCGGGAAATCGGTCACTTCGGAAACTTCTCTCACCTCAATGCCGTTTTCTTGCAGTAATTTGGCCGTTCCGCCGGTGGATAAAATCTCTATCCCCAACGCCTTGAGCCCTTCGCAGAATTCCACGATCCCCGTTTTGTCCGATACGCTCACCAGCGCCCGCTGAACCTTGTGCATTTTATTCAATCTCGTATTGTTGCATTTTCTTCCGCAAAGTACTGCGGCTCATCCCCAATACCTTGGCGGCCTTGCTTTGATTGCCGCCAGTGTGGGCCAGCACCGCTTCCAATAGCGGTTTTTCAACCTCCGCTATCACCATGGCATAAAGTCCTACCACCGCATGACCATCAAGATGATAGAAGTATTGCTCCACCGCAGCACGAACTTGTTCCTTTAAAACGATACCTTCCAATCCAGGCTTCTCCCATTGCTTGTTCATCCACCCCTTCCTCGACTTTCTTCTTTGGCTCTGGGAAACATCTTGTTTTGTTGATTTTTCTTCAAAAATGGATCCCCCTTCTTTCAGGACAAATGGTCTTTGAGCGTCTCTTCCAGTTGTTGTAGCTGAAGCGCCGGGTCTTTAAGGTCGAGAAGATAACGCCAGCATTCCTTCGCTAAAGCCAGATTCGCCAAATACCAGCCGATATGTTTTCGAGCTATGCGAACCCCCTGCTCCGGCCCATAAAAATCATGCAGCATGGCGACGTGCTCAAGGATGGTGGTCAAAAGCGCCTCCCTTTTCAGCGCCATCGATGACTCCCGGTTAGCCATAATCCCGCTGATTTCCCGAAACAGCCAGGGACGTCCCTGGGCCGCCCGCCCTATCATCACCGCATCGGCCCCTGTCGTTGCCAGAACTTGCTTGGCCTTGGCGGCCGAATCGATATCCCCATTGGCAATTACAGGAATGGTTACCGAACATTTTACCGCAGCAATGGTGTCATATTCAGCCTTGCCTTGAAAACCGCAAGCCCTAGTCCGCCCATGAATAGCCAATGCTTGAATACCGCTATTTTCAGCAATTTTGGCGATGTTAACCGCATTTTTATTTTGCCGGTCCCAACCAGTGCGGATTTTCAACGTCACCGGCACCGGAACCGCGCCCACCACCGCTTCCAAAATGGCGGCGACTTTCTTTTCATCCCTAAGCAGCGCGGAACCTGCCGCTACCCGACAAACTTTCTTGGCCGGACAGCCCATATTAATATCAATGATCTGCGCCCCAAGATCCACATTGCGGCGGGCACATTCGGCCATTTCCTTTGGGTTTACCCCCAAAATCTGGATCGACCGGGGATGAGGCTCACCGCTATGATCCGCCCGCTGCCGGGTGCGGTGATGATTTTGCAGTTGGGGGCGGCTGGTAATCATTTCCGACACCGCCAAGCCAGCGCCAAATTGCCGGCACAACCGCCTGAACGGCAAATCCGTCACCCCCGCCATGGGCGCCAAAATCACCGGGGACGATAATGAATAGGGGCCAATTTGCATTAAATTATGGGGCGCAATCTTCAGGGGGCGAACAGTTTAGCGCAACCCTGAAATGATTCCCAAGAATTTTCTGCGTTTTATTGATCTGTACAATAGTCTAGCCCGGATATTTCACCAGCCGGATTCGGGCTTTTTTGTAATTAACTGATTTTTTAAACATAAAGCGCTTAGGTTTGATGATTTCTTCAAAATCCAATTTGGATTCAGCCCGAACCCTATCCCGGCCCTGGCTTGTCCAGGCACGCCTGGGCTTGGCCTTCCTTCAAGCCATAGCTACGGCTATGCCTTTCAGTCCAGCCCGGCGCCCAGCCGCACCTGTCCTGCGCCATCATCCGGGATGCTGGTGAAATATCCGGGCTAATTACCACAAACCTGCAGCAGATCCGGCAAATTTTTAACAATCAGGTCAGGCTGCAGCCCTTGGCAACGGGGATCATCCTCCCGCAAACGCAAAGATCTGGCATCGCCAGCAAACAACGCGGTGCGCAGGCCAACTTGGGATGCTGGCCAAACATCCTTCAACATATCATTACCGATATACAGGATTTCATCCGTCTTTATGCCGAACCTGGCCAAGCGGGTGACGGCCAACTCAAAAAGACGCGGAGAAGGCTTTGCTTCTCCCACTTGATAAGAAAAGATACATAAATCTTCGTCAAACCCGATTGTCTGGAGCGGCTTTTGGAGAAAGGCTTCCAGCAACAGCGGGGTATAAAATTGGGCATTGGAAATCAACCCCATTGTCATTCCTTTGCTTTTCAAGCCTGCAAGCAACGCCGCCAACCCGGGCATGGGCCAAACAGGATTGCTGCGCAATTCATATTCCAGAGCGAGCTGCTGCAACCGCTCGTCGGTCAACGTAGTCTCCGGCATAAGGCCAACCAACACTTGCCGCCAAATAGCCACGATATCCACTTCCGGAAAGTCTATGCCTTGTGCCCGCTTGCGCCGGTGCTCCGCCTCGATGGCTTCTTTCAGTAGTTCAGCACCTCCTAGTGCCGGCAATCCCACCGCATGTAGCGCCGCCTGAAAGGCCTGATGGTTATCCACCGCAGTATCCACGCCGATATCGCCAGCGGCGGAAATAAACAAGGTGCCATAGATATCAAACAGCACGGACTTTATATTGGGTAATGACTGTAAACGAGGCTGAATGTGGGTTGGCTTGGGCGTCATTGGCCGTGATAGTGCCAGAATGGTTTTTTTCAACATGCCTGTCATGATTTGGTTGCTTGATTTTTACCAGGTGTGCCGGTCTCCTTCGGGCTCATGGATTTCAAACACTCCATACTCATAACCGCAATAAATTCAGGCGTTCAGGTTGCAGGAAACAACGCAGCAGGGTATCGCAATCCAACCCGGAAACCGGGCCAGGCGAAGCTGCCAACAGCCCTTGGTAGATGGCCATCAGCCGTTCACCATAAGCGGACAGGCTGTAATTTTCCTGGATGACCCGCCGGTTATGGCTAATCACTTCATTAGCCGCAACGGTCAATTGCGTCATGGACAACGCGTTGCGGGAATGCGGATGGTGGCAAAGATGGCGAATCACCTTGGCTTGCAGGTCTTCGTCCAGACAGCCGAAATCAACTTGATCCTCCTGCACCCAGGCATCCCAGGCCCGTTGCAATTCAGCCTCTCCCGGCGGTGGAAGCCTGTAATCCCCATACAATTGGGTCAACGCCCTGCGCAACCGGCTGGCGATTTCCCCAACCTCAAAGAAATCCAAAGGAATGGGCAGGCGGGTATATAAATGAGAAAGCGCCACCCCCAAAGCATCAAAGTCCTGGGTGATTTCAGGCAAATTCCGGCCTGCCACAGGCCGATCCAAGAGCCATGGCTCCAGAAATGCCATTCCGAATCCCTCAGCAACGCTGGTGGTCCCCAAACAATAGGCACTGCGCAGCAACGTGGCAAAAGACAATTGAGTCTGTGTCGCCAAATCAAAACTGACCGGCAGATTTAATGCTTTTGCCAATCCCACCCATTGGCGATAACGCTGTTGTTCACGGGGGTTTTCCGGCGCCAGGGAAGTGGCAAACCGATCCTCCGGCCCTGCCAGCGCCGACCACAGCAGCCACTCCCCAATATTCTTGCGGCGGATCGCGCGGGTGGGATACAGCCACAGCCGGTAAGGCCAGTTGGGTATGTCTTCCGTGGCGGCTTGCGGCATCCAAACCGGATTGGCAAGCGTATGCAGTCTTTCCTCCGCCACCCCCGCCTTGGCCAAAAAGCGCCGGTCGCGGCCGTTTAAAACACAGTATTGAACCTGGGGAGCCTGGGGATATAAGGTCTCGGCAAATTGATCCAGCGGAATAAAATCCCGCAAGCGCCGGTAATTGTAGCTACGAAAGTCCTCGGGGAAATCATGAATCTGCAGCAATATCCGCCGCCCGGCCCGGGCCATATTCGCTACCGTCACCGGCAAGGCGAGATTCTTGCCCAGGCTGTGATTATGAATGTGCCACAAATCCGCCTCGCCGCCCAAGGCATCCCTAACCGCCATATCCATTTGCCGCTGCAGCTGATCCGGCGAAACCGCCGCGCCTCCCTCATCATAAGCCAGTGCCGGCACTTGCCGGACCGGGCAGGGAAAATCCTGTGGCAAATCACCGCTCGCCAACACAACCACAGAAGCCCCATGGACCATCAATTCCGTGGCTGCATGGGCAATCACCCGAGTCACTCCGCCAGGGCGCAAGTGATAGTGCACAATAACCACACGCATCATAACGAAGATTGTACCGTCTCTATAAGCCTTGGTGTGTAAAATTACCTGACACTAATATGCCATAAATAGGGGACTCAAAAGGATTTGATATCCACTTTCATCCTGTTTACTATCGAAACCATAAAGTCTGCAATATAGTGTGCTTATGGTTTTAAAGTAGATGTCTAAGTGCAATCTTGAGAAATTTAAGGCCTATCTCAGTAGGCTTGTTTTCCCCTTACAAAAGTCAAGGCAAATAGTCAGTTTTTTTTACAAAATATGCCTTAACGGCGAACCCTTGCAGGCAGAACAGCACTAAGTAATTGATATTTGGTTGTTTGTTTTTTATGGCATGGCTGTTGCTTTTATTCTCTGGGAGGCAAATTTAATTCCCAAAATTTACAACCAAAGCTCTCTGTATTTTTTTAAGGAGATTTTCGAATGAAAAAGAAACTTTTAGCTGCGGCTATCACCCTGGGAATGGGGATTGGCAGTGCGCAAGCAGTTTTAATCGATAATTTTGATGATGGTACCCCCATGGGAGTTATCAATACAGGTTCTGTCGGTCCTCAAACGCCGGCAGCTCCAGGCCAAGCAATTGGGGATCGCAGTATTAGCCTTACTGTTACCCAAGGTACTCCAACACAGTTTACCAATGCGTCAGCCGTAGTTGACCAAGGTAATTATTCTCACAGCAATGGTTCTGGTATCGCTTCCACTAGCGTTGTAAGCTGGAGTGTAAGTGGTGCAGATTTGCTTGCTGGAATTGTTCCTGGAACCGGTGCTTTTCTTTTAAACATCATTTCAATTGATCCAAATAATGTTGACTTAAAATTTACTGTCAACGGTGCAGACGTAGCCAAATCAGGCTTAACTGCTGGTACCCAAACTATTCCATTTAGTGATTTCGGTGGAGTCGATTTTGGGAATGTTAATGAGCTCAAATTAACCGTTATCGCTGATACAAATGCGGATCTCACTCTGGATTTGTTTGAAACCACTGGGCAGCAACAAACTCCAACTCCAGCTCCTGAGCCAGGCATCCTGTTCCTGATGGGCGCAGGCTTGATTGGCATGTTTGGCGCACGCCGCCGTCGCAGCGCCTAAACCAGCGTTATATTGGGGTTAGGTTTTCCCAAACTTTCCCCTCCAAGACGGAAAAGCCGGTGTTCCTAACTGGAATGCCGGCTTTTTATATTTGATCCTTGATTGCCTGACAAAACTCACACCAAAGTAAGTAGGGTGCGCTTGGCGCACCATAGAGTAGCGCATAAAATGCACCCTACTTGGCCTGTTTGTAGAGTTAGCCCACAAACAATAAATTCTGAATTAAATGAATTAACACTGCCCAGACATAGTCAATGAAAGCCAATTGCACTACGCTTTAGTAGCATCCTATAAAGATAAAATTTATTCAGTCCTATGGCGGAAAATATCGGCTTTGTCTCCACCCGTTTTGCCGGCACTGACGGGGTTTCCCTAGAATCGGCCAAGTGGGCCGAGGTACTGTGGGAAGATGAGCATATCAGCTTTTGGTACGGTGGCCGTTTGGACCGGGCGCCGGAGATCAGTCTGTGCATTCCGGAGGCCTATTTTCACCACCCCGATAATGAGTGGATCAACCAAAAATTATGGGGCAACACCCGGCGCCTGCCGGAAGTGAGCCGGCGGATTCGCGATCTGGCGGAATACCTCAAGGAAACCCTGTATGAATTTGTCAACCGCTTCGAGATCACCCGCCTGATTGTGCAAAACGCCCTGACCATTCCCATGCACGTCCCCTTAGGCGTCGCCATTACCGAATTCTTGATGGAAACCGGGCTCCCGACCATTTGCCATCACCACGACTTTTATTGGGAACGGGTGCGGTTTCAGATTTCCCCCATAGCCGATTATCTGGAAATGGCCTTCCCGCCCCGCCTGCCGGGCATGCAACACGTGGTCATCAATCAAGCGGCGCGGGAAGAGCTTTCCTGGCGCAAGGGGCTGTCCTCCATTTTGATTCCCAATGTTCTGAACTTCGACAAACCAGCCCCAACCATCGACGATTATAACGCTGATATCCGCCGGGAACTGGGCCTGGATGACAAGGATATTCTCATTCTTCAACCCACCCGGGTGGTTCCCCGCAAGGGAATCGAGCATACCATTACCCTGCTGCGCATGCTGGGCGACCCCCGCTGCAAGTTGATTTTATCCCACGGCGTTGGAGATGAAGGGGTGGAATACTTCCAACGGATCATGCAACTGGCCCAAGACGAAGGCATCGACGCCCGCTATTTCGGCGATAGAATCAATGACAAGCGTCATCTCGACGACCAGGGGCGGAAAATTTATACCCTGGACGACCTTTATCTCCACGCCGATCTGGTCACTTATCCCAGCTTGTACGAGGGTTTTGGCAACGCCTTTCTGGAAGCGGTGTACTACCGGGTGCCGATTGTCGTCAACCGTTATTCCGTGTTTGCCCGGGATATCGAGCCCAAAGGTTTCCGCCTCCCCATGATGGACGGCTTTGTGGACCGGCATGTGGTGGAAGAAGTGCGCAAAGTGATTAACGACGCTGATTACCGCCAGCAAATGGTGGATCATAACTTTGCGCTGGCGCGGGAATATTACAGCTATCCGGTGCTAAGGTATGGCTTACAGACCCTGATGAGCAACATCATCCATGCCATGTGAATGGTTTTGTGGTACTTTGCTATGAGAACTGAAATCATTGCCGGTGACCATGAAAATTCTGCCCAGCGAAATTCTCCACCGCATCGAGCAGCGCTTCGCCCGTCTTTACGGCAGTCATCACGCACCCAGACTCAGCGCCCGCCTGGCGCAACTACTTAGCCGTTACCCCTGCTCGGAAAAACCGCCGCTGCCTGCTTGGAACCAAACCGACGCCATCCTGACGCTCTTTGCCGATAGTATCTTAAGACCCAAAGAAACACCCCTGCACACCCTGCGGGCATTTCTGCGGGATTATATCGGCGATCGCTTTTCTTGCTTGCATTTACAGCCATTCTTCGAGGCAGACGAAGGGGAAGAATTTGCCATTGTGGATCATCGCCGCGTGGATCCCAGACTGGGAGAATGGGGCGATGTCGAGGCATTGAAGCCCAACTATGCCTTGATGTTCGATCTGGTACTGAATCAGGTTTCCCGGAACAACGTCTGGTTCCGGGATTATGTGGATGGTATTTTCCCGGCCCGGGGGTATTTTGTTTCCCTGGAATCGGATACCAATTTATCAAAGGTGGAAAGCCCTTTCGGTACGCCTGCGCTTTCCTGCATCCAAACCCGTCGGGGACAACGGTATCTTTGGAATACCTTCGGCGGCGATCAGTTCGATCTGGATTTTTCCAACCCCGACGTACTTTTCGAATTGCTTGACATCATGCTGGGCTACGTCAGTCATGGCGCCTCTATTCTGCAACTGGATTCGGTCCCTTTCCTTTGGAAAGATCCGGACAGGTGTTCTGTGGATTTGGAAGAAGATCATGAACTGGTCAAAATCTTCCGCGATGTCCTCTCCATGAGCGCACCCGAAGTTTTGTTGTTAGCTGAAGCGCCAATCTCTCAAAACCGTGCCTTGGGTTATTTTGGCGAAGGTGACGAAAGCCACCTGCTCTATACCCACGCCCTGGGTGGTCTGTTGATTCATGGATTGCTCAGCGGCAGGGCGGAATTCTTGCATCAGTGGTTGGAGAACCTGCCCACACCGCCACCTGGATGTACCTTTGTCAATCAAACCGATGACCCCAACGGCATCGCTCTCAAGCCCCTACAGGGATTATTGCCCCCTGCCGAATTCGATCAGCTTGTGCACTGGCTAAAAGAGCGGGGCGCCTGTTTTCCCGGTCAGGGCGGCGGCCATTTGCCGCCTTTTGAGGCAAATATCAGTTTTTTTGATGCCTTGAGCGAGTCCAACCAGCCGGCAACGGCACTGGCCATGGCCCGGTTACTCGGTGCGCAAACCTTGACTCTGGCATTGAAGGGTATTCCCGGCATCCATTTTCCAAGTTTGGTGGCGGCCCATAGCGATCATCAACGTTGTGAGGTGACGAACAACCCCCGAGCCGCCAACCGCCCCCGTTGGCAATGGAATGACCTGATCCCTCAATTGGAAGACCCGGCCACTGCCCCGGCACAAATCTTTACTGAGCTACTGCGGCGCATTGAGATACGCCGCCGGCAACCGGCTTTTCACCCCGATGCTCCCCAGCATCCCTTGCACCTGAACAAAGGACTTTTCGGTTTCCGCCGGGTTGCCCTTGACGGCCACCAAACCATTGCTGTCGTTGGCAATTTCACCGCGGATGTCCGCCCGATAAAACCTGATTCCTTGATTCCCGACCTGATCCATTATCCTGAAAAGCAAGAACTGCTCAGCGGTCAACCACTGGAAGGAAGAGAAAACCGGGATTTTCTTTTGGAACCTTATCAAACCATTTGGGTGGCCGCTTCCATTCCCTCATAATTGCGGCCATAAAAAATCTCGGCCATTTCTTGCCTAACCTTATTTTCAACCACTGCCCGCTCTTCAGGCGTCAACAGCACGTCATCGGGAGAGAAAAGATAATCATCCAGATCAAATTCCTTGAGCATCATTTTGGTGTGGAAGATATTTTCCTGATAGACGTTGACGTCAATCATCTGGTAGCGGGACTTGGTATCTTCGGCGATGAAATTTTGAATGGAAGTGATCTCATGATCGATATACAGCTTCCTGCCATTCACATCCCGGGTGAAACCGCGGACCCGGTAATCCATGATCACAATATCGGATTCGAAGCTGTGGATCAGATAATTCAAGGCCTTGAGGGGCGAAATCCTGCCACAGGTGGCAACATCAATGTCGGCGCGGAAGGTGCTGATGCCAAAATGAGGATGGCTTTCCGGATAGGTATGCACCGTGATATGACTCTTGTCCAGATGGGCCAGCACAGTTTCCGGCAGCGGCCCCGGGGATTGGGAGTTCGATATCCCGGCGTGACTGACCGCATCCTCGGAAATCAGCATGGTCACGCTGGCGCCTTGAGGATCGTAATCTTGATGGGCAATATTCAGAATATGGGCGCCAATGATATTGGCCACGTCGGTCAAAATTTGCGTGAGGCGCTTGGCATTGTAAGCCTCATCAATATATTCGATATATCTTTGCTGATTGGCCGGGCTGGTGTAGCAGATATCGTAAATATTGAAACTCAGGCTCTTGGTGAGATTGTTGAAACCATGAAGTTTCAGTTTATCTATCAATCCTGTCTAACTCCTAAAAATGAACGCTTTAATCACTGGACAGATCAATCACTTGAAAGTCGTGGCTGATTTCAGCAGCCTTGCCCAACATAATGGAAGCCGAACAGTATTTCTCGGCAGACAGTTTTACCGCCCGCTCCACCGCATTTTCACTCAGACCATGGCCTTTGACAATAAAATGCAGATGAATCTTGGTGAAAACCTTCGGCACGGTTTCAGCCCGCTTAGCGCTGACCTCCACTTCGCAATCTTCCACCGGGTGACGGCCTTTTTTGAGAATATGCACCACATCGAAGGCCGAACAACTTCCCACGCCCATCAACAACAATTCCATGGGACGAACCCCCAGATTCCTGCCTCCGTGATCTGGCGGCCCATCAATGACAATGCCGTGGCCACTGCCCGACTCGCCCAGAAACAGAACATCTTCCACCCACTTGATCCGAGCTTTCATGCTGTCTTACCCAACTTAAAAAGGTGCATAAAAATACCACAAATGCGGCTGGGCGACCATACAAAAATAGTATTCACCTGGACCACGTTATTTAAAGCGTAAAGGATTGATTGGAGGGGCGGGTGGTCTGATTCGAAAGCCACGCCGGCAGGGAAGCCGGCGCTTACAAGGGCGAGCCGGACCGAAAGTCCAGTGGACTTTCGCAGCCGTACGAGCGCCCAAACAGGGAGGTTTGGGCAGGACTTTCTTGCGTAGCAGGATTGCGCAGCAAGAAAGTATTCACGGCGTTTTTCGAAGCAAACCACCCCCCCCGGCATAAATAGATGACGTAGCCCTGTAGTATTCACGCTCTTCCTCTGACCCGGACAATAAGGTTCTGGTTTTCGCGCGGGTAACACAGACGGAAACCGTTGACCTTGTTTTTTATCAGACCCGTCAGTAACATTATCCGATTAAAGTTAATATGGGCACAAGAAATCAATGATTCAAGGCAGTATCGTGGCGTTAGTAACGCCCATGTTTCCCGATGGCAAATTGGACGAAAGTTCATTACGCAAACTGGTGGATTTCCATATCGAGCAAGGCACCGACGCTATTGTCGCCGTCGGCACTACCGGCGAATCGGCCACCTTGGACCATGAAGAACACTGCCTAGTCATTGAATGGGTAATCGACCAGGCCAAAGGAAGAATCCCCATCATTGCCGGCACTGGCTCCAATTCCACTCAGGAGGCCATCGAATTGACCGCTGCCGCAGCCAAGGCCGGCGCCGACGCGTGTCTTTTGGTCACCCCTTATTACAATAAACCCACCCAGGAAGGCCTGTATCGGCATTACAAGGCAGTTGCCGAAGCAGTCGCCATTCCCCAGATTCTCTACAACGTGCCGGGAAGGACCGCCTGCGATCTACTCCCGGAAACCGTCGCTCGCCTTGCCCCTATCGAGAATATTGTGGGCATCAAAGAAGCTTGTAACACCCCAGTTGAACGCGCCCGGCAAATCAGAGAATTGTGTGGCCCTGATTTTCCCATTTATTCCGGTGACGATGCCGCCGCTTGCCAACTTTGTCTGCAGGGAGGCGCGGGGGTCATTTCCGTCACCGCCAACGTGGCGCCCAAACTCATGCATGACATGATTGCCGCCGCCATTGCCGGTAATCGGGAGTTGGCACAATCTCTGGATTCCAGGCTGGCAGCATTGCACCGGACTTTATTTCTCGAGTCCAACCCCATTCCAGTCAAGTGGGCCGTGCATGCCATGGGCTTGATTCCCAATGGCATTCGCCTGCCGCTGACCAGGCTCTCCGAATCCTGTCATGGCGAGGTGCGGTCGGCAATGCACAGCGCTGGCGTCCTTTAAATATTCATGGCAATTCGCGGGATTGTTCTATCTCTGTTTTTTTGCTTTTTGCCGGGTTGTAGTTGGCTGGTTCCCGATCATGACAAAGACTACCTCACTGCAAGTGAATTGCCGCCTCTCAAGCTGCCTTCTGATCTAGCCAACGCGCCAGTTGCCGATGCTGTTCCAGCACCGGAGACTCCAGAAAAAGAGAGCCTTGAACCTGAACCAGATCACCAGTCTATGCCCCCGGTTTCCGAAGGTGGCATGATTCAGCTTAATCAACCTTTCGCCAAAGCCTGGGTCATGACATTGAAAGCCCTAAACCGGTTGAAGCTGGAGGTCTTCAACCGCAACCGTAAACAAGGCATTTTCCGCTTTATCCATAGTTCCATGGAGCAGGAATTGGCAGAAGACCGCGGTTGGGGGGAAGATCTGATGTATTTTTTTACCGGGGAAGGGAAGCTCAGGGAACAGGAATACATGCTTCGGCTTATTCCTGCCGACGGCATAACCCGACTGTATCTGCTTGACGATAAAGGAAACCCCTTATCAGATTCCGCATCCCTCCAGTTACTTAATCACATTCGGGACAAACTGACCGAACTTTCCACCGAAACCGAATAATTATGATTTTACAATTGCCAGGTCCTGCGGCTTTTTCGAGTTTCCGCCTCGACAAACTTCTTGCCAATTTACAAACACAGCTTCCGGGAATCTCCCGCCTGGCCGCCCGGTATGTCCATTATTTGGAAGTAAATCAACCACTGACGGCAGATCAACAACAGGCCCTCTCAAATCTCCTTGACTATGGCCCGGCCGCCACAGCGGATTTTGATGGCGAACATTTCTGGGCCCTGCCCCGCCCGGGAACGATTTCGCCCTGGTCGAGCAAGGCTACCGATATTCTGCATCACTGTGGGCTGGCAATGGTTGAGCGTATTGAGCGGGGCATAGAGTACCGGATTGCCGCCCACGATGGGGAATCCCTGCGCAAACATCGGGATCTGCTGCATCCTCTTTATGACCGGATGACGGAGGTGCTTTACGCCGAAGACGAGCATGTCGATCTATTCAGTCACCGCCCCCCCGCGCCTCTGGTCACCATTCCGATTTTGAATGAAGGCATTCAGGCCCTGGAGCAGGCCAACCTGGCATTGGGACTGGCCTTGAGCGCCGATGAAATCGAGTATTTGTTCCGCAGCTTTACCGAACTGGGCCGCAATCCCAGCGATACCGAGCTGATGATGTTCGCCCAGGCCAACTCGGAGCACTGCCGTCATAAAATCTTCAATGCCCAGTGGACTATCGACGGCAAGTCTCAGCCCCAGTCGCTGTTCGAGATGATTCGCCACACAGCCAGGCAAAGCCCGGCGGGAATTTTATCCGCTTATAAAGACAATGCCGCTGTGATGGAAGGGCCGAAGGCGCCCATTTTTTTGCGCCAGGCTAACGGTCTTTATGGCTACACCCCGGAGGCGGCCCATATTTTGATGAAGGTGGAGACCCACAATCATCCCACCGCCATTTCTCCCGATCCTGGCGCGGCCACCGGTGCCGGTGGAGAAATCCGCGATGAAGGGGCTACCGGCCGGGGCGGTTATCCCAAAGCCGGACTCACCGGATTTTCCGTCTCCCATCTCAAGATTCCAGGATACAGGCAACCCTGGGAACAGGATTTCGGCAAACCGGGCCGGATCGTCTCCGCCCTGGATATCATGCTGGAAGGTCCCATCGGCGCGGCCCGGTTCAACAACGAATTCGGCCGCCCCAATCTGTGCGGCTATTTCCGCACCTTCGAGCAAGCGGTTCCCGGCACCAACGAGCGGGAACTTAGGGGTTACCACAAACCCATCATGCTCGCCGGAGGGATGGGGAATATCCGCGCCTCCCACGTGCAAAAACAGGACATTCCGCCCGGCGCGTTGATTATCGTGCTTGGCGGCCCCGCCATGCTGATTGGTCTGGGCGGCGGCGCGGCATCCTCGCAAGCTTCCGGAGAATCGGCGGAAGAGCTGGAGTTTGCTTCGGTGCAGCGGGCCAACCCGGAAATGCAGCGACGCTGTCAGGAAGTCATCGAACACTGCCGGGCGTTGGGACCGGACAATCCTATCCTCTCGGTCCACGACGTGGGCGCCGGCGGGCTTTCCAATGCGGTACCGGAAATCATCCACGATTGCCTCAAGGGCGGCAAATTCGAATTGCGGCAGATTCCCTGCGCCGATTCCAGCCTTTCCCCCATGCAAATCTGGTGCAACGAATCCCAGGAACGCTATGTGGTCGCCATCCATCCAGATTCCTTGTCCCTGTTTTCCCGTTTGTGCGAGCGGGAGCGCTGCCCCATGGCGGTGATCGGCTGCGCCACGGGCAAGGAGATTCTGCGGGTCCACGATAAATTGTTCGAGAATTACCCAGTGGACATTCCCATGTCGCTGCTGTTTGGCAAGGCCCCCAAAATGCACCGCAAGGTCAAACATTTACCCGCCAATCCGCCGTCGTTCGATTTCAATCAATTGTCATTGCAAGAAGCGGTGGAAAGAGTGCTGCGCTTTCCCGCCGTGGCCAGCAAAAAGTTTTTGATCACCATCGGCGACCGATCCATCACCGGTTTGGTTTGCCGGGACCAAATGGTCGGCCCCTGGCAGGTGCCAGTCAGCAACGTGGCGGTCACCGCCTCCGGATTTCAATCCTTGACCGGGGAAGCCATGGCCGTGGGAGAACGCACACCGGTGGCCATTCTCGATGCGCCGGCTTCGGGGCGTTTGGCTGTGGGAGAGGCGCTCACCAATATCGCCGCGGCCCCCATCGCCCGTTTGAGCGATATCAAACTGTCCGCCAACTGGATGGCGGCCTGCGGCCAACCCGGGGAAGACGCCGCCCTGTTCGATACCGTCAAAGCCGTGGGGATGGAACTGTGTCCTGCTTTGGGCATTGCCATTCCCGTAGGCAAGGACTCACTATCCATGACCACCATTTGGCGCGACCGGCAGGGGGAGAAGCAGATGACCGCGCCCTTGTCCTTGATTGTCTCGGCCTTCGCGCCGGTGACCGACGTGCGCCGCACCCTGACCCCACAGCTCCAACGAGATAGCGACACATTATTGCTATTGATTGACCTGGGACAAGGCAAAAACCGCCTGGGAGGATCGGTTCTGGCTCAAGTCCATGATGCTTTAACCTTGACAGGCTTGGATGCTGCCCACACCACCCCGGACCTGGACAACCCGGAACAATTTGCAGCATTTTTCCAAACCATCCAAAACCTCAACCAAAGCAATTTGATTCTCGCCTATCACGACCGCTCCGACGGCGGCTTGCTGGCCACGGTTTGTGAAATGGCCTTTGCCGGCCGGGTGGGCGTGGATATTGATCTCACCGCTTTGGGAGAAGAGAACCCAATTGCCCCGCTTTTTTGCGAAGAGTTGGGCGCCGTGCTGCAAATCCGGCGGCAAGATGAAGCGGTTGTCATGGAGCAGCTTGCCAGCGCGGGACTGGGAGAATGCAGCCATGTCATCGGCGCCATCAACCTGAGCCAGGAAATCCGTATCCACCATCATCAGCAACGTTTATTTTCCGCCACCCGCGCAAAGCTGGAACAAACCTGGTCCCAAGTAAGTTTCCGCATGCAAGCGCTGCGGGACAACCCTGACTGCGCCGGGCAAGAATTCCAAACCCTGCGAGATGATCAAGATCCCGGCCTCAGCGCCACATTAACGTTTGACCCGCAAGAGGATATCACCGCCCCTTTCGTTCACACCCAACGCCCCAAAGTAGCCATTTTGCGGGAACAAGGGGTAAACGGCCACGTGGAAATGGCGGCGGCTTTCGACCGTGCTGGCTTTGACGCCATTGATCTTCACATGAGCGACATCCTCAACGGCCAGGCAACGCTGGAAGATTTTATTGGACTGGCGGCTTGTGGCGGCTTCTCTTACGGGGATGTTTTAGGCGCCGGCAGCGGCTGGGCCAACGCCATTTTATTCAACCGCCGGGCCCGGGATCAGTTTGAACGCTTCTTCGCCCGGGAAGAGACTTTCGGCCTGGGAGTTTGCAACGGCTGTCAAATGCTGTCTCAAATCAAAACCTTGATTCCTGGCGCGGACCACTGGCCACGCTTTGTGCGCAATCTTTCCGAACAATTCGAGGCCAGACTATCTCTGGTGGAAATCCTCCCCTCTCCTTCAATCTTGTTAAACGACATGGCAGGCTCTGTGCTGCCCGTGGCCGTCGCCCACGGGGAAGGCCGCGCCGACATCGCCGACGACCCCGCTTCCCTGATTGATCAACGTCTGGTCGCCCTGCGCTATGTGGATCACTACGGTAACCGCACGGAAACCTACCCATTCAACCCCAATGGCTCTGCTGGCGGCATTACAGGGCTCACTACCAAAGATGGCCGCTTTACCATTATGATGCCCCATCCGGAACGCTGTTTCCGTACAGTACAACTTTCCTGGCATCCCCCCGATTGGGGACCAGATGGGCCTTGGCTTAGAATGTTCCGAAATGCAAGGCGCTGGATAGCTTGAATTCTTTTTTCCATAGTCAAACTTAGCCTTACATTAAGCCCATATTCAGCCACCCAAGGCTAGGGTGAAGGGTTTTAACGACATGGAAAGGGGGAGAACCATGTTGGAAGAATTCAAAAAATTCATCATGCGCGGCAATGTCATTGACATGGCGGTGGGGATCATCATTGGCGCTGCATTCGGGAAAATCGTTTCATCTTTAGTCAACGATGTCATCATGCCACCTATTGGATTGCTCATGGGAGGCATGGATTTCAGCGATTTATTTATTGATTTGTCCGGCAAGGGCTATGCCACCTTGAAGGCAGCGGAAGCAGCCGGCGCACCCATTATCAAATATGGCGTGTTTGCTAACACGGTGATAGAGTTTTTGATCGTCTCCTTTGCTATTTTCATGATGATCAGATTCATCAACAAATTGCAAAGGCCGGCACCTGAAGCAGCACCCTCCACGAAAACATGCCCAGAGTGCTTGTCGGAAATCCCCATTGAAGCCAAACGATGCAAATTCTGCACTTCAACCTTTGATTAACTGACATAATTATTTAACTACTCATAAGGAGACTGAGTTATGGCGATAGCGTTAAACGAACTGATTGGCATGACGCCAGATTTAGAAGAAAAGCTCAAGGAAGCCGGAATCAGCAACAGTGATCAGCTACTCGAGGCCGCGAAAACCCCTAAGCAAAGGCAAGCTTTAGCTCAACGGTGCGGGGTTTCCGCCCGGGATATTTTAGAACTGGCCAACCGCGCTGATCTGGCGAGAATCAAGGGGATAGGCTCGGCCTATTCCAATCTGCTGGAAAAAGCCGGCGTCGATACTGTCAAGGAGTTGGCAACCCGCCGCGCCGACAATCTTCATAAAAAGATTGAAGAAATTAACGAAAAGGAGCATCTTGTAAAGCAGACTCCTACCCAGTCCCAAGTGGAAGACTGGATTAAACAGGCAAAACAATTGCCCAAGATTTTGGAATATTAGGAGATTAGCCCATGAATTTACTCAATTTAATTCTGGAAAATGGCGGTGACGCTATCATCAGCCAAATGGCCAAAAAAGTCGGCCTGCCGGAAAACCAGGCCAGCCAAGTGCTTTCCATGCTGGTGCCGGCATTGGGCCAAGGCCTGAAACGCAATCTGAACGACCCTTCCCAACTTGGCAACCTGGTAAACAAGATGGCCCAAGGTAATGTCCAGGAAGTTTTGGACAAACCTGAAGTGCTAGCCCAAGACGAAACAATTCAGGAAGGCAATTCCATCCTTGGTCAGCTGTTCGGCAGCAAGGATGTTAGCCGCGCGGTGGCTTCCCAGGTAGCGGAAAAAGCTGGCACCGATCCTAGCATCATTAAACAACTGCTGCCAATGGTAGCAACGTTAGCCATGGGTGCGTTAGGCAAGGAAGGCCAAAAACGGGGGGCCATCAACCCCAACAATCCTACTGCTGTGGTTGAAGAAACCAGTATAACCGCCACTTTCATGGAATTTCTGGATATGGACGATGACGGCAGCGTTGTGGATGATATTTTTAATATTGCACGGAAATTTTTATAAAAAAGGAGATCACTATGGGACTATTTGATTTTATTGCCGATGTCGGCCAAAAACTTTTCACCAGTGACGCGGAAGCCGCGGAAAAAATCAAACAACATATCGAAGCCAACAATCCGGGTATTGAGAATCTGGAAGTTGGTTATCAGGATGAGTCTGCGTTCCTCAAAGGTAAAGCAAATTCCTACGAGGCGGTGGAAAAAGCAATTTTGATGGCGGGCAACATCAAAGGCGTCGCCAATGTGGTCAATGAAATTCAGGTTGAAGAAGCCGCCCCCGCTGAGGCCAACGTGGAATATTATGTGATTCAAAAGGGAGATTCCCTTTCCTTGATTGCCAAGCGTTACTATGGTGACCCTATGGCCTACACCAAGATTTTCGAGGCCAACCGTGAAGTCATCCAGGACCCTGACAAAATTTTTCCTGGACAAAAAATCCGCATTCCACTTTCTTAATCCGCGGAGTTAAACACAAAACAAGGAGCTGAATATGTCAGTAGCTAAAGTCACAGAAATCATTGCTTCCTCCCCCGTCAGCTTTGACGAAGCTGTCAAAGAAGGCGTGGAACGCGCCAATAAAACCCTGGAAAACGTTAAAGGCGCTTGGGTCAGCGACCATAAGGTAGTCCTGGACAATGGCAAAATTGTCGAATATCGTGTCAGACTGAAAGTAACCTTTGTATTAAAAGATTAACTTTAATCCATCCCGTTTGAGGTTAAAACCCAAAAGCCACCATCGCAGGACCGTGTCATTCAAACACGCAAGGTATTGATTGCCGGGGCAGGTGGTCTGATTCTAAAACCTCGCCGGCAGGGAGGCCGGCGTGGAGCCTACAGGGACGTATTTACGGCGTTTTTCGAATCAGACCACCTGCCCCAGCTTAAATAGATGACGGAGCCCTGGCCACCATCGATATGGTGGCTTTTTTAATTCCCCGGGTGTTGTGCGCTATCTTTCAACTCACCAGAGAATCTGGCAACTCTCTTTCCCCCTGATTATTTCTAATTTGTCAGTCCCCCTTTTAGGCATGGTGGATACCGCGGTGATGGGGCGGCTGGATCATCCGGCTTTTATTGGCGCGATTGCCTTGGGCGGGGTCATTTTCAGCTTTCTCTACTGGGGATTTGGATTTTTGCGCATGGGCACCAGCGGTCTAACCGCCCAGGCGTTGGGAGGAGAAAGGTATGGAGAGATTAGACTGGTTCTTGCCCGCGCCATTGTTTTAGCGCTGTTATTGGCAGCCCTTTTGATACTGCTAAGGCAACCAATTGCCGATCTGGCTTTTCAATGGATTCACGCGAGCCAATCAGCAGAAAGTCTGGCTTACCGATATTACGAGATTCGTATTTTCAGCGCTCCGGCCACTTTACTGAATTACGTGCTGATTGGCTGGTTCATTGGTCTGCAAAACACCAAGATCCCCCTGTTTCTGACGGTACTGGCAAACCTCACCAATATCGTCTTGGACATTGTGTTTGTTCTCCATTGGCAGTGGCAGGTGGCAGGCGTGGCCGCCGCTTCGGTGACTGCTGAATATAGCAGCTTGTTGTGCGGTTTAGTATTTGCCGCCCGCAAACTGCGCTATTTCCCCACGGCTTTTGATTGGCGGCAGTTGATATCCTGGGCGGGCTTTCGGCCATTGATAGCCATCAACTTCAACCTGTTTATTCGTACCTTATTGTTGATATTCAGCTTCGCCTTTTTCACCGCCCAAAGCGCCCGCTTGGGAGATGTAATACTGGCCGCTAACACCGTATTGTTAAATTTTCAAAGCTTGATGGCCTATGTACTGGATGGTTTTGCCCACGCTTGCGAAGCGCTGGTAGGAAAATTTCACGGCGCCGGAAACGTTCGTAAACTGCGGCAAACGGTAATAGCCGCGGCACAATGGTCTTTGGGCGGGGCGATTTTATTTTGTATCGCCTATATTTTTGCCGGTGACCGGTTAATCGCCCTGATGACGACCCAAATGGCGGTACGCGAAACAGCAAAATCCTATCAACTTTTTGTTGCCCTGCTGCCGCTCATATCGGTATGGAGCTTTCTCTTCGACGGGGTTTTTGTGGGCCTGACCCGCGCCAGAGAAATGCGCAATGCCATATTCTTGAGCGTCCTGCTAGGTTATCTGCCGGTTTGGTGGTGGCTGCGGGATCTGGGCAATGACGGACTGTGGATTGCTTTTACAACCTTCATGACCCTGCGCAGTCTTTTGATGGGGCTTTATTGGAAAAAAATGCTGAAGGATTGGAATTGGTAGGCGCGGGCAGGATTGAACTGCCGACCTCTGCCGTGTGAAGGCAGCGCTCTCCCACTGAGCTACGCGCCTGAGGGAAGGGATATTGTATTCGTTTTCAGAGAGACTGCAAGAAAAAATAACCAACAGGGAAACGGCTTTCTGCAATTTCCCTGTTGGCTCGAAGCAATTAGCTGCTTTGTTCCGCCTTTTCTTCGTCTTCCACTGTGCTAATTTTCAACGGTTCATAAGCTGGACACCAGCGCAGCACCGCAGTAGCAATGGGGATGAGTCCTACAACCCCCCACCAGCTTTTAAAATAAAGACCCAAGCCGACGATAACCACGCCGGCGAAAATTCTGATCATCCGGTCGGTCTTACCGATATTCGGTTGCAGTTTAAGCATAATAAACCTCCTCTTTTTGCCTTATTATTGAATGGCTCGCCGCAAATTTGCAGCGAGTGGCAATAGAGATTATCACCCAATTCATTAAGATTTGCTAAGGAAAGATTCGATTCTTCAATTTTCTCAGAAGAATCTCGATTCATTCTCAACCCTGTGAGCTACAGAGATGTACCGCTAAAATCAGTTACGTCAATCAATTGATTTCGTACAAGAAACGAAAAATGGAATTTTCGTTTCTTGTACGATGGGAATTTACATAATAAATTGTTCAGTGCTTTTCTAATGTTTGCTGAAGAATTTGGTTCAGCCGTTTAACAAAGGCGGCCGGATCATCCAGTTGCCCGCCTTCCGCCAGTATAGCCTGGTCATACAAAAGCCATACCAAATCCTCAAACCGGCTTGAATCTACTTCATCTTGCAATTGCTTGACCAAGGGATGTTTCGCATTGATTTCAAAAATAGGTTTACTCGTAGGCAATCCCGGCTGACCGGAGGATTTGAGAATGGTTTCCATGCGCCGGCTTAAACCGTAAGCATCCAGTACCAGACAAGCCGGAGAATCTTTCAAACGTTGGCTGAGCTTGACCTCGGCCACCTTGTCGCCCAACACCTTCTTGATTTTCTCCAGGGTGGAAGCAAACGCCTGTTCCACCAACTCGTGGGCCTTTTTCTCCCCTTCATCGCTGAGCTTGCCCAAATCCAGTTCGCCCTTGGCAACCGATTGCAATGGCTTGCCGTCAAACTCCGTCAGATGGGCCACCAGCCACTCATCCACGGGTTCCCAGAGCAACAGCACCTCGATGTCTTTTTCCCGAAAAACCTCCAAATGAGGACTGTTTTTGGCGGCTTGAGGATTTTCCGCCACCAGATAATAGATCTTCTCCTGGCCTTCTTTCATTCGCGAAACATAGTCGGCCAAAGACACATTTTGCTCTTCCGATTCATCATAGGTGGAAGCAAAACGCAGGAGCTTGGCAATTCTGCCCTGGTTTTGGACATCCTCAATAACCCCTTCCTTCAAGACCGTACCAAATGCTTGCCAGAAGGTACGGAATTTTTCCGGATGATTGCGGACCAGATCTTCCAAAAGACCGAGCACCTTTTTCACCGCGCCGGCGCGAATCCGATCCAAGGCTTTGTTTTCCTGAAGGATTTCCCGGGAAACATTCAGCGGCAAACTGTCGGAATCAATCACCCCACGGACAAAACGCAGGTAACGGGGCATCAGTTTGGGATCTTCCATAATGAAGACCCGCCGCACATAGAGCTTGACCCCATGCCGGGGCTCGCGGTCCCAAAGATCAAATGGGGCATGGGAGGGAATATATAGCAACAAGGTGTATTCGTTGGTGCCTTCCACCCGGCTATGGACATGGGCCAGCGGCGGCTGAAAATCGTGGGCGACGTGCTTATAGAATTCTTCGTAATCCTGATTGGAAATTTCTTCCTTGGATCTCGCCCAAAGGGCAGAAGCACTGTTGACCACCTCGTCTTCATCGAGCTTCTTGCCATCTGGCCCCTCTTTTTTCATGACAATGGGCAAGGCAATGTGGTCTGAGAACTTTTTGATGATTTGCCGCAACCGGAAACCATCGAGGAATTCATCCTCCCCTTCCCGCAAATGAAGCGTAACGCTTGTCCCGCGCTGGGGCCTTTCAATCGCCTCAAGCGTAAATTCACCTTCCCCGGCGGATTCCCAGCGCACGCCTTCCGAAGGCGGCACGCCTGCCCTGCGAGTCTCGAGCGTCACCCGGTCGGCGACGATAAAAGAAGAATAGAACCCCACCCCGAATTGGCCAATCAATTGGCTGTCTTTGGCCGTATCACCGGTCATGGATTCGAAAAACTGCCGGGTGCCCGAGCGGGCTATGGTGCCGATATTCTCGATCACTTCCTCCCGGCTCATGCCGATGCCATTGTCACTGACGGTAAGGATACGGGCCGCTTTGTCATAATCCACCCGGATTTTCAGATCGCTATCCCCTTCCAGCAGGGTTTCATCGGACAATGACTGGAACCGCAGTTTCTCGGCGGCGTCGGCGGCGTTGGAAATCAACTCCCGCAGAAAAATCTCCTTATTGCTGTATAAGGAGTGGATCATTAATTGCAGCAGTTGTTTGACTTCGGCCTGAAAGCCAATGGTTTGTCTGGATGAAGAATTCGTACTCATTTTCGGTCAAATCTTGGTATGTTATTGTCGACGTTCAAAAATGGAATCACGAAAAAGCCGGAAATACTCCACTGAATACTTCCGGCTAAATGGGGACTGGAAAGGGCTTTTTCAAGCGATAAATCGATGCCGCCTTGCTTTTTTCAGCGCTTCTTCCTTTTTACGAATCGCCACCATGGGTCGGTTGTATTGAAAAATCATATACACAAACACGCCCATCATAATCACGAATACCCACCAACGCAGCCAGAACAAAATGTGCATGACCTTAAGCACCTCTGGGTGGGTCGCGGCATAGGCATTGAAGGCATCAAAGAACTCAAACATGGGTATTTACCTATTTTCAGCCATTGACTTTTAAAATTTACGCTTGCTTACCATTTAAGTCAAATAGGCCGGTTAGACAGGGCCCCGTCATCTACTCAAGCCGGGGGAGGTAGTCCTAGCCAGTTAGACCTCATTTCACTTTTTCCGGTAATCTAGGTTTATGATTGATTATTCAGCTCCAAGTTCAACCACTTCCTTGGCAGGCGAACAAATCAGAATCCGGGGCACGGTGCAAGGCGTCGGTTTCCGTCCCCTGGTTTGGCGATTGGCCAAGGAAATTGGCATCAAAGGCCGGGTGTTCAACGACGGCGAAGGCGTGGTGATTCAGGCTTGGGCAGGCCAGCGCGCAATCGATGTTTTAATTCAGCGGCTGTTGATGGAAAAACCTTTGCTGGCAAACATTGAGGCAATAGAAAGCCAAAAGCTTAATAGTACCAATCATCCGGATGACTTCCAGATTGTCGCCAGCCAAAGCGAAGCTGCCTTAACCGGCATCACACCCGATGCCGCCACTTGCCCGGCTTGTCTTGAAGAAGTGTTCGATCCCCATAACCGGCACTTCCATTATCCTTTCACCAATTGCACTCAATGCGGCCCGCGCCTCTCCATTATCAAAGCCATTCCTTATGACCGGGCCAATACCAGCATGGCGGCTTTTACCCTGTGCCCGTCCTGTCAACAAGAATATGACAACCCGGCGGACCGCCGTTACCATGCCCAACCCAATGCTTGCCCGGAATGTGGCCCCAGAGTTTGGTTGGAAAAGCCGGAAAAGGTGATTTCCAGCAATCACTATGAGGCCATCGAACTTGCCCGCACCTTGTTACGCCAAGGAGAAATCGTCGCTATCAAAGGCATTGGCGGCTATCACCTGGCTTGTGACGCCACCAACCCTGTGGCCATTTCCTGGCTCAGGCGACACAAGCATCGAGACGCCAAACCTTTCGCCCTGATGGCCCGGGATCTGGATGTCATTCGCCGCTATTGCTTGGTTTCGGAAGCAGAAGCACAGTTGCTGACCAGCCCGGCAGCGCCCATCGTGCTTCTGGAAGCCAGGCCAGGGCTGTTGCCAGATACCATTGCGCCCGGACAAACCACCCTGGGCTTCATGCTTCCCTATTCTCCACTGCATCATCTCCTGCTCAAACCCTTGGATAGTCCAATCGTACTCACTTCGGGGAACATGAGTAATGAGCCTCAGTGTATCGATAATGATGAAGCAACTACTAGCCTTAAGAGAATTGCATCCCATTTTCTGCATCACAACCGGGAAATCATCAACCGGGTGGATGATTCAGTCGTCCGTGTGATGGATGGGGAACCCCGGGTACTGCGGCGGGCAAGGGGTTACGCGCCTACTTCTCTGACATTGCCGGAAGGATTTGAGCCCTGTCCCGATCTATTAGCCATGGGTAGCGAGCTCAAAAACACATTTTGCGTGGTGAAGAAGGGTCAAGCGATTTTGTCCCAACATATTGGTGACCTGGAAAACGCGGCAACCCTAGCCGATTATCAACGCCAACTTGCCCTCTACCAACAGCTTTACCAGCATCATCCCGTTCAAATCATCGTGGACGCCCACCCTGAATATCTTTCCAGCAAAGTGGGAGAGCAGCTGGCTCAGAGCGAAGATATTCCGTTACGCAAAGTACAGCATCATCATGCCCACATTGCCGCGTGTCTTGCTGAACATCAGGTGCCGTTATCGGCAAAGCCAGTGCTGGGCATCGTTTTGGACGGGCTGGGGTATGGCGAAGACAATACTTTATGGGGAGGAGAATTTTTACTCGCCGATTATTGCAACGCCCGGCGCTTGGGCATCTTCAAGCCCTTCCCCTTGATGGGCGGCATTCAGGCTATCCGCCAACCCTGGCGTAACACCTACGCCCATTTGCTGGCGGGGATGGATTGGGCGGCTTATGTCAGCAAATACCGCGATCTCGAACTTACCCGGTATCTTTTGACCAAACCCTTGGCAACCTATCAGACCGTGCTCGACACCCCTGCTTATTCGCCGCTGACTTCCTCTTGCGGGCGCTGGTTTGATGCGGTGGCTGCTGCCCTTGGTATTTGCCGGGAAAACATTAGTTATGAAGGCCAAGCGGCCATGGAATTGGAAGCGATCACTGAT
The DNA here is from genome assembly GCA_001566965.1 of Methylothermaceae bacteria B42. NCBI lineage: Bacteria > Pseudomonadati > Pseudomonadota > Gammaproteobacteria > Methylococcales > Methylothermaceae > Methylothermaceae bacteria B42. The sequence continues at coordinate 131,326 of LSNW01000032.1, read as the reverse complement.
AGAAAGGTGTTATGGGAGGAAGCAGATACCCACGCCTATCCTTTTGCCATCCTGACCCCACCTGATACCCTTCCCCATATTGATCCTCACCCGATGTGGCGGCAATTGCTGCAAGATCTCAAATCCAACCTGCCCGCTCCCGTCATTGCCGCGCGTTTCCACAAAGGATTGGCCATGGCTATCGTCACCATGGTGGAAACCCTGGCCGGTCATCACCCATCATTATCAGGGCTCCGTGATCTATTCATTCCGGGGCGGGTGGTCTGTTTCGAAAAACGCCGTGAATACTTTCTTGCTGCGCAATCCTGCTGTGCAAGAAAGTCCAGCCCAAATATCCCTGTTTGGGCGCTCGCCCGGCTGCGAAAGTCCACTGGACTTTTGGTCCGGCTCGCCCCTGTAGGCTCCACGCCGGCCTCCCTGCCGGCGAGGCTTTCGAATCAGACCACCCGCCCCTTCAATCAATCCTTTACGTGTTTAGATGACGTAGTCCAGCCATCATTATTCGAAAAAGTTGTCCTTAGCGGCGGAGTTTTTCAAAATAAACATTTGCTGGAACAGGTTGTGGCGCGCCTCAAACAAGCGCATTATAAAGTTTTTACCCACCGGCAAATTCCCGCCAATGACGGTGGCATTGCGCTGGGGCAAGCTGTCATTGGCGCGGCTCGTAATTTATCTGGCGCGGAGGACAAAACATGTGTCTAGGCATCCCCGGTCAAATCGTCGCCATCATCGATAAAGAAAACAACCTTGCCACGGTCAATATCGGCGGTGTGAAAAGACCCGTCAACATCGCCTGTATCGTCGATGAAGATCATCCTGTGGAAGCGTGTCTCGGTGATTGGGTATTGGTTCATGTCGGCTTCGCCATGAGCCGGATTGACGAAGTGGAGGCACAATCCACCTTGAGATTGCTCGATGAGCTGGGGGAATTTCAAGCAGAAGCGGATAACATTACCGCCCCAACTTCTCCAATTCCCGGCAGACAATAATTGCAAGGCTGCGGCATGAAATACATTGACGAATTCCGGGAGCCCCAAAAAGCCAAGGCCCTGATCCGGGAAATTCATCGCCTGGCCGAACAACTATCCCACGGTCAAACTCGTCCCATCCGCTTGATGGAATTTTGCGGCGGGCATACCCATACTATTTTCCGCTATGGGATCGAACCCATGCTCCCCGATTCAATCGAACTCATTCACGGACCCGGCTGCCCGGTTTGTATTTTGCCTAGGGATCGGGTGGATGCCTGTATTGCGCTTGCCCAACGCCCGGAAGTAATTTTCACCACCTTTGGCGACGCCATGCGGGTACCGGGCAGTGAGAAAAGCTTGCTTCAGGCCAAAGCCGAAGGCGCGGACATCCGCATGGTGTACTCGCCTCTCGATGCATTGACTCTGGCAAGAAAGCACCCAAACCGGGAAGTGATATTCTTTGCCCTTGGGTTTGAAACCACCATGCCCAGCACAGCTCTGACGGTGTTGCAGGCGAGGGCTGAAAATATTGGTAATTTCTCCCTGTTTTGCAACCACGTGACCACCATCCCCACGCTCAAAACCCTGTTGGACTCGGAAGATTTCGAGATCGACGGTTTTATCGCCCCGGGCCACGTCAGCATGGTGATTGGCGAAAGGCCTTTTGACATCGTTGCCAACCGTTACCAAAAACCCATTGTCATTACCGGCTTTGAACCCCTGGATATCCTCCAGTCCCTTTGGATGCTGCTCAAGCAATTCCATGAAGGGCGCGCAGCGGTGGAAAATCAATATACCCGGGTCGTCAGCGAGCAAGGCAATCCGACCGGGCTGAAAGCCATGGCGGAGGTATTCGAAGCGAATGTACACGCTGCCCTACGCGGGCTTGGCATGATTCAAAATTCCGGGGTTCGCATAAGGGAAAAATATGCCGCTTTCGACGCCGAGCGCAAATTTCCCCTCGCCGTCCTGAAACCGGTTTCAGAGGAACCTCATCAGTGCGCAGATGTACTCAAAGGCGTTCTCCACCCGTGGCAATGCCCCTTGTTTGGGCGCCAGTGTACGCCAGAAACCCCCCAAGGCGCGCTGATGGTATCCTCCGAAGGGGCTTGCGCGGCTTTTTATAATTTTGGCCGACGGGAAAAAATCGACCGCCGGGAAAAAACCGTTCAGCCCAGCATCTCCTTGATGGGTAAAGCATCATGAAGCCCAAAAACACCGCAATCCACGCCGACACCGTTACCCTGGCCCACGGCAGTGGCGGCCGGGCCATGCGGGAATTAATCAGTGGAATTTTTGTCGCCAGCTTTGCCAACCCATATTTATCCCAGATGGAAGACCAAGCCCGATTATTGCTGGCCAAACCCATGGATGAAGGCGATAAGCTGGCTTTGACCACGGATTCTTATGTGGTGGATCCCCTGTTTTTTCCCGGTGGCGATATCGGCCGATTGGCTGTGGCCGGCACCGTCAATGACCTGGCCGTCGGCGGTGCGAAACCCCTGTATTTGAGCTGCGGCATGATTATTGAGGAAGGGATGTCGGTAAGCGATCTCAAACGGATTGCCGATTCCATGAAGGCCACCGCCGACGAAGCCGGGGTGGCCATCGTCACCGGTGATACCAAGGTAGTCAACCGCGGCGCCGCGGATAAGCTTTTTATCAATACCACCGGCATCGGAATTATTCCTTCCCGGTTTCAAATCGGCGCCAATCGCGCCCAACCTGGCGATAAAGTGCTTATCAATGGTTTTGTCGGGGATCATGGCGCCGCCATTGCCGATGCCCGGGGTGAAATGGCTCTGGAATATACCATCGCTTCTGATTGCCGCCCTCTCAATGACTTGATTGCCGCCATGCTTAAAGCCTGCCCCGATATTCACTGCCTGCGCGACGCCACCCGGGGAGGGATCGCCACCGTTTTGAATGAATTCGCCCAAGCCAGCGAAGTGGGTATCCACCTGGATGAAAGCGTGATTCCGGTGCGGCAAGAAGTCCGCGGTCTTTGTGAAATTCTTGGCCTGGACCCTTTATACTTGGCGAATGAAGGGAAAATTGTTGCGGTGGTGCCGGCGGAAAAATCAGCCGAGGTGCTAAACGTCATGCAACGTCACCCAGCAGGCCGTCACAGTGCCATCATCGGGGAAGTGAAAGCCTCGCCCAAAGCCACAGTAATTTTGACTACCCGGTTCGGAGGGGACAGAATTGTGGATATGATGGTAGGCGATCCGTTGCCCAGAATCTGTTAAATTGAGGAGGTATTATCATGTGCGCCACTTGCGGATGCAGCGATCATAACAATGTCAGGATAGCCCGCCTGGATAACGCCAATACGGCGACTATCTATCTGACTGCCTCACCGAAGATAAGTCATGGTCATGGACATGAACACCACCATCACCACTGCCATCCGTCCGGACATAACCATCATCATTCACCGCCCCAGGAACGCACCATCAATTTGGAAGCAGCGCTACTGGCAAAAAACGATCAGTTGGCCAGGCAAAACCGCGACTGGCTCCAGGAACAGCATATTCTGGCGCTGAATTTAGTCAGCTCCCCGGGTGCCGGTAAGACCACGTTACTGGAGCGCACGCTCCGGGATTTGGGCGACACACTTTCCTTGAGTGTTATTGAAGGCGACCAGGAAACCGCCAACGATGCGCAGCGGATACGGTCAACGGGTTGCCGGGTGATTCAAATCAACACCGGCGCGGGTTGTCATTTGGATGCAGAAATGATTGCCAATGCTCTCGAAAAATTGGCTCCCCCTGCCAAATCCATCGTGATGATTGAAAATGTGGGCAACCTAGTATGCCCCGCCCTGTTTGACCTGGGCGAGCAAAGCAAGGTGGTGATTCTGTCAGTGACGGAGGGCGAAGATAAACCCATCAAGTACCCCCATATGTTCCGGGCTGCCAGGTTAATGCTCATCAATAAAATCGACCTGCTTCCTTATGTCGATTTCGATGTGGCGCAATGTATTCAATATGCCCGCTCGGTCAATCCCGATATACAGGTTCTGCTGGTTTCCGCCACCAAAGGAGAGGGTTTAGACAAGTGGTATAAGTGGATCCGAAAGCAAATAACCGGAAACCAATCAGCCGCGCGCGAGTAGGCGGTAGCCCAGCAAACCAACCGCCACGACTATGACAGCGATCCAGCCTATGCGGTTGATATGGCGGTAGAGCCCCTGTTCCAAACGCTCTCCGCCCCAAGCCACCAAACCAGCGACCAGAAAAAACCGGCCACCCCTGCCTATCAAGGAAGCCAGTAAAAACAGCACGGGATTCATCGCCATCGCGCCGGCGGCAATCGTGAATACCTTGTAAGGAATGGGAGAAAAACCTGCCAAAAACACCGCCCAGAATCCCCAGCGCTGGAACCATTGGCGGGCGGTGCTGTACGCTTCCCAATAGCCTAATTGGTGGATCCAGGGGGTGACGATTTCCATGGCGAAATAGCCAATCCCATAACCCAGCATCCCCCCCAATACAGAAAAAATAGTGGTCAGCAGCGCCAGCCGCCAGGCTTTTTTGGGCTCGGCCAAGGCCATGGGGACGAGCATGATATCAGGTGGAATGGGGAAAAAAGAAGATTCGGCAAAACTCAACCCGGCCAGAAACCAAGGCGCCCGGTGGTGACGGGCCCATGCCATGGCCTTGCGGTAAATGCGGTCAAACATCAGCCCCTGCCTGCCATCAGGGGCACGAACTTGACTCGCTCGATGTCCTCCACTTCACAACCCTTGGCGCTCCTGACGATGCGCTTTAAGACTTGATCCCGGCCTTCTCCCACGGGAATCACCATGACCCCGCCCAGCGCCATCTGCTGTAACAGGGCTTCGGGAATTTCCGGCGCCGCCGCGGTCACCACAATGGCGTCAAAAGGAGCGTGTCTGGGCCACCCCCATCCGCCATCGCTGTGGTCATATTTGACGTTGTAGATTTTTAATTCATAAAGCCGGAAACGGGCTTTTTTCTGTAACGCCTCAATTCTTTCCACGGTATAAACGGTTGTCGCCAAGTGGGCCAGCACCGCGGTTTGATAACCGGAACCCGTCCCCACCTCCAGCACTTTGGCGGGTCGACGGCCGCCAATGGCCAATTCCGTCATACGGGCGACGGTAAACGGCTGGGAAATGGTCTGGCCGAAGCCAATGGGCAAGGCGGTATCTTCATAGGCGCGGCTGGCGAGGGCTTCTTCCACAAATAAATGGCGGGGAACCTGGGCCATGGCCTCCAGTACTGCGGGATTCATAATTCCTTGTTGTTTCAGCCGCCGGATCATCCGCTCCCGGGTGCGGCGTGATGTCATGCCAAAGCCTTGCCGCGCCTGGATCATAACGCTTCCTCTTTTGGCAGCCAGGAAGCAATCGCGTCAATGGCGTCATAGCGGGTCAAATCAATTTGCAGTGGGGTTACCGACACATAATTGGCGCGGATAGCATAAAAATCCGTGCCCGGACCTGCATCTTGCTCGGGACCGGCAGGCCCCACCCAATAAATGGTGCGGCCACGGGGATCTTGGTCTTTAATCACAGGTTCGGCCTTATGCCTTTGCCCTAGGCGAGTGGATTGAAAACCCTTGAGCATGGATAGCGGGATATCGGGCACATTGACATTCAAAATCGTATCCCGGGGCAAGGGTTTTTCCTGAATCCGGTCAAACAACCGCACTGCCACCGCCGCCGCGGTATCAAAATGGCTGGGGTCTTCTCCCGCCAGGGATATGGCGACCGCCGGCAATCCTAAAAAGCGGCCTTCGGTCGCTGCGGCTACCGTGCCCGAATATAGGACGTCATCACCCAGGTTCGCACCGTGATTTATACCTGCGAAAACCATGGCCGGCTCTTCTTCCAACAGGCCGGTAATGGCCAGATGCACGCAATCGGTGGGCGTGCCGTCCACGCGAATAAACCCGTTTTCAGTGATGCTGGCCCGCAAGGGCCGGTCCAGGGTGAGCGAGTTGCTGGCGCCACTCCGATTCCTGTCCGGCGCCACGACCACCACCGATGCACGGTTGCTCAGCGCCTCCGCCAGATAAACCAATCCCTTGGCGGTGTAGCCGTCGTCATTACTTAATAATATTTGCATCAATGATTTTCCTGTTCAAAGCTTTCGTCTTGACGCAAAAGCATGCTCTGACACTTCGAGTCCATCTCAACCGGGACATGGACCGGCTTTTGGGAAACGCCGTAAACTCATCCTTGAGGGCTTGATGGCGGCCATCCAGGCCGCCAACATTCCCAAAAGCCGGTCCATGTCCCTCCCTAAACAATGCCTATTGGAATGCGTTCTTAGAGATAGCTGACCCGTTAATTCTCATAGGATTTTGATCACAAAAGAACAAATTTGCAAATGATACACAAAATCCAGATGTAAATCGCATCGTCCTGATTATTATACAATTGCCAATACGGCTTAACGCTTATGGATTCGCGCACACTTTGACTCTGTACGGGAAGTACTTTTGATTTATGATTTTCTGATTGTAGGCCAAGGGTTGGCAGGCAGTATTTTGGCCTGGCAATTGTATCAGGCTGGCGCGAAAGTTTTGGTGGTGGACGGGCAATTAAGCAGTGCTTCCCGCGTGGCGGCGGGATTGATTACGCCGGTGACGGGGAAACGGTGGGTTAAAACCAGCCATATGGACACTTTATTACCTTTCGCCTGTGGCTTCTATCAAAATCTCGGCGACCAATTAAACCGCCAGCTTTATATTACAAAGCCATTATTGCGGTTATTCCAGGATGAATCGGATAAAAACAAGGCATTGAAGCGGCAGCAAGACCCAGCTTATTCCGCCTATCTCGGCGATTTTCAGCCCCCAGGCAGCGCCGGATACGGATTGAACGACAATGTCGGCGGTCTCTGGATCAGGCAAACCGGTTATATTGCCAGTCATCTACTATGTGAGGCTGTGCAACACTGGCTTGTGGAACGAAACCTGTTGGTACGGGAAAAATTGGCATTCAACCAGCTCAAAAAGGATCACGATCAAGTGCAATGGAACGCTTATAAAGCCAAAAAGATTATTTTTTGCGAAGGCTGGCGGGTGGCTCAAAACCCGTGGTTTCAATCACTACCCTGGCAACCAAGCCAGGGAGACATTATTACCTGTCAAAGCTTCGATCCCCTCCCTCCTTTCACCGTCAGTCGCGGCATCTGGTTATTGCCCTTGCAGGCGGGAATATTCAGAATCGGCGCCACCTATCAATGGCACCCCCTGGATGAGAAGCCCAGCCAAACCGGAAAAAATTATTTACTCAGTCAACTAAAGCAAATGTTCCAAAAACCTATCCAGGTTGATTGTATCGAGCAAAAAACCGGCATTCGCCCCAATACCTTGGACCAACAACCCATCATGGGATGTCACCCCGGTTTTCCTCAGCTTGTCCTATTTAATGGATTCGGCTCCAAAGGCGGGCTGCAAATACCCTACTACAGCCAATGCTTGCGGGACTTCTTTCTTCATGATCAACCTTTACCCACCCACGTTGATATCGAACGCTACCATGACCGGCTCGCTCACTAAGCGCGCGCACCAATGGATTCGTGAAGTCGCAGGTATTGATGACTGCGCCATCGATGCCACAGCGGGGAATGGATACGACACCTTGTTTTTGGCAAAATTGACTGCGCCCAATGGACGGGTATTCGCCGCCGATATTCAACCCAATGCCCTGCAATCCGCCCAACAACGTCTTGAAATGGAAAAAAATACCGCCCCCATCGAATGGATCCTGGCGGGTCATGAAACCATGGCGCAATGGCTGCCCAGGCAATGGCATGGAAAGGTCAAGGCCATCATGTTTAATTTGGGATATCTCCCCGGCGGGGATAAACGCATCATCACCCAACCTGAAACCACCCGCTCGGCCTTGGCGCAAAGCTGCCAGGTATTGGCCTCAGGGGGCCGCATCACCATTATCGCTTATACCGGGCATCCGGGGGGCGAGGAAGAAGCCGAACAAATCGGCAGTTGGTTAAACGCTTTAAATACCCGGCAATTTCACTGGCAGTGTGAAATTCCGATTAACCGCCGCCACCCGCCCCGGTTATTCGTGATTGAGAAAAGACTGGAAACAGGCAAATAATTTAGCTTATGAAAATCCGAACCTTTTTCCATGTCTGGCCTGTTTTGGGGATAGTGTTTTTATTGGGCGGCTGCCAAACATTACCCCTCTGGTTTCATGGCAACGCCATTCCAGAACAGGACCTTGAAACCCGCAGGTTTTCCCTGGCGAAACAACAAGCAGTGATCGGGAGACTGGTCCGCCTTACCCTTCAACCGGGAGATACCCTGGCAGATGTGGCCCGTCATTTCGGGATCGGTTTTCAAGCCATCAGAGACGCCAACCCAGAAATTGATCCATGGCTGCCTCAACCTGGCCAATCCATCGTTTTGCCGTTGTCTTTTATTCTCCCCGACGCACCCAGAAACGGCATGGTTTTAAACCTTGCCGCCATGCGCTCGTTCTACTTTCCAGCAGAAACGCCGGGGCAGGTTTTTTCCTTCCCCATCGGAATTGGCCGTGCGGGCTGGGAAACTCCCCATGGCCGCACCAGAATCATTCAAAAGAAGGTGCTGCCAAATTGGTATGTCCCCGCCTCCATTCGCCGGGAGCACGCATTAAAAGGCGACCCGCTTCCATCTGTAGTAAAACCCGGCCCTGGCAACCCCTTGGGCCGGTATGCATTGCGCTTAAATATCCCAGGTTACTTGATTCACGGCACCAACAAGCCTTACGGGGTGGGACTGCGTATCAGCCACGGCTGCGTCAGGTTATATCCGGAGGATATCGCGATGCTTTTCCCCAAAGTGGCAGTGGGAACACCGGTGACCATTGTCGATCAACCCTATTTGACCGGTTGGCGTGACGGGCAATTGTTCCTGCAAATCCACAAGCCCGTGTCCAAGGGCCGAGATAAATTATTGAAATTATGGAAGTCCCTGAAAAAACGGCTGCAACAGGAAGAAAAAATCTCGGGAAAGGCTGTTGACTGGGAAAAGGTCAATCTGGCCATCGCACAAGCCCTTGGCATCCCAGTGCCGATTCTGAAAGACGCCTTGGGCTTAAAACAATTTTTGGCCGATTCACCTTGGGTTCTTCATCCCCAATCATTTCAGCATGCTTATCACCCTCCACCGCTGGACCAGGGATGGTATTTGGTCTTGGATCAGAAGTTATCTCGGGAAAGCGCCCGGCGAATGGTAGCCATGCTCCACCATCAAGGCCCGCCATTTCCGGCACATATCATACAGCGCCAAGGATATTACCGGGTAGTCATAGGGCCCTATCAAAAACGGCGCAACTCCCATCGTGAACAATTGAGGCTGCGCCGGGAATTGGAGCTTAAGGCTAAGATTTTACAGGTCGATCAAAATATCCAACTGGCCGGTTCTTAGCTCTGATGAAAAAGATGGATACAAAACTCATTCATCGTCATCGTTCAAATCCAGCCGGAACGCTTCTCCATAATGGGTATCCTGGTCAAAATCCTTCCAAATCAAGGCAGGTTGTGGGATCGGCTTGGTGGGCAAGGGAAAGGTGGCCACATCAATGGCGCCGGTAACAATTCTCCCGCCCATATTGACCAGGCCCTTCGCCAAGCCCCCCGTCAAACCGAAGACTAAATTGGCCTGGTTATAGGTATTAATCATGGATTTTGGGACTTCCAGCCAACTGGTGGCGATATTAGCCAGTCCAATCCCCAGCTTCTTACCTATTTTTACGCCATAATTGTCTCCCGCATGCGCATTGCCCGATGCCACTGCCATTACGCTTGCCAAGAGAAGAATCCGGAACCAACGCGTCATAATTTTCTCCCTATGCTTCTATGGAATACTTTTTTAAACATAGTCAACCTTCAGCGCTTTACAACTACCAAGGAATCAATTTGCCAGTATAATCCAGGAAATGACCGCTATCCGGCAGTTGAAACCGGTCAATAATCCGGCGCATGCCGCTGACACTCTCTTCCACGGTAATCAAGGCATTGGGACCGCCCATATCGGTCTTCACCCAACCGGGATGAAGGATTAACACGCCAACGCCTTGGGGACGAAGGTCAATGCTGATACTTTTCAACGCCGCGTTCAATGCCGCCTTGGTGGAGCGATAAAGGATACAGCCGCCGCTGGTATTATCGCCGATACTCCCCATTTTGCTACTTAGCGCGATAATCAATTTTTTCCGGCTCCGCGTGACATGGGGCAGAAAGGCTTCACTCATCTTTACCGGTCCTTGGGTATTGATGCGAAATACTTCAAGCCAGCGCTGATAATCCAGAGAACCGAAACCCCGGCCGGATTGATCACCATAGACGCCAGCATTATTAATCAGCACATCAATGGATTCCTGCCTCAGTTCTTCAGCCAACCCGTCTATCCTGGCATGATTGGCCACATCCAGGGCATGGATTTGCAAGGCTGAAAATTGCCGGGCCAACGCCTGGAGTTCCGCGGCCTGTTGCGGCTGACGGCAGCAAGCGATGACTTGCCAATGATCCGCAAGATATTGCCGAACGAACTCCAGCCCGATACCCCGATTTGCACCTGTCACCAATACCGTTTTCATACCCTCAATTTTCATGAACAAGCAAAATCTCAGGCAAAGAAAAACGCCTTCAAGGTTCCCCCTGAAGGCGCATAAAACAAAATCAGAAGTAACTGCACGGATCCCATGGTGGTCAGTTCCGGAAGACGCCGTGAATACTTTCTTGCTGCGCAATCCTGCTTTGCAAAAAAGTCCTGCCCAAACCTCCCATGGGGCCTTCTTCCGGCATGGGCGAACAGTTACAATCAGAAAATCAGGCGCCTAGATTCTGGTTGGCGAAATCCCAATTCACCAAATTCCAAAAGGCTTCCAGATATTTAGGCCGGGCATTGCGGTAATCGATGTAATAGGCATGTTCCCACACATCGCAGGTCAAAATCGGGGTCTTGCCTTCAGTGAGGGGGTTGCCCGCATTGCTGGTCTGGACGATTTCCAATTTACCTTCAGGGGTCTTTACCAGCCAGGCCCAGCCGGAACCGAATAAAGTCACTGCGGCTTTGGTAAAGGCCTCTTTGAAGCTGTCAAACGAGCCAAAATCCCGGTTGATGGCATCCCCAACAGCCCCTGTGGCCGATCCACCGCCATTGGGTGACAGGCTATTCCAGTAGAAGGTGTGGTTCCAAACTTGAGCGGCGTTGTTAAAGATAGGCCCGGAAGCTTTACAGATGATTTCTTCCAAGGACATATTCTCAAATTCAGTGCCCGCAATCAGATTGTTGATATTGGTCACATAGGTTTGATGGTGCTTGCCGTAGTGGTATTCCAGGGTTTCTCTGGAAATATGAGGCTCCAGAGCATCCATCGCATAGGGTAAAGGGGGTAATTCGTGTTTCATGTGAGCGACTCCTTTTAATTTGTTATTCCACAATAATTCGCCAGAAAAACCTAGTCCTGCACTAGGAGAAAGGACTACTTTAGCATCGCTCTGAATTGGAATAAAGAGGAGATTCAGGCACAAGCCTGGATCATCTCGTAAAGCTCGTCCTTGAGACGGAGGCGTTTCCTCTTCAAGGTTTCTACATAATGATCCGGTGGGGTTTCAATCTGTTGTTCAATACGGCGGATCTCTTTATCAACTTCATGATACTCGTCAAACAGGCGGGCGAAGTGATGATCCGAGATCTTCAACGCGTGAATACGGTCTTTATGTTCCGGAAACTCGTGCAATAAATCATGATGTTCGCCATACATTATAAAAAAACCTCAATTCATTATTTAATCAAAAGCTAATTTTACTGCATTGAGTCTCCGCTGAAGTTGATCCACATCAAATTCAAGCCATTGTTTTTACGTTATATTGGCTTAGCCTTTCAGGAAAATAGGTCATACATCCGCTTCCTACGTATTCCAAGAATTGCTCAGGAGCCATTCAGTTGCGCCCAAGTATATTTATCCTTTGTGCAATATTGCCATGGAGGACATGTACTAGCCTGGATTGGCACCACCACGGGAAATTATCCAGTAGAACCGATGATAAAATTGTGCTCTATGGTTTCCCCCGGGATAATGTCCCGGAAGGAAAATCCAGTGCCTTTGCACCAAATTTTTATGTAAAGCACAGTGGCGCCAGTGTTGATTGCAATGAAATCTGCAACTCCAGAAGTGATTTTTATGATCCAGCGCAGTGCCCTGAAGGATGATCTCCGGCAAACGAAATTGACCGATTTCTCAACACCAGGCCAAAACCGCCATAATAAGTTACCCCAGCTAATTGAACCGGGACGTTCGTATGCTTTGAACAACAATGAGGAGAGTGCCCGTGCGCAATAATCTATATCTTTTGACCTCGATGTTTCTGCTCTTTTCAATCCCGGCTCACGCCGCCATAACCCTTGCTGATGGAAACTCGGCACTTGAAATTGATGGTGATCCACCCGATGGCTGGGTAACCGGCTGGTGGGTTGATGGTGATAATGGGGAAATTGACACCACGGAAAATCACCTGAATGAAATGACTTGGTGGATTCGTTTTCCAGGCGATACAAGAGAGTCTTTTCTCCCTAATGCCATGTCATTTTCAGGTTCGACGGACAACACTGCGACTTTTACCTACAAGGCAGGAAATCTCTCGGGAATCCTCCGCTATCGGCTTAAAGGAGGCGCGCCGGCAAGCGGACAATCCAAGTTTATCCAAGACTTTACCCTTACCAATAATGGGGCAGGTGCTTCAAGCTTCACCCTCTTCCAGTACACCGACCTGGATGTGAATTTTTTTCCTGACAATGATACCGCCCGTTACCTTGGGCCAGGCACCATTGAGCAAAGCGATGAAGAAGGCACCACGGTGACTGTCAAGATCCAGGGCATTCAACCCAGCGCCTGGGACATTGCCACCGCCCCAGATTTGCTGGATCAATTGGATGATGATGGCATTACTACCCTGGATTCTTCGCCAAACGAACTTTCAGGCGATGTTGAATTTGCTTTCCAGTGGGATATCCGATTAGCACCAGGGGAATCCATTACCTTGCAAACCGTCCACGCGGTACCTGTCCCGGCAGCTATATGGCTGTTTGGAAGCGCATTTATGATGATATTTGGCCTTGGCAAGCGTCACCGGTACACCCACGCCTAATCACTGCAAAATCTGGACGACACCACCTATTAGGAGCAGATTGCCAACCGCAATCTGCTCTACGGTGGATTTAACCGACTCTCAAAAAAGCTGCCCCAATCCTCTCCTTTATTTACCGCGCTAACATAAACTTGCCCTTTCCCGCCTTTCTCTCTTAGTCTATCCCTGCACCAAATAATATTGGGGGATTTTCGTTATGGCTAGAGAGCAATGGAAAAGTGAATTCGGTTTCTTGCTCGCCGCGGTGGGGTCGGCCATCGGGCTTGGGAATATTTGGCGATTTAGTTATTTGGCTTACGAACACGGCGGCGGGGCTTTTCTTGTCCCCTATTTGATAGCGCTTTTAACCGCCGGCATCCCCCTTTTGATTCTGGAATATGCCATTGGCCACGAACGTATTGGCTCCGCGCCGCTGGCCTACCGGAAAATCAGCCCCCACTGGGAATGGCTGGGCTGGTGGGCGGTTTGCCTTGTGATGTTCGGCATTGTGCTGTATTACAGCGTGGTCATTGCCTGGTGTCTGGATTACTTTGTCTATGCCTTCGACTTAACCTGGGGCCAGGACCCGGATCACTATTTTTTTAAAAAATTCTTGCAGGTTTCCGATTCCCCGGGGGACATTGGCGCCATCCGCACCCCGATTCTTTTCAGCCTTTGCTTTATCTGGCTGGTCAACTGGTGGGTGGTCTTTTCCGGGGTGCAAAAGGGGATTGAACTGGCCAACAAAATCCTGATGCCCATGTTGCTGGTCTTGACGGTCATCTTGGTGTTTTGGGCGCTTACTTTGGACGGCGCCATGGCTGGCCTGAAAGCCTATGTCACCCCGGATTTTTCCAAGTTGAATGAACCCAAAGTATGGATTGACGCCTACAGCCAGATCTTTTTCACCCTGAGCTTGGGGTTTGGCATCATGATTGTCTATGCCAGCTATTTGCCCGAGAAAGCCAATATCACCGGCACCGCCTTGATGACCGCTTTTATCAACAGTGGCTATTCCCTGTTTGCCGGGATTGCGGTTTTTTCCGTGTTGGGATTCATGGCCCAGGCGGAACAAAAGGAAATCGGCGATGTGGTCAGCCAAAGCATCGGCCTGGCCTTTGTGGTCTACCCCAAAGCCATGAGCCTGATGCCTGGCGGCAATTTTTTTGGCGCGGTATTCTTTTTGTGCCTGGTGGTAGCCGGATTTTCTTCCGCCATTTCCATTATCGAAGCGTTTGTCTCCGCCGCAGTGGACAAATTCGACTTCCCCCGCAAAACCCTGGTGACCGTGGTGTGCCTTGTAGGATTTTTCGGCTCGATTTTGTTTACCAGCCAGGCCGGACTTTTATGGCTGGATATTGTCGATCACTTCATTACCCATTACGGATTGGTACTGGTGGGGATTTTTGAATGTCTGGTGGTGGGTTGGCTGTTTGATATCGGCCGGCTGCGGCATCATCTTAACCGGATCTCCAGCGTGCGCCTGGGAAAAATTTGGGAATACCTTATCAAAGGATTTGTGCCCTTGGTTCTGATGATTATTTTGGTGGGCGATCTTTATAAGGACCTGCGGCAACCTTACGGTGACTATAGTTGGACCGCCATCATTCTGATCGGCCGGGACTGGCTGCTACTGACATTAATCATGGCCTTCTTTCTTGCCAATCGTCCCTGGCGCACCCACAACCATAAGCTGCCTGGCAGGAGTGACTTTCAATGACCCTCCTGGCGCAGGAATTTGAGCTTGAGCCTGAAATTGTCTACCTCAATCATGCCGCGGTTGCCCCTTGGCCCAAACGCACCAAAGAGGCGGTGATACAGTTTGCCGAGGAAAATTGCCGGGTGGGCGCTACCCATTACCCCCGTTGGCAACAAAAAGAGCGGGAATTGCGAGAGCAATTCAAAGAAGTATTAAATGCACCATCCAGCGACGATATCGCCCTGGTGAAAAATACTTCGGAAGCCCTTTCCTTTGTCGCCTATGGCCTGGATTGGAAAACCGGGGATAACATTGTCACCAGCTCGGAAGAGTTCCCATCCAATCGCATTCCTTGGGAGTCTCTCAGCACAAAAGGCGTGGAATTGCGTCAGGCGGCTATCCATACGGACAATCCCGAACAGGCGCTTTTCCAGCACGTGGATAATCATACCCGTCTGATTACCGTTAGTTCGGTACAGTATGCCAGTGGCAGGCGTATGAATTTGGAACAAATCGGGGAATTTTGCCGTAAACAGAGCGTGCTCTTCTGCGTTGACGCCATTCAGAGCCTGGGGGCGCTGCAATCGGATGTTCAACGCTGGCAAGCCGATTACGTCATGGCGGACGGCCACAAATGGCTGCTGGGCCCGGAAGGGTTGGGGGTGTTTTACTCAACGCCTGATGCCAGGGATAGGCTTTCCCTTAGCCAATATGGCTGGCATATGGTGGAAAACGCGGGTGATTACGACAATCCAGCCTGGGAAATTGCCAAAAGCGCGCGCCGCTTTGAATGCGGCAGCCCCAATATGCTGGGGATCCACGCCCTAAGTGCCAGCCTGTCATTGTTATTGGAAGTGGGCCTGGAATCCATCGAGAAACGGGTTTTGGACAACACCCATTATTTGATTGAAGCCATCCTGGCGGCCCCTGATTTAACGCTACTGTCTCCTGTTTATCCAGCACAGCGCTCGGGCATTGTGACTTTCAAACCTGTTAATGCCGACACTCAGGCATTGTTTCAAACTTTACGCCGGCAAAACATCATCTGCGCCCATCGCGGCGGGGGGATACGCTTTTCGCCCCATTTTTATACCCAAAAAGAAGCGCTGGAGCGCGCTATGGAAGCTGTCAGACAGTTTCAGGCACTAAACTAAAGAGATCATAAAAATTGCGGCTGCTGCGCTCGGCAACCTGATCGAAAGTCGTACCGCGAAGCTGGGCGATCGCCTCCGCCACATGGCGGACATAATGGGGATAATTGGGTTTACCACGATGAGGAATAGGCGCTAAATAAGGAGAGTCCGTTTCAATCAGAAAACGATCTTCCGGCACCTTTTTGGCCACATTCTGCAACACCTGGGCATTTTTGAAGGTGACAATGCCGGAAAAGGAAATATAGAAATTCAAATCCAACGCCCGCTTTGCCATATCCCAGTCTTCGGCAAAGCAATGGAGCACACCCCCCACTTCGCCGGCATTTTCTTCCTGCAGGATCCGCAAGGTATCTTCCTTGGCCGCCCGGCTATGAATAATTAAAGGTTTTTTGAGGTTTTTGGCCACTTGAACATGCTGCCTAAAGCGGCGATGCTGCCAATCCTGGTTTTCTTCCGTGCGGTAATAATCCAACCCAGTTTCGCCAATGGCAACCACGTGGTCATCCTGTCCCAGTTCCAGCAGCTTTTCCGCTGGAATATCCATCCCCCGGCAATCATTGGGATGCACGCCCACGGAAACGGAAATCTCCGGCCAGTAGGGATCGACAAGCGTTCGCATCCGGCCATAGGTTTCCAGGTTGATGCATACACAAAGCATGTGTTCCAACCCTTCTTTTCGGGCATGTTCCATGTAAGCATGGAAATGGTTGTCGTAGGGTTTCAGATCGAGACGATCCAGGTGGCAGTGGGAATCAATCAGCATCTAGAAATACCAAGTAAGGAAAAAACTCCCTACATGGTATGGGTTGGACGGTCGGATTTCAATGCCCCGGCCAGATGAGTTTCGATTTTGCTGCGGGTTTTCCCTTGATCTTCATCGGTAAATTCCACCCCCACGCCAGCCGCGCGGTAGCCTTCCGCGCCCTTGGGGGTAATCCAGACAATTTTACCGGCGACGGGAATGCGTTCGGTTTCTTCCATCAAGCTCAGCAACATAAAGACCTCATCACCCAGTTCATATTGCCGGGTGGTGGGAATAAAAAGCCCACCGTTCTTCAAAAACGGCATATAGGCCGCGTAAAGCGCGTTTTTATCCTTGATGGTCAAGGAAAGGATGCCTTGTTTCGATTTGGTTTGCGTCATGGTGTCAACCGATAGGTTTCAATAAACAAAGTTTCCAGCATCAGTTGGCGATTGACCTGGGAATGACAATCCCGTTTGGCGGCCAACAGCTGCTGCCAGTAATCCATTAATTTCCTTAAGTTTAGTTGCTCGCCATATTTCTGCAACAGGGCCTGACAATCTGGATTCATGACCCGACCGCCCATGCCGAAAGCCAACCGTATCAGATCAGCAGCCAACGCCGTGGACCAGGATAATAACGCTTCCAAGGGCTCGTCTTTCCATTGCTCGGCGAGTACAACGGGATCTTGGCGGCTTTCCATCAATGCTTGCCAGTGATGCAAGAACTTTTGTCTTCGGGTGGACGCATCGCTTTCCAGCCAGGATTTTGCCAGCAGGGGCGCACCGTGATTCAACGCCAATGCCAGTTGGGAAGGCTCCAAGTCAAATCCTTGAGATTGCAGCCAATCAAGCGATACTTTCTCGGCTGGCGGAGCAAGCTTGATATGCTGGCAGCGGCTGCGAATAGTGGCGGGCAAAAGCGCCGGATTCTCGCAAATCAGAAAGATCTGGGTGCCAGGACCTGGTTCTTCCAAGGTTTTGAGAAAGCTGTTGGCCGAAGCGATATTCATCCGGTCCGCCGATTCAATAATCACCACCCGCCCCTTTCCATACTGCGGCTTGAGTTCCAACCGTTCAATTAAAGAACGGATGCTTTCCACAGTCAGGATTTTTCCAGGTTCCGGGGCAATAATAAGAAGATCGGGATGAGTGCCCCCAGCAAGCAATTTACAGGAAGCACACTGGCCGCAATGGCGCCCTTTTTCACAAAGCGTACCGTGGGCGAAATAATGGGCGAGCCGGGTTTTGCCGATGCCTTTGGGACCACTTAACAATAACCCTTGAGGCAACCGGTTTTGCGCTTGATAAGCTTGTAAATGGGACCAAATGGCATCCTGCCAAGGGTAGAGGCTCAACTTTGCCGCCACGATGTTATCAGCTCCTGCAAAATCCCTCCAATTTGGGCCTGCACCTGGCTCAAAGGCCGGGTAGCATCAATCCGGCGTATTCGCTCTGGATGCAGCTGACTGAGTAACAAATATCCCCGCCTGACCCGTTGCATAAATGCCAGGCTTTCTTTTTCAAAGCGATTGTTATCTGTTCGTTGCCGGGTCCTGTTCAGCCCTACTTCCACGGGCGCGTCCAACAACAAAGTCAAATCCGGTTTCAATCCCTTTTGCAGCCAGTCTTCCAGGTATTCAATACGGCGCCAGGCAATGCCCCTGCCTTCCCCTTGATAGGCGTAGCTGGCATCGGTAAAGCGATCGCATATCACCCATTTCCCCTGGTTCAACGACGGCAAGATCAATTCCTGGATGTGATGGACCCGGCCGGCGAACAATAAAAGCAGTTCCGCTTCCGGGTACAGGGAGGTTTCCTCTACAATCAGGGACCGCAGTTTTTCCGCCACCGACACGCCGCCAGGCTCCCGGGTGACCACCACTTCAATCTGCTGTTCCAGCAAAAACTGCTGAATGTATTGAAGGTTCGTGGTCTTGCCGACCCCTTCCCCGCCTTCCAGGGTGATAAATTTACCCCGCTTCATCGTCTTGTCCGCTTCAGAAAACGGGCCACTGCCCGGTTGTGTTCTTTCAAGGTGGCGGAAAAAACATGGCCACCATCCCCGTTTGCCACAAAATACAAGGCCTTGCCTGGGTGGGGATGCAAAACCGCATGAATGGCGCTGCGCCCCGGCATGGCGATGGGAGTCGGCGGCAGTCCGGCATGGATATAGGTATTGTAAGGCGTGTCCTGGCGTAAATCCCGGTAACGGATATCACCCTGATAAGCATCTCCCATGCCATAAATCACTGTGGGATCGGATTGCAAACGCATTCCTATTTTCAAGCGGCGGATAAAGACGCCGGCGATTTGAGGTTGTTCAGCCAGTTTACCGGTTTCCTTCTCGACAATGGAAGCCAGAATCAAGGCCTCGTAGGTATTTTTCAAGGGCAAATCCGGTTGCCGGTTTTGCCACTCTTCCGTCATGACCTTAGTCATTTTCTCATAGGCACGGCGCAGAATTTCCCGGTCGGAAGTGTTTTTGACGAAAAAATAGGTATCGGGAAAAAATCGCCCCTCAGGATGTCCCGAAGGCAAACCAAGCTCTGCCAGTAATTTCTCCAAGGGAACCCCTTGGAGCGTGTATTGGAGTGCTGGATGAGACTGTAGGGCTGAGAGGGCTTGTTTCACCGTCCATCCCTCCACCAAGGTGATTTTATATTGTTTCACTTTACCTGCCACCATCATGGCAAGCAGCTCTTTGACAGTGGTGCCTGGCGGAATCTGATATTCGCCGGCTTTGATCTTTTGGGCTGCTTTTTGTTGATAGGCCCAGGCTTGCAACCACAGAGGTTGCTTCAACCACCCCCGTTGTTGCAAGCGGGCGGCAACCGCTTTTAAATTGTCGCCTTTGCGAACTTCAAATACCACGGTTTGGGTGTTGGCGAGCGGGCTTTGCAAGCCTTGTTGGTATTGATGCCACAGCCAAAAAGCGCCAGCGGCCATTCCTATGAGAGCGGCAATGGGCAGGAAAATAGTCCAAAATTTCATTCCGCCCCGCTTTGCAATAGCTTTTCCCAGGCTTTTTGGAACGATAGGGTCATCACCCCGATAGGGTAATCTTTTATAGAAGCATTCGCCTGGAATTTCACCACCGGCATGACACCATAAATACTATTGGTCATGAATATTTCGTCTGCCTGAACCAGCGACTCAAGACGGATTCTTTTTTCGCGGGTTTCAATACCTGCTTTTTTTGCCTGTTCCAGAATCCATCCTTTGGCAATACCTTCCACGCCGCAGCGATCCAGCAGCGGGGTATAAAGTGTATCTGCCTTTACAAAGAATAGATTCATCCGCGTCCCTTCCACCACAAATCCTTCCGTATCCAACATCAGACCTTCGCTGATGGCTGGATTAGCTAATTCGCGGCTGGCAAGAACTTGTTCGAGGCGGTTGCAGTGTTTAATGCCAGCGAGCAAGGGCTGAATACTTAAAGCCGTTTGGCAGCGCTGAAGCTCGATGCCATTGCAGGCTGCAGATAAATTGTCTGGAAAAGGGTGCCAGCTGACAACGCGGTTAGGTTTTGATTCAGCAGGAACATTATATCCTCGTCCTCCGCATCCCCGGGTCAATAAGATTTTAACCACGCCTTCCCCCGCCTGGGCTACTGCGTTTGATTCCTTGGCTAAGCGATCCATGCCGGGGAAAGGTATCCCTAGACGAGAGCACCCTTGTTGCAGACGATCCATATGACAGGAAAAGAGAACCAGCCGGTCTCGAAAAAAAAGTATCGTTTCAAACAAACCGTCTCCGTATTGGAAACCACGGTCTGAAATGTCAATCAAATTGCCCGGCTGACCATTAATCAAAACCGGAGAGGCGTTCATCGGAAATTTAACCTGGATATTTCACCAGCATCCCGGATGATGGCGCAGGACAGGTGCGGCTGGGCGCCGGGCTGGACTGAAAGGCATAGCCTTAAGCTTACGGCTTGAAGGAAGCCCAAGCCCAGGCGTGCCTGGACAAGCCAGGGCCGGGATAAGGTTCGGGCTGAATCCAAAATGGATTTCGTAGAAATCATCAATCTTGCGCATTTGATGTTTAAAAATCAGTTAATTGCAAAAAAGCCCGAAACCGGCTGGTGAAATATCCAGGTTACATAAACCAGCTCAGCCGGTAAATTTCTTGAAAATGAGTGAGGAATTAGTACCGCCAAAACCAAAGGAATTGGAAATGGTAATGTCTATTTTCAATTCCCGTGCTTGATGGGGGATGTAATCCAAATCACATTCGGGATCGGGTTCATCTAGATTAATGGTGGGAGGGGCCACCTGGTCGCGAATCGCCAGGATTGAGAAGATAGCCTCGATACCGCCAGCCGCGCCCAATAAATGTCCGGTCATGGACTTGGTCGAGCTCACCGGGATTTGATAGGCGGCTTCTCCAAAAGCATTTTTGATTGCCCGGGTTTCCGCCAAATCACCCGCTGGCGTGGAAGTCCCGTGGGCATTGATATAATCCACCTGGCTGGGATCAATCCCTGCAGAACGCAGCGCCCGCCTCATGCAAAGCGCGGCACCGCTGCCTTCTGGTGGGGGCTGAGTCATGTGATAGGCATCCGCGCTGGCGCCGTAGCCGATCAATTCGGCGTAGATCTCGGCGCCGCGCTTCTGGGCGTGTTCCAAGGATTCCAGCACGACAACGCCTGCCCCTTCAGAAAGCACAAAACCGTCCCTGTCTTTATCCCAAGGGCGGCTCGCCCGCTGCGGATCGTCATTGCGGCGCGACAGCGCCCTGGCGGCAGCGAATCCCCCCAGCCCGGTGGGGGATATGGGATACTCCGCGCCTCCGGCAATCATCACTTCGGCATCGCCGGTACGAATGATCCGCGCCGATTCGCCAATATTGTGATTGGCGGTGGCACACGCGGACACCACGGCAAAATTCGGCCCGCGCATGCCCTTCATGACGGAAAAATTTCCGGAAATCATGTTGATGATATTGGCGGGCACAAAAAAAGGCGTAATCCGGCGGGGGCCGCCTTTCACAAAAGCGCTGTGGCCATTCTCAATCCCGGTAATTCCACCAATGCCAGCGCCAATAGCCACCCCCATCCATTCTGAGTTTGCTTCGGTGACTTCCAGACCCGCATCATCAAAAGCCTGGCAGGCAGCGGCGATGCCATAATGGATAAAAGGGTCCATTTTTCGAGCTTCCTTGGCGGGAATGTACTCGGTTACGTCAAATCCTTTTACCAAGCCACCAAAACGGGTGGAAAAGTCACTCACATCAAAATACTCGATGGGACCGATGCCGCTACGCCCCGCCAATATGTTTTCCCACGCCTCGGAAATGGTATTCCCTACGGGAGAAACAATCCCCAAGCCGGTGATGACAACCCTTCTATCACTCAAAAGTATGTACCTGGATCCTGGAAGGAAAGATCTGAAAATCTATAAACCGAAAAATATTAGCCCAGATGGCTTTCGATGTAGTCAATGGCCTCTTGGACCGTAGTGATTTTTTCTGCTTCTTCATCTGGAATTTCGCAATCAAACTCCTCCTCCAAAGCCATCACCAACTCGACGGTATCCAAAGAGTCGGCGCCCAAATCATCCACAAAAGAAGCATCGTTGGAGACTTCTTCCTTGACACCTAGCTGTTCAGCCACAATCTTTTTTACACGTTCTGCCACATCACTCATGATTTTTTCCTTACCTCAGTAAAGTTATAGTTATACCTGTCAGGCCGGGCATTTTAAATGCGAATTCCGGCAAATACAAAATTTTTTTAGCCCGGATATTTCACCAGCATCCCGGATAATGGCGCAGGACAGGTGCGGCTGGGCTTGGACAAGCCAGGGCCGGGATAGGATTCGGGCTGAATCCAAATTGGATTTCGTGGAAATCATAAAACCTGCGCATTTTATGTTTAAAACTTATTTAATTATTAAGAAAGCCCGGATTCGGCTGGTGAAATATCCGGGTTAGCTACCGTTACGGCATATACATCCCGCCGTTAACATGCAGGGTTTCCCCCGTAATATATCCTGCCTTGTCAGAGCACAAAAAAGATACCACGTCGGCAATTTCTTGCACATCCCCCAATCGACCCAGAGGGATGGATTGAAGCAGCGCTTGGCGTTGCTCTTCCGGCAATTCACGGGTCATATCGGTATCGATGAATCCAGGCGCCACCGTATTGGCCGTGATATTGCGCGAGCCCACTTCTTTTGCCAGAGACTTGGTGAAACCCACCAAACCCGCCTTGGCGGCGGCGTAGTTGGCCTGACCGGCATTGCCAGTCGCGCCAACAACCGAGCCGATATTGACAATACGGCCCCAGCGGGATTTCATCATGCCACGAAGACATGCCTTACAAAGTCGAAACACAGAAGAAAGGTTGGTATTGATGACAGCTTCCCATTCTTCGTCCTTCATCCGCATCAATAGATTATCCCGGGTAATGCCGGCATTATTTACCAATACCGTGGGCGCGCCGTACTCTTTCCCTATCGCTTGTATCAGTGCATGCATTTGATCCGCATCGGTCACATTAAGGACTTTGCCTTCGCCCTTGCCGCCAGCTTCGCTAATGGCCTGGGAAATCTTTTCCGCCCCCTGATCCGTAGTTGCAGTGCCTATCACAACCAACCCATCTTTGGCCAACTGCAAGGCAATAGCCCGACCAATACCTCGACTAGCGCCAGTTACCAGCGCGACTCTTTCATCCATCCAACTCCTCCAACGCCTTATCCAGAGAACCGGGATCATAAACCGGCAAAATCTGTTTATTTTTTAAAATTCTTTTGTTCAGGCCCGCCAATACCTTCCCGGGCCCACATTCAACAAAAACCCCAACGCCTTGATCACCCATGAAGCGAATACCTTCGCTCCAGCGTACTGGAGAATACAACTGCTCCACCAACAATGAGCGGATGACCTCCGGGGAGGAGTGGGTACTGACATCCACGTTGTGGACTACCGGAATATTTGGGGACTGAATCGAAATACTCTCGAGAATGAGTTTCAATTTGTCCGCCGCGGGTTTCATTAACACACAATGGGAAGGCACACTCACAGGTAGAATCACCGCCCGCCTGGCGCCAAGCGCCTTGGCTTGGTCGCAAGCAATTTGCACTGCCCCGGCGTGACCGGCGATTACCACTTGTCCGGGGGCATTAAAATTAGCTGCCGCCACCACGGAATCCGGCTTGGAAATCTGCTGACAAAGGGCAACGACTTGTGAATCTTCCAAACCCAAAATTGCCGCCATGGCCCCTTCTCCGGGCGAAACCGCGGTTTGCATCAAGCGCCCCCGCTCAGCAACCACTTTGACCGCATCTTCAAAATGCATGCTTCCCGCGCAAACCAGCGCTGTGTATTCCCCCAAACTATGGCCGGCCAACCAATTTGGCAAGGTTTCCGTCTTGTCACGCCAAATCCGCCACGTGGCCACGCCTGCCGCCAGCATGGCAGGCTGTGTGTTGACGGTTTGATTCAATAACTCAGAAGGACCTTCCCTGACCAATTCCCATAGGTTCAAATCCAGCACTTCCGACGCCTGGACAAAGGTTTCTTCCACCTGGGGATAAACCTGGGCCAATGCCTGCAACATGCCTACTGACTGAGAGCCTTGGCCGGGAAATAAAAATGCAAGATCGCTACGCTTCATGAATCACTCGGCTCGTTAACTTTTATAATTTACTTCAATACCTAATCAAAGCGGAACCCCAGGTAAAACCACCGCCAAATGCTTCCATTAAGACGATTTGGCCACGCTGGATACGGCCATCTTGAACCGCCTCATGCAATGCCAGAGGCACGGAGGCGGAAGAGGTATTGCCTTGCTTCTCAATGGTTACCACAACCCGGTCCATGGACATACCCAATTTGCGCGCCGTGGCAGCAATGATACGAATATTGGCCTGATGCGGGACCAACCAGTCGATATCGGATTTTTGCATGCCATTGGCCGCCAGCGTTTCATCCACGATACGGCCCAGGGTATTCACCGCTATTTTAAAAACCTCATTGCCTTGCATCTTCACCCAAGCAGACTCCTCATGAATACCGGTTTCAGGGTTGGGCAAGTATAAAAGTTCACTAAAACGGCCATCGGCATGAATATGCGTGGACAAAATGCCCGCTTCCTCGGAGGCTTCCAAAACCACCGCGCCGGCACCATCACCGAACAAAATACAAGTGGTGCGATCATTCCAATCGACGATACGGGAATTGATCTCGCTTCCAACGATCAATACCCTTTTACAATTACCGGAACGGATGAATTGATCGGCAATGCTCAGGGCGTAAATGAATCCTGAACAGGCCGCTTGGACATCAAATGCACCGCACTCTCCGATACCCAACCGCTTCTGCAAAAGGCAAGCAGCACTGGGGAATACCCGGTCCGGCGTACTGGTAGCCATGATAATCAAATCAATCGACTCCGGAGAACAGCCTGCTGCTTCGATTGCCTGCAAGGCTGCAATTTCACCCATGCTGGACGCGGTTTCCTCCGGGCTGGCAATACAGCGCTGTCGAATGCCTGTCCGCTCGCGAATCCAGGTATCAGAAGTGTCAACGCGCTTGGCTATCTCATCATTTGTTCGCACGGTGGCGGGCAAATATCCGCCAGTGCCAACAATGCGGGCATATTGAGTCACGCGCTTTTCCTATTGGCAAAAATGGTGGCGACCCGTTCACCAATGTGCTCTGGCACGGCTTTATCGATTTCCAGCATTGCCATTTTGATGGCATTGGCAAACGCAAAGCGGTCCGCGTTACCGTGGCTTTTGATGACGATGCCACGCAACCCCAATAAGGTGGCACCGTTATATTGACGGGGGTCAAAACGCTTTTTGAAGGATTTAAGAACCGGCAACGCCATCAGACCAATCAGCTTGGCATAAAGATTCTGATTGAATGCATCCTTGAGTGCCTGACCGAGCATCCGGGCAAGACCTTCCGTGGTTTTCAAGGACACATTCCCCACAAATCCATCGGTGACCACAATATCCACATCTCCGGTAAAAACGTCGTCACCTTCCACATAACCGATGAAATTCATATATGAATTGGACAGTAGCTTAGCTGCCTGTTTGACCTGCTCATTGCCTTTAATTTCTTCTTCACCGATATTGAGCAAGCCTACTCTTGGCGACTCTATGTTTTTTACCGCGCGCACCAATTCGTAGCCCATGACCGCGAATTGAAACAAATGCTCGGCGCTGCAGTCCACATTCGCGCCCATATCCAAAATATGGGTATGGCCGTGAACGGAGGGAAGCGCCACAATAATCGCAGGGCGGTCAATCCCAGGGATGGTCTTCAAAACAAACCGCGCGGTGGCCATTAAAGCACCGGTGTTCCCGGCGCTGACACAGGCATCGGCGTCGCCTTTCTCCACCAGATTGATGGCCACCCGCATGGAAGAATCTTTTTTGTTGCGCATGGCCTTGGAGGGCAAATCGTCCATGGCCACTACTTGGGAAGCATGGTGAATGCTTATTCTGTCTTTATGGGGGCTATCATACCGGCCGAGATAGTCGGATAACACCTGCTGCTGGCCCACGAGTATCAAACGCAAACCGGGAAAGTCCTGCAAGCAGTCCAATGCCGCGGGCACGGTAACTTCCGGGCCATGGTCGCCGCCCATGGCATCCAAGGCAACCACTGGAGCCTGCCTACTCATTCAAAGTACCTGTGATTGTTGCGGACACGCTTCCCCCTTCCCTGCGTCAGCAAAGAAAACAAAAACAATGGCTACTCTTCTTCCATCTCTTCTTCTTTGATTTCAATGACGCGCTTGCCACGATAATAACCATCGGGGCTAACATGGTGGCGCAGATGGGTTTCACCCGTTAACGGATCCTGAGATAACGCGGGGGATTTCAAGGAATCGTGAGCGCGGCGCATGCCACGTTTGGATCGGGTTTTACGATTTTGTTGTACCGCCATGGGATAGTTTGCTCCTAACTTGCCAAAATTAATGTTTACTTTTCCAATTTGCCAGCACTTCAAAAGGGTTGTCACGACGGCCTTTCTCGCCTGAACCTGTCTGAACCTGAAGTACCCGACAGTCATCGTGCCTGGGCACATTGGGGATGACCAGTATCAATTCGTCTTCCACAATGGAACCCAACCGAATTTGCTCGTCTTCAAGCAACAAGGGTTCATAAGGTTCAGGCAGCGCCTCGCCTTCTTCTATCGAAGTGACTATCCCAAGCTGAATCGGTTGATCCACGGTCATAAACACCGGTTCAAGACAGCGCTGGCAGGTCAATGCCAATGTCGCACGCACAGATCCTGTCACAGCCGCCACCTTCCCCTCGCGGGAAAAGGTTAAATTAATCACAGCCTTTTCCTCTGGATTGACAATCATCGTGGCCAACCGAGTCATGCGGGACAAAGGAATTTCGCCTTGCCAATGCCTGCCCTTGTCCACACAGTGCAAAGGATCAATCAAATCGGGTAATCGCGCTGGCATAATTGAGAAATGATATCGATTTTAAGTAAAACCTGTCAAAATATTATGAAATTAAATCATTAGTTTTAATGCCGATATGGACAATCAAAGCATCCCTCTAATTTTGGCCTCCAGCTCGCCATACCGGACAGCGCTGCTTGAAAAGCTGCAACTAGCTTTTCAATACGCCGATCCAAAAATTGATGAAAGCCAACGTTTCAACGAATCTCCGGAACATTTGGCCATGCGCCTTGCGGCCGCCAAGGCCCAGGCATTGGTTGAGCAGTTCCCCGATAGCTTGATTATTGGCGCCGACCAAGTAGCGCTGCTGGGCGGACGTAAATTACAAAAACCGGGCGATTTCGAATCCGCCCGCACCCAATTGCATGCAGCCTCGGGCCATTGCATGACTTTCTATACTGGAATTTGCCTTCTCAATGCCAAAAGCAGCCGTAAAATCAATGAAGTAGAAATCTGCAAAGTCTATTTCCGCCGGCTTTCCGACTCAGAAATTGAGGATTACCTTCGCCGGGAACAACCCTATGACTGCGTCGGCGCTTTCAAGGCGGAAGGACTGGGAATCGCGCTATTTGAGCGTATTGAAAGTTCTGATCCCACCGCATTAATCGGCCTGCCATTGATCAAACTGACAACCATGCTCCGAAAATTTGGCATCCGGGTGCTTGGGTCATGACTATAGACGAGAAAGACAAAGATTTGTTTCGCCGAGCGGTCACCGGTGCCAGGCCATTAGCTCAAAAAGAAACAAAAATTCCAGCCAATCCTCACCCTAAAAAAACACCGCGGAAGAAAACAAGCCATTCTATAGCCCCTCAGATCCCTACTGATGAGTTAACCATTGGCGACCCATTGTCTTTTAGCCGTGGCGGTAGCGATCAGCGCCTGTTAAAAAAACTCCGCCGGGGCGAGATACCACCTCAAGCGGAACTGGACCTGCACGGACACACGGTTTCCGAGGCCCGTTTAATCCTGGAGCAATTTTTGCGCCATTGCCGGGAAGATCGTATCCGCTGCGCCTTGATTATCCATGGCAAAGGATGGCGGTCAGAAGGGTTCAAACCGGTATTGAAAAATCAATTGAACCGCTGGCTGCCAGGCTTCCCGGAAGTCGTCGCATTCTGTACCGCCAAACCCAAACACGGCGGCATGGGAGCGGCTTATGTACTACTGGATTACTGAGGCCAAAACATATACAGCAAAAAGCCTCCCAAAAACAGCCGGTAGACCACGAACGGCCACATGCCGGTCCAATCCAGCAGCTTCATGAACCAACTGATACAGCCATAAGCACTCAAGCCGGAAACCGCCACCCCCAACAGTAACGCATACCAATCCACCGAATGGCCGGCTTGAATCAAGTCCAGGGTTTCCAGTGAACCGGCCAGAAATATCACCGGAATAGACAACAGAAACGAAAACCGGGCCGCGCTTTTTCCGTCCAAGCCTAAAAACAACCCTCCCGTGATGGTAATCCCTGAGCGGGAAGTACCTGGAATCAAGGCAACCGCCTGAAAAACGCCGATTATCAAGGCATCCCACATGGTCAACTGCTCAATGGTCCGGCTGCGCCTGCTCCATTTTTCCGCCACCCAGAGCAGCAACCCGAAAACAATGGTAGCCACGGCAATCACCAGTGGCGATCTCAAGACCGTTTCAATCCAGTCCTTGGCCAGCAATCCCACGATACCCACCGGCACTGTGCCCAGAATCACTCCCCAGCCCAAAACCGCGTTGTGATTGAGTGCCTTGCCAGTGAGGGATAGAAACCAGTCGCGGACAATTACCAGCAAATCCTTGCGAAAATAAGTAACCACTGCGAGCAAAGTCCCCACGTGGACCGCGATATCAAAAGCCAATCCCTGATCTTTCCAGCCAAGCAGAACCGGCACAAGAATCAAGTGCGCGGAACTTGAAATCGGTAAAAATTCCGTCAGTCCTTGCAACAATGCCAGCCAAAAGGCGTGGATACACTCCATCAAACTGTCTCCCTTTGTGGGTTATTTCTTTTCATGCCTATAAAGATTTGGCAACTGGATATTTCTGTAGGTGCCGGGGTATTTCTTCCGTGGGACGTCGTAAACTCTTCCCCGAGGACTTGATGGCGGTCATCCAGGCCACCAACACCCACGGAAGAAATACCTCGGCACTAAGCTGAGTAGAATGGATAGGCAAGTCTCTTTTAAATTTTAGGCGGTTTAATTCACAAGCGCATGCTCTAAAGGGCATTCCACCAACTTCAATTTTCTAATTAACTAACACTAGTTCCCGGAGTACGGCTGTCGCATAGCTACCTGACGGCAAAGAAAAGCTGAGTTGCAGATCCTTGTCACGCCATTCCCACTCAAAATCCTGAAGCCTGGCCCGCAAAGGACGCCGGGACAGTTTAACCCGATATTTTTCCAAACCCTGGGCAAGCTGCGGATATTCCTTGATTGCTTGCAATTCTATCTCTCCGGCCTCATGTGAAGCCTTGTCGTCACCAACACCCCACAACGGTCCCGAGGGATGAAGGTGCTGTTGCCGTACTCGTGTGCCTATGGCTTCATCCAACTTCTCTGCCCGAAAAAAAGCGCCGCTGCCATCAAACATCAGCAAATCTCCGTTGAGCGGCTGATTCCATGCCTGCTTTGAAATCCGGGCGGCCAATACCTGATTAAATAGCCACGCCCGCGCCGCGGAAAGATAAATGCCTTGAAGATGTCGGCTTTTGACGGTGAGCTCCCCCTGGAACCACGCCGTTGCATGCTTTACATTCTCACCCTCATAGCCAAAGCGTTGAGAACCAAAATAATTTGGTATACCCAGCTCGGCAAGCTGGCAAATCCGGGCTTCCACGCCGTCACAGTCACCGGTGATATCTCGCACTCGCAACCGGAACCGATTCCCCGTGAGGGCGCCTTTTTTGAGCTTGCGATGGTGCCGCACCGCCTTCAATACCGAAAACCCAAAATTACCCCACAGGCGCCAATCCGGATTCTTTTTGCCCGGCAAGTGCAAGCTAAACCACTGACGAGTCACAGCTTGGCGGTCTTTCAAACCCGCGTAACTGATCTGCCGACGTGGAATTCCCGCCAAATCGGCCAATTGCCTGGCGACAGTCTCGGTATTTTCATTCGTTTTCTCCACCCACAAAAACAAATGCTCCCCTTCCCCGGAAAGATCGAAGCCGAGTATTTCTTCCACGATAAAATCCTCGGGAATTGACTTGACGTACCCCTGGGCTTCGGGCATGCCAAAAGCATATGGCCACCTCGCCATCATGCTGAGGTGTTCGTTCACTGGTGGGCCGATTGCAGTAGCGCCACTGCCTGGGCGGAAATCCCCTCTTCCCGGCCTTCGAAGCCCATTTTTTCCGTGGTGGTGGCCTTGACATTGACACACTCTGCCGGCAATCCAAGATCCTGGGCAATATTCTCCCGCATGGCAGCAATATGAGGCGCCAGCCGGGGCGCCTGGGCAACAATGGTCAAGTCCACATTTACCGGCGCATAACCTTCGGAAGCAATCAACTCCCTGACCTGACGCAACAACAACCGGCTATCAACGCCTTTAAGTTGTGGATCGGTATCAGGGAAGTGCTTGCCAATATCGCCCAGGGCAGCCGCGCCAAGTAGCGCATCACACAGGGCATGAAGGGCTACATCACCGTCGGAATGAGCCGCCATTCCCTTATCAAAGGGAATCTTGACGCCTCCCACGATAATATGATCGCCTTCTTTAAACCGGTGGGCATCGTAACCCTGGCCAATTCGGTACGTCATTTATTGGTGCTCCAAAAAGAATTCCGCCAAGGACAAATCTTCCGGCCGGGTGATTTTAATATTATCCGGTCGCCCTTCGACAATTTTTGGGTGGTAACCTGCGGACTCAATGGCGCTGGCCTCATCGGTAATTTCAATTCCTCGCTCAAGTGCCCGGGACAAAGCATCCCGCAGTAACCGGTAGCGAAACATTTGCGGCGTCAACGCGCGCCAAATGACATTGCGATCCAGGGTTTCGAGGATTTTGTCACCCTCAATTTTTTTCAATGTATCGTGACAAGGCAGCGCCAAAATGCCACCTACAGCATCCTGCCCCAGGGTTTCGGTGAGCTTGTGCAAATCCGATTCTTGCAGGCACGGCCGGGCGGCGTCATGCACTAATACCCAATCTCCGTCAGCGGCTATGCCATCCAATCCAAGCAATCCGGCAAGCACGGAATCGCCCCTTTCCTTGCCGCCTGGCACAACGGTTATCCGGGGGTTGGAGGCAACGGGCAATTTCGGCCAGAAGGGATCCTTCGGAGATAACGCCACCACCACGCTCTTGAAAAGAGGAAAAGCCAGCAATCGCTCGAGGGTGTGCTGCAATACCGGCTTGCCGGCAATAGCCAGATATTGCTTTGGAATATCGGTGCCCATGCGCTTGCCAACGCCAGCCGCCGGCACCACTGCCCAATAACTTGGCTGCGTCACGGCTTTTTGACCACCATGAAAAAGCTCTCCCCTTCCTTGATCATGCCAAGATCCCGCCGGGCCCGTTCTTCGATTGCAGCCAACCCGCTTTTCAAATCCCGAACCTCGGCGTAGAGCGCGTCGTTACGCTCAATTTTCCTGGCTATTTGCCCTTCCAGTTTTTGTTGCCGCCTTTTCAAATCCTGGTATTCGGTAAAACCGCCGTTACCAAACCACAATCTAAATTGCAGTGCCAATACCAGAATTGTCAAGAGTCCAACAATAATTTTGAAGCGCATATCGTATCAGTGAAAAAAACCATCACTCCAGTATCACGATGCTGGTCGGCTGGCATTGGGGGAAAGCTATTCAGGGTGTACGCGACCTGGACGGTCGCGTTCAAGCACCCAAGGATGGGTTCACAGCGTCCCCGAATAGCATCCCCCCAATGCCATAGCTGCCAATAGAAGCATGCAGGTATCAAAATTTCATGCGTTTAAAAGCATCCCGGCCGGGATAAATTGCATCATCGCCCAGCATTTCCTCGATTTTCAGCAGCCGATTGTATTTTGCAATCCGATCAGAGCGGCTAAGCGAGCCTGTCTTGATTTGACCGGTACCCCACGCTACCGCCAAATCGGCAATGGTGACATCTTCGGTCTCCCCGGAACGATGGGAAATAACAGCCGTATAATCCGCATTGTGGGCCAACTGCACGGCATCCAGGGTTTCCGACAAGGTGCCGATTTGATTCACCTTGATGAGAATGGAGTTGGCGATATGTTTGTCAATCCCTTCCTGCAGAATCGCGGGATTGGTCACGAATAAATCATCCCCCACCAGCTGAATCTGGCTGCCCAACTTGTCGGTCAAAAGCTTCCAGCCATTCCAATCGTTTTCATCCATGCCGTCTTCAATGGAAATAATGGGATAGCGGGCCACCCAGTCCGCCAGATAATCGGCAAAACCAGCAGAGTCATAACGCTGATTTTCCGACGCCAAGACATATTCGCCCTTTTCATAAAATTCAGAACTGGCCACGTCCAATCCCAGGGCAATATCTTCCCCCGCCTTGTAACCGGCTTTTTCAATCGCTTCCAAAATCACTTGAAGCGCTTCCTCGTTGGATGCCAGATTGGGGGCAAATCCCCCTTCGTCTCCCACCGCCGTATTCAAACCCCGCTGTTTGAGGACCTCTTTGAGATGGTGAAACACTTCTGCTCCGTACCGGATAGCTTCGCTAAAGGTTGGCGCGCCCACAGGCAGGATCATAAATTCCTGGAAATCCACGTTATTATCGGCGTGGGCGCCACCGTTGATGATATTCATCATCGGTACCGGCAATTTCCATTGATCGGTATTCTTCAAATAAACATACAAAGGGACATTGCCATCTTGCGCTGCGGCGTGAGCGGCAGCCAAGGAAACCGCCAAAATGGCGTTGGCGCCCAAACGCCCTTTATTATCCGTGCCATCCAGTTCAATCATCTTGGCATCCAATTCCTTTTGTTTGGCCGCGTCCATGCCGAGCAAGGCTTCACGGATTTCACCGTTGACATTGGCCACCGCCTTGAGTACCCCTTTGCCGAGATAACGCTTGGGATCGCCATCGCGAAGTTCCACCGCTTCCCGGGCGCCAGTCGAAGCCCCGGAAGGCACTTTTGCGCAACCGATAATGCCGGAAGCCAGTTTAACCTCAGCCTCAACGGTAGGATTCCCCCTTGAGTCCAGAATTTCGCGGGCGTGAATTTCTGTAATTTTTGCCATGTTTTTTCCTCTTAGAAGTCAGTTGTAACTTTTATAGCGATAATTCGATTAGGGGCTTGGATTTTACAACTTGATCCAAAGCCAGCAACGATTCCAGCAGTGCTTCTATGCGGTGCAAGGGCCAAGCGTTGGGCCCATCGCTCAGTGCTTTGTCCGGATCGGGATGGGTTTCCATGAATATCCCAGCCACCCCGGCGCCAACCGCCGCCCGCGCCAACGTGGGAATAAATTCCCGCTGCCCGCCGGAAGCCTTGCCCTGACCGCCCGGCAATTGCACGGAATGGGTTGCGTCAAAAACGACGGGGCAGCCGGTCTCGCGCATCACCGCCAGGGAGCGCATATCCACCACCAGGTTGTTGTAACCAAAGGTATAGCCCCGCTCACAAACCATGATCGCATCATTTCCCGTGGCTTTGGCCTTGGCTACCACGTGTTTCATATCCCAAGGAGCGAGAAACTGGCCTTTCTTGATATTCACTGGCAATCCCTGACGGGCCACATTTTGAATAAAGTCCGTTTGCCGGCATAAAAACGCGGGCGTTTGCAGCACATCCACCACGGAAGCGACTTCCTCCAGTGGCGTGTATTCGTGGACGTCAGTCAATACGGAAACGCCGATGTTTTCCTTGACCTTTGCCAAAATCTCCAATCCCCGCTCAAAACCCAAACCACGAAAACTCTCCAAAGAAGAACGATTCGCTTTATCAAAGGATGATTTATAGATAAAAGAAACTCCCAGCTTGCCGGTAATTTCCTTCAATGCCCCGGCGGTATCCAAAGCAAGTTGTTCGCTTTCAATGACGCAAGGGCCGGCAATCAGAAAAATGGGCTGATCCAAGCCCGCTTCGAATCCACATAGCTTCATAGGGTTGCCTGCTGATGTCTGGATTGATGAGATAACGCCGCTTGGATAAACCCGGTAAAAAGGGGATGCCCCTGCCTCGGCGTCGAGCTGAATTCTGGATGGAACTGACAGCCTAAAAACCAGGGATGCTCTGGAATTTCGATAATTTCCACTAATTGGCCATCCACGGAAACGCCGGAAACTTTCAAGCCCGCTTGCTCTAGAGCACCTCGGTAGCATTCATTGAATTCGTAGCGGTGACGGTGGCGTTCCTTGATCACCTCCTGGCCATAAAGGCGATGGGCCAAGCTTCCAGGTATCAATCTACAATCTTGAGCGCCCAATCTCATAGTACCTCCGAGATCCATAGTGGCATCACGACGCTCGACCCTTCCGGTACGGTCTTGCCACTCGGTAATCAAGGCAATCACGGGATGCGGCGTTTCTAGATCGAATTCAGTGCTGTGGGCGCCAGTTAAATCGGCTTGGTGGCGGGCAAATTCAATCACCGCCACCTGCATGCCTAAACAAATACCCAAATAGGGAATTTTCTCTTCCCGGGCGAAACGCACCGTGGCAATTTTACCTTCCACGCCCCGCTGACCAAAACCACCCGGCACCAAAATAGCGTCGCTGCCCTTAAGGCAAACAGGACCTTCTTTTTCCACATCTTCTGAATCCACATAGCGAATCACGACTTTGGTTCTGGTTTGAATGCCGGCGTGGACCAATGCCTCATGCAAGGATTTATAGGCATCGGTGTGTTCCACATATTTGCCAACAATCGTGACAACCACTTCATTTTCTGGATTTTCCAAGGCACCTACCACCTGTTCCCATTCGCTCAAATCTGCCGGTGGCGCGGATAAGTGCAGTTTCTTTAATACAATTTCATCCAGTTTTTGGTCGTGCAGCAACAGTGGAATCCTGTAGATTGAATCCGCGTCTACCGCGGAAATTACCGCCTCTTCAGCTACGTTGGTAAATAAAGCAATTTTACGTCTTTCGGATTTGGGCAGGCCTTTTTCCGAACGGCATAACAGTATATCCGGTTGAATACCGATGGCTCTCAATTCCTTCACCGAGTGCTGGGTCGGTTTGGTTTTTAATTCCCCCGCCGAGGCAATAAAAGGCACCAAGGTCAAATGAATAAACACCGCCCGGTCGTGCCCTAATTCCACGCCCAATTGACGAATCGCCTCCAGAAACGGCAATGATTCTATATCCCCAACCGTACCACCGATTTCGATAAGAGCCACGTCATAACCCTTGGCGCTATCAACGATCGCCTGTTTGATCTCATCGGTGATATGAGGAATAACCTGAACCGTAGCGCCCAAATAATCACCACGGCGCTCCTTATGGATGACATTTTCGTAAATACGACCAGTGGTCCAATTGTTTTCCCGGTGCATGATAGCGCGTACGAAGCGTTCATAATGCCCCAGGTCCAGGTCAGTCTCGGCGCCATCTTCGGTGACAAACACCTCACCATGTTGAAACGGGCTCATGGTGCCTGGATCGACATTAATGTAGGGATCCAGTTTGGTCAATGTGACCTTCAATCCTCTCGCTTCCAGAATCGCTCCCAGGGAAGACGAGGCAATCCCCTTGCCCAGGGAAGAGACCACCCCACCCGTGATAAAAATAAATTTAGTCATGAAAAATAATTTATTACCCTACTATGGCCTAGCATTGCATAAACCCACTATTCTACTGAACCCGCCTTCTCCCGTCACCGTTGACAAATCAATTCACAGGATCACGTCATTTAAACACGTAAAATACTGATTGCCGGGGCAGGTAGTCTGCTTCGAAAACCTCGCCGGCAGGGAAGCTGGTGTGGAGCCTACAGGGGCGAGCCGGACCGAAAGTCCAGTGAACTTTCGCAGCCGGCCGAGCGCCCAAACAGGGAAGTTTGGGCAGGGCTTTCTTGCAGAACAGGATTGCGCAGCAAGAAAGTATTAACGGTATTTTTCGAAGCAGACCACCTGCCCCGACTTGAATAGATGACGGAGCCCTGAATCAATTCACACTTGCCCAAAAACGTCTACCTTTTATGTAAGACCAAAAACAAATTCAGGTTGGTCCAGATTTGGAGCATCAATCAATTAAATTTAAGACCTTGCATTGATCACAAGGTTTTATAGGGCAATGACAAGACTTTCACACGCTTCCTTGACCTCAATAACATAACTTATGGCTGACTTTATCCTAGGGCGGCAACAAATTTTTGACCGCAAACTCAATGTCTATGGTTATGAACTTTTGTTCCGTTCCTGCCAGCAACAAAATCACGCCCAAATCGTCGATGGCACCGTTGCCACCAATCACCTGATTGTCGACGCCTTGCTGGAATGCGGTCTGGAAAACCTGACCAACGGCAACCGCGCCTTCATTAATCTGACTGCGGAAAATGTTTTGCAAGGGGTAGCGCAATTGCTACCGAGGGATAAAGTCGTCATAGAAATTCTTGAAGATGCACCTGTTACGCCACTACTTGTTGAAGCCGTCACCAACCTGGCCAATCAGGGTTATCTCATCGCCCTGGATGATTTTGTCTTCGACCCCCAATGGCAACCCCTGGTGGAACTTGCCTCCATTATTAAAATTGATGTTTTGGCACAGCCAGATGAACAAGCACTCATCCAGCTAATTCAAAAACTGCAACGATATCCACTACGAATCCTGGCGGAAAAAATTGAAACCCCCGAACAATATCAGCATTTTCTCGACCTGGGTTGTGATTACTTTCAAGGCTATTTTTTCCACAAACCCAATCTCGTCTCTGGCAAGCGTCTTAAAACCAACCAACAGCATTTGTTCCGGGTGCTGGGGGAAATCAACCGGGAAGATGTGGATATTCATAGAATTTCGGCGCTGATCAGCCAGGAAGTGGGATTGAGCTATAAATTACTCAAATTTATCAATTCCGCGCATTTTTCCCTCCCCCGCAAAATTCGATCCATAGAGCAAGCCATTGTTTTAATGGGTCTGTTGGAACTAAAGCGCTGGATCAACCTGATCACCTTAACCCAAGTTTCGGAAAATTGCCCCCTGGAAATTCTCCGCATTTCCCTGATCCGGGCGAAAATGTGCGAATTGTTGGCACGCCGCGTTGATCACTGCGACCCAGAGGCTTTCTTTCTCACGGGCCTTTTTTCCAACCTGGAACAGATGCTGGAACAGCCCATGGAAAATATCATTTCTGACTTGCCCCTGGCAGACCCCATCAAGCAAGGTCTTAGTTTTAATGGCGAGATGGGAGAAGCCTTGCGGTGTGCTGTCAATTACGAGCTTTGGGATCTGGACAACGCGGCATTCGACTCTCTCGAAATTTCGGCAATCGGCGATTTGTATCTACAAAGCATCCGTTGGGCTCAGCAAATTCTGAGTGAATTACACTAATCTTTTCTCCTTCCCTATCAAACGGGATGTCCCATGAGTGCGGCATTTGATCACGTAATGTATTGATTGCCGGCGCAGGTGGTCGGATTCGAAAACCTCGCCGGCAGAGAGGTCGGCGTGGAGCCTACCCGGCTTGAATAGATGATGGAGCACTGCAGGATGCCCAAGCTGCTCTGGCATCATTGAGACGACTCGTGCAATATAGGAAGTAAAGAATAATCAAACCATAGGCCATGATAGGCTTACAAACCTATAATTTGACCACCCATTGGCGCCTCCATGGGGAATTGATGGCGGTGTGGGAGATTCTCTCAAACCCTCATCAGTGGCCGGAGTGGTGGCACTATGTAGAACAAGTGAGCATGGAATGTCCTGGAGATGACATAGGACTAGGCGCGATTCATGTCCACCGCTGGAAAACCTGCCTGCCATACCGGCTTCAATTCACCCTGGAAACGACTCGAACGAAAATTCCCTCATTTGTCGAGACTAAAGTAACAGGTGATCTGCAAGGCATTGGGCGCTGCCGGTTAAGAGCAGCAGGACAGGTCACGCTGGTTCGTTTCGACTGGCATGTACATACCACAAAATATTGGATGAACCTGTTGGCCCCCATTGCCCGGCCGGTATTTATCTGGAATCACGCCCGGGTCATGAGCGCCGGGGAAAAGGCTCTGCAAGCCTTGTTGTTCTGTCAACCTTCTGTTTGCGCCTCTGCTGAAATCACTTCTTCATACTCAAAGAGCGATTTCGGTGGCGGGGCCTGGCGCCATTCCAAATAATTAAAAGGACTGCGCTTTCCGCTTCCCCGGTTGAGTTGAATCACCGTTTGATAGGAAGCGATGCTATTGCCATTTTTGGCTTGCACCGTAATGCCAATTGCGCGCCCCTGGAAACGATGAAACTGGATTCCCTGGGGAGCCGGCAGAGGTGGTGGCGCTTCGCCGGTAAGCGCGACCGCGGAACGGGCCTGGATATACGTTTCAACCATTTCTGGATCCATTCCAGGCAATGCCTTCAATAAAGCCTTGGGAGCCTTGGCGGGGTTGATTCCCGGCCGCTTGCCATGCACCGTCACCAAGGGCAAGAGCTTTTTGAACCACTGCGGCTTCATGCCCAATACCAACGCCACTTCTTCTATGGATTGAAAAGGCTTGTTGGGAGGGACATAGGATAATCCCTCGGCCCGGTATTCGTCTTCTTCCGCTCCGTTGACACGACGCAAGTTATCCCGGTCCCGCCAATCCAAGATAGCATCGCTTAACGCCACCGCCTGCTCGCTTTCAAGGCCAATGCCTTGCAGCACCGCTTGCAATAATTGTTCATTGGCGCGATTCAGATCCACTTTCCCGGTTTCATCAAGCAATTGGATACGAACGGGAATCTGTTCCCATTGAATCTCATAGACAGCCCCTTCTGTCCGCCATTTGAACTGGGGGTCGCTCTGGCTGAGCATGAACGCCGCATAGTGAATCGCCGCCTCAGCCGCCGCCTCCAGACGGGCTGATTGGGCCAGATTGGAAGTCAACATGGCTTCACGGCGCACCCCAAGCCCAAAGCTTGCCGCCATCAAACTCAACAGCGCGATGGACCAGAGCACCAAAACCAAGGCAACCCCTCGTTGCTGCGTATTAATTGCCACGAATACCCCCCCAAACGCCACCACCACCGAAGCCTTGCTGCGCTCCTCGAAACCGCAAACCCACTACAATAGGCGGCGAGGGCATGCCATCCGTGGGCACGATTTCTATTTGCACAGCCCGCGGCAAACCTGGCTCCTCCCAGGCCTCCCGCCATTGCCCCCCGCCATTATCATTCTCATGCCAATATTGGAATTTGATTTGCTGGATATTTTCCATCAGGACAAGATCGCGGGTTTTCGCCTCTGCCTCGCTGACTTCGCCAAATAGAGGAACCACCTTGACCTTGAGGGCTTTGTCACCCGCCTCATTTTTACCCAGGTACAAAGTAAAACGCTGAGGCCCCTTGACGCCCAAAGTCAGCGGCAAAGGCGCGATATATTCCAAAGTGTGATTGGTGCCCTCAAGATAGATATCGATACCATCGTCAAATTCAATCTCTTCTTCCTCATTTTTAACCCCATCCCAGGTTCTGGCGGCGCCCAGGGTGCGGCGCAGAAAGCGTTCCACAACCACCCGCTCCGTCACGGTATCGGCTCTTTTTTCCCCTGCCTCCCAATTACGAGACACCATTTGCAGAGTGGCAAACAACAGACTGAGCATGATACTGAACAGCGCCAGCGCTATCAGCACCTCCACCAAAGTAAAACCCGAGTGAACCCGTTTCATCTTACTAACCTAACAGTTCCGGCAGAGGAGGCGGGGAAGGGGCTGCTGGCGGCCATGGACGGCCGCTCCGGGCCTAAATATATGGACGTATTTCGGTCCGGCAGCCCCTTCCCCGCCTCCGAAAAAATAAATTGATAGGTGGTGCACCCATTTCATAGCCGGTCTTTTCGAGCCAGGCGCAAAGTACTCAGGGAATAGCTGCGCTGGTGCCTGCCATCCTCCCATGTCACGGTCACCTCAACCCGATACATGGCCAGCCTGGGATTATCAGCCACGGGCTGAAAAGGTTCGAAGGGTTGAATGGACAATGTCCAGTGATAGTTTTGTTGCCATTCCCCTGACTCCTCACTTTCCTCTACAGGAATAATTCTTCCCACCTCTGCCAGTTTGGATTGCGCCAGGGTGACGGCTTTTGCCATCTCGCCAGCATCGCCAATCAGGCGCACGCTCCCGCCAAAGGCACGCAACAGCACTGCCACGGATAGCGCCATGATGGTAAAGGCCACCATGATTTCCAACAGGGTGAAACCGCGTTGATCAGACATCTTGCCACCTATCAGTTCCGCAGAGGAGGCGGGGAAGGGGCTGCTGGCGGACACGGATGGCTGCTCCGGGCCTAAATTCATGGACGTATTTCGGTCCGGCAACCCCTTCCCCGCCTCCGAAAAAGTAAATTGATAGGTGGTAAAATCAGACATCTTCATTGACATCTCCCAGCGTGACCCGCCCGGTAAGCCAATTAATATCCACCCGGCGCTTACGGTTGCCCCATTTGAGGATAATGCGCCCGCCCGTTGACGATCCATCGGGGAAGAAACGGATGTTACCCTGGTTGGGGCCGGTCATTTCCGATTCCGAAGTCTCCAGGGTCAATTCGAGGGATTTGGGCAAAGAATGGGTTTTGCCCCGCTGGTCAACCCTATAAATCCGTTCTTCCACATCCACAAAAAATACCGCTTCCTTGGTCTGGGACAAGGCGATACCCCGGGTCTGGCGCAATCCCGAGGCGATTTCCCGTACCGCGCTTTTAAAGCGCACGCCATCCAAAGTCCGGGCAAAGTTGGGAGCGACAAAGGCAAAACCCAAGGCCATGATGGCCATGACAATAATCAGTTCAAGAAGAGAGAATCCATTCTGGCAATGTTTCCCGCTTTGTAACATGGGAAAGAAGCGCCTATGTATCAAAATGCCAAATCATTCACGCTGACCACGGCAACCAGGATTGACATGATAATCCCGGCGATGGCAATCCCCAGGCCCACAATGAGCACCGGTTCCAGCAAGGTCAGCAAACGGTGAACGGTGGTTTTGACCTCTTCCTCATAAATTTCCGCCATTCGCGCTAGCATCTTCGGTAGCTGGCCGGTTTCTTCACCAAGTTTGATCATTTGCAACGCCATCACCGGGAAATGACCGGCCTCTTGCAGAGCCACCGACATATCGCCCCCTTCCTTCAGCCGGCTCGCCGCCTCACCCACTGATTCACTTAACACGTCATTGGCCAAGGTATCCTTGACGATATTCAACGCGCCGAGCAATGGGACGCCAGCGGTCAACAACGCGGCCAAGGTCTGACTGAAGCGGGCTACCTCCAGCTTGACGATCAAATCCCCCAGCAGCGGCAACCGCAACAGCCAGCG
This sequence comes from Methylothermaceae bacteria B42, assembly GCA_001566965.1. Lineage (NCBI taxonomy): Bacteria > Pseudomonadati > Pseudomonadota > Gammaproteobacteria > Methylococcales > Methylothermaceae > Methylothermaceae bacteria B42. The sequence continues at coordinate 89,807 of LSNW01000032.1, read as the reverse complement.
ATGGAACCGGTAGCGGCGCTCGGGATCGGCCAGCATCCGCCGGCCCCAGTTCATGCCCAAAATGACGAGCAGTAACAAAATCCAACCGTAATTTTTAAGCCCGTCGGCCAAACCCATGACGATTTGCGTCGGTACCGGTAGCTCTTTACCAGCATTGGCGAACATCTCTTCAAACTGGGGCACCACAAAGGTCAACAGCACCAACAGCGATCCCACCGCCATTACCACCAGAATGGCGGGATAAATCATCGCGGTCATGACACTGCCGCGCAGCGCCTGAGAACGTTCCAAGTAATCCGCCAGGCGTTCCAGCACGGTAGCCAATGCGCCACCGGCTTCTCCGGCGCGAATCATATTGACATAAAGTTTGGAAAAGGATTTTCCCTCCGCTTCCAGAGCGGCAGAAAGTTGCGAACCGCCTTTGACCTTCTCCAGGATGCGGTCGCACATGGCATGCAAGGGAGAGCCTTCGGGAAATAACTCCAACATCACCCGCAGGGAACGGTCCAAAGGCAAACCAGCGCTCAACAGCGTGGCCAATTCGCGGGTAAATACCCCGATGTCTTTCTGCTTGACGTGGGTTTGCCTGAATTCAGGACGCAGCCAACGAAACGGCTGACTTTCCGCGGGCGTGACCCGAATCGGCACCCAGCCCTCCTCTTGCAGCAACCGCACCAAGGCATTTTCGTTATCTGCCTCGCGCAGGGTTTCGACCATTTCCCCGTCACGGTTGACGGCTTTGACAAAGAATGCAGGCATCAGGCTTCCGTCGTGACGCGCAGAACTTCTTCCAAGGTGGTTTTGCCGGCCAGAGCCTTTTGCAGGCCATCCTGGTACATGGTCAGCATCCCCTCATTAATGGCTGTCTGTTCGATTTCCCGGGCCTGGGCATGATTGAGCACCAAGCGCCGGATTTCATCGCTCATCACCAGAAACTCCATGATCGCCTGGCGCCCCCGATAACCGATGCCATTGCAATGCTCGCAACCCACCGGCTTGTAGAGGACCGGTTTTTGGCCTTGAAAAAGAAATTTCGCCATCCCGGTTTCCTCAATCACCTCGGGCATGACCGGATAAGCTTCCTTGCAGTGATCGCAAAGACGGCGCACCAACCGCTGACCTAAAATCCCGTTGACGGTGGAAGTAATCAAATAATCTTCCAGGCCCATATCCAAGAGCCGGGTAACGCCCCCCGCCGCATCGTTGGTATGCAGGGTGGATAATACCAAGTGGCCGGTGAGGGCCGATTGCACGGCGATTCTGGCGGTTTCCAGATCCCGCATTTCCCCGATCATGATGACATCTGGGTCCTGGCGGACGATGGAACGCAAGGCGCCGGCAAAAGTCAGGCCGATCTCGCTTTTGACCTGGATCTGATTGACGCCGGCCAGTTGATATTCCACCGGATCTTCTACCGTGATGATTTTGCGTTCGGGGGTATTTAATTTGTCCAGGGCGGTGTACAAAGTGGTACTTTTACCGCTCCCGGTGGGACCGGTAATCAAAATAATGCCATGGGGCAGTGACAGGACTTTCAGAAACCGCTCCAGCACTTTGCCTTCAAATCCCAGCGCGGAAAAATCCAGCGTGACTTGTTCCTTGTCCAGCAAACGGATGACCACGCTCTCGCCATATAAAGTGGGGACGGTGGAAACCCGCAAATCCAGCTCCTTGCCCTGGACCTGAACCTTGATCCGTCCGTCTTGGGGCAAGCGCCTTTCGGCAATATTGAGGTTGGCCATTAATTTGATCCGGGAAATCACCGCCGCGGTGGAACGCACCGGTGGCGCATCCACTTCCCGCAAAATACCATCCACCCGCAGACGTACCTGGAGCTGGTCTTCAAAAGGCTCGACGTGGATATCAGACGCCTTCAAATCCACTGCCTGTTGCAGAATCTGGTTGACGGTGCGGATGACCGGCGCCTCGGAGGCCATGTCCTTGAGGTGTTCGACATCCTCATCATCCAAATCCGCCTCCAACGATTGGACGCCGGAGTCATCCTCGTTGCGATCAAACTGGCGCTGTAGGGCATTGTCGGTTTCCGACAATAAGCCTACTTTAAACCTGACGGGCTTTTCGCAGGCGAGCTCCAGGGCCTCATGAATATATTCATCCAAAGGGTCAGCCGCGGCAACGATAAAGCAATCTTCTTCCTCGGACAGCCCGGCCACATGACGGCAACGGAGAAAGCGCGCGGAGATGGATTCCGGCAACGGCGATATATCAGGATATTCCTCAGGGCTGACGCATTCCAGGCCGGTCAGTTCCGACAAGGTTTCCGCCACATCCCGTTCCGCCACCAAACCCAACCGGATCAGCAAGGTGGGCAATGTGTCCTCATCGGTTTCTTCGAGCAAACGGCGGGCGCGGACCAAATCCATCTGGCGCAGTTTGCCGGTTTGCAGCAATGCGGATGCGAAATCCTCATAACTTGAAGCGGGCCGATTCATTGAGAGATCGGGAACAGCTACCATACCACTCCTTCGGAGATTTAATTTCATTAAAGTATTCATATCCCTGACCTCCCAACATCATAGAAGTTGCAAATTGCCCGGCAATGGATTGAAACGCCCGCTAATCGAGCAAGCAAATTATTCCCGGAATTTTTCAACCGGCGCCAGCCAGTCCAGATGTTCACTGCGGCGGCCATGGACATAATCAAAGTATAGCGCTTGCAGCTTTTCTGTAATGGGTCCCCGGCTGCCGCAACCGATTTGGCGTCCATCCAACTCCCGGATGGGGGTAATTTCCGCGGCGGTCCCGGTAAAAAAGGCTTCATCTGCAGTATAAACCTCATCCCGGGTAATCCGTTTTTCAATCACTTCCAGGCCCATTTCCTCGGCAATCACCATCACCGTATCACGGGTGATCCCTTCGAGAACAGAGGTTAAATCCGGGGTGTACAACTTGCCGCGGCGAATGATAAAAATGTTCTCGCCACTGCCTTCCGCCACGTAGCCTTCATGATCCAATAGCAGCGCCTCATCGTACCCGGTATCCAATGCCTCCTGGAGGGCGAGAATGGAATTAACGTAATTACCATTGACCTTGGCCTTGCACATCAAGCTGTTGACATGATTGCGGGTAAAGGAGGAAGTACGGATCCGGATGCCTTGTTTCAAGCTCTCCGCCCCCAAATAGGCCCCCCATTCCCAGGCTGCCACCATCACGTGGACCCTTAAATTATCCGCCCGCAGTCCCATCCCTTCCGCGCCATAAAAACACATGGGACGGATATAGGCACTGTCGAGATGATTGCGGGCCACCGCCTCGCATTGCACCCGGTTCAAGGTTTCCCGGTCAAAGGGGATTTTCATGCGGATGATATGGGCGGACTGGAACAATCTTTCGGTGTGGTCTTGCAAGCGAAAAATCGCCGTCCCTTGCTGGCCATAATAGGCCCGCACCCCTTCGAAAACGCCACCGCCATAGTGCAAGGTGTGGGTCAAAACGTGGACTTTGGCCTCCCGCCAGGGCAGCCACTGCCCATCCAGCCAAATCTCTCCATCATTGTCGTAGGTTGACATTCCGATAATTCTCCGCAATCAAAATTCAAAACTCGCCAACTAAGCGTTGCCAAATCTCTTTGACACCCGCCCGCTGCTGCTGAAACTCATTTGCCGGCACCAGGGTTTCGCATTCTTGAAGCGCCAAGCGATGACCCCGCTCCCGATAATACAGGTAGGTTTCCTGCAAAAAGGCGGCTTCTTTCTCCGTTAACCATTTCACTTTGGCCAAGGCATCCAGCAAACGCAGGTTATCCGTAAATTGGAAAGCCTCGCGATCCAATTTTGCATGCAGCAAACAGCCAAATTGTACTATAAACTCGATATCCACCATACCGCCGGCCCCTTGCTTCAAATCAAAATGGGACGAGTCGGATTTGTCCAGATGGTCGCGCATTTTCCGGCGCATTTTCACCACTTCCTGGCGCAGATGCTCGGGATGCCGCTCCAAACACAGAATATCCATGCGAATCTGGGCAAAAGTTGGCGCCAATGTTTTATTCCCGGCAACCCACCTGGCCCGCACCAGCGCCTGATGCTCCCAGACCCAAGCCGATTCCCGTTGATAGCGGGCAAAAGCCGCCATGCTGCTCACAAGCAGGCCGGCGTTACCGCTGGGACGCAAACGCATATCCACTTCGTACAATATGCCAGACAACATAGGCGTGGTCAGAATATGAATCACCCGCTGTCCCAAGCGAATATAAAACTGCGCCAGTGGCAATGGCCTGGGACCTGTGGTTTCAGCGCTGGGATCGCCATCGAATAAAAACACCAGATCCAAATCAGAAGCATAGCCAAGTTCGATACCGCCCAGTTTGCCGTAACCAATCATGGCAAAATCTTTGACCTGTTGCGGGTTTCCTCCCGGAGGCGGGCCATGTTTTCTAGCCAGATGCCGCCATGCCAATTCGGCGGCTTTGTTTAACACTACCTCGGCGATATCGGTCAAATAATCACTCACAATCCGGGTAGGAATAGCGCCTACAATATCCGCCGCCGCTACCCGCAGTACCTGTGATTGCTTGAAATGTCTGAGGGCGTTGAGCTGGCCCTCGTCATCCTTGTCATCCACAGCCGACAGACGCCGCTCCAGGTCTTCTTCCAGCGCCTGGCGGGTCAATGGCGCATATAGGGTGCGTGGATCGAGCAACTCGTCCAGCAAGATGGGTTGACGGGCCAGGAAATGGGCAATCCAGGGGCTTGCCGCCGCCAATTTGGCCAATTGCGCCAAGGCATCCGGGTTTTCAGCCAGCAAAGTAAGATAAGCCGTACGGCTGGCAATGGCTTCAATGACGCTCAATAACCGCTGCAACAGGACTTCTGAATTATCGCACTGTCCTGCCAACTCAATCACCGCGGGCATCAACCTGTCCAACTCCTGCTCGGCCTGGGATGGCAATGCATGGATGACGCGGGATTGGCGGAATACCTTCAACTGGGAGAGCACCTGAGCTGCTTGTGAAAATCCCAAATGTTCCAGCTGCAGCTTCAAGGACTCGTCATCCCCTTCCAACTGCCAGACAAGCTTAGCCGGAGACTCTTTATCCTCGGTTTCAGGCCCGGCGAATACCTGCTCAAACATGCTCTGCACTTGCTCGCGCACGGTTTGCAAATGGGCGTAGAAAGCAGGCCAATTCTCAAAACCCAAACTGTACGCAAGACGCTCTTTGCCTTCTTCGTCCTCGGGTAACTGCTGGGTCTGCTGATCGGCATATTCTTGGAGCCGGTTTTCCACCAGACGCAAAAAACGATAAAAATCGATCAGTTTGTTAGCATCAACCTGGGGCAATTGCCCCAACATCGCCAAACGGGCCAGCACCACCAATACCCGCCGCTCTTGCAAGGCCGGTTCCTGGCCTCCGCGAATCAACTGGAAGACCTGGGCGATAAATTCGATCTCCCGGATGCCACCGGGGCCCAGCTTAATATCCTCCATTCGGTCACGGCGTTTTAGTTCTTGCATGATTTTGCTTTTTAAATCCCGCAATGCTGCCAGCGCCCGGTAATCCAGATAACGACGATAGACAAAGGGCTTGATCATTGCCATCCAGCGCTCCCCCGCACCAAGATCTCCCGCCACGGGGCGGGCTTTAATCATGGCATAGCGCTCCCAATCCCGTGCCTGGGACTGGTAATAAATATCCATGGCCTCAAAACTCATGACCAACGGCCCGCTCTCCCCAAAGGGCCGCAAGCGGGTATCCACGCGGAAGACAAAACCATCTTCGGTTTGAGCATTGAGCGCCTTGACCAGGGCGCGGCAAAGACGCAGATAAAATTCTTGATAGGAGGTGCCGCGTTTGTCATCCAGCACCCCATCCTGTTCAAACGCGAAAATCAGATCGATATCCGAAGAAAAATTAAGCTCCCACGCTCCCAGTTTGCCCATCCCTATGATGACCGGCAGTTGCGGTAAGCCATCAGGCCCCACAGGCACCCCGTAACGAAGACAAGCCTTGTCGAAAAGCCACACCAGAGAAGCTTGAATACATGCCTCCACCAACAGGGAAAGGTCGCACAAAACATCTTCCAACGGCGCCCAGCCGGCAATGTCGCGCCAGGCGATGCGTACCATCTCCCGATTGCGGAAACGACGTAAAATTTGGTGAAGGGATTTTTCATCTTCCGCCGCTTGCAGCAGGGTTTGCAATTCAGCGAGATAACAGCCGCGCCGCTGCTGAGAAAACAAATCCCCGCTTTCCACCAAATCGAGCAACAGCTTGGGGCGCCTAAGGCATTGGCTCACCACAAACGAGCTGACGGCCCAAACTAAAGGCAAGGATTGCCGTAGATTCACATCATTGGGCAGTTGTCCGATATTCTCGGCTTCCAATCGCTCAAGAAATTGCTGCCAAGATTTCTCCACTGCCGCCTGTAATGGTGCAGGTAAACCGCTTTTCTCCAATGAATTTGCCATAGGTCTTGTGATCCCCGCCACGTTTTCCAAAATTGGGGCTGAAATTCAAGCAAAAACAGACTATTACTAGAATTCACATGTTAAATTTAAGGAGCCTGACTAATGCGGGAACGATTTGAAAAATTTCGCCAAGTACAATTGTGTGAATCCATGGAATTTGCCAATTTACCGGTTGGACAAAAATTTGCTACCGAAGAATATTTTCTGGAAAAAATGGATCCGGCCTCCGCCTTGATTTTAGATGTTTTGGCTGGTAGCCCATGGATGCTCGGCAAAAGACGTTATTTCTCGCCCCAAGCCAAAATTTGTGAAGCAAGCCTTCCAGGTTCATCCCCCATAGGGGCCTGCGGAATCTAAATACCGAAGCCGGTTTTTTGATGGGGCCGCCACCGCTCCCCAAAGGCGGCCACCCATCGTTTTTTGGCATAATCTTTAGATTGATGGCGCATTGACGCCATGGGTTTTCTCGTAAAGATCCTGACAGGTAATGCAGCGTTTTGCCGTGGGACTTGCCTTCAAACGTTCCAGACGGATTGGCTGATCACAATCTACGCAAAATCCATAAGTACCTTTGGCCATTCGGATTAACGCATCGTCAATTTCACGCAGCTCCTGAATATGCCTGGAGATTGACGCAAGATTCAAATCCACTAACAAGTCAGCCACGGCTTCTTCTTCTGGGTCATGAACTCGCCCAGCCAATTCAATATATTGCTCTTCATCGGTTCGTAATAATTCATCACGAATTTCTTGGCGAAGCTGCCAATAACGTTCCTTCAGGCAACGTGTGAATTCGTTCAATTGCTGCTCAGTCAAGCCTTCCGCCATAAGTTGCTCCTTTTTTTAATCAAAATAATACCGCTTTTCAGTTTCACAATTTTCAGCTAAGCCACCTACATCACGCTTTGGTTGGAATTTAACAAATCCAAAATTTTATTGCAGGAATTCTTTGGTTCAGCAACTAAAATGTGGTCCCTAAAAGGCAGCTTCAACCAACATTCTAAATCTGGCTGCACTAAACACCTGTGCCTTCAATAATCCAGCCAAATCAACCAATGCTTAAACAGACTATCAGACATAACCTCAAAATCAGGTATAATTTGCAGGTTTTCAATCAAACGCCTGCAAATTATGGACACCAAAATCAAAGCCGGAATTATTGTGCTGATTGTCGTTGCCGCAATGTTTTTCTTGCCTGCAACTTGTTCCAGCACCCGCAAGGTTCATGCTAATTCCCTGCAAAATGCTTATCGTTCCGCCAAAATCATCAAAAACTACCTTCGCGATGATAGCAAGCGACTAGAATTTCAAATCGCTTTTGGCACCCTGCAAAAACTCAAAACCGAAGAAGGGGGGGAAGACGCCTTTTTGGATGCGGTGGACGGCAAAACCGCAGAAGAAGTTATCGAACTGGCGCGGCAGGAAGTGAACGCCAAAATCGCTAGTGGAGATAAGCAATTTGCAAAATATCAATCCTGGGAGGATATGGTCAAACAATTAACCAAAGACACTCCCAAAGTATTAGGCTCTGAACGCCCACAAAAAGCTTACGAATAATAAACTCTCGATACTGGTTACTGGTTTGAAGAATGCGTATGCGAGAATGTTATAGCTACTCTTTAGTAACTACCTAAATATTCCTTGCCGATATAATCGCCAAAGCATCACCCAGCCAAAAACCAAGGGATGTCGGCGTACTTTGGGGGGGACCTCGATCGTTCTCCCCGAATGGCGTTCTAGTTTCCAGATTATATAGTCCACCCCTCCCTGGAAAGTGAACAGCGCTTTGATAAGTCTCAACAATGATAGAATCTTGCCTTGCAAGCGCCTCACCTTCCAAAGAATTCGGCATCTAAGCCGCTTTGTTTCCGGGATTTCTAGACAATAGGATTCGGTTTCCTTTTTCTTGGCGTAAGGCAATTGCTGGATTAAAAACGGTGTCAAAGTTTGGTAGTAATTTTTGGCATAGTCAAACAACTGGTTCGCCCGGCTTTCCCCCATTTCCGCCCGCAGCTCAGCACCATAACTCAACTGTAATCCCGTCGTCCACAAAGTACGAACATCAAAACAGGGCGGCAACATGGGCACCGTGTTGGTGACAAAAGTGGCAGCGGCTTTAATCAGGACCTTGGCAACCCATTGAGGAATTGACTGTTCTGCCTTCGGCAAAACAGCGTCTACTTTATCCAATTCGCCGATATGAAGAATAAGACACGGTTGGGAAAAACGCCCCCACAAATAGGAGTGAAACCACCTCATCCCCCGCTCGAAATCTTTCGCCGTGATTACCGCATATTTGGCCCGCAGGGTACGGCCCTGGTAATTTGCTTCCAAATAAAACACATTGGGCGGCAAAAGCCGGTTTGCCCAGGATAGCCAGCGTTTGCGATACGCCTTGTTATAATCGTCCACCAAAACGTATAGATCCACCAGGCCATCGAAGGGATCGCCGCTACGCAAACACGAACCATACATCAGCACTGCCACGACATGCTCGCCGTAACTTCTCCGGATGGCTTCCACCAGAGATTGCACTGGTTCTGGAAATGGCTGGGTGATGGTCTTTTCCATCCATTTCAATAATGATTCTCCGCTAACAAATGTTGTCATGCCACAAGAAAACTTTACGCTCGCCCATTTAACCGATCCCCATTTAACGCCACTAACAGGCGTTCAACCTCAATCTTTATTGAATAAACGCATCCTGGGTTATCTTTCCTGGCAACTCAGGCGCCGCCATGAACACCGGCCTGAAGTTTTAGCGGCTCTAATTGCCGACCTTCACCGTCAGGAGCCGGATCATATCACGATTACCGGCGATCTCACACAAATCAGCCTGGATCGCGAATTCCAACAGGCCGCTCAGTGGTTGACACGATTGGGTGCTCCCGATCAAATCAGCGTCGTTCCCGGTAATCACGATACATACATTCCCCTGGCCTGGCACGAATCTTTAGCCTATTGGCAAAATTACATGACTTCCGATTCTGCCACCGAAATCACTTTTCCCTTTTTCCGCCGCCGTGGGCCAGTGGCTCTTATCGGTATCAATTCGGCGGTTCCCAGCGCGCCCTTCCTGGCAACCGGAATGGTAGGCGAAGAGCAAATTCAAAGGCTAACGGCCTTGCTGGAAGCAACCGCTAAGCAGAATCTTTTTCGAATTATCCTGATTCACCATCCGCCACACCCGGAAGCCATCAAAGCCAGAAAACGCTTGACCGACAGCAAGCCGGTTCAAACCTTGCTGCGCCAATACGGGTGTGAATTGATCCTCCACGGCCATACCCATCTTTGGCAACTACATTGGCTGCCAGGACCCAATAAAACCAATATTCCCATGATTGGCGTCCCTTCCGCCTCGGCCATCGGTCACAAGCGCGGCTACCGGGCCCGCTATCACCTCTACCGAATAGAAAAGAGCAGGAAAGGCTGGCAGCTTTCCGTGGAAATCCGGGGCTTGGGCGAAAACCTGACTTTTGCCAAGGAAGGCAGCTTTATCGTGGAAATGCCAAAGCCAATTGCCGGATAGCCCACCGGGAGAGGAACAAGCTAGAATCAAGACGGTCAGTGTCGGTACCAGAGCCGTGAAAAGCGATGCAATACCCAGTAAGTATCCTCCCAGCAAAACCGGGGGCTTTAATTTTGTGAGCCGCTCAAGGCGGCAGTTTCAAGAGACGCCTGAAGGCGACTATCAACTGAACAACTTTCATCCCAGTCGTTTGTCTTCCTGCTCTTGATACTTGAATATACTCCCAGATCAACTCCTCGTCTCTACCCTCCGTGGAAACAAAATAACCCCCGGCGCCAAAAATGCTGTCCTACGAAGTTCCTTTTGCGCTTTCCGTAGACCCTGGCCACGGGGATTGCACTCTTGCCCTCGATATACCCCACCTGCGAGACCGCATACTTGTGGGCGGTATACTGATCAGCATATGCACATGATCCATCATCAAATGCCCTGCTTTTATCCGGCTCTCCTTCTACGCAGCCAACCGGTGAAACAATTCTCCCAAAAGCCTCCTCAATCGGTCGATAACGTCTTCCTTCGTCATTTTGTAATGAACGCTACCGATACTTATACTTCCATCTGAAGTGGCTTAAACTCTTGTACCCCCAATCAGATTCTCCTTTGTCGTGTGCTTGGCAGCTCACAACTGAGCGTTTTTCCGATGGACTCCCGGAGCTGCCAAACTTTTACTGTCACCCGGCAAAGACGAGGAGATTTCCCGTTATTGTTTTAAAGTGTTTTAATTAGGAATATTGGGATCGGTTCCCAAAAGCACTTCCTCGCCATTGGGAATGAAGTCATTATCATTATCCTGCATATGGTAAGGATAGGTACTGAAAATATTGCTTACCATATTGTTTAATATATTCTGAGCTGGCGGCTGATTTGGGCCGATGTGCTGTCCCCAAGTTGGGTTGAACTGGTTTACATCGTCTTCAACCCACAAGTCAATCCTGTTATCTTCAACAAAATTCCTTTTTACAGATACCTGCCGGGTTTTGTTTATAGCACAAACCTCGCAGTCGCCTTCGTTCCCATCCACCCAATTACCGGTAATGGAGATATATCTTGATTTGTTCATGAAAATGCCGCCCTGATGATTCGCGTCAGGACTTGAATTGCCGTAAATCACATTACGGACAATTCGGGTTTGCAGTTTCAACGGGGCAGGCCAAGAAGATTTACATTGATAACCATCAGGCCATGTTTTTTGTAACGAAATGCCGCTAGATCGATTACGGATGATAATATTGGAAATGATCCGGTTGGTCCCCACAGAATAATGACCGGGAAGTTCGCACGGCGAATAATTATTCCTGTCCACATCGCTGGTATTTGTTTTGAGCTCCAATCCAAAATGCCCATTGTCGTATAACAAATTTCCCTTAAATATGTTCCGGGAGATACCGCCAAAAGCTGCAGCTTGAAAGGGATCCGTGGCCCCGGCAAGTGCGCCATCCAGTCCATCCCTTTTGTTATGATGCAGGTAATTTCCAACAAACCTGTTGTTTCTTACCGGCCCGCAACCGAGTTTAATACCGTCAAATTCAGTATGCCCGATATGGTTGTAGCTGAATTGGCTGTTTTCTACATTCAGAATGAAAATTCCGGCCTTGCGTTGCCCGTTTATCCTGTTTTTACGGATGATAATATTCCGGTTCGGATTTGGCAATCCGCAAAGCTCGCTGTTCGCTTCAACAGCCTTGTATAACATATCGGCTTTGTCATTAAGAATAATCCCGGCCCAACCATCATTAATCCGCATATTCTCGATGGTGACATTCTCAGCTTCTGTAAGATAAATGCCTGTACCCCGGAGTAAAAGCCGGTTTAAATTGATACCATTGCCTTTTAGTTTAATAGTTAGGTCACGGAATTTCACGTTGCTGACGTCGACAATCTGGAAGGCCGTCAATTCTGCGCTCGTCACCTCGATGACTGACAAACCTGGTTGACCGTATAAATGCGAGTTGCTTGGCACGTTGATAGTGCAGCCGATGTGATAGGTTCCCTGTGGAAAAAATACAAGATTCCCTTGGGCGCTATTAATTGCTGCCTGGATAGGAAAACAATCATCATCACCATCATCATCGGGAGTTGCGCCAAAATCAGTTACGTTGATGACTTGGGGGCGGGCGGTTAAAACCACTGGACCGGGGAATGCTCTGCCATGGGCTGGCGAGTCCGCTTGAGCTTTGGTCCGTGGAATTGAAGTACCGCCCAGTTCGATATCTTCGAACTCAGACTGAAGTTTATAGGATTTTGAATTGGCAGGAACAAAACCAGCCGGGACAGAACCAAGATTGCCTACTACGGCAGAAACCTTGTTTCCCGACCGCCACACGCCAACGAAACGGTGATTGCTTTTTGCGCCGTCATACCCGGAAACCACACGGGTCAGTAGTCCTTGCTGCATCGCGCTATTAAATTCGTGCTGATATTGGGAACTGGTCAAACCATGCCGCGCTTTCCACTTGCCATGGGGTTTGCTGGCGAAAATAGCGCTAAAATAAGGCCGTCCCTTGTGCATGTATGCATTGATATACATTTGTATACGTCCGGCATTTTTGTTGGCGTTAACCGCTTGTTGATACTGAGATGCAGACAGGCGTGACTTAAGCCGCCAACTGCCTATGTTTTTTTTATGGTAAAGCACCGTATAACGCCGTTCTCCATTAACCGAGACTACCGAAACCACAGTTGGCCGGTATCCTGCCGCCACAGCACTGTTCATTTTCGAGACATGCTGGTTATAGGACAGACCGTGGTAAGCTCGAAACGCTAAATTTTCTTTACGGAAAATTGCAGCGTAGCGGACTTTGCCATTGGATAGGTAACTGTCCACATGCATGAGCCTATATCCTTTATTGACAGACTGATCAAATTTGTTTTGATAAGACTGACTGGTGAGCCCAAAATAAGCACGCCAACTTACCGTTGCCGGCTTCCATACCATGTTGTAGAAAGTCTTACCGCCAACGCTGTAGCCATCAATCCATACCGGCATGTATCCGGAATCGTTGAGATGGTCGAAAAGACGCTGGAATATCCCTGCGGGCACTCCATGTCGTGAGTATTCCTCACCAACTCGACGCGGAGGCCAGATCAAAACAGGACCTGCCGGAATCTTGTTATTTGGAAATTTGGACCATTTGTTGATGTCGCTTGTTTTGTTGTAATGATGGGTGAAAAGCCCTTTTTCATAGGACATCTTGATGGCGGCGACGCCATTTCCGTTGTTGTCCACTTTTTCTGTATGGATATGAAGATGAGGTGCGGACGAACTGCCGGAATTACCGACAAGCCCGAGAAATGTGCCCTTAGTGACAGGGACCTGTTTTCCCTTTGGGAGAAAAACTTCATTTTCGTTCTTTTCTTTTGAAAAAAACATATTCTCATTCGGGCACAGTTCCTTGGGAATTGTACCAGGCTGAAAGTGAGCATAGAGAGTTCGTTCGCCTGCGTTGTGCTGAATCCACAACATATTCCCACCCCCAGGCATCCAGTTTTTCTTAACATGACGTTGACGAGGAGCCGGATTTTCAGGCGCATTTCGCCAGCACCCGATCACCATGCCATCTGCCATGGCATAAACCGGTTTGCCATAAACTAGATAATCCTCATTTTTACTGTTGACACCACCTGTGACAAGATGAGACCACTCGTTGTTGCCTAGATATCTTTTAACGCCCAGGTCATAACCGAATTTTTGGGTTTTGGTTTTAGCGTGATTGTCGGTGGACCATCGTTCACCGGGTTTAAGATCTTCGGCATAAAACGGCAAGGCAAACAAATCTGATTTTGCCCATGCTACATGAGTTAAATTAGCCAAAATAATGCCTGTCATAAGTAGTTTTCCGGTAATCAAAACATGATTTTTCATGATTCTTATCTCCTGAATAAAATGGAATCGAGAAAAAAGAAAAAATCGTATTCCTTTTTTAGGCCAATTTTATTGGAGGTAGATTAATAAAATCTATGAACTATTACACGGAAAATTTGTGAAGTGGAGACTAAATCCCCATTGTTTATGAGAATATTTTGTATGACTGCGAGTTATAACCAAATTTGGTGTATGAAGATTTTCATAGAGGCGGCGTATTGATTTGATGGTGCAAGACAATCAAACAGCCTGGGGAGATTTGCCACCATGACTCAGAGTAACGTAGTCGAGCTGCCAGATAGAATGCAGGCAATCGATCCGTTGGCCGGGCTGATAAGAAGCGGAACCAGGCAATTCATCCAACAAACCGTTGAAGCCGAACTGCAAACGCTATTAGCACAAAACGCTGAACCACAAGAGTGACGATAGCAAAGCCGCCGGGGTACGCAACAGCTATCTGCCCGAGCGAGAGATTCAGCTTCTATGGAGGGCGCCCACTTAATAAATGTCAAAAAACAGTTGATATTTATCTCGAGTTTTTATCTCCGAATTGCTGAAACTCTAGTTATTGAATAAAGACATAAAAATTGCAAGAAAAAATGGTGGTGTCCCCATTAAACGATTAAGGTCCATTTCAACCATGTTTTAGGAGGATACTGTCATGGCAGAAACCGCTCAGGAAACCCAGGCCCAGAAACCGCGAAACCGGTGGCCCACGAGCCTATCAGTGCCGAAGTAAAAGCGAGGCTGAGGCTACCGAGCCCGCTATCATCTCTACCGAATAGAAAAGAGCAGGAAAGGCTGGCAGCTTTCCGTGGAAATCCGGGGTTTGGGCGAAAACCTGACTTTTGCCAAGGAAGGCAGCTTTATCGTGGAAATGCCAAAGCCTATTGCCGGATAGCCCGCCGGGAAAGGAATAGGGCTAGAACTAAGACGGTCAGTGTCGGTACCAGCGCTGTCGTCAGCGGCGCAATCCCCAATAATAATCCAGCATTGGCAACCACCTGTGTTGCCAGGAAATACAGTAGCCCCACTACCACCGCCAACGCCACCTGCAACCCAAAACTTTGCGCTCGGGGACTAGAAACCATAATAGGAACCAGCAGCAAAACCATCACGGCCATGGTGACAGGCAATAACAGCCGCTGCCAAAACAACAACTCGTAGCGTTCGGCGTTTTGACCGGTATTGATGAGATAATGGATGTAACTGAATAACTCAGTTACCGAAAGCGTTTCAGCAGGGAGTTCCAAAGCCTGCAGTTGATCTGCAGTCAAAAATGAATCCCAACGCCATTGCTTGCGATACTGGGTGTTCAACAAGCCACGGTTCCAGCTCTTGATGTAAACGTCCTGCAGAATCCAGTGAGCGCGGTCGCTGATATCCGCACGCCTGGCATGGATGAACTCCTGTAAACGGCCATCGGTATCGAACTGGTAGATATTCAGATCCTCCGGTATCCGGCTATGCCGTATGATGCCGACATTTAAATACTGCAGCCGGTTCCGGGACCAAAAACCCTGTTCGGTACGCAGGCTGTCACTCCCTACCAGTGCCTGATGGCGATGGAGAAATGCCCAGCGTTCACATCGGGGAGCGATGAATTGGGCAATCACCACCAATAACGCCGCCATAATCAGCACACTTTTTAGTAATGCCACAACCATCTGCGCCATTGACATACCGGAACTGCGCACCGCCAGCAACTCGCTTCCCTTGGCCAAGCCAGCCAATCCAAAACTACCGCCCATCAAGGTGCAAATAGCGGCAAAATCAAGCATCTTGGTGGGAAAAGTCAATCCGACGAATATAAAGGCATCCCTGAGCCGGTAATTGCCTTCACCCACTTCGCTTAGTTCATCTACCAAGTCCAAGAACCCAAACAGTCCCAAAAGCACCAAGAGCACAATCAGATAGCCCTTGGCAAATTCCCGTCCTAAATAACGCTCTAAAAGATTCATATCAATGCAAAGGCGCAGCTTTCAATTGCCGCGCCCGCCACCAACTGCGCCAGGCTGGCCAATAGTAAACACACAAGATCGCCAGCAACAGGCAATCAGGCCACCAAACGCCAGGAATAGGACCTATCACGCCCTCCTTAACCCAGGTTTTGGCCATCCCGCTCAAGTTGTAGTACACCGCAAACAACACGATGGCAAGGATGGTCTTTCCATAGCGCCCTTTGCGAGGCTCAGTACGGCTCAAAGGCACCGCCAGCATAGCCAAAATAACAGTGGAAACTGGACGCAACAACCGCCATTGCAGCTCAGCAATATCTTTGGGATTGCTGGAGCCCCATAACTGTTTCATTTCAGCTGCTTTGCTTTTGTATCCCATGGGTTCTGGCGCCCCTGCCAAGGTCAAAGTCAAATGGTGAAACTTGAGAACAAAGTCTCCGGTGCCTTTAGACGCTAGCTCATAGGCATACCCGTCCTCAAATTTTAACAGCGTATCACCATTGGATTTTTTTTCTTCCTGGAACAGGATTTGCGCATAGACGGTTTTTACTTTTTGATTGCTTTTCAACCCCCGACTGAAAAACACTTTTTCCAGTCGTTTTTGTTTGCGGTCCACAGCTTCGGCGAAAATGACGTAATCAGAGGATTCGCTGGCGTAGAAGCGTCCTGCTTCCAGCTTGTTAATGTCAAATTGGGCCTCTGCACGGTTTTTAAGGGTAAAGCTTTTTTCATAAGCCAAAGGACGCAGCATCATAGAAAAAAAGCCTACGATCAATGCTATTAATACCCCTAATCTAAATACCGTCCACAAAATCCTCCCTTCACTGTAACCACACGCCGCCATGGCAACCACCTCGGAATCCGTATGCAACCGCCCCAAGCCCATTACCACGGACAAATACAAACCTATGGGCAACAGCACTTCCAGAGCAATGACCACCTTTAGGGCAATCAATTGAGTGACAATATCCACCGGCAATAATCCAGCCACTGCATCAGAGAGGATTTTGGCCGTGCTGTATCCACCAAACATAAGAATAAACAGCATACAGATGGCAATGAATGGTTTGAGAACTTCCCGGATTAGATAACGGTCTAGTAAAAAAAACTTAATAAGGCGCATCATCGAAAGGCCCAGCCCCGGACTTGGTAAAACAATTTGCTAATCACCATGCAGATTTAATCTTAACTTCATAAAAACCTATAGGAGTATGTTTTTCACGGACACGGGACGACTTATTGACTTTATACAAATTCAGAGGGAAAAGGCAGCTGCGAACCGAAACAGAAAATAGCGGCATCTTTCCCGGAAAAAAGCCAACCGAGGGTAAAAATACCGTCAATGCGACAATAATATGCCTATAATTCCCTTAATAGGGTAGGATATCTGTTGCAAAAGAACACGGATAAGTTGCTGCAGAGATACAACTCACACCCTTCATTGGAATAGATTGGTACCAAAACCTAGCTAAACATGAAATTGTAACGAATCTCCTGGCGGATGGGCATCTTTACCTAAGTTTTAACGAGATTGCTTTCAGACTTCACATATCAGATGAACGATATTCTGCGAAAATTTCAAGAAACCTCGCCCTACTATGGTACTAATGCCGCTTTTCTGGAAGAACTTTACGAACGCTTTTTAAAAGATCCCGACAAAGTGCCAGCCCAGTGGCGGGAGCGCTTTCAAACCCTGCAAAGGCAAATTCCGGGGATTACAGACGTTCCCCACCGGGAAATCCAAGAGCAATTCCGGCAGCTAGTCCGCCATCGGCCGACAACAGTACTTGAAGCTGTACCTGAAACCCTTTGCCAAAAACAAATCGCGGTTAACCGGTTGATTGATCAATACCGGCTGCTCGGTCACCTGATTGCGGATAACAATCCCCTGCCTTTGAGTCCCAAACCCTATCTTCCGGAACTGGACCCTACCTTTTACGGACTGAATGACGCCGATCTCGATACCGAATTCGACGCGTCGCTTCTGGCAGGCTGCCATACACTCACCTTGCGCGATATTCTCCAGCGCTTGAAACGGACTTACTGCGGCGCCATCGGCAGCGAAACCATGCATATTCTGGAGTCCGAAATCCGCGCCTGGCTCCAGGAGAGATTGGAAACCTCCCAAGCGCAAATCGAGCTGTCTCCAGAACAAAAACGCTGGTTGTTAAAGCTTTTGACCGCTGCCGAAGGAATCGAAAAATATCTCCACCGCCGCTACGTTGGGCAAAAACGATTTTCTTTGGAAGGCGGAGAAAGCTTGATTCCACTGTTGGATGAAATTATTCAGCACGGCGGCGAAGCCGGCATCCGGGAAGTGGTCCTAGGGATGGCGCACCGGGGACGGCTCAATGTCTTAATCAATATTCTCGGCAAACAGCCCTCCGCGCTATTCGAAGAATTCGAAGGCAAAGCCAAGCCCAGCGAAGGCACCAGCGGGGATGTGAAATACCATATGGGCTTCTCTTCCGATGTCGCTACGCCGGGTGGGCCAGTTCATTTGGCGCTGGCTTTCAACCCTTCGCATTTGGAGGTCATCGATCCGGTAGTGGAAGGTTCGGTCCGGGCCCGGCAAGACCGGATCGGCAAAAACGCACACAATCAAATCCTGCCGCTGCTGGTTCACGGCGACGCCGCTTTCGCCGCCCAAGGAGTGGTCATGGAAACCCTGCAAATGGCCCAAACCCGGGCATTTCATACGGGCGGCACGGTCCATATTGTGGTCAACAACCAGATCGGCTTTACCATCAGCAATCCCTTTGACGCCCGCTCCACCACCTATGCCACGGATGTGGCCAAAATGGTGGAAGCACCGATTTTCCATGTCAACGGCGATGATCCTGAAGCCGTGCTCTATGTCGTCCAGCTAGCCCTGGATTACCGCATGACCTTCAACCGAGATGTGGTCATCGATCTGATTTGCTATCGCCGCCACGGTCACAACGAGGCGGATGAACCGGCGGTGACCCAGCCGGTGATGTATTCCATGATTCGCAAACATCCCAGTGTTCGGCAACTTTATGCGAAAAAACTGATTGAAGAAGGCATCATCTCCGCTGACGAACCTGAAGAGATGGAACAGGAATATATCTCCGCTTTGGAAAAAGGCGGCCCAGTGCTCAGGCCAATGCTTGAGAACTCATTCAACACCCATAAGGTAGCCTGGAGCCAATATCTGCACAGCCGCTGGAACGTGCCTTATGACTCGTCGGTGCCCTTGGCGAAACTGCGGGAACTGGCTGAGATGTGGCTGGAATTGCCCCAAGGGTTCGAGCTTCATCCTAGGGTCGCTAAAATCTGGGAAAATCGCCGTAAAATGACCGCTGGCGCATTGCCCGTCGATTGGGGTTATGCCGAAAACATGGCCTATGCTACCTTGCTGGCGGACCGCAAGGCAGTCCGCCTGTCGGGACAAGACGCTGGCCGCGGCACGTTTTTTCATCGCCACGGCATTATTTACCACCACCACACCGGCGAACCCTACATCCCTTTGAAAAAAATCGCTTATCACTATCAAACCCGGTTTTTTCTCTATGACTCTCTGTTGTCTGAAGAAGGGGTATTAGGTTTTGAATTTGGCTACAGTACCGCGGAACCTGAAAGCCTGGTGATTTGGGAAGCGCAATTTGGCGATTTCGCTAATGTGGCGCAAGTGGTCATCGATCAATTCATCAGCTCTGGCGAAGCCAAATGGGGACGATTGAGCGGATTGGTACTGTTCTTGCCCCACGGCTATGAAGGCCAAGGCCCGGAGCATTCTTCCGCCCGCCTGGAACGTTTTCTGCAATTATGCGCCGAGGATAACTTGCAGGTCTGCATCCCCACCACTCCGGCACAGATTTTCCATCTGCTGCGCCGGCAAATGCTGCGCCCTTATCGTAAACCATTGATTACGTTAACGCCTAAAAGCTTGCTTCGTCACCGGCTCGCTGTCTCGAACCTGGATGAATTATGCGAGGGACGCTACCAACTGGTCATCGACGAAATCGACCCTATTGAAAAACAAAAGGTTTACCGGGTCATCCTTTGCAGCGGAAAAATCTACTATGAATTGCTTGAATCGAGACGCCAGGAAGATATTGACGACATTGCCATTCTGCGTCTGGAGCAACTTTATCCCTTTCCTACCGAAGCATTGCAAGAAGCCTTGGCCCAATATCCGAACCTCAAAGAACTGGTCTGGTGTCAGGAAGAACCCCAAAACCAGGGGGCGTGGTATCAGATCCGCCACCGCTTCCTGCAAGCACTGCAGCCCAAGGTAAAACTGACCTATGTGGGCCGGCCCCTGCATGCCGCACCGGCCGAAGGTTATTTCCACATGCACGTTGAACAACAACGCGCTATCATAAACGCCGCCCTGCATCCTGAAATCAAACTGCAAGCCACAGGTTAAATGAGCACAGAAATCCGGGTTCCTTCGCTTCCAGAATCAGTAGCAGACGCCACCGTCGCTGCCTGGCACAAACAACCGGGCGAACCGGTCAAGAAAGATGAAAAATTGGTCGATCTGGAAACTGACAAAGTAGTCTTGGAGATTCCAGCGCCGGAAGATGGGATATTGGAAAAAGTCCACCATCCCGAAGGCGACACCGTTACCAGCGGCGAATTATTGGCCACCCTGTCCTCTGCCCAGCCATCCACGGAACCCCAAAAACCGGCTCAACCTGCCGCTCCCCTGGAAAAGGTGGAAACCGCCCCGCCTTTGAGCCCCGCGGTAAGAAGGCTCATTGCAGAATACAATCTCGATCCCAGCCAAATTCCCGGCACCGGCAAAGATGGCCGCATTACCAAAGCCGACGTGCTCGAATATCTAGCCCGTCAGAAAGCCGAACAAGCCAAAAAAACCACCGCGCCGCCCATCACCGAAGCTGAGACCCCGCCCCCTGCTCCCACACCCGTAGGCCAGCGCCCGGAAAAACGCGTTCCCATGACCCGTATCCGCGCCCGCATTGCAGAGCGGCTATTGGAAGCGCAGCGCAATACCGCCATGCTCACCACATTCAACGAGGTGGACCTCTCCCAAGTCATGGCGCTACGGCAACACTACAAGCAGGCATTTGAAAAACAATTCGGGATTAAACTCGGATTTATGAGTTTTTTTGTCAAAGCCTCGGTGGAAGCCTTAAAACGATTCCCGATTGTCAATGCCAGCATTGACGGCAAGGACATTATCTATCATGGTTATTTTGATATTGGCATCGCGGTTTCAACGGAGCGGGGATTGATTGTCCCTATCTTGCGGGACGCCGATCAAATGGATTTTGCCACCATTGAACAAAAAATCGTTGAATTCGCCAACAAAGCCCGCGAAGGCACGCTCTCTTTCGAGGAACTGGAAGGCGGAACTTTCACCATCACCAATGGCGGCATTTTCGGTTCCATGCTCTCCACGCCACTGCTCAACCCACCCCAAAGCGCTATCCTGGGCATGCACGCCATCAAAGAAAGGCCAGTCGTGGAAAATGGCGAAATCGCCATCCGGCCAATGATGTATCTGGCCCTAACCTACGACCACCGCATCATCGACGGGCGCGAAGCCGTCCTGTTTTTGCGCACCATCAAGGAAATTCTGGAAGCACCGGAGCGGCTGTTTTTAGGGGTTTAACCTAAACCCTCTTCTCCTACTCTTGTCATTTCTAATAATGGAAGAGAGTTAAATTCGAGCATTGCTCTATGCAATAAATTTAATTCAAATGGCCATAAGAATATTGATTCAACAGCACCAGTGCACTTTCTAAATGCTCCTTCCAGTGGAGTTCGTATCCTGTGCGCCACAAGGACAAAGCGGAAAGCGGGTGCGCGGGATCCAGAGCAAGAAGATCAAGACCCCGTTTCAGTTCGAAATATAAATCAGTTAGATCATCCGCCAAGTTGCTCACCAAAGTTTCCCGCTTTTCAGCATCGGCGTTGTTAATCCGGGGTGCTAAAACTTCGAGCAGGCGGCAGAACATTTCATAGCGATAATCCAAATCCGGGAGGGCAACGAAATGGCTGTCCTTTGCAACTTTCAGAGACATCATTTCTTCGGAAATCAACGACAGAATCCTGAACAAATCCGGCTTTAAGTTACCGCTGGGATGGGCTTCAATTCCCCTGATGATGTCACAGAAACCGCGGATGTGGCTGATGAGGGTGTTATAATTTTTTTTGCCGGACTTCATACTGGGGAAAGAGCAGCTTTGAATGATATGACTCAAGTTTAGTAGAAATCAATGGTCGGAACGCTGCACTTTACAATTTTTTTCCGCCTCTATTAAACCCGGTGAAATTACAGACTAATTTGACTCTCTTCTGTAGGCAAGTTGATTTCTATCTTCTCAAAAAAACTTTTTCGTGCACCGCAATCTGGACAACGCCAACTATCGGGAAGCTCTTCCCACCGTGGTTGATTTTCTGAAACTTTAGCAAAAACGCCAGGTGGTTCCTCTTCGTACAAAAAACCGCAAAGTACACACAAATGTGCTGTCCAAAGTTTTGTTGCCATGA
This sequence comes from Methylothermaceae bacteria B42, assembly GCA_001566965.1. Lineage (NCBI taxonomy): Bacteria > Pseudomonadati > Pseudomonadota > Gammaproteobacteria > Methylococcales > Methylothermaceae > Methylothermaceae bacteria B42. The sequence continues at coordinate 67,543 of LSNW01000032.1, read as the reverse complement.
ATAAGTCGTCTCCCCCTTGCGTCTTAACTATCTCAGGCCACGACCCTACTGGTGGCGCTGGCATTCAGGCCGATATTGAAACAATCGTTCACCACCGATGCCATCCTTGCAGCGTGATTACCGCCTTGACTGCACAAGATAGCAAAAATGTGGCGCAAGTTTTTCCTCAACGGCCCGAGCATTTTCAATGCCAGCTGGATACTTTGCTGGCAGATATTTCTTTCCAGGCAATTAAAATCGGCATGCTTGGCTCTGCCGAAATTGCTTCAGTGATTGCTGATAGGCTTTCTTCCCTGCCGGAAGTTCCCATTGTACTGGATCCTGTACTGAAAGCCGGTGGCGGAACCAATTTGGCGAATGATAAATTACTTGAAACGCTGATCAACCATCTCTTGCCTCTGACAACCATTTTGACCCCTAATCTTCAAGAAGCCCGCAGGTTAGTGAATAGTGACCAAATAGAACAGTGCGCCCAAACCCTTTTAACAAAAGGGTGCCAATCGATTCTCATCACCAGTGGCGATGAAGAGACACTCCAAGTGGAGAATATTTTTTATGACGAGGAAAATTGCCAAACCTACACTTGGGAGCGCTTACCGGAAGGCGCCCATGGTTCCGGCTGTACCTTGGCTTCAGCCATCGCTGCCCTGCTAGCCCGAGGGATGAAACTGCAACAAGCGGTCGAACAAGCCCAACAATATACTTGGGAGACATTACGCCATTCCTTTCGCCCAGGCCACGGCCAACTATTCCCCAGGCGCGGATTATAATGGCTTTACCCTTCCCTGCTTCCGGAACCTATGCCATCACCCCGCCATTTGAGGGTTTCGACCAGCTTATCAAGCAGGTGGAACTGGTCTTGCAAGGCGGCATTCGGGTATTGCAATTGCGCGATAAGCAGCGCCGGGCATCCGACTCCCAAGCCCAGGAATTATTGCAATTGTGTCACGCTTACGGTGTGCCGTTAATTATCAATGATGATCTGGATTTGGCCCTACGCATAGGCGCGGACGGGGTGCACCTGGGGAAGGAAGACCTTTCCATTCAAGCAGGCCGCCAGTATCTAGGCCCGGAAGCCATCATTGGCATTTCCTGTTACGGAGATCTGCAAAGAGCGATTACTGCGTGTGAAAATCATGCAACATACGTGGCTTTTGGCGCTTTTTTTCCCTCTTCCACGAAACCGCAGGCCCCTCGCGTTTCCAAAGAAATATTGCAGCAGGCAAAACAGAAAGTTCAATGCCCGGTAGTCGCCATTGGCGGCATCACCCCAACCAATGGCAAAGCTTTGCTTCAAGCCGGCACTGACCTTTTGGCGGTGATAAACGGCATTTTCGGCCAACCAAATCCAAAATTAGCGGCAATGAACTATAACGCTTTGTTTGAGGGAAACCGATGACAGGGTTTTCACGGCGAAAGTTTGTGCAATATAACTTGTGGTTGGCAGGCGGTTTATGGCTCCCAAAAGCAATCAGCGCCACATCTGCGTTGGAACAAACTTTGCAACAACTATTACACGGTCAAAAACCCATCTCTCACCTAGGGGTTGGCTTAATCGCCCCCACTACCGCGGAAAGCCGGATGGCGGTGCCCATAAAAATAGATTGCCAATTGAAACAAACGGACTTTATGGCAGTATTGGTAGATAACAACCCCAACCCCTTGGTCGCCCGAATCAATCTGAACCCCAAAATCATGGCCCCCTATTTCCGTACCCGTGTTAGGGTACTCATGGACAGCACTATCATTGCTATCGTCCGGGCCAACGGCCGCTATTACCGTCAGGAGGCAAAAATCAGCGTGACAAAAGGTTGCGATTGATGCAGGTGGAGCATCGAAGTAAACGCTTTGCCGATGGCAGCGTCGAAGTACGTTTATTGATGTCCGCTTCAGCCGAACTCGATACGCAAGCACCGTGGCCCAAGGCGTATATTCAAAGGCTCAACCTGGTTTTGAATGGAGAGCTGATTTTCGAGGGACAATTAGAACCCGGGCTGGCGCCTGATCCATTCTTCACTTTTAAGATTAAGGAAAGCAGTCCCGGCGACCGCCTGGAAATTACCTGGTTGGACACCTCGGACAAAAAAGGCCAGTTGGTTATCCGGCTGCCCTAGCCCAGAGGTTGCTGTTTTCGTTTCTTATACGATGAGAATTCACGAATGAATCTTTAAGCTTTTTTTATCATGCCTATAAAGATTTAGCAGTTTAAGATTCTAGAGGTGCTGGGGTATTTCTTCCGTGGGTGTTGGCGGCCTGGATGGCCGCCATCAAGTCCTCAGGGAAGAGTTTACGACGTCCCACGGAAGAAATACCCCAGCACCTTGGCTGCATAAATTCATAGGCAAGTTTTTTTATTAACCACTGGCTTCTTCGGCAAAATCCACTTGCCACAATTTCTCTAGCTGATAATGCTCCCGAGTCTGGGGCAACATCACATGCACCACCACATCCCCTAAATCCACCAGCACCCAATCCCGGGCGTGCTCCCCTTCAACGCCCAAGGGCTTGATTTTTCGCTCGGCGAGTTTTTCCACCACGTTTTTGGCCAAACTATGGACATGGCGGTCAGACGTCCCGGAAGCAATGACCATGTAGTCAGTCACGCTGGTTTTATTACGGACATCAATCACGGTAAGGTCCTGGGCTTTCAATTCATCCAGGGCATCTAGGACGTACTGGAGCAAGTCTTGAGCAGTTGTCACATGCACATACCTTTATGAAATAAGGGGAAAACACAATTTTGATGGGTGTAAATGTTATCACAAGCTAGATTCAAGCGATGCTTATCAAACAGTCTTTGATTATCAATTGAGTTCATTCCCAATCTCTCCAGGAGCAACGCGGATTCCTTTGAGATTTTTGAAAGATACCTCCCGCGCGGTTTCCAGAAACTCTTTCATGTAACTGAGATCGCGCTCGTCTTGCCGGATGGCGGCATATAGCGTGCCCCACATTGGCTGTGGCCCCAGCGGCCGCGTCGCCACATAATCCCGGACCAGGTATTCCGCCAGAGCCCAGTTGGGCAAGGCGCATACACCGCGGCGGCTGGCCACCAGTTGCAGCATCATCGCGGTCAATTCGCAGGTTCTGTGGCCAGCGGGATTGATGCCAGCAGGATCGAGAAAGTTTTTGAAGATATCGAGACGCTCCCGTTCCACCGGATAGGTAATCAAGGTTTGATCCTGCAGATCTGAAGGGACAATGACGGATTTCTCCAGCAAGGGATGATTCTTGGCCAACGCCAGCATTACCTGGAAAGCAAACAACGGTTCATAGGCCACGCCAGGAATAGAAACAGGGTCGGAGCTGACGACAAAATCCACATCTCCCCGCAGCAGTGCCGGAATCGGCTCAAAACTAAACCCCAAAGTGAGATCCATTTCCACTTCCGGCCAGGCTTCCCGGTAAACATCCATGGCCGGGAGCAGCCACTCAAAACAACTGTGGCACTCAATTACAATAAACAGCCGCCCGCTTTGCCCTCCGTTCAATCGGGAGAGATCCCGTTCAGCTGCTTGCAGTGCGGGTAATACCAGATCCGCCAGGGCCAATAATCGCTTACCAGCGGGCGTAAAAACCAAGGGCCTGCTTTTGCGTATAAACAAGGCGCTGCCACAAATATCCTCCAGCGCCTTGAGTTGATGGGACAGGGCGGATTGTGTCAGATGAAGCCGCTGCGCCGCGCCCACCAAACTGCCGGTTTGTTGCAGCATCTTCAAAGTTCGAAGATGCTTGATTTCTATATTCATGAATTTATCTCAAGAATCGTTGAATATTCATCAATTGAATTCATAAACCTACCCCGCCATACTTCACCCTGTCAATTTTTCAAATAAGGAGTTCATTCCCATGACCATCGCCCACAATTTGGGATTTCCCCGCATCGGCCTGAAGCGGGAAATGAAAAAAGCCGTTGAAGCCTATTGGCAAGGCAAAATTAACGCCCAGGAACTCGAACACACCGGCCAGCAGCTACGCCAACGACATTGGCAATTGCAACAGCAAGCCGGACTGGACTGGATACCCGTGGGAGATTTCTCCTGGTACGACCACGTGCTGGATATAAGCTGCCTGTTGGGCTGTGTTCCCGAGCGATTCCAGCACAACGGCGGCAATGTGTCCCTGGATACCTATTTCCGCATGGCCCGAGGCCGTGCCCCCAGCGGTGATCCGCAACCGGCCTGTGAAATGACCAAATGGTTTGATACCAATTATCACTACATTGTCCCGGAACTGAAGCCCAATCAAACCTTTGCGCTCTCCTCCGATAAGCTATTCCAGGAAACGGCCCAGGCCCAGTCATTCCTGAAAACCGGCGTCAAACCCGTCATCCTCGGCCCCTTGTCCTGGCTTTGGCTGGGAAAATGCCAGGGCAAGGAATTCAACAAGCTGGAACTGCTTCCGCAATTACTTCCTGTTTATGGCGAAATACTGGCCAGATTACTGGCACAAGGGATCAGTTGGGTGCAAATTGACGAACCCATTCTGGCACTGGATTTGCCCACCGAATGGCAGACCGCATTTGAAAACGCTTACAACAAGCTTCAGATTCGCGGGCTGAATCTATTGCTGACGGTCTATTTCGGCCCACTGGAAGAAAATCTCAAGCTGGCGTGTGACCTGCCAGTGGCCGGCCTGCATGTGGACGGCGTGCGCGGCGCCGATGAATTAGGCCGGGTGGACGATTGGCTGCCCACCCACAAAGTCCTGTCCGCTGGCATCATTGACGGCCGAAATATATGGCGCGCCGACCTGGATCACATTCTGGAAAAACTGACGCCTTTATATCAACGCCGAGGGGAAAATCTGTGGCTGGCACCTTCGTGCTCTTTACTGCATTCCCCCGTGGACTTATCCGAAGAAACCAAACTGGATCCGGAACTGAAAAGCTGGCTGGCGTTTTCCGCCCAGAAATTGGAGGAAATCGTCATCTTAAAGCAAGCCTTGTCCGAAGATACCGAAAGCGCCGCTGAAAAATTAAGGCTATGCCGCAGCGCCCTTGAGTCACGCCGGCATTCCAAGCGGGTCACCAATCCCGTAGTACGCAAGCGTATCTCGGAAATTCCTGAAAACTATGACAAGCGCACCAGTCCCTACCCTATCCGCCGCCAGGCCCAACGGCAAAAACTACGGCTGCCATTGCTGCCGACGACGACAATTGGTTCTTTCCCTCAAACCCAGGAAATCCGAAGCAAACGGCGGGCATTTAAAAATGGGGAGTTGCCGGAACCGGAGTATCTTGCCTTTCTTCGGGAGCAAATCGCCTACATGGTGAAAAAACAGGAGGAATATGAACTGGATGTTTTGGTACACGGTGAACCGGAACGCAACGACATGGTGGAATATTTTGGCGAACAATTGTCCGGCTACGCTTTTACGGAAAATGGCTGGGTCCAATCCTACGGCTCTCGTTGCGTCAAGCCCCCGGTTATTTATGGCGATGTGACACGCCCCCAGGCCATGACGGTGGCATGGATCGTGTACGCCCAATCCTTGACTGATAAGCCCATGAAAGGCATGTTGACCGGTCCTGTCACCATGTTGCAATGGTCATTTGTGCGTGATGACCAGCCCCGCAGTGATACCTGCCTGCAAATCGCCCTGGCGCTGCGGGATGAAGTGTCTGATCTGGAAAAGGCCGGTATCGGCGTGATTCAAATCGACGAACCCGCCCTGCGGGAAGGCTTGCCGCTACGGAAAAAGGACTGGCCCGCCTATCTGGAATGGGCGGTGCGTAGTTTTCGCATCGCCGCCTCCTGCGTCAAGGATGAAACCCAAATCCATACCCATATGTGCTACGCCGAATTCAACGACATTATTGAATCCATCGCGGCGCTTGATGCCGATGTCATCACTATCGAAACCTCGCGTTCCAAAATGGAGCTTTTGGACGCCTTTGCCAATTTCGAATATCCCAACGAAATCGGGCCAGGCGTCTATGACATTCATTCGCCAAATATTCCGACAGTAGAGGAAATCGTTACTCTGCTGGAAGCGGCAATGACAAAAATCCCCGTAGGCAGGCTTTGGGTCAACCCCGACTGCGGTCTGAAAACCCGCCAGTGGCCAGAAGTGGATGCAGCCCTGACACGGATGGTAACGGCAGCCAAACTATTACGGGAAAAAGCATCCCGTTAAAATGAAAAAACACGGCACCGATTTTAAGCGGTGCCGTGTATTCAACTCATACCAAGTTATGTGGGCATTTACTTCAGACAAAAAACAGTCTGCCTTAATATTGGCCCTATCTAATCCTCAGCAACAACACTAACCCAGTCCCCGGTTTCATGGGTAAACAGCGAAGAAGACAGAGAGTTCACCCAAGAGAGACTGTTCAAGATATAGGTAGCGCCACCTAAGGCAACGGCATCGACCAAGCAATACCAGGCGGCCACGCCGCTGGGAGGGTTGCCTTGGGGGAGAGATAAAATGGGATCCAGGGGTACCCAAGTCCAAGTTCCCAGAGAGGTGCCTATCAATTCAAGATGGGTGGTGACAAAGAACGCGGCAGTGTAAACCAATGGCGCCCGTCCCCATAGCACCCAGGGTAAATAGACTAAAAACAAGATCATGCCAATCCAGTCACCGCGCCCGGCAAAGGTGACGCCCCATAACGACCAAAGCCCCATTATCAGCAAGACACTCCAAATTATAGGGCGTTGAAATAGTTGAAATATCGGGGAACGGGCCAATGCTACTGCGGTTAGATACACCATACCGTGGCCTGGCGGAATATAAGCGGGAATGTTATGGAATTGGTAAATATAACCGCCCATATAACCTGAGGCGAAATGTTCTCCCGCAGTGGCGAACAGTACGGCAATCAATACCTGCAACCGTACCAGGTTGGATTCCCAGATAAGTAACCCAAACAAAGCCACCCAGGCGCATTGCCCCAGCGCGTTTTGTAACTTCAAGTCTGCTAGTGAATCCAAATACAGACAAAGCGCAATACCGACAAAGGTGATTCCAGAGATCAGTAAATCTTTTTTACTGTCAAGCAGTGCTTTCCCCACAGTCATTTTGAACCGTTTTTCTAGTTGGTGAAATTCAATAATCTAAATTACACACTAATTTTGGCTAGTACAACCATTGTCTAGCCAAAAACCCTTGAAGACAGTATGATTTCCAAGGCGAGGGTACGGTAGAACTATAGTGATATATGTTCGTCAAAAACGTGAACTTCCCTAATAGAATTAGGATGATGGCTTCGAACAGAAGAGGTGACCATGTTTCAAAAGTTGATTCAAAATAAATATTCCCTTGTCATGCTAGCGGTTTACGTGGTGGCATTGTACGTGTTACTCAATAAGGCAATCGTGCCGTTTGTCTTTAAGGTGCTAGATAGCAGCGTGTTTACGGGCGATCCAAAACAGTCCGGACAAATGACTGAAGTGCATGACTCCCGAACCGCCATGGCACTGCTCCAATGTAATCAATTCGTCAAGGACAAATTTGACGATGATGCCACGTTGATTTTTTCCGACAGGGATTATGATTCCTGGGATATCGGATTTGGCCGTTTTATTATCAAATCCCATGTAGATGTGCGGCCGCATCCCGGAGATCCCATGGTGCGAAAGAATTATGTGTGCCAAATCAAGCATGAAGGCGGTGATATGGCTGATATTGACAATTGGGATCTCGGAGGACTGACCTTGAACGATGTCCAGGTTCCGCAATCCCAATAATTGAAACCTAAGTTATGCAAATGTTTCGGCATTTGGCTGCCAAATCAAGCCTTTATGCTGCGTTGGCTGCACCAATTTTATGCTCGAAGTAGCGCTGCTACTCCTGCGCGAAAATTGGTTTGCCGCCTTGCCTAAAACCTTGCTTGACACCCTCGGAGCTCGAATCACTTGCAAAATTTAGGTAAAACGTTAAAACCGGAACATGCCTGTGGTTTTGGCATGTTCCGGTACTGCTTGGAATTCATCCCAATTGGGAAGGCGCAGTGGGAGATTTAGTCTTCCACTTGCTGGATCCCGTCCAATTGCCAGGTGGCATTGAATCCCCGTCGTGGACGAACAAAATGCCAGACCTCTTGGATAGTTTCAGGCGAGTGTGAGCCCTCCTGGATTCTGGCAGTAAACAGAACACTTGCCTGTTGGTAGTGGGCATCTTCCTCAAAACCCACCAGCTCAGCATCCAAATCCAGGATTTTGACAGGCAAATCATGATCGGCCATTGCTTTTTGCCGTTTGATTTCGATGAATACTTCATCGGTGGTCAGTCCGCGGATCTCGGCCAATTCATTTCGATTCCAGGCTTCCTGAAGCTGTCTGAATGCCCGTTTGGCCCCTTCCAAAAATCCCTGCAGATCGAAATCCGAAGGAATTTCAATTTCCGCCGGCAAGTCATGGCTTGATAAAGGCTGGCTACGGTCTTTTTTACCAAGGATATCGGTATCAAACGGCGCGCTGGTTTTTTCGCGAAAGCCAGCGTTGGCATAATCCCCCATGGCGCCCACCGGGGTTTCCGCGGCGGCGCCTGAACGGCGCGAAAGTAACTTAAAAGCCAACAACGCCAGCCCTCCGAATACCAAGATATCCATTAAATTCAAATGTTCGAAAGCGCCGCCGAAAAATAACGCCCCCAACAATCCGCCGATGGCGAATGGCGCCAGCCATCCCAAAAGGCCGCCCCGGTTGCGCCAGGATTGACGGCTGGTTTGATTGCGTTGAATGGCTTTTTGTTGGTTGAAGGTGCGTTGCCGTTGCAGCTGGGACCGTTTGAAAGGTTGGCTATAAAAGGATTTACCGCCAAATGACCGGCCGCCGCCAAAGCGTTTCGCTTCGGCGCCGCCGATAGAAGAAAGCGCAAGAATGAGCGCGGTTGAGAACAATAGAAAAAACTTGCTGTATCGAAACATATTCTTTTCCTTAAAATACGTTGGGGTTAAAAATTCTCTGTGAGATTAGACAAATATTTTGCCCATCATTCCCGGGTCCAATGACCGCTACGGCCGCCGCTCTTTTCCAATAACCGAATAGACAGCATGGTCATCTCCCGGTCGACGGCTTTGCACATGTCGTAGATGGTCAGCAACGCTATTTGAACGGCGGTGAGCGCTTCCATTTCCACCCCGGTGGGTCCTGTCGTCTCTACGGTTGATAGACAGCGGATGCGGCGAGTGGCGGTTTCAGGTTGAAAATCAATTTCCACTTTCGTCAAAGCGATGGGGTGGCACAAGGGGATCAAGTCGGCGGTTTTTTTGCTAGCCATGATCCCCGCAATTCTTGCAATCCCGAGCACGTCCCCTTTTTTGTGGCCTCCTTTCAGAATCAGCTCCAGGGTGGCTGGCTGCATTTCAATGAACCCTTCCGCAACCGCCCGGCGCCGGGTTGGCGGTTTCTCGCCAACGTCAACCATGCGGGCTTCACCTGCTGTATTAAAATGAGTCAGTTTCGACATCGGTTATTCCAAAAATTAAGGGAGATCCTTATTGTATAGTAGGCTTCAACTCTAACCTTGGATTTTTGTCTCATGGTCGTATCAAATTCAAAAGAGGAAAGAATGTGACAATTCAAGTACGGTTATTTGCCAGCCTCAGCGAACAATGGCAAATTGAACAAAAGACCCTCTCTCCCAAACCGGAGCAGACAGTGGCATCAGTCTGGCAGGAGCTCACCGGCGAGTCCTTGCCGGATAACATCCTGATGGCAGTCAACATGGAATACGCAAAGCCTGATACAGTGGTCAAAGCGGGCGATGAAGTGGCGTTTTTCCCCCCTGTCACTGGAGGCTAAGTAATGACGGTTCAATTGAAACCCCAACCTTTCGATCCATTCCAGTTGCTTCTTAACCATCAGGCATCTTATCTAGAGCCTGGAAGTTATGGCGCAACCGCAAGCTTTGTTGGCACCATGCGGGATTTCAACCAAGGCGATTCGGTCGAGCGGTTATTTCTCGAGCATTACCCTGGAATGACCGAACGGGAATTGGAAAAAATCATCGCGGAAGCCAAGGAACGATGGCAATTCCTGGAAGCATTGGTAGCACACCGGGTGGGTGAAATTCATCCCGGCGAGCCTATTGTTTTAGTCGTGGTTTGGTCCGCCCATCGGGGGCCTGCATTCGATGCTTGCCGATATATCATGGAAGCACTCAAAAGCCGGGCCCCGTTCTGGAAAAAGGAAAAACTTCCCAGTGGTGAGCGCTGGGTCAGCAACAATAATGCTGTTTAAAATTGAGGTTTCTCTGCCGCTTCTTGATAACACTTAATGCTGTTTATGATTTCCTCCTTGGCTTCTTCCGGCCCCAGCCAATCTTTTACCTTGACCCATTTGCCAGGTTCCAGATCCTTGTAATGTTCGAAAAAGTGAGCGATCTGATCCAGTTGCGCCTTGGGAACGTCCCGGAAAGAGCTGATATGGGTGTAAAGTGGAGTTAGTTTATCCACCGGGACTGCCAGGACTTTGGCGTCAATACCAGATTCATCCTCCATCTCCAACATGCCAATGGGGCGACAATGGACGACGGAACCTGAAATCAGTTTCCACGGCGCAATTACCAGGACATCCACAGGATCCCCATCATCGGACAACGTATGGGGAACGTAGCCGTAATTACAAGGGTACTGCATGGCGGTGCCCATGAAACGATCCACAAACAAAGCGCCGGTTTCTTTGTCGATTTCATATTTGACCGGATCGCTGTAGGCTGGAATTTCGATAACAACGTTGATATCGTGGGGCAGATTGGTGCCAGAGCTGACGCGCATCAAGGCCATAAAGTCTCTCCTTCAAGAATTAACAAAACTATTCATTATGAAATACCTCGGCAATTTGCGCAAAATGCACACGGCTTTGGATGATCGTGGAAATGCCCTTTATGCCTTGCCCCTGAGCGATCAAATCATCGATCTCAATCCGCTGCTGGGCCAACAATTCAAACTGACTTACTCAGGTACCATTAACTGTATCCACTGTGGCCGGAAAACTTCCAAGAGTTTCAATCAAGGCTACTGTTTCCCCTGCTTCCGCAAACTGGCCCGCTGCGATACCTGTATTATCAAGCCCGAGTTGTGTCATTACCATCAAGGCACTTGCCGCGAGCCTGAGTGGGGAGAAAGCCATTGCTTTCAGCCTCATATCGTTTATCTGGCCAATTCTTCGGGCCTTAAAGTCGGCATTACCCGGCGGGGACAAATTCCAACCCGCTGGATTGACCAAGGCGCAGTGCAAGCCCTCCCTATTTTGGAGGTGACTTCCCGTTATTTGGCGGGACTGTTGGAAGTCATTCTGAAACAACATGTCAGCGACCGCACCCACTGGCAGAAAATGCTCAAAAGCCAGGCGGAAGCATTAGATTTGGAAGGTCAACGGGACCGGTTGTTGACACTTTGCGGACAAGAAATAGAACAAGCGGCTACTTCATTCGAAACAAATGCCATCCGATGGCTGCCGGAAGCTGTCACAACGGCTATTCATTATCCGGTGTTGGAATACCCTGCAAAAATAAAGGCCTTTAATTTTGATAAGGCCCCTGAAGCGGCGGGGAAACTGCTTGGCATCAAAGGACAATATTTAATTTTTGACGGCGGCGTCATCAATATTCGCAAATTTGCCGGTTATGAAGTTGACTTAAAGAAGCTTTGATTAAATCAAAGCTTCTTTAACCGACTACGCTTCTATTGGCCAAAAGCGGGAACCGTGATTGATGGGCCGTGAAGGATTCGAACCTTCGACCGACGGATTAAGAGTCCTTTCCCTCGCAACTTAACATCCCTTATTGTCATCTACTTTACCTAAGCGCATCAATGGCTTATACTCTACGCTACCTTAACGAAATTTCCCTGAAATTACCCTCTGAGGTAGGCCCGAGGTAGGCCCGATGAAAAAGATCAACTTCACCAAGCGCTCCCTGGAATCGCTCCCCGTCCCAGAAAAGGGGCGGGTTCGTTATTATGACACCAAGACCCCTGGGCTGACGCTGCGTATCACCCCCACCGGTACAAAGACCTTCAGGCTATACCGTAAAGTTAACGGCAAACCGCTTGACATCACGCTAGGCCGCTTCCCTGCCATGACCGTAGAGCAGGCGCGGCGGGAGGCCCAGAAACTCCTTGGTGAAATCGCAGAAGGGAAGAATCCCGTGAAGGAAAAGCGCCGCCGCCAGGCCGAAGCCCTGACTTTGCGCGAGGCGGTTGAGGAGTACCGCAACACCCGCCCCCTTTCCGCACGGAGCCTGAAGGACTTGGAGGCTTCCATGCGCTACGGCTGGGGGGACTGGATCGACAAACCAATCCTTTCCCTCACCCCGGAGATGGTGCTAAGGAGATACCGTCAACTATGTGAGCGGGGCACAAGCGGGGCGGCCGCCAGCCTGTGGATGCGTAACCTTCGGGCAGTGCTGAATTTTGCCGCCAACCGGCACCGGTGGGAGGACGGAACGCCGCTGCTGCTCTATAACCCAGTTCAGATTCTCTCCGATACCCGTGCCTGGAAGCGGCCGCAACGGCGCCAACGTTATATCAAACCCCATGAACTCCCTGCCTTCTGGCAGGCCCTGGACGAGATTAACCCGCACCATGCCGCCCTGTTTCGCTTCCAGCTTCTCACCGGCCTCCGGCCTTCAGAGGCGGCGCGGTTGCGCTGGCAGGATGTGGAACTGAAAGCCGGGACATTTATCCTGCCTGAGACAAAGGCCCACAGGCCGCATACCCTCCCCTTGTCCGATTACCTCATGGACCTGCTGAAATCCCTCCTTCCCGCTGACTGGGAATACGTCTTTGCGGACGATAGAGGGCGGATACCGACCAATTTCCGTTACTCCAGGGAGAAGATTGCCCGCCTGGTGGGGATCGAGTTCAGCCCCTACGACCTACGCCGGACGTTTGCCACCATTGCTGAATCGCTAGACATTCCCGCTTACGCCCTGAAGCGGCTGCTGAATCATTCTATGACGGGAGACGTTACCGCCGGATACATCATTGCGGATGTTGAGCGTTTGCGGGAGCCAATGCAGAGGATAACCGACTTCATCCTAAAGGCGGCGGGGGTACGGGATACTGCCACAATCACCCCATTGCAACGAAAGGAGGGTTAACCATGTGCTCTGAAGAGACTACTGAAAAAATCATAGAAGTTGTAAGGGAGCTACCCGAAGAGGAAGCCCGCGAGGTGCTAAAATTCATCGAGTTCCTGCGCTTCCGGCGTCTGGCCGGGGAAGACGAAACCGCCTATCTATTGAAGGAACCGGCCAACCGCCGCCGGTTGCTCGAAGCGGTAGAAAACATCCGCAAAGGACAGCACGTCGAGGCCAAGGAGCTGCTGCCTGATGATTAGCTTCGAGCGCCAGGCTTGGGAGGATTATCTGTACTGGCAGAAACACGACAAGGCCAAGCTAAAGCGCATCAACCAGTTGATCCGGGACATCCAGCGCGATCCATTCGATGGTTTGGGGAAACCGGAACCGCTCAAGCATGAGTTGGCCGGATTCTGGTCCCGCCGAATCGACAATGAGCACCGTTTGGTTTATACAGTGCAGGGGGATCATCTCATCATTGCCCAATGCCGGTATCACTATGACTGATTGACTGTTAAGCCGCGCCTAGGCTGGCCCCCGAAAACCGGGAGAATCCCTCACCTGGCTGGCGCGGCTTCCTTTTTTGAGGGACTGGCTCGGAGGGAAAGCCGATGGGATTCATCGATAAAGCGCGCGCCGACTTAGAGATTCTGGAAAATGCCTATGCGCGGGCTGTGTGGGGGAGCGGCAAACTGCCATCACCCGAGAGGCTGAATCAGGAGCGGGAGTTACTGGACAAACTCCGGGACATAAAAACTCGGCACGGCGCTGACGATGACGTGATCGAGGCCGCCTATTTCGCCTGCTACGATATAAAAGAATCGCGGGAATGTTACCGGCGGTGTGAGCAGGCGCGAAAGGAGGTGGAAGAGAAAATCGCGGAACTCAGCAAAGCCCTAGATAAATATGAAGAGCAGCACCCCATGGGCCTGCCACCGACATATGAACAAATCCGCGACATCTTGGCTGCTCCGACACAAGGGGAGCGTTGGACCGAGTACCTTTTGACACCAGAAATAGAACCCCGCCAGCACGCGGACAAGTCAGCCTTTCTCCGTGCCTTCCTTTCCCGCCTCCCTAGACCCCTTCCTTGTACCTACAAGATCATAGCGGACATAGCCAGTGAACTTCTGGACGATCCCCAAGGTGTGTCCGAAGATCATGTGGAGAAGATAGCCAAGGAGTAACCGCACAGCGGCAAAGCGGCAACCCCTCAGGTTACGCGCCCCCTCTCGAAGGGGACTACTCGACACAGAAAATTGCCGTGAGTAGTCCCCGACTTTGCCCCGACATTTCCCTAAGCTATTCCCTACGTTTAACACCTACGGGAGAAAGCTATGGAAACCAAGAAGTTACTGAGTCCAGAGGAAGCCGCTGCAATTCTTAACGTCGCGCCAGGAACGCTGATGGTGTGGCGTTGCACTGGTCGCTATAACCTGCCTTATGTCAAGGTTGGCCGCCTTGTCCGCTACCGCATGGAAGACATCGAGGCGTTTATTGAGAGCCGTACCAGCGAGCACCCGGGAGATGCTGCATGACCATCGAGCTTTCCCATGTCAAAGCTGCCGCCCAAGGCCGCTGGACGGAAATCCTCACCCACCTGGGCATCGATGTTTCCCATTTGAAAAACCGGCACGGGCCGTGCCCTGGCTGTGGCGGCCGGGACCGGTTCCGGTTCGATAATCTGGCGGGACGCGGCACCTGGGTTTGTGGCGGTAGCGGCCAGGAGCAGGCGGGGGATGGTTTCCAACTGCTCGAGCATGTTTATGGTTGGAGCCGGGCAGAATCATTCAAGGCGGTGGCGGAAACGCTGGGGCTGACCGATGGGACGGAACCACCGCCGCCCAGGAAAGCGCCCGCGAAACCGCTGGATAATGGCCGCCAAATCAGACAAGCCGAGGCGGCCAGATTGGCACGGACGGTGATTAATGCCGCGCCCCTGGCTGAAATCTCCCACCCCTATTTAATCACCAAACAACTCCCCAGCCAGAGGGATGAACAAACCCCGGCAAACCCGTTCCCCACCCTGTATCAAATACCAATCAAAAAGTTGGTCGAACTCATCGGCTACCACCCCAAGGGCCGCGCCGGCCACCTGGACGGGACAATTCTCATCGCTCCCGTAGGGGATTGGGACGGAATCACGACCCTGGAAATGATTGATGAAACCGGCCGCAAATCCATCCTGTCCGGCAGCAAAAAAGCTGGCTGCTGGTGGGCCGCCCAGGCCATGCCGGAAGCTCCCACTCATTTATTAATAGGTGAAGGAATTGCGACTGTATTGAGCGCCTGCGAAGCCACCGGCTGGCCCGGTGTCGCCGCCCTGAGCTGCGGCAATCTGAAATCAGTGGCCCAGGCCATGCGGCAGCGCTACCCGGAAACCAAAATCATCATTCTGGCAGACCTCGGCAACGGCCAAGGCAAGGCCGAAGAGGCCGCCAAGGCTATAGGTGGCCGCCTGGCAGTGCCGGATTTTGGGGTGGATCGGAGCGAGGCACAAACGGATTTCAATGACCTGGCGAAGGATCAAGGGCTGGAGGTTATCCGCGAGCAGATCAAGCACGCCAAAAAAATCACCACCACCCGAACCACCGTGTGGGAAAAGCCGGGATTCGAGAAGGTGACGAACCTGGATCGTGTCATCGATGCCCTGGCTGA
Source organism: Methylothermaceae bacteria B42 (assembly GCA_001566965.1). Lineage (NCBI taxonomy): Bacteria > Pseudomonadati > Pseudomonadota > Gammaproteobacteria > Methylococcales > Methylothermaceae > Methylothermaceae bacteria B42. The sequence continues at coordinate 51,856 of LSNW01000032.1, read as the reverse complement.
GCTGAAACCAATTGAATATGACCCCTATCGAAAACCCATCGCCAAACAACTCGATATTAGATCCTCCACCCTGGATACTGTCGTCGAGGATCGTCGCCGGGAGCTGGAAGAGGCCCAGACCGGCAATGACATACTGGCCCCGCTGCCGGAGCCTTGGACCGATCCTGTGGACGGCGCTGCCCTGCTGGATGAAATCAGAGCTTACTATGAGCGCTATTTGGTGCTGCCGGACCATGCCGCCGAGGCGCTGGCGCTGTGGACCCTGGGCACCTATGTTTATGACGTTTTCCGCATCTGGCCCAAACTACTGGTCACGTCGCCAGAGAAACGCTGCGGCAAATCCACCCTACGGGAAACCATGGAGGCAATGGCGCGTCAGGCCATGCCCACCAGCAATATCACGCCCGCCGCCCTGTTTCGCACTATCGACCTGGCCAAACCCACCATCACAATCGACGAAGCAGATACTTTCCTGACAGACAACGATGATCTGCGCGGCATCATCAATAGCGGGCATGCACGTAAAGGTGCGTTCGTGATTCGCTGTGACGGAGACGACAACCAGCCGAAACGGTTTTCCACCTGGGCACCCATGGTCATATTCATGATTAAACTGCCGGCTGACACCATCGTTGACCGTTCCATCGTGATCCAGTTGCGCCGCAAACTGCCAGGTGAGCGGGTGGAGCGTTTGCCGCAGGACCTCGATGAGCGTTGCCTCCCCATCCGCCGCCGCTGCGTGCGTTGGGCCGAAGATAACGAAGAAAAACTCAAAAGGGCCGTTCCTGATATGCCGCAACACGGCAATGACCGGGCGTTGGACAATTGGCTGCCATTATTCGCCATCGCTGAGGCTGCGGGCGGCGAGTGGACGGTTAAAGTCCGTTTGGCGTTCAATGGTCTGGAGACATTGGACGAGGATGACGGGATTGGGCCGTTGATTCTGCGGGACATCCGCACTGTTTTCACAGAACGCCGTATCGAACGAATGTTTTCCCGCGAGTTGGTAGACGCCCTGACTGAAATTGAAGAGTCGCCGTGGGCGGAATGGCAACGGGGCAAGCCGCTGACCCAGAACAGCCTGGCCCGGCTGCTCAAACCTTTCGGGATTCGGCCACACGAAATCCGCATCGGGCCGGATCATGCGAAAGGTTACGAACTGGATCAATTTCTCGATGCATTTGCTCGATACATCGATGACCGAACCGAGACAAACGGCGAAAAACAGGAGTCTTCCCCAGACCACCCTTTTCAAACCGCGACAAGCTAGCAACCATGCGGGATACAGCGATTTTCAAACCGCGACAGAAAAAAATCCTGTCGCGGATGAAAAATCGCCGGAAGCCGCGCCACAAGCGGGTTGTCGCGGTGTCGCGGATGAAAAACCGGGACACCGGGCAAGAGAAAAAAGTGCCGAGCCGGATTTTTCCGGTTTAGTCGGAAATGAGGCCGACCGCCTGCCCGGGTATGACGGCCGTGACATTGGGGAAATTTGAGTGAGGGCTGCTCCATGACCTACCTGGAACCGATCCAAAGGGCTGGATTCCGCCTTCGCTTGGCAGATGGCAAGTTACTGGTGGAACCGTTCAGCAAACTCACCGACCGCCAGCGCGCTTTCATCAAGCACCACAAGGCGGAAATCATCGCCGAGCTGCTGGCCGTCAATGATGAATCAGCCAGGAAGGAAAATAACCCATCACCCACCACCATTTCCGAGGCCATAGCGCTGGTGCGCAAGGGCTACACCACCAAACTTTTCAGCAAAGTATTAAATGCTGATATATGGATAGCGGCCGATGACGCCATGGCTGGACGTATTGCCAGGACTGACTGGTACGACGGTAAACCGATTTATACCGAAGCCGAAATCCTGGCATGCAAGGGTATGACACCAGAGGGAATGCGCGAGCTACACGCAATGAAGGCGGCTTTTAATGGCCAGATAGAATCTGCAAACGTAACACCAGAGAGTAAATGACATGATGCACGCGAGCATATATGGGCGGCTGGGTGGCACCCCCACTGAGCGGCAAACGAAAAAGGGAAGTCCGATGACAACGGTATCTGTAGCCGTGGACGTGACGCCAAACAATTCCGAAGAACAAGAAACCGTGTGGTTTTCTGTGATGGCGTTTGGCAAGGTGGCCGAAGTCCTGGCCAATCATGAAAAAGGCGAGTTGGTGGCGCTTACTGGCAGGCTTACCCAATCGAGATGGAAGGACAAAATCACCGGCGAAGACAGGACAGGATTTACCCTGGTGGCTGATTCTCTGGTGTCTGCAAGGACGGTAAGGCCAGGAAGGAAACAGAAGCAAGAAGTTACCAAAGCAGAACCCTTGAATGACCTATTTCCCTTTTGAGCTTTTCAGAGGTAGGCCCGGAGTAGGCCCGAATGAAAAAGGATTGGCCTGTATTGATCTAACACCTTGATTATATTGATGGGCCGTGAAGGATTCGAACCTTCGACCGACGGATTAAGAGTCCGCTGCTCTACCAGACTGAGCTAACGGCCCAAGAGAAAGGCAATTGGAAATGGGGTGGGCGACCGGACTCGAACCGGCGACCACCGGGATCACAACCCGGGGCTCTACCAACTGAGCTACGCCCACCGTCGGATAGAAACTTAATTATACCGAATTCGTTAAAAAATGGAATTGTTCGCCCGTTCTGATATCAAAGTCAAAAAACGGTATTTTCCAGAAAGATCGTGACTGGATCTTAATGAGCCATCAAATGTGATGGGAATTAGTCACTGATGTTACGCACTGTCATTTCGAGCGTAGCGAGAAATCTTTCAATCGGCCCAAAATGGATGCTGATGCGTCAAGATTTCTCCCTCCGATCGAAATGACAGCCAAGGATTGCGTAAGCCTGCGCCTATCTGCCGGTGGTTGCGTAACATCAGTTAGTCATTTGGTTTCTATAAGGTGGTTTTATGCGTATAATTACTCGTTTATATGTTTAGTTGTGAATTTAATTGTTACCATTTGAATTTTAAGGAGAGTCAATGCCTCAAATCCGTGTAAAAGAGAACGAACCTTTCGATATCGCCCTGCGTAGATTCAAACGCGCCTGTGAGAAAGCGGGTGTTTTATCTGAAGTACGCCGCCGTGAATATTACGAAAAGCCCACCGAAGCTCGCAAGCGCAAAGCGGCCGCCGCAGTCAAACGTCATCTCAAACGTTTGTCCCGGGAACGGTATGCCCTAGAGAATTTGCGTAAGGGACGTTCGATCGTTTAAGTGCCTGCTGTGTCATTAAAAGAACAAATCCAGCAAGATATGAAAGCCGCGATGAAAAGCGGCGACAAAGCCCGTTTGGGAACCATCCGCTTGATTTTGGCGGCCATCAAACAGCGCGAAGTCGATGAACGCATTGAGCTGGATGATGCTCAAGTCATTGCTGTGCTAGATAAAATGGCGAAACAACGCCGGGAATCCATTACCCAATATCAAGCAGCCAACAGGAACGATTTGGCGCAAAAAGAGCAGGCAGAACTGGAAATTATCTTATCCTACCTGCCTCAGCCTCTGGAAGATTCCGAAATAGAAGCGCTGGTGCAGTCAGCCATTGAAGAATCAGGCGCTAATAGTTTAAAAGAGATGGGTAAAGTCATGGCGCTACTAAAACCGAAGATTCAGGGCCGCGCCGATATGGGCCAGGTCAGTGCCAAAGTCAAGGCCATCTTGAGCGGGAAATAGCTTGAGTCCGTCAGGCTAGTTTAGTTCTAATGTCGGGGAAAATCCCGCAGTCCTTTATTGATGACTTGTTAGCGCGGGCAGATATCGTCGAAGTTATCCAGCCCCGCCTACCTCTAAAAAAAGCGGGCCGCAATTATGTGGCCCGCTGTCCTTTTCACGACGAAAAAACCCCCAGCTTCACCGTTAGCCCGCAAAAACAATTTTATTATTGCTTCGGTTGCGGGGTGAGCGGATCGGCCATTGGCTTTTTGATGGCGCACGATCACCTTACCTTTCCTGAAGCAGTTGAAACCTTGGCTTCTCAATATGGCTTGGAAGTCCCTTATGAGTCCAAAACCGGCGCGGATATTCAGTCATCACAACAACGCGGCCGTTATGAGCCACTTTATCGCCTCAATCAAGAAGTGGCGGTTTTCTATGCGCGGCAGTTACGGCAGCCTCAAGCTGACAAAGCCGTAGCTTATTTACGCCAAAGAGGCGTTGATGGCGCTATCGCCAGCCGCTTTGGCATAGGGTTTGCTCCACCCGGATGGGAGACATTATCCCAGCATTTCAACGCCGAATTGCTGCTGGAAGCCGGTTTGGTTAGTAAAAAGGATAAGGGCGGCACTTATGACCGCTTTCGTAACCGGATCATGTTCCCGATTCGAAATCGGCGTGGACAGATTGTGGGGTTTGGCGGGCGGATTTTGAACGGAGAGGGACCTAAGTATTTAAACTCTCCAGAAACCTCTATATTCCATAAAGGCAAGGAGGTCTATGGGCTCTATGAGATGCTGCAAACTTCGCTCAGACCCGGGCGCATTGTGGTAGTGGAAGGCTATATGGATGTCATTGCCTTGGCCCAACATGGCCTGACAAACACGGTTGCCACATTGGGAACGGCGGCAACGCCTGACCATATCCGTTTGCTGTTTCGCTATTGCGACGAATTGATTTTCTGTTTTGATGGTGATGCCGCGGGACGCAAAGCTTCCTGGCGGGCACTGGAATCGGCCTTGCCACAATTAGAGGAAGGCCGGCGCATCAGGTTTTTGCCGCTACCGGAAAAGCATGATCCAGACTCATTGATCAGGAAGGAAGGCACAAAAGCATTTGAGGTAAGATTGTCGACGGCGACACCGCTGTCTGAATATTTTTTCCAGTCTTTGACCGAGGATTTGGATTTAAGTCAAATGGAAAATAAAGCGGCGCTGCTGAAACGGGCAACGCCCTATTTACGCCAGTTGCCACAAGGGGCGTTCCGCCAGATGATGCACGCTCGTTTGAAGGAACTCACAGGGATCCAAAGCGTCAAATCCAACGATTCTCAAATTGGGTATCGCCGGCCTCGTTCGCGCCTGGTTCAACCGCGTCTCTACGATAGAATGGCAGCTTTGCTTATACACCATCCTCAATTGTATTCTTCGCTTCCCGAAACCTTTGTTGAGCAGGTTCGCGCGGGAATCCATGGCGAAGTGCTGGCGCAAATCCTTAACGTTTTGGGGGAAAAGATTGATTGGACCCCGACGTTGGTGGTTGAAAGGTTTCAAAGCAGTCCCCATCGGGAATATGTCCAGGCATTGTTATCACAAAACGAATATCGCTCGCTGGCAAATCCATCCGCTGAAATTCAAGATGCTATTGATTTGCTGCAAAAACGCAACCTGCAAAAACGATTAGAAATTTTAACCAGAAAAGCCGATGCCGGAAGGTTGAGCGAACTTGAAAAACAAGAACTTAGGGAATTAATGGCCAAACAATCCGCAAAACCGGAATTGTAAATGGGCCATGGTCAGGTTATTATTTACCGTTTCTCTGCTGAGACGGCTTCATCCTTAGGGTAGATCTAGATATATGAATCGAGAACAGCAACAGTCACAAATTAAAGAACTCATTGCCAGAGGCAAGCTGCAGGGTTATTTGACCTATGTGGAAGTCAACGATCACTTGCCCAGCGAAATCGTCGACCCTGAGCAGGTGGAAGATATCATCAGTATGATCAATGACATGGGGATCGAAGTTCTCGAAGAACCCCCTGAGAATGCGGAGATCTTGCCGGAAGTTGTCGTGACTGGCGACGAAGAAGAAGCCGCCGAGGTGGCGGCTGCCCTAGTGTCAGTGGATAACGAATATGGCCGGACCACGGACCCTGTGCGCATGTACATGCGGGAAATGGGAACGGTGGAATTGCTCACCCGCGAGGACGAGCTGGAAATCGCCATGCGCATCGAGGAAGGCCAAAACCAGGTTGCCGAAGCGCTTTCCCGTTTTCCTGCCATCATCGAACATTTCATTGCTTCTTTGGAATTGGCTTTGGCGGGCGAAGCCAAGATGACCGACTTGATTTCCGGCTTTATTGATTTGTCTCAACCGGTAGAGACAATCGTGCCGACAAAACCCTCTTCGGAGGCTGATGCGGATGAGGATGATGAAGTTGCAGAGGTGGATACCGGGCCCGACCCAGACGAAGTCAAAGACAAGTTGAAGCAACTTAAGAAACATTACAACAAGGTACTGAAAAGCCTGAAACAACACGGCTATGAAGACAAGAAAACCCAGAAGGCTTACGACGACTTGGCCAAAGTCTTCATGGAATTCCGCAGAACGCCACAGTTTTTCAAAGAGTTGTCCGCCATTCTTGCGCGGGTGGTAAGTGAAATTCGTGCCCAGGAGAAAATGATTCTCGATATTTGCGTTAAAAAGGCGCGAATGCCCCGGAAGTTGTTTATTGAAACCTTTATCGGCCACGAAAGCGACCCGCAGTGGTTGAAACAACACCTTGAGTCCGGAAAACCGTATGCCGAAGTACTCAAAGAATTCCAAGAAGAAATTAAAAAGGCTCAGCACAAACTAGCTGTCGTCGAAAAAGACAATTTCCTGGGCATAGAACAAATTAAAGACATTAATCGCCGGGTTTCCATTGGCGAAGCAAAAGCGCGGCGGGCGAAGAAAGAAATGATTGAGGCTAACTTGCGCCTTGTTATTTCTATTGCCAAAAAATACACCAACCGGGGTCTGCAATTCCTTGACCTGATCCAGGAAGGCAACATCGGTTTAATGAAAGCCGTGGATAAATTCGAATACCGCCGGGGTTATAAATTCTCAACTTACGCCACTTGGTGGATTCGTCAGGCCATTACGCGCTCCATTGCAGATCAGGCGCGTACCATCCGAATTCCGGTACACATGATTGAAACCATCAACAAACTCAATCGGGTATCCCGGCAAATGCTGCAGGAAATGGGCAGAGAACCCACGCCTGAGGAACTGGCGGAAAGAATGGAAATGCCGGAAGATAAAGTCAGGAAGGTACTGAAAATCGCCAAGGAGCCGATCTCAATGGAAACGCCCATCGGTGATGACGAAGATTCTCATTTGGGAGATTTCATTGAAGACGCAAAGGTGCTCTCTCCCGTGGAAGCCGCTACCATCGAAGGCCTGCGGGAAGCCATGCAAAGCGTCCTCTCCAGCCTGACGGCGCGGGAGGCCAAAGTCTTGCGCATGCGTTTCGGGATTGACATGAACACCGATCATACGTTAGAAGAAGTTGGCAAACAATTCGATGTCACCCGCGAGCGGATCAGGCAAATAGAAGCCAAGGCCCTGCGTAAACTGCGCCACCCTACCCGTTCCGACGGGCTGCGCAGCTTTTTGGATGCCGATTAACTCTCCGGGCCCTTAGCTCAGTTGGTTAGAGCAGGGGACTCATAATCCCTTGGTCGTAGGTTCGAGTCCTACAGGGCCCACCATAAAATTCAACGGCTTAGTCGTCATTCGGCTAGGCCATTTTTGTTTTGGCTGAATAGAGGTAACAAGGTAGCAGATTGGAACTGTTTTGCCTTCCACCTTGGCAACCACACGCCGCAAACATAGCTTCTCCCGGTCAAATTCCAAACGGTCCTGCCAGAAATCCAACCAATCGGTCACGTTAAAAGGCGGCGGTTCCCAACTCGCCAACCGGTAACCATTGACCACATACCCTTGATTCGCCGTGCTAACCTCAAGGATTTTGACTCCCTCCAGCAACCAACCTTCTTCCGCTTGGAGCGTGGCTACGAAAAGTGTGATGAGCAGCATGAGTTTTTTCATGGCACCTCTCTCCGCAGTATGTCGATCTGGATGTAGTTTCAAACCGCTCCTGTGATCAAACCGGGAAATACTTGGCCAGGTATTAAAGTATTAGAAGAGTTCATTGCCCTTGAGTTTCAATCCGCTCCCGGCGGTTAGGCCGGGAGACATAGCAAAGCAGCAAGCTGTGCCTTGGCATCTGCCCAGCCTCCCACGGGCTTTTCCATTCCGCCGTGATGTGTCTGAGCGCCAGCAAGATAAGTTTGGCTGCCGCTTCATCGCTGGAAAATGGCCTTTTATCCGGTTATGGAGACTCTCAATCGCGTTGGTGGTATAAATCATTTTGCGCACCGGCACCGAGGAAGCAAATAACGGAAAAATTCTTACCCAATTACGCCGCCAGTACCAACGTATCTAGAAAGCGTCCCCCACACAATTGCTGCTGGACTGTTCATGTTCTGGATTCCAGGCGTTCCCCCCGCTTTGCGGGAATTCGCCCGGGATGACGGAGGAAGGCTTTACGCCGTTGGATACTTTCATCCTTGCCATTGTCAGCAATGGCTGAAATCTTCTCCACCGTCATTCCCGCTAAAACATTTTGTAATATCTCGAATGTCATTCCCGCGCAAGCGGGAATAAAGTATCCGGGGAACCGATAAGCATGGGGCGCCGGGCATGATCCATTCGGCTGGAATCAAGGGGCAAGTCTCCCATAATCATGCCATATGGCTCGCCTGAAATAACGGCCTATGGATGTTGTAATGTGAGACCTGACCCTTGACTCTCGGTGGCCCGGCTGGTGGATGTTCATCGCAATACCGCGAAATCCCCTATTTCTATATGCGCGCAAAAGTAGAGCTTGCGACGTCGCTCCATCTGCTGTTTGTATTCCTTCTACTCGGCCGCGACATCACTTTTCGATTGTATAAGCCAGGAAGTCGTTTAGATATGGGATACCTTTTTTTTCCAAACAATCAAGAGCTTTCTCGACTACCGGATATACAATCGCTCTTGCCGTGGTAGCCGGTATATTTCTAACCTGGGATTCTACAAGCTTCTCAAAATCAGGCAGCGTTTCGGAATCCCCAAGTGCTGTCATATCGGAAACACTCCACCCATCATTCTCACCACACAGCATGGACAGCTTCACGAGATACTCCTCCTCGTTGAACTCTTGTCTTTCTCTCGTCGGTCGAAAAACGCCACGCCCTAAGTGAGGGAATCTACCTAGCTTCGACCAACCCACATGGACATAAAATTCGTCATACTGCGGGCTCACAGAAAGTATTACATAGCAGTGAAGAGAATCTGTAGGCTTCCATAGAAAAACACGCTCTCCAGGCCAAACATACGGATTTCCTTTTAAACTAATAGCTTCGAATTCAGTAAATCGTTCCTTCATTGCTTTAACAAATTTATCCCGTAATACTTTGGCAAATTCTTTTCTCATCTGGATATTTACATTAGATCTATGGTATCGGATGGAAAAACATTCTTGCCCACTGAATTAACCCAGTAAACCCATAAATATGCTGTATAGAACTTGCAAGCGGGCTGTGTTCTTCAAACAAAATTATTTTCATTCGCAAAGACCGGAGCATGCTTTCTCAAAATTTCAACTGGACACCTTTCGGCTTTCTTTTTCCAATCCGTACTATTTCCTTGAGCGGCTTTCCATGTCGCTCAGCATAGAGATGGAATTCCTCATCTCCTGGAATTCCCTCTTCCGTACTGATGCCGACCAGCTTCATGTCGGGCAACATGAAAATCTCTTCCCAGTCCAAGCCCTCAAAAGGCACATTCAGCCATAATTTTTGCACGCTTCTCAGGTTGCGCAAACCGGACAGGTCGACGACCAGATCAACCTTTGATGCATAGAACGATTTCATGCCTGGATAGTTTTGGAGTGACAGGTTGCCCGCCACTTTGGGAAGATTCTCCAACCAGATGTTCTCGAGCGTGCCGAGCCCATGAATGGTTTCTAAGTCTTCGAGATTCCTGATGTATGCGAGCTCAAGGCTTGAAAGTGACGGGCAGGATTCAAGTCCCTGCAAAGTGCGCAGCCGTCCTTGAGAAAAGAAAAGAGAGCGCAGGCATTTCATGCCAGAAAAAGCCAAACAATCCTGCTCGCTGTATCCAATAATCGAGACAGCTTCAAGATAAGGCAGCCGGGATAACTGCCTGTCCGCCTTTTTTTCGGCATCAATATAAAGCGATTTCAGCTTGCCGAACATTGTCAGATCAAGACCATTTTTGGGCCACGATCCAACGCTCAAGCTTTCGATGTTACTGAACTGCTCCAGCCCTTCTAGAAAACCATTGCAATGCAGGGACAGTGCCTTCAATTCGTGCGCTTTAGCCCCCAGCTTAGGTATACGGAAGTCATACCTCTCTCCTCCACGCAGATCCAACGTCGTGAATACTTTGGAGAGAAGGGCTTTAGTGGTGTCATTGTTCCACCCGAAATAGCATATCAAGCGGCCCTCTTTATTGAAATGCGGAGGTTCATACTCAATTTCGGGAAGTAATTCACTATCTACCTGCATATTAATCTCATCTTTCTAATCGCATTCCGTTTTGATCTGTTTAGATCATTTATTTTATTACTTATCAAGCCCCCGTGAGATTAAATATACACGATTTTTGAACAGTTCTGACCGTTTGGCCTGCCAGTGTTTGAGGGCCTGTACGGGTGAGATATGGCCCAGGGACTTCTGGGGGATCTGATGATTGTAGACCCTAAAGGCTATTGGCGGCTGCTGGCATTTGTGAGTAAGGAGGGGTGGCCATTCAGGCCGCCTTTTAACCGACGGCGAATTATCACCGCACATCGCCTATTGGCTTCAAGCCCAAGGCGCTTAACAGGAACACCCATAAACTTGATCCAGGGCTGGCTCGGCGTTGAGTCATTTCGCCTTCTCGCGCGCAGGTGGATGGTTGCACTGACTTCAATTCAGCGTTTAAAACACGCTTTTGCCTACCCCAAAAGGCAACATCATGACAGGTGTATTACCCCCATCCACCCAGGGCGGTCAGGTCGGGTGATACATCAACAACAACACCTTATCCGGCGTCAAAAAGCGGGGACTTCTCCCTTGTTTGAGACATTGGCGGATTTGAGTCCCGGAAATTTCCAAGTGGGTGACAGGCTGAAAGAAGATTTTTCCGGCAGCTATTTCATGCAGGGAAAGTGCTTGACTTTCCGTCCGTTGTGTCACATGAGAACGTAAAGGGTTCTTCCATTCAGGGCGGTAACCCGGCCGGTCCATCACCACCAGATGGGCCAGTTCGAACAAAGATTCCCAGCGGTGCCAACCGGGCAGACCCAAAAAGGCGTCCAATCCTAGAATCAGGCAAATGGGCGTTTCGCCCAAATCCTGTCGCAGGGATTCCAGCGTTTCCACCATGTAGGAAGGGCCGGGGCGGTCGAGTTCGCGGGTGTCCACAACGAATCCCGGTTCATCTGCTGTAGCGGTTTGGAGAAAGTTTAATCGCTGCTCCGGAGAGAAGAACGGGGGGTTGCGATGGGGGGGAAGGCGGCAGGGGATAAAACGGACTTGCTCCAGTTCGAGGGCTTCCTTGACTTCCAGCGCCGTGCGCAGGTGGCCGAAGTGAACCGGATCGAACGTGCCGCCGTAAATGCCGATCATCAGGTGCGGATCTGGCCGTCTCCCAGGACGATGAATTTCTGCGTGGTCAGCCCTTCCAGCCCCACCGGGCCCCGGGCGTGGAGTTTGTCGGTGCTGATGCCGATTTCAGCCCCCAGGCCATACTCAAAACCGTCGGCAAAGCGGGTGGAGGCGTTGACCATGACCGAACTGGAATCCACCTCCCGCAAGAAACGCCGGGCGCGGGTGTAATCCTCGGTGACAATGGCTTCGGTGTGGCTGGAGCTATAGCGGTAAATGTGATCCATCGCTTCATCCAAGCCGGAAACCACGCGAATAGAGAGGATCGGTGCCAGATATTCGGTGGCCCAATCTTCGTCGGTGGCGGGAAGGCACTGGGGAATCAATCCCCTGGTTTTTTCACAGCCGCGAAGTTCCACGCCGGCTTCCTGGAATCTGTCCGCCAGCCGGGGCAACACTTGAGGGGCAATGCCTTCTGCCACCAGCAGGGTTTCCATGGCATTGCAAACGCCAAAGCGCTGGGTTTTGGCGTTGAAGGCGATATCCAGCGCCTTTTGCAAATCCGCCCGGTCATCGATGTAAACGTGGCAGATGCCGTCCAGATGCTTGATCACTGGAATCCGGGATTCGGCGATGATTCTTTCTATCAGTCCCTTGCCGCCCCTGGGCACAATCACGTCCACGTACTGGTCCATCTTCAACAGCTTGCCAACGGCGGCCCGGTCCGTGGTTTCGATCACCTGCACCGCTGCCTGGGGCAGTCCCGCCTGTTCCAGACCTTCGCGGATGCAGGCGGCCAGGGCCTGGTTGGAATGCAGGGATTCGGAGCCTCCCCGGAGAATACAGGCATTGCCGGACTTGAGGCACAAGCCCGCCGCATCCACGGTGACATTGGGACGGGATTCGTAAATGATGCCGATGACCCCCAAAGGCACTCGCATTTTTCCCACCTGAATGCCGGACGGGCGGTAATTCAAATCCGAGACTTGCCCCACCGGGTCCGCAAGCGCGGCGATCTGGCGCAGTCCTTCGGCCATGGCGTCGATGCGGCTGTCGGTCAGTTCCAGGCGGTCGAGCATGGCGGCGCTCAAGCCCCGCGCTTTGCCGGCGGCCAAATCCTTGGCGTTTTCGGCCTTTATCCGATCCCGGCCGGATTCTATCTGGTCCGCTATCGCCAATAGCGCTTGATCCTTATGCCCAGTTTCCGCCCGGTCCATGGCGCGGGATGCCCTTTTGGCTTTCTCGCCAACGGCGGTCATGTAGTTTTGGATGTCTTCAATCATTTTTTTGATTAGCACCTGCTTAATTAGGACATTACCTACTATGGGAATACCTTCTTGATCCGGATATCCGGTCACTTAATATTGTAAGTCATTCCTGTCTGCCCTCCTTCCTTTTCTTCCAATATCCCGGTTCCCGATGCAGATTCATCACTGCCAATACGAATATCTCGTTATCAACCTCTGAATACAGAACCCCATAGGGAAACCGGCTTACCAAAGACCTTCTGACATCTCCTTCCAGGACCGCCCAAGCCTTTGGAAATTCAACCGCCCGGCTGATAGCTGAAAAAACTTCCAATGCGAAGTCATAACCCAAACCAGGTTCAATTTCCTCATAGTAATCTATTGCTTCATTTAATTCTTCCTCTGCTTCGGGGTGAAAGGAAAAGTTCATTTCTCGAATCTTTTCCAGACCTTCTTGAAAACCTCGTCTCCCGGTATCGCCTCTACTCGCTTGGATCTAAGATCTGCAAGACGACGTTTTGCCTCTTCAGCCCAGATTTCATCAATTTCAGATTCCGGTTGATTTAAGCTACGGAGCAGTAAATCAACCATCAATACGCGTTTTTCCACAGGAAGGGATATTGCTTCATCAATCAGATGTTTGGTATTCATGGATTTACCTTTTGCTATATAGCTATTGCCTGACTTGGACATGATCTTGAATTTCCCGAGGCCAGCATCAGACACAATCCCCGCAGGCCATCCCACGGACTGCCCGGCATCTGGCCCTTGATGATTCTGTCAATCCTGGCGGCGGTCAGCAGCGCCTCGTGCAATCGCTTCACATCCAGGCGGCCAAGGGCTTTTTCCACCAGCCGGCGGCGTTGATCCCATACCCGCAATTTGCGGGCGGTGTCAATCATCGACACACCTTGCTTGCGCGCGTCTGAAAATTGCAGCAGCAAGCGGATTTCACGGGTAATGGCCCATAATACCACAGCGCTGGCGATCCCTTCCGAGGCCAAACCGGCCAGGGTACGGTCCACCCGGGCCACCTGACCCGCCAAAACAGCTTCGGTCAAGTCGAAAACATCATAGCGGGCGCTGTCGGCAACCATGTCTCTGACCGCCGCCTCATCAATCAGGCCAGGGCCGTGAAGCACGTGGATTTTGTCAATTTCCTGGGCCGCAGCCAGCAGATTGCCTTCGGTCCGTTGGGCCAACAACTGCAACGCTTCGTGCGCCAGTTGCAAACCCTTTTCCGACGCCCGATTGCGCAACCAGGCTATCAAGGCCTGGCCCGACAGCGGCCAGACCCTGACAGCCACGCCACAGCTTTCCAGGCGCTTGAACCACTGTGCCTTTGAAATGGCCGAGGGTGGGTTTTCGGCAGTCACCAGCAAAACAGTATCGGCAGGCGGACTCTTGGCGTAGGCGCTTAAAAACCGGGCGCCCTCGTTGCCTACCTTGCCTTCCGGCACACGCAAATCCAGCAAGCGTTTGCCGCCGAAAAGGGACAAGGTGTCGCTGTCCGCGGCCAAAAGATTCCAGTCAAACCCCGGCATCACCGTATGCACTTGCCGGTCCTCACAGCCTTGCTCGCGGCAGGCACTACGCACGGCATCGGCTGCTTCGGTCAATTGCAAAGGTTCATCGCCATAAAGGAGATAAACCGGCGCCAAGCCCTTGCGCAACAAATTTGGCAATTGTTCAGGCTTAACTTGCATGGGAAGGCTGAGCGCTCAGCGCCGTTTGCATCCGGCGCAAAATCGTTCTCACCGCCTCCCGCCGCATTTCCTGGCGCAAGAGGCTTTCTTCCTGGGCCTTGCCAATCACTTGCAACTGAGTATTGAGATAATTACGGTGCAAATCCACCAACTGGGGCGGCAGAATTGTTTTGTTATCCGGGGTAAGCAAATTGAAGCGTATCCGGTAAATCAACTCAAATTCGATGGCCTTGCCGTTCTCGTCCAGAGACAACACCCGCCGATCCTGGCGAATCTCCAAAATTCTGAGCACCACGTCGGCCTTGGCGGGATCTGCCACCAACCGGGCCTTGGAAAAAGCCAACATTTGGCTCAAATCCCGGGCTACCGGGTGGTTCATGGGAATGCCTTGCAGTGCAATCCGGCGCTTATCCTGGGGCAGTTCCACCGCGCCCCGCAAGTGGAAACCGCAGCCAGTCAATAACAATAACCATGCGATCAGTAAAAATTTCATCAAATTTAGGCGAGATGTTTGGTCCATAACTGACGTATAATACCGCTTTTTAATCCATCAGCGAGACACCGTGGCGGAAACTGTTCCAACCATCGAAACCTTTCAAGACCTCATTTTGGCCTTGCAGCATTATTGGGCCGGCAAAGGATGCGCCCTGCTCCAACCCATGGACATGGAAGTAGGCGCCGGCACCTTTCATCCCGGCACCTTTCTCCGGGCGATCGGACCCGAACCCTGGCGCACTGCCTATGTGCAACCCTCCCGCCGGCCGACCGATGGCCGCTATGGGGAAAACCCCAACCGCCTGCAACATTATTATCAATTCCAGGTGCTGCTCAAACCGTCCCCCCTGGAAATCCAGGAATTATACTTGGAGTCGTTGCGCCAATTGGGGTTCGATTTGTTGGAGCATGATGTCCGCTTCGTGGAAGACAACTGGGAATCCCCCACCCTGGGCGCCTGGGGACTGGGCTGGGAGGTCTGGCTGGACGGCATGGAAATCACTCAATTCACCTATTTCCAGCAAGTAGGCGGGCTCGACTGCCGCCCAGTCAGCGGCGAAATCACCTATGGGCTGGAAAGAATCGCCATGGCCCTGCAAGGGGTCGAAAGCGTTTTCGATCTCGTCTGGAGCCGCAACGGCAATGAAGTGATCACCTACGGTGATGTCTTCCACCAAAACGAAGTGGAAATGTCCGCTTACAATTTCGAACACGCCAACGTGGATTTTCTTTTGCAAAGCTTCGACCACTATGCCGCCGAATGCCAGCAATTGCTTGAACAAAATCTGCCCCTGCCCGCTTACGACCAGGTGCTGAAGGCATCCCATACGTTCAACTTGCTCGATGCCCGCCACGCCATTTCAGTCACCGAACGGCAACGCTATATCCTCAGAGTCCGGGAACTGGCCCGCGGCGTCGCCCAATGCTATTACGAAAGCCGTGAAAAGCTGGGGTTCCCCATGTTGCGCAAGGAGGATCAATAATGGCCAGCCGCGATTTACTCTTTGAACTGGGCACCGAAGAACTACCTCCCAAGGCCCTGCACCCGCTGATGACCGCGCTTAGGGACGAGACCGCCGCCCGCCTGGAAAAAGCGCATTTGCGCTTTGAATCCATCAAAGCCTACGCCACCCCAAGACGCCTGGCGCTGATTGTCCACGGCTTGGCCGAAACCCAACCAGACAAGAGCGAAGTCCGCCGGGGACCTGCCCTCCAGGCCGCTTTCGGGCCCGGCGGTGAACCTACCCCCGCCGCGCTGGGGTTTGCCAAAAGTTGCGGCGTCGAGGTGGCGGATCTGGAAACTCTGAAAAACGCCAAGGGCGAATGGCTGTGCTGCCAGATCCATACCCCTGGCGCTCGCACCCAGGATTTGATTGGCGATGTCCTCCAACAAAGCCTGGCGGCCCTGCCCATCCCCAAACGGATGCGCTGGAGCGATTTGGAAGTGGAATTCGTCCGCCCGGCCCATTGGGCGGTATTGTTGTTTGGGGAAGAAGTCATCCCAACCCAAATCCTCAATTTAAAGGCCGGAAACATCACTTTCGGTCACCGTTTCCACAGCCCGGAACCTTTGACCATCGCCAACCCAGATCATTACGCGCAATTGCTCTTCAGCGAGGGCTGGGTGATTGCCGATTTCGACGAACGTCAAGCGCGGATTGAAGAACAGGCCAACAAATTAGCGAACCAGGCAGGCGGGCGGGCCCATATCGACTCGGCGCTGCTCCAGGAGGTCACCGCCCTGGTGGAGTGGCCGGTAGCGGTGATGGGCAATTTTGACGAGCGTTTCCTGCAATTGCCGCCGGAAGTTTTGATTACCGTGATGCAGTCCCATCAAAAATATTTTCCGGTCAGGGACGACAATCATGCGCTGCTGCCCTGTTTCATCACCATGGCCAACCTGGACAGCAAACGCCTGGAATCGGTGCGGGAAGGCAACGAACGAGTCATCCGTCCCCGCCTGGCGGATGCCGAGTTCTTCTGGCACCAGGATCTGAAAATTCCCCTGGAGCAAAGGCTGGCGCAACTGGCCGGGATTATTTTCCAGCACAAACTCGGCACCCTGCTGGATAAAACCCGGCGCCTGGAAAAACTGGCCGTTCTCCTGGCCGATAAACTCCACAGCGATAGCGGCACGGCCCTGCGGGCGGCGCAATTATCCAAAACCGACCTGACCACGGAAATGGTGGGTGAATTCCCGGAACTGCAAGGCATCATGGGCCGCTATTACGCCCAGGCCCAGGGAGAACATGAAGAAATCGCCGCCGCCCTGGAAGAGCAATACCGCCCCCGTTTTGCCGGCGGACCGTTGCCGGAAACCCGCTGTGGGGAAATCCTGGCGCTGGCGGACAAACTGGACACCCTGGTGGGGATTTTCAGTATCGGCCAGATTCCTACCGGCGCCAAGGACCCATACGCCCTGCGCCGGGCGGCCTTGGGCATCATCCGTATCTTGATTGAAAAACAGCTGGATCTGGATCTCAAAGCGTTGTTGCAAGCCAGCGCCGAAAACTATAGCCATGACTTTGACCACCCTCAGGTGTTGGCAACGCTGGAAAATTTCATTTTTGACCGGCTGAAGGGCTATTTGCTGGAAAAAGGCTTTACCGCCGATGAATTTGAAGCCGTGGCGGCGCTGAAAATCTTGAACCTGCTGGATTTTCTCCACCGTATCGAAGCCGTTCACGCCTTCCGTCAGTTGCCGGAAGCAGAAAGCCTGGCGGCTGCCAACAAGCGTATTCGCAACATACTGCGCAAATCGGGACTAACCACCTTTGCCGCTGTCGATTCAGACCGGCTGCAAGCGCCAGAAGAAAAGGCGCTCTTGACGGCGGTCGATCAAGCCCGGAAGGAAATCAATCCTTTTCTTCATCGGCGGGATTATACCCAGGCATTACAGCGGCTCGCGCAATTGAAACAAACGGTGGATGCCTTTTTCGACCACGTCATGGTCATGGTGGAGGACGAGTCCGTGCGCCAAAACCGTCTCAATTTACTCCATGAAACCGCGGCCTTGTTCCTGCAAATCGCTGATATTTCACGCCTGCAAGGATGACGGCCGGGATCGGGCTTCCAGGCTTTGAGGCGATTGACACGATCCTCCTGGACCGGGACGGGGTGATTAATCAAGACTCGCCTGACTTTATCAAGTCCCCGGAGGAATGGCGCCCGCTCCCCGGCAGTCTGGAAGCCATCGCCCGGTTAAGCCAAGCGGGCTACAAAATCATTGTCATCAGCAATCAATCCGGGCTGGCGCGGGGGCTGCTTGACCAGAAAACCCTCGATGCCATCCACGACAAAATGCTTCGGGAAGTATCTTGCGCTGGCGGACACATTGAGGCCATTTATTACTGCCCCCACGGCCCGGACGATGACTGTCCGTGCCGCAAACCCAAGCCCGGCCTGCTCCACCAATTTGCCGCTGATTTCCATGCCGATTTGAACCGGGCCTTGCTGATTGGCGATAGCTGGCGCGACGTGGAAGCCGCCCGCGCGGCGGGCGCCAAAGCAGTGCTGGTCAAAACCGGCAAGGGCCAAGAGGCCCTCAAACAACAGCCCAATCCCGGCATTCCTGTTTTCGATAACCTTTACCAAGCCACCTATGTCCTCACAAAAAACAAAATCCCTCAGCCTTTATCTTAGATCCGGCCTGTGCCTGTTTCTGCAGTCCGCGCTTACCGTTGTTCTGACGCCAATAGTCTTGCTGGTTTCCCTGCTGCCGCAATACGAGTACCGTTACCGGCTGGCCCGGTTATGGGCCCGCTGGCAAATTCTATTGGTGCGATGGATTTGCCATCTGGACTATGAAATCGAAGGTCTGGAGCATATTCCAGAGACTAACGGCATCGTCTTGAGCAAACATCAATCCGCCTGGGAAACCCTGATGCTGTTCTTGATCTTTCCCCGGGCCATTTATGTACTCAAGCAAGAACTCCTGCGCATCCCTTTCTTCGGCTGGTGTTTGAGCCGTTACCACCATATCGCCATCGACCGCGGCAACCGGCGCGCCGCCATGCGGTCCTTATTGAAGCAGGGATTGAAGCGGCTGAAGGAAGGCCACTGGATTATTATTTTTCCCGAAGGCACCCGGGTCGCGCCCGGACAAAGACGGCGCTATGCCGGCAGCGGTGGCATCCTGGCCTGCCGGGCCAAAGTGCCGGTGGTGCCGGTTGCCCACAATGCCGGCGAATTCTGGCCACGGAATAGCTTTTTAAAATACCCGGGCACCATCAAAATGCGAATCGGCCCGCCCCTGGACGGCGCTTCCATGGAGATAGACGAAATCAATCGGCAGGCGGAAGACTGGATCGAAAGCACCATGACCGAAATTTCCACGCTGCCAAAAGAGCAATAAAAGCCGTGGCAAAACTCACCAGACAGAATCTATTGTATATGCTGCTGACCGCTGTTATTTTTATCGGCGGTTATATTTATCTACGCTACGCCTACTATGTGTCCGAACCCGCCCCCTTCGCCCAGGAAATCGTTCTGGTCGTTTTGGGCACGCTTGCGACAATTCTTATTACCGCTATCTTGCTCAACAAACAAACGGAAGTGGAGCTGACAAAAGAACAAAGCATTAAATTTATCGAACTAAAAGCGGCACTTTACACAGAGCTGCTTAACTATTTGGAAGAGCTTTTTCACCGTCCGAATATTGCGGGCGATGACATTATCACACTCCAATTCCTCACCCACAAACTGGCTATTTCCGCCAGTCATGAAGTGCTTCATTCCTATCAACAGCTATTGCAAATCTTTGCCCAAAGCGCCAAAGACCATCAATTCAGCCACCGGGAAAGAGACGACCTGCACGCCGCATTGGCCCGCCTGACCGTCAAAATCCGCCAGGATTTAGTGGGCGATATCGATGAACAGGCCCGCCTCACTGCGGGCGAAATTGAACGCCAAGTGCTGCAAAATTGTAACCTGACCTTGAGTGCTTATGACAGCTACGAACTTCCAGAAGCAGAACCGCGTCATTTAAACACGTAAGGTATTGATTGCTAGGGCAGATGGTCTGCTCCCAGAAGACACTCGACACAATCTTCAAAAAAAATGATTGGATCGATGCAGGCCTTTTAATGTGGAATCACCCCAGCCGACTCCTAGCTGGGGTGATGTGGATTAATCAATCCTTTGCTTTTCCATGTTTGCTCAGCACCTGCTTGACCTCCTCGCCACTGAGGACTTCTTTTTCCTGCAATAACCTGGCTAACGCATCGAGTGTTTCCTTTCTCTCCTTGAGTATATTGATCGCCCGCTGATGGGCCTGTTCAATCAACTGTCTGACCTCGGTATCAATCACCCGCGCGGTTTCCTCACTGTAATTCTTGACCTCCTGCGCCGGGGCGTTTTCCAAAAAAGCCAGTTGTTGCCGCTGCCCCCAGGTGGCCGGACCCAGCTTGTCACTCATGCCCAGGTAGCACACCATGTTGCGGGCGATTTCCGTGGCCTTTTCCAGGTCATTTTGGGCGCCGGTGGAGACATCGCCGTAGATGATTTCTTCCGCGCTTCTGCCGCCCAGGAGAATCGCCAATTGATCCTTGAGTTCCTGTTCGGTGGCCAAGAATTTTTCCTCCACGGGCAGTTGCAGGGTATAACCCAAGGCACCAATCCCGCGAGGAATAATGGAAACCTTATGTACCGGCTCACCCGTCGGCACACATTCAGCCACCAAAGTGTGCCCGGATTCGTGATAGGCCACCCGCTCCTTTTCTTGGGGGTTCAAGGCGCGGGTTTTCTTTTCCGGCCCGGCGATCACCCGGTCGATGGCCGCTTCAAAATCCTCCATCGAAACGCAATCGTGGTTTTTCCGCACCGCGATGATGGCCGCCTCGTTACAGACATTCTCCAATTCGGCCCCCACGAACCCAGGCGTGCGTAAAGCCACGGTATGCAAATCCACATCACTGCATAATTTCATTTTGCGGGTGTGGATCTTGAGAATCCCGACGCGGCCATCCACATCTGGCTTGTCCACCACAATCTGACGATCGAAGCGCCCCGGGCGCAGCAATGCTTTGTCCAATATCTCGGGCCGGTTGGTGGCCGCCATGACCACTACCCCAGAAGACGGATCAAAACCATCCATCTCGGCCAAAAGTTGGTTCAAGGTTTGTTCCCGTTCTTCATGGCTGATAGGAGAAGCGCCCCGGGATCGGCCGATGGCGTCGATTTCATCGATGAAGATAATGCAGGGGGCTTTCTGCCGCGCCTGTTCGAATAAATCCCGCACCCGGGCCGCGCCCACCCCAACGAACATTTCAATGAATTCGGAACCGGTAATGCTGAAAAACGGCACTCCGGCTTCCCCGGCAACCGCCCGTGCCAACAGGGTTTTCCCTGTTCCCGGTGGTCCCACCAGCAAAACCCCCTTGGGCATGCGTCCGCCCAAGCGCTGGATTTTTTTCGGATCTTTGAGAAACTCGATAACTTCTTTCAGCTCCTGCTTGGCTTCATCGCACCCCGCCACATCGTCAAAGGTCACCTTGACATCGGCCTCGGCATAAATCTTCGCCCGTTTCCCCAGGCTCAAAATACTGCGGCCACCGGCCATGCGCTGGGCCATCCAACTCCAGAACAAAAACAGCAACGCCAGGGGAAGAATCCAGCTAAAAAATAAATAGGCAAACCAGTTGGTGGTCTGGGGGCGAACCACAAATTCCACGCCGTGCTCTTTCAGTTTCTCTGCCAACTTGTCATCCCAAAGGGGAATCGTGATGAAGGGCTGCGGTTCTTCCTCGGGTGCCTCGGGCTTGAGCAAACCGGTGATCTTTTTCTCCTCAATCACCACCTTTTCCACTTTGCCCTGCTCCACATACTCAAGGAACTGGTTATAGGGAATCTCGATTTGCCGGACCTGATTGTAGTTCTGCCACAGGGAAAGCAACAGCATCGCCAAGATAAAATAAGCGATCCAGTTGTAACGGGGATCCTGCCAAAACGGCAGCTTGCCTGGCTTGTTGATTTCTATTTCAGGTTTCTTTTGCATGTTCCGCCATCCTTTCTGTATGGTTTGTCCTAATTTGACCAGGATATCAAGAAGACCGCCATGGGTGCTTTGTTTTCGCACATCCTTTTTCATCCCCCTGCCTCATGTTGTTTAACTACTAATTGTTATGGGGATGGTTTTTAAAGGCTTCAAGCCTATCTTAGAGTTGAGCGTGGACCTTGGCCATACATCCAAATCAAACGCATAAACCAGCCTTTGTCCAGCATACGCACGAACCAGTCGCCAAATCTTGCAGAAACGGTGTCACCCAATAGCATGAGGGGTGGCTGCCAGGGAAGGATCACTCTGGGGGAGCCTTTGCGCACGGCACGTACAATTGCCTGAGCTACCGTTTCCGGGGCAAGCGGCTTCATATGGGAGAACTGGACCGGCATCCTGGCCTTGGGAAATCTCGAGAAAAAGTCCGTTTGGGTCAGCGCTGGATAAACCGTGGTGACTCGGATGCCACTGCCGTGAAGTTCCTGCCTGAGGGCATCTGAAAAGGCGCTGACCGCATGCATGGAGCTGGAATAGGCACCAAACCGAGGAAATGCCTTCCTGCCCACTACCGAAGACAGATTGACGATCGCCCCCTGACCCTGGCGGCGCATAATGGGGAGAACCGCCTGGCAACAATACACCTTGCCAAAAAAATCCACCTCCAGCAATTCCCTGGTCTGATCGGCGAACTGGCTGTCTTCCACGGTTCCCACCGCGCCACCACCGGCATTGTTGATCAGAATGTCAATCCGGCCAAACTCCTTTTCCACTGCTTGAGTCATGGCATCAACCTGTTCTTTGGAAGCGACATCGGTGGGAATGACGCGGACGGGCGCTCCAAAGGATGCGATTTCCTCGGCTAGCCGGTCGAGTTTGTTGCGGGAACGGGCGGCCAAAATGGTGGTCGCCCCCTGGCGGGCGAATTTCAAGGCGGTGGCCCGGCCAATGCCGCTGGAAGCACCGGTGACAATGGCGACCCGGCCGGCAAATAATTGCTTTCGTTTCATAGTGATAACCTCTCAAGGTGGGTTAAAATGCGGCCTCAATGCCCAGCACCAACCGGTCGTTAGCGCCAAACTGGCCGAAAACTCCGTCACGGTCACCGAAGAACACATCGGCACCGAGCCAGATTTCAAGATTGTCTAGCCACTGATAGCCGAGTTTCGGCCTGACGATGCCATCGCCATGATTGAGGTTGGCGATGACCAAAACCTCGGCGGTCAGGGTGTCGTATAAAAAAAGCCGACGCATCAACAGCGTCAAGCTGGTGTCCAGCTGGTCGCGGGTAGATCGATGGGCGCGTTTCAGCATCCAGCTTTGAATCAACTGGCCACTGAAGAAAATATCGGCCGGCCCATTCCAGTCCAGCCCTAGCACGTAGTGCAAAAGCGGGCTTTTCACCACCCCGCGGTGCGCAGTATCTCTGCCGATAAAAAACTTACGGCTGAAGTAGCCCATTTCTCCGCGGATCACCCAGTCGCCCATGGCGGTGCTGAAGGTAGTCCCCAGGACATGGGTGCGTTCGTATTCCGGCGTGATCGTTACCACTGGCTTTCCTTCCACCCAGGCAATGCTCTGGCGAAGCACGGGCAGATTGTCGTACTGATAGAGATAGTTCAAGGTGAGGTCCCAGCCCTGCCAAAAGGTTGTCACCCGCAGGCCGGCATCGGAATCCTTCAGAGACCGGCTCGGGCGTTTGGGATCGTTCAGCTTCACGGTGACGCCGGGTGGAGCGGTGGGAACCAGCTCGGGAGAAGTAAAGGCATAAGTGGCGCTTGGTTTGGGAATCGCATGAAAGGTGGGGTCGGGAATCCAAAGCAATTGCCATGTCCAGTCACCGATTTGCCTTTCAATATTCACTGTCCACAAAGGGATCCGCGAGTCGTCAAAATCCTCCAGGATGAACTCCCGAAATGACTGGGGATCGACGACATCGAGCACTTTGAGTCCGTCTGCCTTACCCCAGACTACCTGTTGTTTGCCGATAGTGAGGTGGGTATCGCCGATTTGACCCTGGAAAAAAAATTGACGCAGCGCCAGTTCTGTCGTCTCATGGAGCAAGGCAGGCTTGCTATAAGGGCTGTAAGCACCACGCCCGATGTCACCTGGCTGCATGCCGTCCCTGGCTTCCGAGCGCAAACGCACGGACACAGTGAAACGCCAGTCATCCAAGAAGAATAAGTCGAGTTCCGGCCGTAGGCTCCCGTTCAGGGCCTGGGTCTCGCCTGTGCCGATTCCTTGCGCCCACTGTCCAGTTGCCGTTAGCGAAGCCGCCATGTCAACGGCCGTCGTTGCCAATGGCCAAAGCATTCCCGCTAGCATGACGACATTGTATTTCACGCAGCCACTCGCCAATCAGCGGCGCCAACCGCGTTTTAGGGTATTTTGGGTAAAGATCTGGTCCTCTACCCCCGTTTGATAGTCCACGTTGGCAAAACGGAAGCGAGTCTGGTGTCCGGTCTTGTGGTTGACCACCTCGATCAAATGCGGCGTCCAGATTCCCTGTACCTGACGAATATCGCGAAAGTGGATGGTTTTCAATGGCTGATTCTTGAGATCCCACATTTTTGCCCGCCGCACCATCCAGATTTGGTCGTCGACGCATTGCAATACCTTGCTATAACCCAGTTCCTCGGCAATCTCCCGGGAAACAGGCAGGCTCTCCAAGCGCAGGCAGTGGGCACCGTCGACTTGATCTTCTCCCACGGTTTTGCGCTGGTAATCCTTGAGTGAAACCCGGGTCTCCAGCTTGATATCCTCATAGGTGAAGTCGGTACCCAAAAAGTAATCTCCCCGGTCGGATGCCGAAATTCGGCGGACTTTGCGCAAGGCTGGCAGGTACAACCATTGATCGTCGTCCCGTTCAGGATCGGCGTAATCGTAGGTAAGAAAGGCGGTGTCTCGGATGCTCCTGGGGCTCAAATAAAAAATTACGGTCCGTTTTTCCTCGCCATAATATTTCCTGAACCCCTGGGTTTCGCGGATCCGGGTCTTGCCGCTGGCTTCCGTCATTTCCATCGTTACCGTGCGGGAGACGGCAATGCCTTCGTCCCGTTCGTTGATACGGCGGGCGATTTCGTCGCCACTGGGCAATTCCGTGCCAACGGCGTCATCGGTAACCATGAGCAAGGTTAGGGCTAAAAGCGCAAGAAGGGTATTCATGGGATATCTCCTTGGGGTTTGATGAATGGTAAAGCACGATCTTTTCCGATCATGAAACGGGGACGGAGTACTTTGACCAATGCTGGCAGCAGGGTCATGCTGGTGAGAAAACTGGTGGCGATGGCGACTGCCACCAGCAAGCCAAATTCCTGTAGGACGACAACCTTACTGGTAGATAGAACACCAAATCCTAGGGCAAGGGCGGCAAAATTGAACAGCAACGCCCGGCCCGTAGAGGGATAAAGGTTAGCGATGGCTTGATCAAGAGTGTTACCCTTTCGTATCAGGGTTTGCAGTCGTTCCAGGGTGTGAATGGAAAAATCCACACCCAACCCGATGGCGATGGCGGCAAACATTGTGGTGCTGATCGACAGCCAGATTCCGTTGAAACCCATCACCGCATAGATCATCAGAATGGTCACCACCACCGGCAGCATGGCCATGAAACCCGCCACCAGCGAACGGAAACTTAAAGATGCCATCAGCCATACCAGGCCAAGAGATATGGCCATGCTCATAAAATGGGTTTCGCCCAGGCGCCGGATCCAATGGACGTCGACATTCACCCGGCCGCTCAAGGCTGCGTGAATCCCTGGCTGATTGATATTATGATCAATATAGGCTTGAATGGCTTGAACCACGGCCTTGGCCACCGAATAACGGCCATCGTTAAGCCGGACCCGCACATTGGCGAGGCGGTAATCGTAGTCGGTAATGTCATTGAAATCGTCCGGACTCGCGCTGGCGCTGTAGAGGAGAAAGTATTGGGCGGCCAGATCAGCCTCCCCCGGAAGGTGGTAGGCTTGTGGTTGACCTTCGTTCAGGGCCCGGTTCATTTGTTTCAGGTAATCGACCAGCGAGGTGCTGCCCTGAACGTGGGGAAGCGTTTGCACGAAGGCTTGCAGTGCCTCGATGCGCTCGAGATTTTCCGGCTTGAACAAGCCTTCCGGAGCTGGGGTTTCAATCAAGATATCCAAGTAATGGGTGCCATCAAACCAGCGGTTCAGAACACTGTCGGCGATGAATAGGGGTTCTTCGGGATCGAAGGTGCGAATCAGATTTTCATCCAGTTTGATTTTCGAAGCACCGATGCCACCGATGATAATAATTCCCAGGGAAATCAAAATAAGGGTCTTCGGAAAACGGATCACCAGGGGGGCCAACCCGGACAGCCCCTTACCAAAACTATCAACACCCTGGCCGAGTCTGTAGGCTCGACTGAGTCTGGGACGAAGCAGAGCAAGCCATGCGGGCACGACAATCAGGGAATAGACCCAGGCTACGAAGACCCCTACCAGGGCAAACAAACTAAAAAATTTCATCGGCGGCATCACCGAGGCGAGGGTCAGCCCAAAAAAACCCGCCATGGTGGTCAGGGAGGTCAAGGTGATGGGCCGCCACATGGCCACCATGGTAGCCACTGTGAGAGAGCGCGGATCAGCATCCGGATGATCGGCCAGACGCTGATAATATTCGCTGAGAATATGAATCGAATCGGCAACGGCGATGCCGATCAATACCACCGGCAGAGCGTTGGTGATCACGAAGAAAGGGACACCGAAAGCGGCCATCAGGCCAATGGCGCTGCCGGCAGTGGCCAGAACCACCAGATTGGGCAGCAGCATCCCCCGTAATGTCCGGAACGCCAACAGACAGATCAAGGTAATTACGATGGCGGCGATAGGATCAAGCCTTACTGCGTCTGCATCGATATAAGCCCCCATGTAACCCGCTACCGCCCCTTCACCGGCAACATATAGCTTTTCCCCTGGCTTTAGAGGCGCACGAGCCGCCAGACCCAGGAGGTCATGGTAGGTTTGCTGGGCCTTTTTCTGATCCTGTAGTTCGGCGAGGATCAGAGTTCCTTTGCCGTTTTTGGCAACCAGACTGCCGAGATAGAGGGGAAAATCCATTACTTGCGCACGGATCTTATCGGCGTCAGTCTGGTTGGTAGGAGGCTCATCGAAAAAAAGCGCTACTTCCATGCCCTCTTCGGTGCCGGTGATGTCTTTTTCCGTGGCCAGGCTGGTAACGCGGTCGGAATCAATGTTGGGAAGCTTTCCGATCTCACGGGTGAGCCAGTCCAGTAAAAATAAGGCATAGGGATTGAAGACCCCGAATTTGCCATCGTCAATCAACGCAATCACCATGGGGTCTTCGAGCCCGAACAACTCGCGGGTTCGGTCCCGCAATTGCAGAGAGGGGTCCGAAACGGGAATAAAAGCATCCAGCCTTGTATCCTTCTGCAATTTGAGCATGAGAAAAGCCGAAATTGCGATAAATACAAAACCCAGAAAAACGATAGTTTTGGGTTTGGCTGTGACAGCCAAAAAGAAATATTGGGAGAATGGAAGCCTAGCCCGCATGACCGCCCTCCCGGGATGAAGCTGCCAGGCCCCGTTGTATTTGGGGACGTTGTTTCAGTGCTTGTAGCCAGCGGTTTAAGTGGCGGTAATCACCCAGCCGCTTTTCCTGGGCCAAAACACCCGGAAAAGCGATAACGTCGGCAATGGTGTATTCGGGGCCGGCGAGGAAGGGATGCTTGGTCAACTGAGCGTCGAAATGACGGTACAACTCGAACGCCCGCTTTTTCAATAAGGTAGCGGAGAGAGACAAACCGAGAAAGCTGCGCCGCTGCAAGTAAAAGGCGCTTAAGAAAGTAGCGCCGATATCAGTGGCATGAAATTGCATCCATTCATAGACCCGGGCTCTCATGTCCTGGCCTTTTGGAAGCAAAGTCCCCGTTTTCTCCGCTAAATACTGAACGATGGCAACCGATTGGGTCAGCACCAGCGGCTGCCCGCCACTGGCGTTGTGATCGACTAAAACCGGAATGCGGCCAGTGGGATTCAGCTTGAGAAAAGCCGGTTGCTGTTGTTCGCCCTGGATAAGGTTGACCCAATGTACGGTGTAAGGCTGGCCGGTTTCCTCCAACATGATGGAGGCGCGTTGGCCATTGGGGGTGGCGTAGGTGTACAAATCGAACATGATTTTCTCCGTGGCTGAATGACTGTCCCGATAGGCACATTTAAAGACGTGTTCCAAGTTGAACCTATATCAAACCAACTAGTCTGTTTGCAATAAAGCTATCACAGACCAACCGGTCTGTCTATAATATTTTTAGCATTTTTATAAATACGCCTTTAAACTCTAAGCCGCTTTGGTGAACCATCCATGTCTACGGAACGCAACCCTGAAAATACCCGCCTCAAAATCCTCAAGGCCGCTTTCGAGGAAATGCATCAACATGGCTTTCAAGGCATGCGGGTGGACCGGGTATTAGAGAAGACCGGCCTTAAAAAAGGCGCGATGTATCATCATTTCCCTAGCAAACAGGCCCTGGGTTATGCGGTACTGGAGGAGTTGATCGAAAAGCGAATCCAGGAATTATGGATCGATCCTTTAGAAAACTATGACGATCCTTTGGATGGACTATATCAACTGTTTGACAGCATTGGGCAAATCTGGCCGGATGCTTTTTTTTATCTAGGCTGCCCTTTGAACAAACTCGCCCAGGAAATGTCTCCCATTGACGAAGGTTTCAGAAAACGGATTGAGGGTTTTTTCCAATTTTGGCAAAATGCCGCAGGCGAAGCGTTACAGAAAGGTCAAGAAAAAGGAATCGTCGATGCCTCCGTTAATGTCCAAGATTCTGCTTTATTTATCATTGCCGTTATTGAAGGCATCCTGGGTATGACCAAAATCCAGCGGGACAAAGCCGTCTACGAGCGCGGCAAACGGGAACTGAAACGCTATTTGGAATCTCTTAGAAGCACGCAAGCATGAGAGCGGGCACATGGATTATCTGCCAGCGGGAATTGGCTTCCTACTTTTCCACGCCGCTTGCTTATGTGTTTTTGGTGATCTTTCTCATTATGAGCGGGGTGTTCACCTTTTATCTGGGGGGCTTTTACGAGCGTAATCAAGCCGATCTTAGGCCCTTCTTCGATTATCACCCTTGGC
Source organism: Methylothermaceae bacteria B42 (assembly GCA_001566965.1). Taxonomy (NCBI): domain Bacteria; kingdom Pseudomonadati; phylum Pseudomonadota; class Gammaproteobacteria; order Methylococcales; family Methylothermaceae; species Methylothermaceae bacteria B42. The sequence goes on along the minus strand of LSNW01000032.1, from coordinate 22,910 downwards.
TGTATTTGTTTCTGATCCCCGCCGTGGCCATGCGCCTGTGGGCGGAAGAACGCAAAACCGGCACCATTGAATTGCTTCTCACCCTCCCCTTGACCTTGCGGGACGCGGTGCTTGGTAAGTTTCTCGCCGCCTGGTTGTTCGTGGGGCTGGCCTTGGTGTTGACTTTTCCTTTGTGGATCACGGTGAATTGGCTCGGCAATCCGGATAATGGCGTGATTCTGGCGGCTTATCTGGGAAGCTGGCTGATGGCCGGGGCCTATCTGGCCATTGGCGAATGCCTGTCTGCGGCGACCTCCAACCAAGTGATCGCCTTTATATTGACGGTAGTAGTGTGTTTCGTATTTGTTGCCGCCGGTTTTCCCTTGGTCCTGGAGGCGTTTTATCACTGGGCCCCCACTTGGCTGGTGGACGGTATCGCCTCATTGAGTTTTCTGACGCATTTTCACACCATCAGCAAGGGTGTACTGGATTTGCGCGATATTTTGTTTTTCCTGATCATGATTTCAGGTTGGCTGAGCGCCTGCGCCCTGGTCATCGAAATGAAAAAGGCAGGGTAAGTCATGAAGTCTTGGCTCACCGGGAAACCGGGTCTGTTTTTGATTGCGGCCATCGCTGTCCTGGCGCTGTTTGTCAATCAGTGGCTGCTTCAGGGGGCACGGCTGGATCTGACGGAAGACAAGCAATACACCCTTTCCAAGGGTACCCGCAACATTATCGCTTCGCTGAAACAGCCAGTGATATTGGAATTTTACTTTTCCAATCAAGCTACCCGGGATATGCCGCTGCTGCGCAATTACGCCCAAAGGATTCGGGAACTGCTGCAAGAATATGATCGCATCGGCAATGGCAAAATACGGCTGCGGGTAATCAACCCGGAACCTTTTTCTGAAGCAGAAGATAAGGCCGTTGAACGGGGTTTGCGTCCGGTGCGCCTGGCGCCTGGCGCGCCGGAAGTTTACTTTGGTCTGGTAGCGCTGGCCGGCAAGGACAAATCAACCACTATCCCGTTTTTCAACCAGGAACGGGACAGCTATCTGGAGTATGACATCAGCGAGCTATTGGTCCAGGTCTCCCGGGAGCACAAACCCAAGATTGCGCTGTATGCGGAACCGGACTTGCTGGTTCAAGGGGGTATCAATCCTTTCAACCGCCAACCGCAACCACCTTGGGTGATCGTAGAACAAATTCAGCGGTTTTACGATGTCACCTGGTTGCCAAAGGATTTCAAAGCCATCCCCAAGGAGACGGAGCTATTGCTGCTGATTCATCCCAGATCCCTGGAACAACCTGCGCTCTATGCCATCGACCAGTATCTGCTCCGCGGCGGCCGCAGCCTGTTTTTTGTCGATCCTTACGCGGAATTGGACGGCCCGCCCGCGTTTGTGCAGCCCGGACGCAAGAAGAACTCCGATTTGAACCCACTCTTCAAAGCCTGGGGATTTGAAATGATTCCTGGCAGATTTGTGGGCGACAATAAATATGCCATGCCCGTCAAAGTGGCCGAGGGGCGTCCTGCGGTCCGCCACCTTGGATTATTGGGGCTGGATTCCAGCGCCTTTGCCGATGAACCTATCCTGGCGCACCTGGATAAATTACTGCTTTCCTCTGCCGGGGCGCTTTCCCCCTTGAACGATTCCCACCTGAACTTTCTCCCCCTGCTCTCTTCCAGCCGGGACGCCATGCTCATTCCAACCGCGGCCCTGGACTATCTGTTTGATCCTGGCATTCTTTATGACGCCTTCCAGGCAGACGGTAAAAACCACATTTTGGCGGCCCGGATTGAGGGAAAATTCCCCAGCGCCTTTGCAAAACCTCCCAGTCCGGAAAATACCGCAACCCATGTATCCCAAGGCAAACAATCCGCCCAACTGATTGTGGTGGCGGACTCTGACCTGCTTGCCAACCGCCTGTGGGCCAAGATTCAAAAGAGCCCGGACGGTGAGCGGATGATTGTGCCTGTCGCCGATAATGGCCCCTTTGTCATCAATGCGATTGATTATCTCACCGGCAATCCCGACCTGATTTCCATCCGCAGCCACGCCAACCTAGCCAAACCCTTTGAGAAAGTGGAAAACCTGCGCCGGCAGGCGGAAAAGGCGCTACGGGAAAAAGTGGCCCAACTTCAACAGCAACTGCAAGCCACCGAAAAAAAGATGGCAGCCCTTGAAGCCGCCAAACAAACGCCCAATCAAAATCTTACCCCACAGCAGCAACAAACATTGGAAACCTTCCAGCAACAGCGGTTACAAATCCGCAAAGACCTTCGCCACCTGCAACATCAATTGAACGAAGATATCGAGCGCCTGGGCAATTGGCTGAAATTCATCAATATCTTGCTGTTGCCTCTGATGTTGACGGCATTATTACTGCTAGGAAGATGGTGGAAAAACCGGTACCGCCTTCCCGCGATTCAAAACATTCCTACCAGCAAATAAAGCAACAAGGAAATCCCGGCCCCCAATAACGCATAGGGAAGCTGGTGGCGGATATGGTCGATGGGTTCTACCCCCGCGGCCAACGCGGCAACCATGGTGCTGTCTGAGACCGGAGAACTGTGATCGCCAAACAAACCGCCACTCAATGCCGCGCCCACGAGTAATGCCGGTGAAATTTGAAAGGCTTCGGCCAGGGGAATCACAATGGGAATCATGATGGCAAAGGTTCCCCAGGACGTGCCAGTGGCAAAAGAAACCAGACAGCCAATCCCGAATACCAGAAAGGGCAGCCAAAAAGCCGCGATTTCCCCCTGCAGGGCGGAAGCCATGTATTCTCCCGTTCCGAGCACTCGGGTCGTCGCGCCGACGGTAAACGCAAATACCAACAGGCGCATCAATGGCCACATCATGACGATGCCTTGACCCAAGGGTTTCATCGCCGATTGCCACGAAAGGGCGCCTTCTTTTTGATACCAAACCAAGGTCGCAATCAGTGTCACCGCCACGGCAGTGAAAATTGCCAAGGGCGCATCGCCGGTGATCAACAGCAAGATCAAAACAGAAGACACCAGTAGGGCGATAGGTCCCCATAAGTGCCGTGCCCGCTTTGGGGCATGGGGGTCCGATTCAATCAAATCACTGAAATGGATGGGCTCTTCCCCTGCCAACGATGGCGATACTGGCAGTTTCCAGGGTATCTCCCAACCAGTGGTAGCAACAAAGGCCACTAATAATAAAGAAACCCAACCATAGAAAATAAAAGGCAGCGACCGTATTAACAAGGAAACCGGCTCGGTGACCCCTTCATCGACAAACATACTGATGATATAAGCGCCCCAGGCATTAATGGGAATCATCATGCATTTGGGGGAACAAGTGGTATCAAGGATATAACTGAGACGAAGTCTGGGAACCTTAAAACGGTCAAATAACGATAAACCCAGCAGCCCCGCAACCAGCACCCCAAAATAGGTTTCCACAAACAGCACCATGCTGGTGGCCAGAGTCAATAAAGAAACATGGCGGGGGGTATCCGCCAGATTGCGCCGGTCGATCCAGGCGTTAAAGCCTTCCACCCCGCCAGCCCGTTGGATCACGCCGATCAAGCTGCCAATCAGCAAACTGAAAACGATAATGAATAAATTGTCACGATCCGAAATCACTTGCCAAAAAAGCAGGACGAAACGGGCGGAAGCATCGGGCAACCACCCTTGCTCGATAATCAGCGCCCCCAAAAACACATAAATTCCCAGGGCCAGAAGAATCCGGTGGGTAAAAAATGCCAGCGGAATGGCAACGAGCGCAGGTAATAGAGAAAGCCAGGTCGACACGACAAAAGTACCTCACTTATTTATTTTTATGGCAGATTAAAAATTCCGTTTGCTATAACCTAAATTCTGCAAGTGATTCGGCATTGCCTAAATCTTGATTGACGCCCTCGGTGCTCGAATCACTTGCATAATTTAGGTATGAAATTTGAGCAGAATCTTTAAATTCTCTCATATTTTGGCGCTTCGTTTCACTTAACCAAAAGGGCTGACAAGGGGTTTCCACCATGATGATCAAAACAGGCTGATCTAAAGTCAGCTTGGGTTTAGGACAATGGCTACCAAAACTGCCCGGGACAATGCTAACATGCAGGGCCAATGAGTCTTGCAGGGGGGAATCCATGGGTGTCTTCAGTCAATTCAATCCACTGGCCAAAAGCTATGACAGCACTAATGCTTTGGCACTTGGGCATGCCGCCAACCTAATTTATGAGGACGATGATAAAATTTCGGAAACCTTGGACCTGTGGGGGTTTACGGAATCTCGCTATCTTAACCAGGGCGGCACCCAAGGCTATCTGGCCAGCCAGGATAAAATGCTGCTGATTGCTTTTCGCGGGACAGAATTAGATCAATTGGAAGATATCCTCGCTGATGCAAATGTGGCTTTGTATCCGGGACCAGTGGGTCAGGTTCATGTTGGTTTTTTACATGCACTGGATCAGGTTTGGCCAGCTTTTCTTGATTTTTTCTATGGGATGTATCAAGGCCAGCCCGTCTGGCTCACTGGCCACAGTCTTGGTGCAGCCCTGGCAACCTTGAGCGCGGCAAGAATGAAATTTGACCCCGTTGACCAAGTCCTGATTCAAGGAATTTATACTTATGGCTCGCCTAGGGTCGGTGACGATGAATTTGCCAGTGCTTTTGATCGCGCCTGCAAAAAGGTTTGCTTTCGTTTCCGAAATAATAATGATGTAGTCACAAGGGTGCCAATTCCAGGTATTTTCGCCCTCAGGTACCGTCATGTCGGGCAACTTTGTTACTTTGACGCCCAAGGCATGCTACATTTTGGCATGTCCCCTTGGGAAATGTTCTGGGACAGGCTTCGTGGCCGGTTGGATGATTTGGGGAAACCCGGGAGTGATGGTCTGAAAGATCATGCAATGAGCGCCTATCTTGAACATTTACAATCCCAGCAAACACCGAGAATGTAAATTTTTCTGACATTTCCATCCTCCGTATATAAGTGGGGAAGAAATTGTCAACATGCCCTTAGGAGGAAGAAGACTAAGGACAATTTAGGCATGCATCAACTAAGCCGCCTCCGAAAAGAAAAGATTTTGAAAACCAAAAAATAAAAATATATGCTATTAAAACAATATGTTAAATATACACGGTCAGACTCGAACCATTCACTTCCACCTGTTTTTTCCATTCTTCCAGAATCTTTTCCGCGCAAGCACGGGCTTGTTCGGGATCGTCAAAATAAGCGGTTAGTATACCGGCAACTTCATAGGTGTATCCTTGGAAAGAACGAATAAGCGCAATGATATTGTTTTTCATGAATGGATCCTCCGAAAATCACGTGGAAATCGCTTCCTCACAGAAACTTAAGCATGTTTTATGCCTTATCCAAACACTCACAATTAATCAATTGTTTATAAAATATCTACTGTTATTTCACGTACAACCTGACCATTTTTGTCAAATTTACTGACAAAATTTATCACCCTATACCGATGGCCGTAACAATCCTATCCTGCAAACCACGTTCCCATGTTTTTGGCTCGCGACTTTATTGAAACCCACGAAGGGTTGCTCTTTGCAGTCACTCTAAATGGCGTCGAAGAAGGCCGGGTGATCGCCTGCTTGCGCTATATCCGCGAAGGGAATCATTATAAAAAAACCCCCACCGAAGCAGCCAGCCAATTACTCAAAACCCATTATCCCCACTATCTCTATTATTCCTCCAAACGTGACATACTCTTGCAAGCGGTACCTGTGGAAGCTATTCGCCATCACATCCGGCCCCGGGAAGCATTGCAAGCACTTTTAAAACGTACCCGACCCGATCCCGTGACCACTAAATTAACCACTCTTCTTGGCTTATTCGATGAAAATGGCCTGGATAGCGCCTATTTGGGTGTCACTGGATCCTTGCTCATTGGCTGTCACGGCATCGGATCGGATATCGACTTGGTGGTGTATGGAAAATCCGCGTTTCAACAAGCCCGCAGCGCGGTCAAAACCTTGTTGCAGCAGGGAATCCTGGCAGAACCGGACTGGCGCGAAACCTACAGTCGCCGGGGGTGTTCACTGTCCTTCGAGGAGTACGTTTGGCATGAACGCCGAAAATTCAATAAAGGCGCCATTGAAGGCACAAAATTCGATCTGATCCTGGTTGAAGAAAAAATACAGGCACCAGACCCGCGACCCTGGCGTAAAATAGGCTTGACAACAATCCAAGCGCAAATTATCGATGACTCGGAAAGCTTCGCCACCCCTGCGTGTTACAGGCTCAATCACCCCCAAATCAAAACAGCTTTTAGTTTCACTGCGACTTATATTGGCCAGGCCAAACAAGGAGAATGGGTGGAAATCACGGGACATTTAGAACAGAACCCTGAGGGAGATTTGCGTCTTATTGTCGGTGCCAGCCGGGAAGCGCCGGGAGAATACATTAAAGTTAATGAGGCTAGAGGAGGAATTTATGCTTGAGAGTTTACGCAAACTTTATCCACCTTTTCTAAAGCAATGGCGGGAAGGACCGGTCATAAAAACCAGCCGACCAGAAACCCCGGATCGGGTAATCGATCAATCTACCTTCGAGGCGTTGGAAGTTGAAGCTTTGTTTGACAAGGTCAACGAAGCGCGCACCCAGATAGGCCAAGCCACCTTGCACCGCTCATTATCCCAACCATTGACTGACGACGAATTGATTAGCGGCAGGCAAGAGGCTCTGCGAGAACTGGCGGAAAACGAGAACCTTCGCCGGGATATTGAAGCACTCATCGAAAATGCCGCGCAACTGGAACCTGAGTTTTACAAACTTCTCTACAGCATTTTCCTTGGCACCATCGGTTCCCCGGCCTCCCCCAGGGAAATCAAGGGCTTTGGGTACGAAGCCTATAACCAGGGCACCCGTTTCATGCTGCAACTGGCCGAAGACGCCCTAAATCTGCCTAAACCCCAAAGCGCCTATCTGCGACAGCTTATCGAAACCCTTGCCAATTTTTCCAAAACTCGCTCCCACGCCCTAATGCGCGGTCCTGTGTATCGCACCGAAAAGCGGATTATGACCGCCGATGAAAAGCCGGTTTGGCTCCCGGCCATTAGATTCCGGCCTCAGTTATTCAAACCGCTCCTGGTTGCCGGCACCACAGGGGCACTATTGCTGCTTTGGGCGGGATTAACTCCCATTTTAGGCATAGCACCCGGCATATTCGGCTTATTTTTGCTGCCGCTGGTGGCCGCTTATCCGCCTATTGTCGGGAATTTCGACCGGGATAAATTCATTTATCCGCTGCGCCGCATTTTCCGGGAAGATGAAGAGATTCATACTACCTTGGAAGCTTTAGGCTATTTGGACGAGCTCCTGGGCTTTGACCATTTCGCCCGGCACTTCGGCAATCCCGCCACCCTGCCGGAATTACTCAAAGACCATCACCACCGCTTCATTGCCAAGGCGCTGCGCAATCCCATTCTGGGCAAAGGCAATCCGGATTACGTTCCCAATGACATCCAGTTGGACGAACACCGGATCACTTTTATCACCGGCCCCAATAGCGGCGGGAAAACAGCCTTTTGCAAAACCCTGGGACAGTCTCAATTACTGGCCCAGATTGGCTGCTATATCCCGGCACAGGAAGCCAAACTTACCGTTGCCGACCGTATTTTCTATCAAGTGCCCGAAGTTAACCAACTAGTCGATGGCGAGGGACGCTTTGCCACCGAGCTCAAGCACACCAAAAAAATCTTCCTCGCCGCAACCCCAAAAAGCCTGGTAATTCTGGACGAATTGGCGGAAGGCACCACCTATGAGGAACGGCTGGAAATTTCTTACAACATCATGGAAGGCTTTCATAAAAAAGGCTGCACCACCATTCTTGTCACCCATAATCATGAACTGGTGGATAAATTCATGCAGCAAGGCATTGGCCAGGCCAAACAGGTGGAATTCGTGCAGGATCATCCCACCTACCGTTTGATTGACGGTATTTCCCGAGTCAGCCACGCGGACCGGGTCGCCAAAGCCGTAGGCTTTTCCAAGGAAGATATTGAGCGTTATCTGAAGGAAGAAAAATCATGACCCGCCCCGCCGAGGTTTGCCGCACCCTCACCCACGGCGTTTATGTAATTGGCGTGGCCGATGGCGAAAAACACAATGCCTTCACCGCCGCCTGGGTCATGCAGGTTTCTTTTGATCCCCTGCTGATTGCCTTGAGTATCAACCCCCGTCACCGATCCTTTCCCCTCCTCAAAGCGGGAGGCGGATTCATCGTTAATGTACTGGCCGCCGATCAACTGGATCTCGCCGCCCACTTTGGCCAGAGCGGAGATATCGATAAACTCGCCAATATCCCCTGGCGGCCGGGCAAGTGCGGCGCGCCCATTTTGGAACAAGCCTTGGCATGGCTGGATTGTGATTTCCATCACGAGTGTCCCGCCGGGGATCATATTGTAGTGTTTGGCCGGGTTCTTAATGGCGCTATTCAGAGGCTGGGAGAACCATTGTTGTACCGCGATACCGGCAATCTAGACGGCGCCCAAAATCTGTATCCCAAGTCTTTCTGATGGCCCTACCCCACTTTGAAGCAGTGATCCTTGACCTCGATGGCCTGATACTGGACACCGAACCCACCTACGCCAGAGCCTGGCAACAAGCGGCCCGGGAACTGGGCTTTGATCTCAGTGATTCCCTTTGCCAATCACTCAAGGGCTGTCACATTGAAGCCGTGCAAAACCAGTTGCAACAAGCGTTTGGACCTGACTTCGACATCCCCGCTTTTCATGATTTAAGCACCCGCTTATGGCGTCAATGGGTAGAAGCCCACGGTATCGCCACCAAGCCCGGCTACCGGGAATTGATGGATTTTCTTAAGAACGCCCAAATCCCTTATGCCCTCGCCACCAACAGCCAGCGGCAATATGCGGAAAAATGCATGGCGCTGGCAGACATACTGGATGATTTTCCGTTGACCGTCACCCGGGATGAAGTGGCGTCGGGGAAACCGGCCCCCGATATCTATCTACAAGCCGCTAAAATGCTGGGAACTCCTCCCGTCCATTGCCTGGCTGTGGAAGATTCAGGACCCGGCATCCTCGCGGCTCACCAGGCCGGCACGAAACCTGTATTAATCCCCGATTCCGCTCCGGTCGCCTGCGAAATCGAGGCGCTGGCCATTGCCACGCTCCCTTCGCTAGAATCCCTGGTTTCTCAACTGACCGCCAAATTCCCATGACAATCAAGCGCGATGACCTCACCCGCTTTTTGACCGAATTGCTCACCCCCGAAAATTACCAGGATTACGGGCCCAATGGCCTGCAAATTGAAGGGACGGAAACCATTGCCAAAATCGCCTTTGCCGTATCAGCAACCGTGCAATCCGCCCATGCCGCGGTGGCACAAGGAGCCCAAGCGCTCATCGTTCATCACGGCCTGTTTTGGCGTTTTCATGGGGCCAGGCCGTTAATAGGCCCTTTCGCCCGCCGCGTGTTCCCCCTGGTGCGCCACCAGATCAATCTTTATGGCTATCATCTGCCCTTGGATGGCCATATGGAAATCGGGAATGCCGCCACCTTGGCTCAAAAAATCAAACTGCAGCATCTTGAACCTTTTGGTGAATATCAAGATGCTACCACAGGCGTGCAGGGCAGGCTATCTCAACCTGTGATTGCAAAAGTATTGCAGAAGCAGCTGGAACAAATCCTGGATCACCCGGTTATCCTGGCCAGCCCCGATCCTGACGCGCATATTCGTTCCCTGGGCATTATTACCGGAGGCGCCAACAGCCAGTGGCGGGAGGCCCTGGCAGCGGGACTCGACGCGTATGTAACTGGGGAAATGAGCGAGCACGACTGGCACGAAAGCCAGGAAGCCGGAATTCACATGTTTGCCGGGGGCCACCACGCCACGGAACAGTTTGGCATTCAGGCCTTGATGGCTAAAATCGCCGATACTTTCGAAGTGGAATGCGTTTATCTGCCGTGCGATAATCCCGCCTGAAGCAGGAGGACGCCATGCAACCAGCACTCGACAACCAAACCCGCTACACTTACCGCGATTACCTCACCTGGCCCGAGGATGTCCGTTACGAACTCATCGACGGCAAGGCCTATTTGATGGCCCCCGCCCCTACCCTGGACCATCAGGATATCGCCGGGGAAATTTATCGCCAATTAGGGAATCAATTAGCGGGAAAACCCTGCCGCCCCTATATCGCCCCCGTGGATGTGCTGCTTCCCAAGCAAGATGAAGCCAACGAACAAGTCGATACCATTGTCCAACCGGATGTTCTGGTCGTCTGCGACCAGTCCAAACTGGAGCGGCGCGGCGTGCGGGGCGCGCCGGACTTCGTGGTGGAAGTGCTTTCCCCTTCTACCGCTTACCACGATCACCAGCGCAAACGGGAGGTTTATGAACGGGCCGGGGTCAAGGAATATTGGCTGGTGGATCCCGTCGAGCGGATGATACTTGTCTATCGCCTGGATAATCAAGGACGGTACGGCAAGCCGGAGGTAAAAGAAATGACCGGAGAAACGCCTATAAGCATTCTGCCGGAAGTCAGCATCCAGTGGGATTCCCTGGTGGAACGCCTGCCGCCTCCGGAAGATTAGCCTTGACCGGCCGGAGAATCCGCATTATTGTCGGCTTGCTCTTTGCTGCCGCGCTCATCGCCTGGGTCTGGAAAACCCAGCATGCCCATTCGCCTCCGTTCCCTTTTTCCCTGAAAGCTGGCCAACACGGCAACCGGCATTTGCCGGATGCCCACTAAAAAGCGGGCCGTTGCCGGCCCGCCCTGATTTAGAGCAATCAAACGACGATTATTTTTTAAGTTCCGCCAAGACTTTTTCCAGACTGTCCTTGGCGTCCCCAAACAACATCCGGGTGTTTTCCCGGAAAAACAGCGGATTATCCACCCCGGCATATCCTGTTGCCATGCTGCGTTTGAGCACGATACAGGTCTTGGCTTTCCATACTTCCAGAACCGGCATGCCGGCAATCGGGCTGTTGGGATCTTCTTCGGCGGAAGGATTGACGATATCGTTGGCGCCAATCACGATAGCCACATCGGTATCGGGAAAGTCCTCGTTGATTTCGTCCATTTCGAAGACGATATCGTAGGGGACTTTAGCCTCCGCCAGCAGTACGTTCATGTGGCCTGGCATCCGCCCCGCCACCGGGTGAATGGCAAAACGCACATTAACGCCCTTGTCGCGCAAGGTTTTGACGATTTCAGCAACCGTGTATTGGGCTTGAGCCACTGCCATACCGTAACCCGGCACGATAATGACGTTTTTAGCGTTTTCCAACAGTTCAGCCGTTTCCTCTGGATCGATGGACACCACCTCCCCAGCTTCCCCGGCTGCCGCGGCAGGGGCACCGCCCTCGGTGCCAAAACCACCGGCTATCACGCTGAGGAAATTCCGGTTCATGGCCCGGCACATGATGTAACTCAGGATGGCCCCGCTGGAACCCACCAACGCGCCGGTCACAATCAAAAGGTCATTGGACAGCATGAATCCAGTCGCCGATGCCGCCCATCCCGAGTAGCTGTTGAGCATGGAAACCACCACCGGCATATCGGCACCGCCGATGGCCATCACCATGTGCACGCCAAAGGCAAAGCCGATCAACGTCATCAATATCAGCGCCATAATGCCGGCGCCGGTGCTTTCCGTGCCCAGGAACCACTTACCCAGCAAAATAACCAGCACCAACATAGCCAGATTGATCCAGTGACGACTTGGCAACAAAACCGGTTTTCCGGAAATCTTGCCGCATAATTTACCAAACGCAATCACCGACCCAGTGAAGGTGACAGCCCCAATCAAGATGCCGAGATAGATCTCCACTTCGTGGACGGTCTTGGCGGCGCCTTCGAACTCGGCCGTCGGGTCGATGAAGTTGGCAAACCCGATCAAGACCGCGGCCAGACCCACCAAGCTGTGGAGGATGGCCACCAGCTCCGGCATCTGGGTCATTTCCACCTTGCGGGCCACATAAATCCCGACACTGCCGCCAATCACCATCATGATGATCAGGAAAGAATACGAGGTCACCTGATCTGATAGTAAAGTGGCGACAATGGCTAAGGTCATCCCGATGATGCCGAATAGATTTCCCCGGCGAGCGGTTTCAGGATGACTCAACCCCCCCAGCGCCAAGATAAACAATATCGTGGCGGCAATATACGAAACAATTATTACGCCTTGTGGCATTTTTCTTCCTCCCTTATTTTCTGAACATGCCAAGCATGCGTTGAGTCACCCAAAAGCCCCCGAAGATATTGACGCTGGCTATCAGTACCGCAATCCCGGCCAACAGCTTGAGCAGGATTCCAGGCGATGAAATTTGTATCAACGCGCCGATAACGATAATGCCGCTGATGGCATTGGTGACGCTCATCAAGGGAGTATGTAAAGCGGGGGTAACATTCCAGATCACCATGTAACCCACAAAACAAGCCAATACGAATACCGTGAAGTGCGACAAAAACTCCGGCGGCGCCACCATGCCCACACCATAAAGCGCCAAACCGCCAATGGCCATCACAATAGCGGTCACCCACTCTTTGGGCAGTTTTTTCTTTTCCTCCTTTTTCTCTTCCGCTGCCGGAGGCGCCACGGCGGCGGGGGCGGGCTTTTCTTCCTTGGACACGGGGATCGGTGGCGGCGGCCAGGTGATTTCACCGTCTTTGGCAACCGTCGCGCCGCGAATGACCACATCATCCATATTGACGTTGATTTCGCCATTCTTCTCGGGACATAGCTCCGCCAACAAATGGCGCAGATTGGTAGCGTAAAGCTGGCTGGAAGTCGTCGGCATGCGGCTGGGCAGATCCGTGTAGCCAATAATGGTAGCGCCAAATTTCTTGACCACCTTGCCGGGCTCGGTCAACTCGCAGTTGCCACCCTGCTCCGCCGCCAGATCGACAATCACGCTGCCGTCCTTCATGGACTCCACCATGCCCTTGGTGATCAATTTTGGCGCCGGCTTGCCGGGAATCAAAGCCGTGGTGATGATGATATCCACTTCCATCGCCTGGCGGGCGAAGATTTCCATTTCTTTTTTGATGAATTCTTCGCTCATTTCCTTGGCGTAGCCGCCCACGCCGGTGCCGCTTTCTCCCTCCATTTCCACTTGCAGGAATTCAGCGCCCAAGCTCTCCACTTGGTCTTTTACCTCGGGCCGCACATCGAAAGCCCGCACAATCGCCCCCAGGCTGACCGCCGCGCCAATAGCCGCCAGACCAGCCACGCCAGCGCCGATAATCAAGACCTTGGCAGGGGGCACTTTGCCAGCAGCGGTAATCTGGCCGGTAAAAAAACTGCCGAAATGTTCGGCGGCTTCAATCACTGCACGATAACCCGCGCAATTGGCCATGGAGCTCAAAGCATCCATTTTCTGGGCACGGGAAATCCGGGGAATACAATCCATGGCCAGTACGGTGGCCTTTCTTTCCTTGAATTTTTCCAGTAACTCGGGGTGCTGGGCCGGCCAGATGAAACTAATGAGATTACCCCCTTCCCGCAGCAATTCGGCTTCCGGGCCGCAAAAAGGATGCACCTCTGGGGGGCGAACCTTAAGCACGATGTCCGACGCTTCCCAGAGCTTGCGGGCGTCGTCGATAATCTCAACCCCCACCTCCCGGTAAGCGTCATCGGAAAAGTTGGCCTCGGCGCCCGCGCCCGCTTCAATGGCTACAGTGAAGCCCAATTTCTGCAACTGCTCGGCCACGGTAGGGGTCGTCGCCACCCGGCGTTCGCCCTCGTGTACCTCTTTTGGAACTCCGATTTTCATTGCGATCTTGCTCCTCTTTATTGTCAGATTTTTAAGTTTTTCTCTCCTTTCCAGCTCATTCTTTACCAGAACTAAACGACAGTGGCCAGCAAAGAACAAACCCTTCCCATCGTAAGCAGAAACCCAAACCAGGGTCAAGGGTTTTGGTTAGCCAAGACAGGACCACGTCATTTAAACACGCAAAAGATTGATTGAAGGGCGGGTGTGGTCTTGTTAGCTAGGAGGTGACAGGTTAAAAATGTCGCGTAAGCTCTTAAGGATGCAGAGGAAAAAGCTAGCTTAGGAATGGCTTTTTAAGTATAGAGGAGAAACGGATTAAAACGATGCCAAACTGGCGGCTGCAAAGCCAGTTTGGCACTATAAAAGCAGGCACTCAGGCGGTCATCGCCGGTTTCGTTTCCCGAACTACCGGTTTGACTCTTTTTCCAACAGGAGTGAATTCTCGATCGTAAAACAGAGACCGAACCCTGGCGATGGCCAGATCTTTATCCTTTAGACTCGAGACTCTGGGGCCGTTTACAAAAGTTTGGCCCAACCAAACCGCCTGTCCTTCCCTGATGACCCGTTGATGAACCAGGGAAACATCCCGGGTTAACCGCCTGGGCATCCATTGCATCGCCCACCGGTAAATACAAGCACGCATTGTTTCAAGATTCCAGTCACGCAGCGACGGAAAGTCACTCTCATCCAGCAGATCAAAGATATGTACCGGCTTGCCCGTGGCCACCGCTTCCGTTAGCATGGAAACGCTGTCTCCCGTAACTATTATATGATCGGCCATCCCTAGAAAGGCGTAGTAAGGATTGTCTTTTTGACCCTGTGACCACTCAAAAAAATAGGTGGGTACCGTCACCACGTTTTTGATTGCATCTAAAATCCCAGGCCGGGTCCTGGCACTGGTGGTCACCAACAAAGAAGCACCCATTTTCCTTGCCAACTCATTGACTTGGTTTGCCAGCCGGCGTGCTGCCTTTTCGTCGAGGACATATGGACCGCTAGAACCACCAATCATAACAGCAATTCTGGGGCGAGGCAGATGCGCCAAGCGCGATTGCCAGCGCTGAACTTCTATTTCAAGACGGGCTGTCGTCACCCGATGTAACGTCAAACTGTTGTGTAAAACATTGGGCCGCTGGGGCAGACGGTATTGCGGGGTAGTGATGACCAGATCAAACTTGTCAAGCCGGTTCCAGGGCCTTCCAATATGTATCAACCGTACTTGATGGCCCAATTTTTTGGCCTCCTGCTGAACCCAACGGCAGATCGGTTCGTTACGAGCGCCCGCGCTGATAATCAGATCGGGCCAGGGCGGGTTAAGCGAATCGGATTTGGCCTTAATAATGCCTGCCAAGGAGGCTTGTAAACACAAATAGGGAACGCCTGTGCGATAAGTGAAGCGTTTTACTTCATATGGCCAGCCCAAAGCTTCCGCCAACGCCAAAACCTGGGTGTTTTCTCCAGCCCGCTGGTTTAGCAGCACCCATACCTTGGGATATGGGTTGAATGAGATCTCCCGCTTCAGTGCATTGCCAAACAAGAACCACATGGGCACTTTACCCCGTCTAGACCATATTTCTTCACATCCAAATTATAGCAAACAAAAAACAACAAATTGTATTTTTTATGCAAATCCACCACAACTTGTCATCAATTTCACAAAAAGTAAGTGTAAAATAAAAGCTAATATCCACCCACAATCTTATTCGGCGAAATAATTCATGCATCCCCTTGTACAAAATTTGAGCAAAATTCTGACTCGCAATGCCATCTTAGGCGCTTGTTTCTTCCTTCCTTCCCAACAGCGAATTCAATTGGAACGCTGGCTCAGGGGTAGGAATGAGGCAAGCAAACTCAGGCGTTGCGACGCCGTAATTGTGTCCTATGGCAAAAGCGGCAGAACCTGGCTGCGAGTCATGTTGTCGCGTTTTTATCAGACCTTGCATCAATTGCCTGGCTATCAACTGTTGGGTTTTGACAACATGCACCGGCTGCGGCCCGCAATTCCAAAGATTTTCTTTACCCATGATAATTATTTAAAGGACTATACCGGCAACCACGGCAATAAGTCCGATTACTATCACAAAAAAACCATCTTGCTCGTACGCGACCCCCGGGATGTCGCCGTCTCCCAGTTCTTTCAATGGAAATACCGGATGCGGCCGGGCAAGAAAAAGCTCAACCGCTATCCACCCCACGGCGCAGACATTTCCATCTTTGATTTTGTCATGGACACCGATGTCGGCCTGCCAAAAATCATTGACTTCATGAATCTTTGGGCACGGGAGGTTTCTAAAATCGAACATCTGCTAATTGTTCGTTATGAGGATCTGCGCGCCGATACCGCCAATCAGTTAAAACGAATGACCCAGTTCCTCGGCACCCCAGGCGATGAAAAGACGATTTTGGACGCGGTTGAATTTTCATCCATTGAGAATATGCGCAAACTGGAACAGGAAAAGAAATTCCGCTTCAGCGGCAGCCGACTAGTGCCCAAGGATAAATCCAACCTCAATTCCTATAAAGTCCGCCGAGCCAAAGTAGGTGGCTGGCAGGACTATTTTGATGATAATCAATGCGCTCAAATTAATGCCTTGGTCGAAAGCCTTTTGGACCCAAGCTTCGGCTATACCTCTTCCATGCAACCTAAACAGGTGGTGAACGTATGAACAAATCAACGGCCAGCGATTATTGTGTTTTTATTCACACAAATCACAAACAATGGGTTGGCGCGCTAGTCTCTCAATATTCCATGAAGCGCAATTCCGCCCATGGCGACCGCTTCGATGTCCGCATCATCCATCACAAGGATTATCCTTTCTTCCAGGAAATGGAGGGCAAACCCTTTCTGCGTGATGGCGTGGAGCGGATATGGCATAACGAAGACCTGCAATCCTTTACCCCACTGCGTTTCATGCCCCCGGAACTGATGAATTATCAGGGCAAGGCAGTGGTTGTGGATCCGGATATCTTCGCGGTTTCTGATGTTTGGGAGTTGCTGTCCCGGGATATGCAAGGCAAGACCATTTGGTGCCGCCCCCGTTCCGGCCCCAAATGGTGGATCGATAAATGTTACGCCAGCAGCGTCATGCTCCTCGATTGCGCCAAGCTCACCCATTGGCGCTGCGAGGAACAATTCCGGGCCATGTTTGCCTTTGAATTAGATTATGTAGACTGGATTGGACTGCGCAACGAACCCAAAGAGAATATCGGCCTGTTGGAACCTGAATGGAACGATTTTGACCGCCTGACACCCAACACCAAACTCTTGCACAACACCCGCCGCCTGACCCAACCTTGGAAAACCGGCCTGCCCATCGACTGGACGCCGGCGGACCGGTTTCGCCTGTTCCCTCCCATTGGTTGGCTCATGCGCACCCGGCGCCGCCTGTTTGGCGATCATGCTTTTTTGGGCACCTACCGGCTTCACCCCGATCGAAACCAGGAAAATCTGTTTTTTGGCCTGCTCAGGGAATGCCTGGAACAAGGCATTGTCACTGAAGACCTGCTCCGGGAAGAAATGCGGCGCAATCATATTCGTCACGACGCTTTCCAGGTGCTGGAGAAGACACCACCCCTTGGCCCACCGGGCGATCCCATGAATACTGGCAGATTTCAGCAACAAGCAGCATAACCGTTTACGCTTTTTCCAGCTGGGTCAACAAGGATAACAATTCTGGCTCCAGGGGGGCTTCCACCTGGAGCTTAGCGCCAGTAACAGGATGGTTAAAAGTCAATCGCCATGCATGAAGAAATAACCGTTTGAGCCCAAAACGGTGCCACGCCCGGTTAATTTCTTCCATGCCATAGCGCTCGTCTCCGGCAATGGGATGCCCCAAATGGGCGGCGTGGACACGGATTTGATGGGTTCTGCCGGTCAATAGCCGGGCTTCGACCAAGGTAGCGTCAGCAAAAGCTTCCAGACGTCGGAATTCCGTCACTGAAGCCTTTCCGCTTCCATCCACTTTGACAAACCGTTCCCCGCCGCGCTGAACAAATTTCCGCAGCGGGGCATCCACACGCTTAAAGCGCTCTTTCCAAGCGCCGGAGAGTAATGCCTGATAGCGTTTATCGATGTAATCCTCCCTGAGTATTTCGTGCAGCTGACGCAATACTTGCTTTTTTCTGGCAATCAAAAGACAGCCGGAAGTATCCTTATCCAACCGATGTACCAGCTCCAGACTTTTTTCCCTTGGCCGGATATGGCGCAAATATTCAATCACCCCGCCTTGCAGCCCACTACCACCGTGGACCGCCATTCCAGCGGGTTTATTCAGGGCGAGCAAATACGCATCCTCGTATAAAATCCGGCTTTCCAAAAATTTTTCCACGTTTTTAGGGGCAATGGCTGCCGGTGCTTCTGGAACCATCCGCAATGGGGGTATCCGGATAACATCCCCGGCTTGAATCCGGTAATGGGCCCGGATCCGCCCTTTGTTGACGCGAACTTCGCCTTTACGAAGCAAGCGATACACCCGGCTTTTGGGCACCCCTTTCAAACGGGAAAAAAGAAAGTTATCAATGCGCTGACCAGCATCATCAGGGCTGATTTTCAGCAACTGGACCTGCGGTTTATTTTTTTCCATAAACATTTGATGAATCATGGATTTTACCGATGCTTGTCGTTATAATGTGACGCTTGACACTAGCCTGAATCCCCGGGGAAACTCTTTTAGCGCCCACTTGGGATAAAGATTGCCGCCAATACCCTATACTTGAACCATGCACCGGTAATCGTGTCATAACAGAAACAAAACAATTTACAATCAGGCCATTGTAAACGATCTAACATTCAAACGAGTGGCCTGAACAATAAACATAAAAATGAACGAAGCTTGAGAAGTCCAGGCAGTTCTACCAATCCGTCGAAGCTACTTCATGCCGACGCATTCACTGCCCTCCTTAACAGCATAAAGGAACATCAAACTGTGACTAGCAGTACTTCTCGCTCGTTCCCCTGGACGCAAAAGGATAATCTGCATGAAAAGAATGCTTATCAATGCCACTCAACCAGAGGAGCTACGGGTTGCTCTGGTTGAAGGGCAAAAACTTTACGATTTTGACATTGAGGTTCCTTCCCGCGAACAGAAAAAAGCCAACATTTACAAAGGTATCATCACTCGAATCGAGCCCAGCCTGGAAGCGGTCTTCGTCAATTACGGCGCTGACAGGCACGGATTTTTGCCGTTAAAGGAAATAGCCCCGATGTACTTCTCCCGGCCTTTAAACCCGGAGGAAGGCCGGGCGCAAATCAAGGAGCTGATTCAGGAAGGCCAGGAATTGGTTATCCAAATTGAAAAGGAAGAACGCGGCAACAAAGGCGCTGCATTGACCACCTATATCGCCCTGGCAGGCAGTTACCTGGTGCTCATGCCCAACAACCCCAGGGCCGGCGGCATTTCCCGCCGGATTGAATCTGAAACCCGCAGTGATCTCAAAGATATAGTTGCTTCCCTGGATATTCCCGAAGGCATGGGGCTGATTGTCCGCACCGCGGCGGAAGGCAAAACCGCCGAGGAATTGCAATGGGATCTCAACTATCTTCTGCAGTTGTGGGACGCCATTGAGCGCTCAGCCCAGGAAAGACAAGCCCCTTTTTTGATTTTCCAGGAAAGTAACGTCATCATCCGTGCCTTGCGCGATCACTTGCGCGCCGACATCGACGAAATTCTCATCGATAACCCGGCCACCTACCGCATGGTACGCAACTTCCTGCAGCAGGTCATGCCCAACTTAATTGGCAAAGCCAAGCTGTATGAAGATACGGTGCCATTGTTCAGCCGGTTCCAGATTGAATCCCAAATTGAGCTTGCTTACCGCCGGGAAGTGCCTCTCCCCTCGGGCGGTGCCATTGTCATCGACCATACTGAAGCCCTAACCTCCATAGATATCAATTCGGCCCGCTCCACCAAAGGCGGCAATATTGAAGAAACCGCGTTGACCACCAACCTGGAAGCCGCCGAAGAAATCGCCCGCCAATTGCGGTTGCGGGACATGGGCGGGTTATTTGTGATCGATTTTATCGATATGCTCGCTTCCCGTAATCAAAGAGCGGTGGAAAACAAATTGCGGGAAGCCGTCAAAAGCGACCGGGCCCGGGTGCAAATTGGGCGCATTTCACGCTTTGGCCTGCTGGAAATGTCCCGCCAGCGGCTGCGTCCTTCGTTGGGAGAATCCAGCCTGATTCCATGCCCCCGCTGTCAGGGCCAGGGAACCATACGCGGGACAGAGTCCTTGGCATTGTCAATCCTCAGGATTATTGAGGAGGAAGCCATCAAGCCCAATACTGGACGAGTGGTAGTCCACCTGCCCCTGGAACCAGCCACCTTTCTGCTCAATGAAAAAAGGCACATGCTGGAACAGATTGAGAAACGCCATGAAGTCAGTGTTGTCATTGTGCCTTCCAAGCATCTGGAAACGCCGGCCTATGAAATCCAGCGGATGCGCGACGGTGAAGAAGTCGAGCAAATCAGCTACGAACAAATTCCCAAGGAAGAAAGCCAGATTCCCGACTTTGCCAGCGAATCCGCCAAAAAAATCGAACAACCAGCGGTCAAGGACTTCCTGCCGACAACGCCCGCGCCGGTGCAAAGCAAAGCTTCTTCAAAAGATTTAATCAAACGTTTCTGGCGCAAGCTGGTAGGTGGCGGCAAAACCGCAGAGGCTCAACCCGAAGAAAAACCTGCCGAACAGCCCCTGCAGGAAACAACAACGGCTGAAAGACCTCAACGCCGGCCTCCCACAACCCGTGGCGGACGCCGTCGCGGACAAACCCGCCGCCCCAGAAAAACCGCGGAAAATACCCTGGAACCGAGGCAAGACGCTTCTCCCGAAGAGCAACCCGCACATGAACCGCCCCGCAAACGCCAAAGCAACCGCAGAGGCACCAACCGCCGCCGTCGGGGTGGAAGACGTCATACTCAGGGAGGACAAAACAAGAACTCTGCTTCCGAGGGAACAAGACAAACCGGCCCCGAAACTCAAAACCCGGCGCAGCCGACTGTTTCAGAACCTGCTCAGGACAAAAAGCCTTCGCCAACCCCGGCAGCGTTGCTCCCTCCTCCCCAAGCGGACAACGCTCCGCCGAATGAAGTCAAGGCCGAAAAACCAAAACCTCAAGAACCTGCCAAAGCCTCCAGCGAAGAGGAATAACCGGAAATTGCCGGGGCTCAAGGCACTTCAAACATAGATATTCAAAAGGCGGTGTCCTTGGGATAGCCGCCTTTCTTCTTTTTCCCGCGCGAAATCTTCCCCTTCTTCGCTCCAATTCGGCCATCGGCTCGCGGAAGAATGGTGCTGTTCTTGGTGTGGTTGCTTCTGATCAGAGCCATTGTGGGAAGAAACCTCCACTTGGGCAAGCGATAATTGTTGCGCGTTAAACATCTCCCTTAAGCGGGGAAGCGCTGCGTCAATTGCCTCCCGTGCCGGCGCATGTTGCGCGGTGAAATGAACCAGGGTTTCCTCCTTATTCACCTGAATTTTCACTTCCACCGGACCCAAATGGGCCGGGTTGAGGCGAAGCTCGGCCACATGTACCGATTTATTCTGCATCCACAACAAACGCTCACCCAATTCCTCCGCCCATCCCTGCCCTCCCAAGGGGCGCTCCAAGGATAAAAAGTTGCCCTTCTCCGATGGCGACACTTGCCGGTTTGGAACAGGTGAAGATTGCATTGGCATGCCATCTGTTTCGGCAGTTTGTTTCACAGCAGTTTCTGTCACCTGAGAAACTTGTTGCGCGGGCGCCTCCTCACCATTCAGCATAGCAGCAGCATTTGCCGGAGTCACAAAATCTGATGCTGGCTTTCCGGATTCCGCCCCAGGATGTAGCGCTTGAGCCGTTACTTTCAAATCAGAAATTTTGTCTGACTGCACTGGCGTGGCCACCTCTTCCGGTGCGGAACTAGCATCCGGTCCAATTTCCTGCGCCAGACTTGAAACTTGCGCCATCCTATTTTTTAGAACAGATGGCTTATCGGACTGTTGCGGTAACGCCGCTTCTTCGGACATAGTTGCAGGAACCGGTGCACTATCCTCCGTTCCAGGAAGGGAGTTTTGTGTTGGGATGTTCAAACCGGGCGGGTTGTTTGATTCCGCAGATAACGCTGGTTGCGGTACCGGGTTAGAAACGAATTTACCAGTTTCCGGCCCAGGACCCGATGCTGGCACCGCCCTGTCCAAATGGTTGAACTTTTTCAACTGATGGTACAATACCGCTTCTTCCAGCACGGGATTAGAAGCCGGCTTACCTGTTTCCGGCTCAAACCTCGAAGCTGATGTTGCCTGTTCCAGATTGGAGAACTTGTTGTTCAACGGTTCGGGCAATGCCGTATCTTCTCGCATAAGCTTAGAAGCCAGCTTGCCCGGCTCCGGCTCAGGATTTGCCTCTGGCGTACCCAGTTTCAACACATGCGACTCATTTGACCGAGAGGACAATGCTGTCTCATCAAGAAAACCATCTGCCGCCGAACCCCAGTCCTCAATTTGCGTTAAATCAAGTTCAGCAAACTCTCCATCATCTGGAATATGCGCCTCGTTTATTGGTAGCGGAACGGATTCACCGACTTCCTCCGATAGCGTTGCCGAGGGTAAGAAAGTGGGAGGGGCAGGCAACAGGATCTGAGCTGGATCCCCTGGTTCTTGTGCCATTGATATCCCTGCTTCTTCATGGAACTCCCCAGTCCCGGGACGCTGAAACTCTGTCAAGAAATAAGGTTTCTTTACTTCCGTAGTTTCAAGGGTCTCCAAGGATAAAGGTTTGAAGTCTTGAGGTTCCATTGGCAGGCCATGGACCGGCTTCAGTTGCTTAATCGTTAAAGCTAAGGGTATATCCGGCTGCGTTGATTGGATGGCTTCTTGTGTCCCCTGAAGAAGTTGCTGGAATGATTGCTGCGGAGGAGTTTCAATTTGAGGGTGGAATCCACCCTTTCCACCGGGCAAGAAATCAGACAATAGCGATTGTAGCAACTCACCTAAATTCAACTGCATCAATTGATCCGCCTATGGTTTTGACAATAACTCAACTGCTGGTACCCCTTTGGTTGGTCTGTTCCGGTAACGGCAAGGACAGCGCCGTCACACCCTCTCCCCAACCCCTCTCCCAAAGGGAGAGCAACCGTGTTCCCTGTCAAGCCATTTTTGGCGTCCAAGGGGTGTTATTTTTAATCATGGCGTTCATGATGGTGA